>JBNLFS010000059.1:0-93930 GCA_050305635.1 Candidatus Thiodiazotropha sp. | reverse complement strand
GGCGACCACCAGGGCCTCCTTGTTGGCGAGCAGCACCTGCTTACCCGCGCGCACCGCCGCCAAGGTCGGAATCAGGCCGGCCGCTCCAACGATGGCGGCCATCACCAGATCGACCTCCGGCATCGCGGCCGCGATCTCCAGCCCCCGCTGCCCTTCGAGCACCTCGGTCAGCACACCGCGCTGACTCAGCAATTCCGCGAGCCGGTCGGCCGCCTGACGGTCCGCCATCACCGCGATCTTGGGCCGGAAACGTTCACACTGGTCCGCCATACCGGACACATCTCGATGGGCGGTGAGCGCCACGACGCGGTATTTGTCCGGATGACGGGCCACCACATCCAGGGTGCTGACCCCGATGGAACCGGTCGAACCCAGTACGGTCAACCCTCTCATGACACTTTCCCCAGCAGGCTCAGACCGAACACGAACACCGGCGCGGCCGCGGTCAGGCTGTCGATCCGATCGAGCATGCCCCCATGTCCAGGCAATAGGGTGCCGCTGTCCTTCATCCCCCGCTGACGTTTGAGCAGGCTTTCGAACAGATCCCCCACCACTGAGAGCATCATGGTGATCAGGCAGAGCAACAGGATCAGCGGCGCGGAGGCAAGACTGATATCGAGCCACCATACCAGGAACAATCCACACAGCAGGGCGCTGGCCATGGCCCCGTAAACACCCTCGCGAGTCTTACCCGGGCTCACCTGGGGGGCCAGTTTGTGCTGTCCCCAGCGGTGTCCCGCGAAATAGGCCCCGACATCGGCGCTCCAGATCAGGATCAGGACGAACAGCAGCAGCCCGGGACCGAAGTGAGGAACCCGATGCAGCGTCACCAGGGCGATCCAGGCCGGCAGCAGGACCAGGAAGCCTTCCAGCGCCTGGATCGACGCAAAATGGTCCGAAGCCGGTTCCGATCGGTATCGGGCCAGACGGAACAGCGCGGTACACCACCAGAGGACGGAAAGCCCCAGTACCCAGGGAATCCAGGATTCAGGGATGGACAGGTAACTGACCAGCATCGCCACCACCATCAGCAAGGCATAGAGCAGCTGCAGGCTGGGCGCCTGGATGCCGCTCAAGCGGGCCCACTCGCGACTGCCCACCGCAACCACCAAAGCCAGAAAGACGGCCACATAGAGCGTTGGCAGCATCAGCACCGCCGTCATTACCAGGGGGGCCAGAATCAGGGCGGTGATGACGCGCTGTTTCAGCATGGCAGACTCAAGAGGCTTCCGCGGTCTGTCCCTGGACCTGTTCCCCGGTGCGACCGAAGCGACGCTGGCGTCCCGCAAAATCCTCGATGGCAAGGCGCAGATCCATTTGGCCAAAGTCCGGCCAGAGCGTATCGGTAAAATAGAGTTCGGTGTAGGCGCATTGCCAGAGCAGGAAATTGCTGATGCGCTTCTCACCACCGGTGCGGATAAATAGATCGGGTTCCTGAATATCACTGAAGGAGAGACGATTTGCGAGCGCCTGCTCGTCAATCGTCTCCGGTTGCAACTCACCCGTCTTGACCGCGTCCGCCAACTGGCGCGCCGCCTGGGTGATGTCCCAGCGCCCCCCGTAGTTGGCCGCCACCTGCAGCAGCAGGCCGGTGTTGTCGCGGGTCTGGGCTTCCGCGTCCGCAATCTGGTCCTGGAGTTTGCGGGAAAAGGCGCTGCGGTCTCCAATCACCCGTAGCCGCACCCCGTTGCGGTCGAGCCGGCGCACCTCTTTTCTGAGGGAACGCACGAACAGATCCATGATCAGACTGACTTCCTTGCGCGGCCGCTGCCAGTTCTCGCTACTGAACGCGAACAGGGTCAGGACGGGGATCTTCCAGACCACACAAGCCTCGACGATGCGACGCACCGCCTCGACACCCGCGGGATGTCCGGCATAACGGGGCAGTCCCCGTTTCTTCGCCCAACGTCCGTTCCCATCCATGATGATGGCGATGTGTCCGGGCGCACGTCCTTCACCCAAATTCGGTATGTCTGTGGTGTCGCTAACCATTACTCCCTCAAATCCCGTAGAGATGTGAGCGACTCAAATCTCGAGCAGATCCTTCTCTTTCTCCTCCAACAGCTCATCGATCTGCTTGATGTGCTTGTCGGTCAGATTCTGAATGATCTCCTGACCGCGACGCTCATCGTCTTCGGAAATCATCTTTTCCTTAACCATGTCCTTGAGGTCATGGTTGGCGTCGCGTCGGATGTTGCGGATCGCGACTTTGGCATTCTCGGCCTCATGACGCACCACCCGGATCAGATCGCGACGGCGTTCCTCGGTCAGAGGCGGCATGGGCACCCGCAGCACACTACCCGCGCTCATCGGATTGAGCCCCAGGTCGGAGGTCATGATGGCCTTCTCCACCACCGACACCATGGGTTTCTCCCAGGGCACCACGGTCAGGGTGCGGGCATCCTCCACATTAATGTTGGCAACCTGGCTGATCGGCACCTCGGATCCATAGTAGTCGACACGGATGTGATCGAGCAGGCTCGGATGGGCGCGACCGGTGCGCACCTTGGCGAGTTCATGGACCAGGGATTCCACGCTTTTACCCATGCGGGTCGACGCATCGTTTTTGATATCGTTGATCATAGTGCTTCGCCTTTCTCAACCAGGGATCCTATCTCCTCGCCCTGCATCAGGCGCATCAGAGCTCCAGGATCGTTAATGTTCATGATTCGCAGGGGCATGTCATTGTCCCGGCAAAGTACGATGGCCGTGGCATCCATGACCTGAAGGTTTTCCGCCAGGGCCCGGTCGTAGGTGAGCCGGGGATAGAAGACCGCATCGGGAACCTTCACCGGATCCGCCGAGTAGACACCATTGACCTTGGTCGCCTTGATCAGAAGGTCGGCCTTGATCTCCACCGCCCGCAGGCTTGCGGCGGAATCGGTGGTGAAATAGGGGTTGCCGGTGCCGGCCGCGAGGATCGCGACCCGCCCCTGGGAGAGGCTGTTCCTCGCGGCCCGGGCGGAAAAGGTTTCGCACACATCGGGCATGCTCAATGCCGAATAGACATCCGCGGCGATGCCCACGCGGGTCAGCATATCCTGCATTGCCAGGGAGTTCATCACCGTGGCCAGCATCCCCATGTGATCACCGCGCACCCGGTCGAATCCGCCCTGCGCCAGGCCGGCGCCCCGAAAGATGTTGCCGCCACCGATCACCAGACCGATCTCGACCCCCCGGGCGTTGAGGTCCCTGATCTCCCCGGCAACCCGCTGCAGCACGGCGGGATCGATACCGAAATCCCCCTCGCCCATCAGGGCTTCGCCACTCAACTTCAGCAGAATGCGCCGGCAAATCAGATCACTCATGAAAAACCTGTCCTGGTCATGGTTTGGAGGATGATTATACCCACTTGTGGGCTGCAAGTGAGGTTAGGCTCACCCAGGAGCCGAAGAGGCCGCGATTTGGCATCACGGCCGGAATCTGTGGAATCCGCGAGGGATTCGATTTGGCCGGACGGAGCCGAAAAACCCCGTCCGGCCCGGGCGTCAGGAGATTTTGGCCTGTGCCATAACCTCTTCCGCGAAGTTTTCCTGCTTCTTTTCGATACCTTCGCCGACTTCGAAACGCTGGAACTGGAGCACCTTCGCCCCGTTGCTCTTCAGCAGTTTCTCCACCGTGGTGTCCGGGTCCTTGACGAAGGCCTGGCCCAAGAGGGTGTTCTCCGCCAGGTACTTGCGCATCCGGCCATCGACCATCTTGGCGACGATCTCTTCCGGCTTACCGCTTTCGCCGGCCTGGGCGGTCACGATCTCACGCTCTTTGTCCAGCAGTTCCTGAGGCATCTGATCCTCGGAGAGACAGACCGGGTTGGTGGCGGCGATGTGCATGGCCAGATCCCGGCCCAGCTCCTCGCTGCCGCCTTCCAGCTCGAGCACCACACCGATCCGCACGCCGTGCAGATAGCTCACCAGAGTACCGGAGGATGCCTGGAACGATGCGAAGCGGCGCACGTTCATGTTCTCACCCAGCTTGGAGATCAGGGCCTCGCGGGCCTGGTTTACCGTGGTGTCTTCACCTTCATGGAGGGAGAGTTCCATGAGGGCGTCCACGTTCTCAGCACCGCCGGCCAGAACGCGTTCGGCCACGGCCTTGGCGAAAGAGGTGAAGTTCTCGTCCTTGGCCACGAAGTCGGTTTCGCAGTTGACTTCAACCATCGCGGCCTGGGTGTTGCCGTCGTTGAAACTGAGACTGATGAGACCTTCCGCTGCGATACGCCCCGCCTTCTTGGCGGCTTTTGCCTGCCCAGACTTGCGCATCTGCTCGATGGCCACATCGATGTCGCCATCGGCCTCGACCAATGCCTTTTTACACTCCATCATGCCTGCGCCGGTACGCTCGCGCAGTTCCTTTACCTGTGAGGCTGTAATTGCCATAGTCCGCCTACCTTTAAATCTGTATTTTGCTGAATTTCATTCGTCGGGTACGGTAAACCGGATCCGCTCATCGGACCCGGTCACCGTCCGCACGGCTTACGCCTGTTCCGGAGCGACCTCGACAAACTCCTCGCTGCCATCTCCAGCCACCATGTTCACAGAACTCGCGCGACCTTCGAGAATCGCTGCAGAGGCGCCCTGAACATAGAGCTGAATGGCGCGAATCGCGTCATCATTGCCCGGAATCACATAGTCGATGTCATCCGGATCGTTGTTGGTATCGACCACGCCGATCACCGGAATCCCAAGCTTGCGGGCCTCGGCCACGGCGTTCTTCTCATGGCCCACGTCGATGATGAACATGGCATCGGGCAGTCCGCCCATGTTCTTGATGCCGCCCAGGCTGCGTTCCAGCTTCTCCAGCTCACGGCTCAGGCCCAGGGCCTCTTTCTTGTTGAAACGATGCTCCACACTGCCATCGGCGAACATCCCTTCGAGTTCCTTGAGACGCTTGATCGACTGTTTGATGGTCTTGAAGTTGGTCAGCATGCCACCCAGCCAGCGGTGGTTGACAAACGGCATGCCGCAACGTTCCGCTTCCTCGCGAACCACATTCTGCGCGGCGCGTTTGGTGCCGACAAACATGACTTTACCGCCATTTGCGGACAGGGATCCGATGAAGTTCATCGCATCCTTGAACAGGGGCATGGTCTTCTCAAGATTGATGATGTGGATCTTGTTGCGATGACCAAAGATGAAGGAACCCATTTTCGGATTCCAGTAACGGGTCTGATGACCAAAATGCACGCCGGCTTCAAGCATCTGGCGCATTGATACTTCACTCATGAGTGACTCCTGAATTGTATCGGGTTGAACCTCCACATACCCCATAAGTCCAACCCTAGGGTACTGATTCACAAGCATTTAACGCTTGCAACCAGCCCATCAACAGGCACCCCGGACCATGTGTCGGTATGTGTGTGATATCGTCCGCTTTCGAAACCCTAGGGTTCATGCGGACATGACTGCGCGAAGCGTTTGCGCTTCGGCGGGGCGTTTTATACCATAACCCGCTTGATGCGACAATCACGCCAAACCCTCCCCGGATCACCGGCAACCCCTCAGAGTTTCAAGCGATTTCACATGGGCGTCACGATAAAAACTGCGGATGAAATAGAGAAGATGCGTGTCGCCGGCCGGCTGGCCGCCGAGGTGCTGGAAATCATCGAGCCTTATGTTAAGCCCGGCGTCACCACTCTGGAACTCGACCGGATCTGTCACGAGCACATCGTGCGCGTGCAGAAGGCGATTCCCGCCCCGCTCAACTACCGGGGCTTTCCCAAGTCGATCTGCACCTCGGTGAATCAGGTCGTCTGTCACGGCATTCCGAACGAAAAGCGGCTTAAGAACGGGGACATCATCAATCTGGACATCACCGTAATCAAAAACGGCTACCACGGGGATACCAGTAAGATGTTCGTCATCGGGCAGCCCTCGGTGCTGGCCAAGCGGCTGATTGAGATCACCCAGGAGGCCTTGTGGCTGGGTATCGACCTGGTCAAACCCGGTTGCCGGTTGGGTGATATCGGTCATCGTATTCAGACATTCGTTGAGAAGAACGACTACAGCGTGGTGCGCGAATACTGCGGTCACGGCATCGGCAAGGAGTTTCACGAGGACCCGCAAGTTCTCCACTACGGTCAGCCGGGCACCGGTCTGGAACTGCAACCGGGCATGTGCTTCACCATCGAACCCATGGTCAATGCGGGCAAACAGCAGGTCAAACTGAAGCCCGACGGCTGGACCGTAGTCACCAAGGACCGCAGTCTCTCCGCCCAGTTCGAGCACACCATCCTGGTCACCGAGACCGGTCACGAGGTGCTCACCCTGCGGGAAGAGGAACGTCAGCGTCTCGCCTGACCTGCCACCCAGCGCAAACCCTAACGTCGTAACGCCGTATGATCGACATCCAAGCCCTCAATCAGGCCTTTGTTCCGGACCGTTCACCCATTCAGCCCTGCAAAGAGTATCTGAAGCGTTACACCGAAGCGGTGAAGGAGCGCTTCAGCACCGGCGAGACCGGCACCGGTGACCTGGTGGCCGAACGCGCAACGCTGATCGATGAGATCCTCAAGCGGGCCTGGAAGCGCTACTTTGAAAAGGACGACCAGGCCGCGGCCCTGGTCGCGGTCGGCGGCTACGGACGGGGCGAGCTGCATCCGGCTTCGGACATCGACATTCTGATCCTGCTCGAAAGCGAGAGCCGCTTCGATGCCTTCAAGGATCAGCTGGAGCAGTTCCTCACCCTGCTCTGGGACGTGGGCCTGGAGATCGGTCACAGTGTGCGCACCATCGAGGACTCCGTCCGCGAAGCCACCCAGGACATCACCGTAATCACCAATCTGCTGGAGGCGCGGTTCCTCACCGGCAGCCAGTCCCTGTTCGATGCCATGATGGATGCCACGGGACCGGATCGAATCTGGAACAGCCACGACTTCTTCGAGGCTAAACTTAAGGAACAACGGCGGCGGCATGCCAAACAGGACGGCACCCTGAGCAATCTGGAGCCCAACCTCAAGGAGAGTCCCGGCGGGTTACGCGACATCCAGATGATTGGCTGGGTGGCGAAGCGCCATTTCCGCACCCAGGACATGCACGACCTGGTGAAACACGAATTTCTCACCGAGGCCGAGTACCAGACCCTGATCGAGGGCCAGAACCACCTCTGGCGGGTACGCTTCGCCCTGCACCTGCTGACCGGCCGCTGCGATGACCGGCTGCTGTTTGATCATCAGCGCACCCTGGCCTCGCACCTGGGTTATGACTCCGACTATGCCAACCTGGCGGTCGAGAGCTTCATGCGCGACTACTACCGCACGGTGATGGAACTGAGCCGCCTCAACGAGATGCTGTTGCAGCATTTTCAGGAAAGCATCCTGCTGCAGAACAATCTGGGTGAACCGGTGCTCATCAATCAGCGGTTTCAGCAGCGCAGTCAATTCCTGGAGGTGGTCCACAAGGGGGTGTTCAAGCGCTACCCGACCGCGCTGCTGGAACTCTTTCTGATCATGCAGGAAAACCCCGAACTGAAAGGGGTGCGGGCCAGCACCATCCGCCTGATCCGCAATCACACCTACCTGATCGATGAAAGTTTTCGTCAGGACATCCGCGCACAAAGCCTGTTCATGGAGATTATGCGTCAGCCCGTGGGCCTTACCCGAGCCCTCAGACGCATGAATATCTATGGGGTGCTGGCGAAATACATTCCCAGCTTCGAGAAGATCGTCGGACGCATGCAGTACGACCTGTTCCATGTCTATACCGTGGACGAACACACCCTGATGGTGGTGCGCAACATCCGCCGTCTCAGCGTGGCAAAATATGCCGACGAATACCCCTTCTGCACCCAGTTGGCGCAAACCCTCCCCAAAGAAGAACTCATCTATCTGGCGGCACTGTTCCACGACATCGCCAAGGGACGCGGGGGCAACCACTCCGAACTGGGCGCCGAAGACGCCCTGTATTTCTGCCGCCTGCATCATCTGAGTGAATACGACAGCCAACTGGTGAGCTGGCTGGTGCGTCACCATCTGATCATGTCCATGACCGCCCAGCGAAAAGACATCACCGACCCGGACGTGGTCCAGGAATTCGCGGCCCTGGTGGGGGATCTGAACCGCCTGACCTATCTCTATCTGCTGACCTTCGCCGACAGCCGGGCCACCAACCCGGCGGCCTGGAACTCCTGGAAGGACTCCCTGCTCCGGGATCTGTTCAACGCCACCCGTCGGGCGCTGATCCGGGGCCTGGACAATCCGCTGGCACAGGATGACCTGCTGCATGAAAAACAGACCGCGGCACTGGAGTTGCTGCTGCAGCAAAAAATCGATGGGGAACAAATTCAGAAACTCTGGTCGACCTTCACCAGCGAATATTTCCTGACTCACTCGCCCAATGCCATCCAGCGCCACACCCTGTTGATTCTGCAGACACCCGAGGCGGATTTGCCACTCATCCAATTACGCCAGACAGCGAAACGGGGTGGTACTGAGGTACTCTACTACGGGCCCGACCGGGACAACCTGTTCGCGGTCACCACCACCCTGCTCGACCAGCTCTCCCTGTCCATCGTCAACGCGCGCATCATGAGCACCTCGGATGGTCATTCACTCAACAGCTACCTGGTCCTTGAGCAGGACGGCTCACCGGTGGAATTTGGTCTGCGCAGTGACGAAATCGTGGACACCTTGATGTCCGGACTGTGTCAAAAGGGCAACCAGCCCCTCAAGGTAACCCGTCGCCTGCCCCGCCAGCACAAACACTTCGACCACTCCACAGAGGTATTCTTCAGTCAGGAACCGGCCCTGGAGCGTACCGTCATGCGCCTGGTCACCCTGGACCGCCCGGGACTGCTCTCCGATGTGGGCCAGGCCTTTGCGGCCTGCAATATCCGCCTGCAGCATGCCAAGATCACCACTCTGGGCGCCCGGGTGGAAGACATCTTTTTTATCACCGACCTGAAAAACAAGGCCCTGTGCGAGTCCTCCAGGCTGGAATGCCTGAAAAGCGCCGTGATGGAACGAATGCCCCAATCAGTCACGAAAAGTGAATAAGATCAACAATGGAGTGCGAACCAATCCATTAGTTCTCAACGAGGTTTTGTAAACGTCGCGGGAAATCGCACATACTCCCCTTCAGCCTCAAGTAAACCAGATTCCACAGTGGAACCCATATACATCCGTACAGATCAACGTCATCCAATGAGTTTCCGCTGACCAAACACCTGCACCCGAATTCACATTTATCGATTAATCGATTGATATTATTCAGATATTTATTCGATTGCACTCATCAGAGTGCCAATCAGGAAAGAATAACCTCTGATCATTTATGGACATAGCGTGTAAAATACCGGGTAAAAGGCATACGCCGCTGTAGAATTCAGCTTTATGTGATCTGGACACTGTTTGCATTTGAAACGGTAGGAAACCATGAACAAAACAGCACTTCTGACCCTAGGACTATCGATTATCCTGACGGCCTGCGGTGGCGGTGGCGGCGGTGGCTCAGATGATGGGCAACCCACCACCACAACCGATGACACCGCACGCCCTCAGCTCAACTGGATCGCACCGTCAACCCGGGTTGACCAGAGCTTTTTAGATATATCGGAAATCTCCGGATACAAAATTTACGCCGGACCGAGTTCGACCAATCTTGAATTAATCGCGGAGATCGATGGCAGCCATACTGATTCCTACGATCTTTCAGCGTTAACGCCGGGCGAATACTATTTCGGCATTGTCGTTTACGATATTAACGGCCTTCACAGCCAGATATCCAACCGTATCGTTAAAACCATTCCTTGAACCGTTACTGTTAGTGTCCTGTCATCTTTCGTGATGACCACAGACACTTCTGACCCTGGTTCTGGGATATTGATGATCCCGGCATAGGGACAAATTCAAACCCGATGGTTGAAGACCTGATTTGGACGTCAGGGTTCGTAGACATCCACACGGAATATCAGCGTTTCAACCGCCCTGCCTGATCCGCCAGGAATAATTTTCAGGCCAACTCCCAGGCTGAATCACATTCACTGAACTTGCATCAATACCCTGCTCCCGGGTTATCCTCAAACGCGAAGTTTATGATTTTTGATCCCAAGGAAACACATCATGCCGACCCAGTCCATTTCAGGCGCAGGCTACATGCTGCGGGGTTTCGCCCTGCTCGGCAAACCCGGCATCCGACCGTTCGTGCTGATCCCCCTGATGGTGAACATCCTGGTGTTCAGCCTGCTGATCTGGCTCGGAACCAGTCAGTTCGAAGCCTGGATGGACCGGATGCTGCCGGACCCGGATAGCTGGTTGCACTGGTTGCGCTGGATTTTGTGGCCGATCTTCGCGATCGCCCTGGTTCTGGTGGTTTTTTACACCTTTACGGTGATTGCGAACCTGCTCGCGGCGCCGTTTAACGGGTTGCTGGCGGAGAAGGTCGAGGCCCATCTCGGTGGAGCGGTGGTGCATGAACCGGGCGGAATCAAACAGCTGATGAAGGATCTGCTGCCGGCGCTGCTCTCCGAGCTGCGCAAATTGAGCTATTTCCTGATCCGCGCCGTACCTTTGCTGCTGCTGTTTTTCATTCCCATCCTGCAGATCGCCGCGCCGTTCCTGTGGTTGCTGTTCAACGCCTGGTATCTCACCCTGGAATACGGCGATTACCCCATGGCCAATCACAAGCTGCCCTTCAAGGAGCAGCACAGGCGCCTGAAGCTGGTACGTCTGGACGCCCTCTCCTTCGGCGGCGCCCTGACCCTGATGATGATGATCCCGGTGCTGAACTTCGTGGCCATGCCGGCCGCGGTCGCGGGTGCGACGATCTTCTGGCGGGAACGCCTGTCGCGGCTCTAGTGTCGTGTCCCGAATCGATCCTGTATTTTGGGGACGATCCTGGGATATAGAGCCCTTGCCCTATGCACAGGTGGGTTCTCGATAGCATCAAATATTTTGATTAACCAGCATGATCAGCCATGCTGACACTCGATTCGAGAATTGGGTAGTGGTTCGAAAAGTATTAAGGTGTTAACGATGAGTTTTGAGTTTATATGTTCGCCGCGCTCAAGGATTTAATACGCCCCCTCTTCCTGTCCCTACCCAGGAACCCGTTCCAAGTGATTGATTTTTCTCCAAGGATAAGCAACGCCATCTTGCATTGATCATCACGGGTGGGATAAGAGATGCGCCTGGAGGATTTTGTATGCTCCATCAGGGCTTCTCAGTCTGCCGGATCCCGGGTTCCACTGCGTTTCACCCAGGCTACGGGGGTGATGCTCCCGCCTCTTGAGCTTCCCGTGTGTCCCGAGCGAGAAGCGCAGCAACGTAGCCCGGGTGCAGCGAAGCGGAACCCGGGAACGACCCTCCGGGGCTGGCTGTTTGAGCGATAGCGAGTTCCAGCCCCGCCGGTTTTTGTGAGCATCGCAGAGGTCCCCGAAGGGGCGGGACAGTAGGGCGAAACCGACCATATCAGGCATGAGGAAAATAACGATAGACGGCCAGCCGATCCGTAACACCCCTTCTCCCAATCATGATCCAAGTTCGTGTCCTTCGTGGTAAGGTGGACTGACCCAATAAACCAAGGCAGTGGAAAGGACGTCCCGATTCTCGAATATCCCCACTCGGAGCAGGTAAGCGAGATGAGAATAGTCCGGCTCAGCCGGTCCGGGATTCGAGAAAGCGTCGAATCCGTTCTACGCCCTCCTGTAGACGCTCCAGATCGGTGGTGTAGGCGAAACGCAGGTGCTTCTCAGGGCGGTGAAAGCCGAAATCGAGCCCCGGCGTGACCGCCACACCCGCCTGAGTGAGGATCTGCTCCGCCAGCACCTGGCTGTCATCGCTGAGATCGCTGCAGCCGGCATACAGGTAAAAAGCACCCTGGGGCGTCACCGGAATGGAGAAGCCCAGCTCGCGCAACGCGGGAAGCAGATAATCACGCCGCTGCTGAAAGGCCTGACGCCGACTTTCCAGGATCGCCCTCACTTCGGGTGAGAAGGCGCTCAGCGCGGCAACCTGGGAAAGGGTCGGCGCCGACAGAAAGATGTTCTGCGCCAGACGCTCCAGGGGATCGATCAACACCTCGGGCGCCACCAGCCACCCCAAGCGCCATCCCGTCATGCAGTAATATTTCGAGAAACTGTTGATCACGCAGAGGTTGTCGGAAAACCGCAGGGCGCTTCCCGAGGCCAGATCATAGGTCAATCCCTGGTAGATCTCGTCGACGATGAGCATGCCGCCCCGTTCGCTGACCTTGTCGTGCAAACGCTGCATCTCTCCGTCGCTCAGCAGGGTGCCGGTGGGATTGGAGGGAGAGGCCACCATCACGGCCTTGGTGTCGTCCCGCCAGGCATCGTCGAGATGATCCGCGGTCAGCTGGTAGCCGGTCTCCGGCCCAACCGGCACCCCCACGGGTATCCCGTCCACCAGCTCCACGAAATGACGATTGCAGGGATAGCCGGGATCGGCCATGAGTACCGACTCGCCCGGGTTGATCAGTACGCTGAGCAGCAGTTGCAGAGCCCCGGAGGAGCCCGGAGTCACAATGATGCGCTCGGCGGGAACACGCACCCCGTAACGCTCACGATAGTCATCCGCGATGGCCTGGCGTAATTCCGTAAGCCCCGCGGCCGGGGTGTAGTGGGTCTTACCGGCCGCCAGCGCCGCGTGGCCGGCGGCGATCACCGGTTCCGGGGTAACGAAGTCGGGCTCCCCGATCTCCATGTGGATCACGGATTGTCCGTTGGCCTCCATTTTCCGGGCACGACCCAGCAGATCCATCACATAGAACGGGGCAATCCGCCCCATGCGTTTGGCAATCAGGCTCATGGACAGTGACCGCGATGTACGTATTCCAGCAGCTCGATATCGACCCATCGCTTACCGCAGGCCTCTCCGTCACGCAGCGTAAAGGGTTGATCCGGTTCGCCGAATTGGTCAATCACCAGGCGGGCCCCGGAGAAATCATCCGCCTCGGTGTAGCCGTTGGTGGTCACCAGCACCGATGCGATACCGGATTGCAACGCGGAGCGAACCCCGTTGTGGGAATCCTCGAAGGCCATGCACACCTCGGGATTGAGTCCCATCTGCTGCATCGCCCAGACATAGATGTCGGGGGCCGGTTTTTTTGCCGGTACGATATCCCCCGCGGCGATCACTTCGAACCAGGATTCGGAATCGGGGGCGAGACTGTACCTGAGCAGCGCACTGACATTGGCCGGGGTTGTGGTGGTGGCGATGGCCAGCCGCAGGCCCTGCTCGCGGGCCTCCCGTATCAGCCGTTTGACCCCGCTGCGCATGGGGATGGCGCCTTCGGCCATCATCCGGGTGTAGTGCTCGGTCTTGGCGGCGTGCAGCCCCGCAATGAAGGCATCACGGTCGGGGGGACAGACGAAATCCGTATTGAAATGCTCCAGATAGTGGCGAATCCGCTCCTTGCCACCGGTCACCTTGAGCAGTTCCCCATACAGCGCCACGGACCAGTCCCAATCCAGTCCGGCGTCACGAAAGGCCTGATTGAAGGCCACCCGGTGACCATCCCGCTCCGTATCGGCGAGGGTGCCGTCCACATCGAATATCAACGCTTTTAGTACTGCCATATTCACAACCTGATTATCAGCGAATTGAGCCCGGGCTAGTTTAGCAAAGCTGAACGGGCGCGCGGGCATCTGCTTCGCAAACACCGGCAAAAGATCCGCATGTCCGGCCGATCGTGTTGTTTCGATCTTTTCTTTCTGGTATAGATATGCGCCTTCACTGAAGAGGTACCCTGAATGGCCCAGAAGAAAGCCACTGCTAGCGACGTTGGATCCTTCGGCATCAAGCCCTACGAACCCGCGAAGGACGAGGAGTACATGAGCGAGGATCAGGAAGCGCATTTCCGCAGCATCCTGACCGCCTGGAAGGAGAATCTGATGCAGGAGGTCGATCGTACCGTGCATCATATGCAGGACGAAGCCGCCAACTTCCCGGACCCGAATGACCGTGCGACCCAGGAATCCGAATTCAGCCTCGAGCTGCGTACCCGGGACCGTGAGCGCAAGCTGATCAAGAAGATCGATGAGGCCCTGGAGAAGATCGACAACCAGGAATACGGCTATTGCGAATCCTGCGGTGTCGAGATCGGCATCCGTCGCCTGGAGGCGCGCCCCACCGCGACCCTGTGCATCGACTGTAAAACCCTTGACGAAATCCGTGAAAAACAGATGGGTTGACCCTCTGTTGCTTCTCAGGAAAGAAAAAACCGGCAATTGCCGGTTTTTTTCTTTCCGCACTCCCAAAGTCCGACATTTCCTCGGATCCTCACCATCCCGCCATGTCTGAGACCGCCTATCGTGGCCGGTTTGCACCCTCTCCCACCGGACAACTCCATTTCGGCTCCCTCATCGCTGCCCTGGGGAGCTATCTCGATGCCCGCAGCGCCGGGGGTGAGTGGCTGATCCGGATCGAGGATGTTGATCAGGCTCGGACGGTTCCGGGCGCCGCGGACAAAATCCTGCGGGTGCTGGAGGCCTTCGGTTTCGCATGGGACGGAGAAGTCATCTATCAGAGCCAGCGTTTTGATCGGTATGAGGAGATCGTCCGGAAATTGCTGCAATCGGGCAGCGCTTATCCCTGCTGCTGTTCCCGCAAGGAGATCGGGGAACGAGCTGAAACGGGGCCGGAAGGCCCGATCTATCCCGGGACCTGCCGCGGGGGCATGGCACATCCTGCCAAGGCGCACAGCATCCGATTCAGAACCCACGACCGACCGCTGCGTTTCACGGATCGGCTGCTGGGTTCCTATACCCAGAATCCGGGTCGTGAGATTGGGGATTTCGTGATCCGTAGAGCGGATGGGTTTTACGCCTATCAGCTTGCGGTGGTTGTGGATGACGGCTGGCAGGGGATTACCCACGTGGTCCGTGGCGCGGACCTACTCAGCTCCACCCCAAGACAGTGCCTCCTACAGGAGGTCCTGGCACTGAAGCGCCCCGACTATCTGCATCTGCCTCTGGCTACCGATGCTCAGGGACGCAAACTGAGTAAGCAGGACCAGGACCTGGCCGTGACTCCGGATCAGCCCATGCGCAGTCTGCTGCCGGCCCTGCAATTCCTGGGGCAAGTCCCGCCCCCCGAGCCGACCGCGAGTCTCGAGGAATTCTGGCATTGGGCCATTGCCCACTGGGATATCCGCAACATTCCGAATGCCCACTCACGGCCGGTCGCGGACACCAGTACCGATTCAACACCCCGTTGAGTGGGTCAAAGCCAGCGTCGGGTAAGGCGTTACCTTCCTGAACAGGCGACTGGCGGGATGCCTGCCGTTGCCCGGGAGATCGGTAAATCCGACCTCGAGTGATTTCTCGAAACAGGCAATATATCCAATAAATACAACATATTACCAATTCATTGAAAAATCGGAATAAGCCCCCCTTAAAGCTCGGCCACCTGGCGCAAGTACTTGAACAGTTTGCGATAGGCCGCCGGTGGCGCTTCCTTTTCACGCTCTCTCTGCACCGCCTGAATCAGCTGGCGCAGCTGCTGGCGATCCGCATTGGGATAGGCTTCCAGGTACTCACCGAAGACCTCGCTGTCCCCTTCAAGCAGGCGCTCACGCCACTGCTCCAGCACATGAAACCGGGAGACGGATGACTGGTGTTCTCCATCGATTTCATCCACCACCTGCTGGATGGAGGCCAGATCCTCATGCTGCAGCAGTTTGCCCAGGCGCCGGTAGTGCCGGCGCAGGGCATTATGCGACTTGATGCGCTTGGACTCCGCCAATGCGAGTTTCATGTCCTCGCTCAGCACCATTCGCGAGAGGTAGCCATCCGACAGGCCGGTCAGGCGCTCACCCAGCTTTTGCAGGGCGTGCATCTCCCGCTTCTTCTCGCTTTTGCTGGGGCCCTCGTCCCACTCCAGCTCTAATTCGTCGTCTTGGGTATCGATTGGATTGTCTCCACGATCAGTTGCACACTGAGTCTGTTGCGAAAATCATTCACGTTCAAACGGTAGGTCGCATGGATGCTGCGCACGGCCTCCGCCAGCCTGGGCTGGTTGAAGGCGATGGCATCCACGCTGCCGTGGGCCGTATCGTAACCCAATACCAGCTGTAGATGGGATTCGCCCACGACCCGCTGCTGCAGAACCGTGAATCGCCCCTCGAACAGGGGTTCCGGGAAGCCCTGCCCCCAGGGACCGGCTTCGCGAATCAGCTGCGCAAGCTCCAGGTTCATCTCCTCGGGTCCGAGGGCGCCATCCGTAAGAATCACGCCCTCCAGCAGGGCCGGATCAAGCCGTTCGGCCAGAGTCTGCTCAAAGCACGCCCTGAACCGGTCGAACGCGGAGCGCTTCAGGCTCAACCCCGCCGCCATCGCATGCCCCCCGAAACGGCTGATCAGGGAAGGCTCCCGGGAGGCGATCAGATCCAGCAGATCGCGCATATGCAATCCCGGAATGGATCGCCCGGATCCCTTCAACATCCCCTGACCGGCATCCGCGAAGGCGATGACCGGGCGATGATACTGATCCTTGATACGGGACGCCAGAATCCCGGTCACCCCCTGATGCCAGCGTTCATCGAACAGGCACAGCCCGTGGGGCAGTCCCGTACCAGTCCAGTCATCGGAATGCTGCAGCAGCGCTTCCGCCTGGGTTTTCATCTCCTGCTCCAGGGCTCGCCGCATCTGGTTGAGGCGGTCCAGCTCAGCCGCCATGGTGCGCGCCTGATCCGCGGACTCACTCAACAGGCACTCGACGCCCAGACTCATGTCGTCGAGACGACCCGCCGCATTCAGCCGCGGTCCCACGGCGAAACCGATGTCCGATGCGACGATCTTCTGCGGGTCACGCCGGGACACCTCCAGCAGCGCCAGGATGCCGGGACGGCAACGCCCCGCGCGGATACGCCTGAGCCCCTGGGAGACCAGAATCCGGTTGTTATGGTCCAGAGGCACCAGGTCGCTGATGGTGCCCAGGGCCACCAGGTCGAGCCACTCCGCGGGAACCGGCCGGGGGTGCCGCTTCCCGTCGAACCAGCCCTGAGTGTCGAGTCGATTGAACAGGGCCGCCATGACATAGAAGATGACTCCGACCCCGGCCAGACAGGGACTGGCGAAATCATCCCCCGGCTGGTTCGGATTGACAATCACCCGGGCGGCGGGCAACTCCCGGCCCGGCAGATGGTGATCGGTGATCAACACCGGTATGCCAAGCCGGTTGGCCTGAGCGACACCCTCGTGGCTCGAGATCCCGTTGTCCACGGTGACGATCAGATCCGGCTCCCGGGAGGCTGCCAGCTCCACGATCTCCGGGGTCAGTCCGTAGCCGTATTCGAAGCGATTGGGCACCAGATAGGAGACCTTGCGGGCACCGAACGCCCGGAGCGCCAACACTGAGAGCGCGGTACTGGTGGCGCCGTCAGCGTCATAATCCCCGACGATGAGGATATGAGCGCCCGCGAGAATCTGCTCATGCAACAATTCCGCCGCTTCAGCAACCCCCATGAGTCCGCTGACCGGCGCCAATTGGGCAAGGCCCAGATCGAGCTCCCCGTCCTCGCATACCCCACGTGCAGCATAGATCCGACGCAGCACCGCATGGAGCTGGGGTGCGAGACGCTCCGAAACCGCAGCCGGTCTCCGGCGTATCTCAAACACTCCGGTCATTCTCTCGCCCATGCATCTCAGCCCCCTCGACAGTGCAACGGTTTCCGATCTGAACCCCAAACAGGCGCCCAGTATGTCGTGATCAGACGGCCAGAACCATCCCCGATGCCTGGGCCTCGCGCTGCGGCGGAGCCCCCCCAGCACGGACGGCGGCCCAAGTCACACACCCGGCGTGTCCTACGGGCCTCCATAGGTCAAGGCCTGTGCTACCCTTACTACCGCCCGGTTTAAGCGGGATCCCGAAAGGCATGCCAGAAGAGCACGAAATTCCGCGGATCCACTGGAAACTTATGCCACCCACCCCCATCTAATGGGGTGCGGCCAACCAACCGGGAACCCGCTAGTGGTCACCTCGTGCGGCGCCCCGTATCATCATTGTTTATGGATTACACATTCAATGTCTCCGATGTAAACCAGGATCATGTCTATCAGCACACCCAATACACTCCAGCACCTGCGCACGCTGCTTACCCTACTGCTGGTCCTGATGGCCCTGCCCGCACAAGCCCGGGTCGAGGCGTTGTTATCGCACAAATCCACCCAACTCGATCAACCGGTACGACTCACCCTGCAGACCGACACGGACCAGGAGATCAATCCCAACCTGAGCGCTTTGGAGACGGATTTCGAGATTCTCGGACGCTCGACCCAGCAGAGTATCTCGGTGGTGAATGGCACAATGTCGTCCAAACGCGCACTGATCCTGACCCTGTTGCCGAAACGGGCAGGCAATCTGGCAATCCCGCCGTTGATGATCGGTGCGGAGTCCACCGTGGCACTGAACCTGAATGTGTCGCCCCAAGGCCAGGGCAGCACCCAGGATGCGGGTTCACAGGCCTTTATGGAATTGACGGTCGACAAGCCCTCCGCCTACATCGAAGAGGCTGTGATCCTGACCCTGAAGACCTATCTGGCGCCCGGAGTCCGCGGAGAGCAGGTTGAAATACCCCAGAGCTCCCTCGACGACACCCAGATCAAACTCATCAATGAAGACCGTTACTCCGCCGTTCGCGACGGTGTGGAATACCGGGTCGTGGAGCAGACATTCGCCCTCTATGCCTATCAGGCGGGGGCACTCAGCCTCAGCCCGGCCAAATTCCGTGGCCGTAGCGGCAGCCTCTCGCGATCCCCTTTCCGCGCCCTGTTCAGTGATGACCTGCTGTTTCCACAGGATTCCGGACGGATCGTTCGCGCGGAGTCCAATGACATCACCCTGAACATCAAGCCCATCCCTGATACCTTCCAAGGGAAGCAATGGCTGCCCGCGCGCAACCTGCAGATCGTGGAAAATGGCCTGGATAACACCACACCCATCACTGCCGGCCAGCCTCTGACCCGCAAAATCATGCTTCTGGCTGACGGCCTGATGTCGAGTCAGTTACCGGAAATCAACAGTGACATGCCGGCAGGCATCAAGGTCTACCCGGAACGCCCCCAGTTGCATGACACCACGACCCGCACCGGGATCAGTGGCAGCCTGCAGCAGAACCTGACCCTGATCGCCACGGAACCCGGTCAATACCACCTTCCGGCAATAGAGATACCCTGGTGGAACACGGAAACCCAGCGGCAGGAGATGGTTCGCCTGCCGGAGCGGGATGTTGAATTTCTACCCAACCCCGGGGTGACAGCCCCTCCCCCTGTCCAGGCGGCACAGCCTATTCCCGAGGTGGCCGCGCAAGCCGATACACCTGAACCACGAAATCCGCCTTTGACCCGGGACGACAGCCCAGGGAAGCTGGCCTGGGGATTGGGAGTGGCCTGGCTTTTCACCCTCATCGCCTGGTGGCTGAGTCATCGGCGCACGCCCCCACGCCCTGCTGAAAAACAATCCACGGCTGTGGCGCCTAGAGCGTCCGAGCAGGAAAAACAGGCACTTGTGCTGCACATCGAACAGGCTTATCGGGAGAAGGATCCCCAGGCCGCACGGGAAGCCTGGCTGGCATGGGCCCAGCAGAGTTGGCCCGACAATCCGCCGAACAACCTGGCGCGACTGTGCAAGCGTTGTGATCCGGCACTTTCGGAAGCGGTCACCGCACTGGAAAAGGCACTCTACAGCCCAACCGCTCAAGCGGACTGGGCAAACTACCCGGTGATGGAACTGTTGCAGACCGAGCGGCGGGGCACGTCTCCCCGAAGCCGGCCGAACAATGAATTGATACCGCTGAATCCCTGAGGGATATGTGAGGCCGGATTATCCGGCCTTTACGGCAGGAGTGTGATCAGATCGGGGTTTCGTGCTCTTCCCATCCGCCGTAGTTGAAGGTGATCTCCTCGTGCGGTCTGATGTCACGCAGAGCAAAGAGATCGAATCCGTCAAACTCCGCATTGCCCTTTTCCTGATGATTCAAATACCTCAGCAGGTTTCGCCCGCTTCGACCGACCGGATCCTGGCCCTCTTCAAACACCCACAGCACATAGGTACCGTCACGCTTGGCTTCAGGCCCCTGGTAGGTGCCGATGTAGGCGCCTTTTTTGATCGAAACCTTTGCGAACAGCCCATTCCCATGAATCGAGGAAGGCGCCTTATAGACAAAACTCGCCAATTTTCTGTTTTCCATGGATATTACCCGGTCGATTGTTTCTTCTCTTGCACCCCTGGCACGGGGCATCGGTCCCCATAAACCGCCATGATCGAGCAGAGTTCATCCAGCACTGCTTTTCTGGCCCGGTCGTCGAGCGTCGTCAACTCAGGTAAGATCACGCCCTGCTTCAATAATTTGATATCCTCGCGGACAGCGCCGCAACCTTTTTGGCAAAGTGCCTCAACGTACTGATCGATCTGTTTCATAACCATGAGTGACTGCTTGTACCCAATTAACGCCCTACGGTACCGGGAACCAACCCACCATTCAAATTTCTAACAGATTTCAATAGGATTAGTTCCCAGCGACGTGTTATGTACTGTTGACGATTCGAAGAGCCCGAAGTACTTCGCTCCAATTCTGGCGACGGCCTCGGACAGCTCATGAACTCTAAATTTAACATACTGAAAGGACAGACTATGCCCTGGTTTAAACGATTTTTTTCTATCCTGCTGCTGACACTGACCGCCCAGGCTCTACACGCCGCAGAATGGGGGGAAGGCTTCGATCCCATCGATCCTCCCGTGGCAACTTCGGTTCCGGATGGTAAGGTCGAGGTACTGGAGTTTTTCTGGTACGGCTGCCCACACTGTTACCACATGGAGCCTCAATTGCAGGCATGGCTTGAGAAAAAGCCGGAGAATGTCGTGTTCAGCCGGGTCCCCGCACCCCTCAATCCCAAATGGACACCGCATGCCCAGTTCTACTATGCCGCAGAAGCTCTGGGACTTACGGAAGAACTCCATGAGCCCCTGTTCGAAGCGATTCACGATAAGAAGCGCCGCCTGTTTGACAAGCAGTCCCTGATCGACTTTGCCGTGGAACACGGCGCCGACCGTGAGAAGTTTACCGAGGCCTGGGACTCCTTCGGTGTCTACGTCAAGGTACAGAATGCGAAGAAACTGGCCCAGCGCTATCAACTGTCAGGAGTGCCCGCCGTCGGCATCAACGGTAAATACCTGACCAGCGGAAGTCTGGCGGGGACCTACACCAAGATGTTCACCATCATGGACCAGTTGATCGCCGAAGAGAGTCAGCCTTCAACGACACAGGCCGAGTAACCAACTCCCCTTATGGCGCAGAAAACTGCGGTATTTCTCATCGAAATCCTCAACCACTGAGGATTGCACGCTGGGCAGGGAGCGTAGTCTCCCTGCCCACTCAGAGAGCCCCTCAGACATCTCAACCTCACCCTGCGGATGAGCGTCCACCAAGTTCCGGCAACGCATGAACAGGGGCGCGTAGGCCGCATCCACCAGGGTGAATCCACCACTCGAGCCGAACAGTCCTGCTTCGAGGGGTTCGTTAACGGCAGACAATTCCGCTTCGAAGCGGGATTTACACGCCCTGTACGTTGGCTCGTCTACCGCACTGGCCATACCCATTTGAGACATCAGCAGGGAAGAACCATACTCGATCCAGGCCTTGTGCTGCGCCCGTTCGAGCGGATCCCGGGGGTGAAACCGCGGCTCATGGACGACTTCGATGTAGTCCAGGATCACAGACGACTCAAACAGAACCGTATCTCCCACCAGCAACACCGGCACCTTACCCGTGGGTGACAGGCGCACGAACCACTCCGGGGGGTGTTCGATATCAATGAAGGTCAAATCATGAGAGACCTGCTTCTGTTTGAGCAGAATCTCGGATCTCTGCACGAAGGGACATAATTCGAAACCGATCAGCTCGATAGTCACAACAACCCGCCATAAGGAACGAAACACCTGATGCTCGTCAGCCAATACCTACCGGTGGTCGCGGACAGGATTCGGTACATCTCTGATATATCCAATAATAACAAGTAGTTAATTGATAATCCCGCGGCCGCTCGGATGCTATCGAACAACCCGGAGTAAACATTCAGTCATATTCACAAACCCTGACATAAACGGTATATTTGTGAACCAGCTATCATAAGGATAACAAATCTCATGGAGGCCCATCGATACCCGCCACTATCCTTCTGATGTCAATCCAAAACCTGATCTTGTGCCTGAAAGGGTCCCGGATACGAACAGGAGTCAAGTTCCGGACACCATGACAACACAGGGAATAACGATAATATCAACGAATAAACGACAGGGATTTCATACAAAACCGGCGGACAGGTTGAAAAACCGTTGAGTCCTCGCACGAAAATCCAGACGGTTTTCAAGCAGCTCAACGACCTGCAAACCGACGATTACCCGTGCTGCGGGATTTGTATTCATAAACGACTATGTTTTTCTTAGCAGGCACAAACTACAGTCAATTTAGGTTTCGGCAACAGAATTAATATGGCAACAACCAATCCGATCGGCTTAAGGGTTCCCGAACAGGTTCCACCCACGGGGACGCCTTTTTATCTCAACGACAAGGATGTCGCGGTCTGGGCAAAAGATCTGCCCATGGCGAATATCGGCGAAACCTCACGTCAGGTTTTTCAATCCCTGCGCAGCTTCAACCGAACCGTTCTGCCCGCCCGACAGAGGCTGATGAGTCTGGAGAGCTTTCGTCAGCCCCTGGCCTATGTTTCGTCGAATCTGAACAAGCACTACATGGGGTCACGCTTTCCCCTCAGTGAAAAGGCACACAAGGTCGCCAACCTGAACCGCGAACTGCACAGCGGCATGGCCACCGGCTACAAGTCGGTCATTGTCGACCTGTTGACCAGCCACCCTGGGGAGGGCCCCGATCTGACGCTGCTCACCCAGGCCATTCACCGTTGCATCAATTACCTATCGAGGGTGATTCTCCACTCCGTGCTGGTCTACGATCCCTACCCGAAGCGTACCTGGCAGGAGCTGCATGTTCTGCATCGACTGGCCCGACGTTACGAGGTCAATATCCAGACAGTCAACGATGTCATCGAGGCCCATACGACTCAGTCCTCGATAGACGAGAACTATTGCCGTTGCCTGCTGTTTTCTCTGGCTTCACCGTACAAAATGCGGCAGAAGGAAAACCTGCGTATTTTTGACGCGCTCCTCGAATGGAGCCGATTCGCCGGTTTTTACCCCTTCAGTAAGGCGCCGGAGGATGCTTCGATCATCATTCGCCAGGATACGGATCTGGCGCCGAGTCATGAACAGCGTGTCACCGATTCGGATACCAAATACCTGCAGGTACTGGATGCGTCCCGCCTGCTTTCCGAACTGCGCGAACAATTCAACAACACGCCGGACGAACACAACACGCTTTTCGGTCTCGACGAACTCGACAAAGGGGTCATTCGGCAACTGATCATGCTATGGTCCAAGGCCCAGAAGCGTGCCTTTGTACGTACCCGTCTGAATTTTGAATTGCGTATCGCGGTGGGTCTGAAATCAGTCTACAAACTGATCAATCTGGGTGATATTCCCTCATCAGCCCGGATAGAAAAAGAACCGGAGGGCACCTGGATCGAGACCCAGTTCGCTCACGGTCACGATATGCATGTCTCATCCCGCTTCTCGCTGCAGCCCCTCGACATCGCGTCCTATAATCCCCGCCGAGGTAATTTCGAGGAGTTCGGGCCCAACTCCATCGATCACAGCGAAATCTCCGAAGAGCCCAGTCTGGATATCTGGCAGGACGATAAGGACCAGACGGTGGACAAGGCGACTAACCTGTTCAACACCATCAACGAAAGTGCGGGTGGATACTGCCTGGACTGGCGGGGCAAACAGATTCCCAAGATCCAGGTTGGAGAACTCATCGGGGTTCAATCCGCCGTCTCCGCCTCCAAGTTCGGCGTCGGCATGGTGCGGTGGATGCGCAGCGCCGGTGAAGAGTCCATGCAGGTTGGAATCCAGATGATTGCACCCAATGCTCTGGCCGTCACCGCACGGCTGGCGGATCAGAAGCACCAGAAAATGGAGAAGTGCCTGTTGCTCCCCGAAGTGGGCACTTCAGGACAGCCTACCAGTCTGCTCTGCCCGTCTTACCCGTTTACTCTGGGTAAGCGGCTGTTGATCAATGACGGCGAGAACAGCCAGGAGATCAAACTGACCCGTCTCCTGGAATCGACCGGATCGATCTCCCAGTTTCAGTTTGTGCGGCTCGAGGAAAAGACCAAAACGTCCAGTAAGGACGAGCCGAACGACCTGGACGACGATTCCGATTACGAGAGTCTCTGGTCAACACTGATCTGATACCCGGGTCGACGCCCAGGAAACCGCTCTCCACTGCCTTACGGATTGCCAAAGTGCATCGGTGGGCGGTGATTGGAATAAACCATGCGCGCGATCCGCAGCCCAGGATGGGCTGGGGAAGGCAGCATCAGGACCTGGCTGACACGGATCCTTTCAGGATCCCCAAGCGGAGCTTTAAAAGCCGGCCAGTTTATACCAGCGTTTTGCCTCTTCGAGGTCTTTCTCGACCCCTCTACCCTCTTCGTAAAGCATGCCCAGAGTGGTCTGAGAACCGACCAATCCCTGTTCCGCCGCTTTTTTGAACCACTCTACAGCCTTCGCGGCATTCTGCTCCACGCATTCGCCCTCGAGATACATAAACCCAAGTCCATGCTGTGCCATTGCATGGCCGGCCTCCGCCGCCGACTTCATATATTTGTAGGCCATGAGTTCATTGACCACCATACCCAGACCACCCTGGGACATGATCGCCATGCGATACTGCGCCTCGATAACCCCTTCCTCCGCCAAAGGAGACAGCAGGGTAGCGGCACGTGAAAAGTTTTTCCCTTCGAAAGCGGCAATCGCGCTGCTTAATTCAAAATCCATCTCATCATTGGAATTGTTCATAGTATTTCCTGGGGTTTTGTTTAGGACGAACAGGCTGTTGAAATGCTACTCAGACGAGTGCGAGACAAGGCGAATTTCAACAGCCTGTTAATGACGGGGCCTGATTCAATCTGATTTCTGCAAGCGAATCTCCGAATGCGAACCACTGCGCGGGGACCTGGGTCGAATCGCCACCCGGTTGCGAACCCAGGTGGTGACCTCCCCCTGGGCATCATAGATACCGAATTCGAACCAGGGCGTACTGCGCCCTGTTTCCGATAACTCCCGGGCGATCGAGACCGCGGTTTGTTCGGGAAAAACAAATCGCAATTCCAGATCCGTGGTGCCCGGTCTGCGGAAATCCAGACTCAGTTCCCGGGTCCATACATCGCACTCCGGATATCGATAGACACAGGCCAGGGCCGGCACCGGATCCGCCAGTGCGGCGATGCTGCCACCGAACATGCTGCCCCCGGGATTCCTGGTGTCCTCATTCAACGGCATTGCCATTCGCATCAGCTTCCATTCAGGATCGAGTTCGAGCACTTTCACACCGAGGTAGCGAAAAGGCGGATAGGCTTCCAATTGCGAGGCGATGGTCAGGTCCCGCAAGGTCGAAAAATCACGTTCAGCCATTGCGCACCTTTATACCACTGAACAAATCTGGAACTCCCTCCGACTTCATGCGGAATATCTTGGTTTTAAACACCAAACTCATCACAATAACACTTCAATCCAAGAGCCCTACGTCCCTATGCAGACTCAAATCACTCAGGACATTCTAGCATCCCCTGACGGTCAGGAGGCGGATGCTATTTTGCGAAACTGTGTGCATTGCGGATTCTGCACGGCGACCTGCCCGACTTATCTGTTGCTCGGCAATGAACTGGATGGACCGCGTGGACGTATCTATCAGATCAAGCAACTGTTGGAAGGCGGACAACCCACTGATGCCATTCAACAGCATCTGGATGCCTGTCTGCTGTGTCGTTCCTGCGAAACCACCTGCCCATCCGGCGTGGAATACCATCGCCTGATGGAGATCGGGCGTGCCCATCTGCACAATAATCACCCGCGCAAGCTGCCAGACCGGACCCAACGCTGGCTGCTGCGCAAGATCCTGCCCCGACCCCGGGTGTTTGCGGCGCTGCTCGGCTTGGGCCGAATCATGCGACCATTGCTGCCGGGCTCACTGGCCCGTCAGATCCCTGTATCCAAATCCCGGGAATCCGTGACGAAAGCGAACCCGGAGCATAACCGCAGAATGCTAATCCTGGAGGGCTGCGTGCAACCCGCGCTGGCACCCAATATCAACCATGCGACAACGCAGGTACTCGAGACTCTGGGCATATCACTGATCAAGACACCCCAGGCCGGGTGTTGTGGCGGTGTCGAACATCACCTGGATGACACCCGGGCCTCGAGACGCGCCGCCCGCCGCAACATCGATGCCTGGTGGCCTCTGTTGCAACAGGGGGCTGAGGCGCTGGTGATCACCGCCAGCGGCTGTGGGCAGATGATCAAGGAGTATGGCCGGTTACTGGCTGACGACCCGGACTACGCGGAAAAGGCGGCAGAGGTGGCCGGTGCAGCCCGGGATATCGCCGAAATCCTGTTGCACGAAGACCTCGCACCTCTGTGCGTGCCACAGGAGAGCCTTCAGCGCATTGCCTTCCATACACCCTGCACGCTGCAGCACGGCCAGGGACTGAACGGCGCGGTGGAACAGATACTGACCCGACTGGGATTGAACCTGACGACGGTCTCCGATCCACACCTGTGTTGCGGCTCAGCCGGCACCTACTCGATCTTGAATCCGCAACTGGCCGATCGACTGGGAGCAGAAAAAACCGTAGCCCTCATGTCGGGCAAACCGGACCTGGTGGCCACCGCCAATATCGGCTGTCTGACCCACATCGCGAAACATTTGCCGAAGGGGATTCCGATTGTGCACTGGATCGAAGTGGTGGCGAAGCGGACGCGGAGTTCATAGTCTGGCGTCGTGTCCCTAGCGACATCCGACCATCAACTTATGCACCCGATTCAGACAGTTACCGCTACCCAAACCAAACCGATGCGAGCGGCGCGGTCAGCACCACTGAAACGAACGGATTATCCTTCTGATAACACTTAACGATATGAGTAAGAAATCCTAAAAAACGCCCTGTTTTATCGTGTATTTTGACATATACTCATTGTCGTCGGCTGCGACAGTGGCGGATTGCTGCCGGTTGCTGAATCCAGGAAAGATCATGCAATCTGCAGATGCGGCATGCAGACGCTCCGGAGGAATACGAATCCGAATCGATCGGATCCATGTATCAATACAGATCATCTCAGGACGCAATCTATGAACCGGCCAGTCAACTTGAGCGCCATCCTGCTTCTTTCCCTGTCGCTCCTGGGTAGCCCCGGTGCCCGGGCGGAAGAGACATCACAGACCGAGCAGAAACTGCTTCAGCAGCGGCAGGACTTCCTCGCCGCGGAGACCGCCCTGGTCAATCGGGACATACCCGCCTATCAGCAGCTTCGCGCACAACTGGCCGACTATCCACTGCTGGTTTATCTCGACTATCAGGAAACCATCGACACACTGGAGCAGCAGTCGGTTGAGAGTATCCGTAACCGGATGCAGCGGCTCGAAGGCACCCCATTGAGCGCCCGCTTGCGCGACCATTGGCTCGAACTTCTAGCCAATCTCGAAATGTGGCCGACCTACCTGGAGTTTTCCCGATCCGGCGGCAGCACCGCGCAACAATGCCAGCGTGTACGCGCCCAGATCGAGACCGGCCAGCAAGAACTGGGCTACCGGAGCGTGCCGAAACTTTGGCTGAACGGCAAATCACTGCCCAAGGAATGCGATCCGGTGCTCGAGCATTGGATCGGCTCGGGGCAGTTGACTCAAACCCTGGTATGGGAACGTTTCGATCTGGCGATGTCCCAGCGCAACACGCGGCTGGCCCGATACCTGAAGCGCTATCTGAATGATAAGGAGAAGCCGGTTGCGGACCTGTGGCTCACCCTCTACGATCATCCCGAGCAGACCGATCGGTTGTTGCAGATCGACCATCCGATGCGCGACGAGATGGCCATACAAGCGATCCGTAAACTGGCATGGCGCGATGTGGAAGCCGCATTCAAGGCCTGGGAAAAGTTTCATTCCCTGCCCATTTTTTCCAAGCAGCAGCAGCAAAAGGCACTGTACGCCCTCGCGGGAGGACTGGCCCGGGAGCCGAGTCATAAACTCAGCAACCAGCTGAACAGTCTGCTGCCGGAAGAGCTCAAGCTTGACAGCGGCCTGTCGGAACGCGCACTACAGGCTGCGCTGCAACAGAATGATTGGAACTGGGTGGTGCAGATTATCGAGGCATTGCCGGAGCACCAACGCAGTGATGGACAATGGCGCTACTGGCAGGCGCGCGCCCTGGAACAACTGGGTCGCGGAAAAGAGGCGGAAGTCATACTCACCCCCCTGGCCCGGGAACGCAGCTACTATGGTTTTCTTGCCGCAAAACGCCTCGGCGCCGACCCTCACGTGGAGCACGTCTCCCTGCAGATCGGCACTGAGGCCGTGGACCGAATGGCCTTGATTCCCGGACTTCAGAGAGCCCGGGAACTCCACTACCTGGAGCGACCCAGACAGGCCCGGCAGGAGTGGAATCTGGCACTGAAGAACGCCGCTGCGGAAGACAAACGCGCCGCCGCACGACTGGCCCAGACCTGGGATTGGCCCTCCCAGAGCATCATCACACTGGCCCGGCTCGGCATCTGGAACGACCTGGAGCTGCGCTTTCCCCTCGCCCACCGTCAGGCCATCCTGAACCAGGCCAAAGACCATGGTATCGACAGTGCCTGGGTGTATGCCATCCTGCGTCAGGAGAGCGCCTTTATCAGCGATGCCCGTTCATCCGCAGGCGCCCGGGGCTTGATGCAGCTGATGCCCAAGACCGCCAAACAGATTGCCCAGGAACTCCAATACGCCCTGATCGACCCGGATGAACTGTTTCGACCCGAAGTCAACATCCGCCTGGGCACCGGTTATCTCAACAAGATCTATCGGGAGTTGCAGGAAAATCCGGTTCTGGCCACGGCGGCCTACAATGCCGGTCCCAGCCGGGTCATCAGCTGGCTGCCTGAACATCCCCAGGCCAGTGACGTGTGGATCGAGACCATACCCTACTCCGAAACCCGGGAGTATCTGAAACGGGTTCTTGCCTATACGGTGATCTACAACTATCGGTTGGGGGATCCGAGCAAGGTCATACCTCAGAAATGGTTGGATCCCATCGAGTCCCGGCAGTCGTTTTCCGGGGTTTGACGGATTCCTAACACGGCTCGCAGGCGCCCCTATGGTCAATGAAGACGATTGGGCGCCGGGCGTGTCGTGATTTCGCCCAGCCGCAGCCCTTCAGATCGAAAGGTCAGGCAACTCCAGGGGACGGGAGTCCGCACCCAGTTGCGAATCCTCATCGATCTGTTGCCGACGCGAATGAAGTTTGCTCTTGATCCGACCGATCAACTCGGTGTCGGTCACCACTTCATAGAACAGCTCATTGGTGACCGCCTCGGTGGCTTCCGGGCCGGACTGCCAGTTCTTGATACGGGCCTCGCGAATCACCAGCCAATGAGCACTGCCATGACGATCCACGAATCGTCCCACATAATAGGCTTCACCATCGCCGGTACGGCTGTGCGCCTTGATTTTATGCAGCATCATCTCTGACTTGAGTTTGCGAAACGCCGGCGGAGCCAACTCGATACCGTTGACGTTGAAGCGCAGCAATCGGCTGCCCTGACTGCCCCGCTCCTGAAAAACCTCCACCCGGTGTCGATGACTTTTACGCCAGGCGGTATCCAGACGCAGTTCCGATGAACAGGACGAGAGACGGTCCGCTTCGTTGACCGCCGGAGAGATCATGATCTTGTGTTGTTCGTCGTACAGATAAGCCGGCGCATCGTCACTGAACGCGATCCCCAGACCGAGCTCCAGTTTGGGCAGGTTGTGAGCCCTGTTCTGGCTGTTCTGCGCCTCCATGACCAGCAGGATCTTGCGCGCCAGACCACAGGCATTGGCGACGGTCATGGCGGTCGTGGACAATCCGCCGGTTTCCAGAACCGTGAGGATCAATGCATCCCCTTCCACGAAAACCTTCTGCGCACCGAAGCGTTCGAGCAGTTTGGTGATCGGGCCGAAAAAGTTCATGCTGAAATGGGTTGCGGGATTGAGACGTTTCTCCACCAGCTGACGGGTGATTTCAGTGGAGCCGCGCACGTCTGCTTTCAACACCACATGGGCCTTGACCTTGTGTTGTTGGGCATCCGTGTCCTTACTCAAGCGGAACTCGTAGAGGCTGCCGTTATCCCTTGAAAGCTGGATATTTTCACTGTCCTGCAGCACACTCAGACGGCTCATCATCTGATAGGTGGTGTAGGCGAGTTTCAAGTCCCGGCGAAATGTGAGGAAATCCTTCAGGTACCTGAGGGCATATTCCTGATGCTTGGCCGAGGGCATGCGTCGGATATAGCCCTGCACGACATCGAGGGCCTTGAGCGCCGCAACCCCCTTATCCTCCGTGGAAGCGAGCCGCTTCGCCAAGACACGTTTCGGCAAGACATCGATCAGATAGTGATAGATATCCCGATAGGAGATCTGCCCCCTCAGCTGTCGATGCAGACGCGGTGCCCTGTAGGCCGCGATGGCGCGCAGAATCAGACCACTGCGATCAAACTGCTTCAGCAGTTCCGACTGCAATTGTTGCTGCAATTTGACGCACTCGGGATTTTCCCAGAGGCTTTTCTCAGGTTCACTCTTGCGACGGGCGAACCAGCCAGTCCGGGTGTCACTGGTACGCTGAAAAAGCAGATCCACATTCTTCGGCTCATCCAGCCAGGAGACATAGATCTGCTTGAACTCCATTTCTGACAATGAGCGTTCGAGCATTCTCTGGCCATCGAGAAATTCCGAGAAACCACTGTGAACACCCCGTTGCGCAACCTGAAAAAACCGGGGTTCTCCGTCCGACCCGAGCCCGCGTCCCTTCTGTGTCGGCGGTTGCAGCCATTCCGGCAGATAGTCGCGGTAGGTTTCACTGATGATGCGATTGGTCAGATCGAAAAAATCACCTCCCTCACGATCCACGCAGAGGATCGGGTAGTGATTGAGCACGTACTCTTCCGTACTCAGGTCGGGGAGATGCAGCATGGGATTGAACAAGATCTGCCTGGGCACTACCCAGGAACTGCCCACGACCGATTTACGCAACTTGCGTAGCTCCTTGGTTTCGAGTCGCTGCACAATTTTGAAGATCCGCTGCAGGGTACGATACCGAATACCCGGTTCCAGGCGCGCCAAACCCACGATCCGCTCATGCAGTTCCATGGCCCGGCCGGAATTGATACCCGAGGGAGAATCCGCATCATGCTGGAGCTGAGAACGTAATTTCGCGATTGCCACGCCCGGAGCTTCAAGCAGTAGCTTCAGCAGCACCAGATGGACCAGTTGCAGCAACTCCTTGACCGCATTGTTGGCGTGAATCTGCTCCAACGTACCCTGCATGATGCTTCGATAGTCGGATTTGAAGGACTCCACGTCGGAGCCTGTGGAAAACTGGCCGAGTTTCGCCCACCCGTGCTTGGCCAGATCCTCATGCAGAATCTTCTCCGCCAGGGTATGGAGCGATGAACGAAACTGCTGACTGACCGCCACATCGATACGCCGGTTATCGATGCCGATCTGAAATTGTTCCAAGCCGAGCTGAAGCGCCGGTGCCTGGCGCAACGGTGCGAGAAATTCGCCAACATCCGGTTGATTGCCCAAGGGTGTTTCGTCCTCAAAGGGTTGAACAGTAACCACCTGTAACGCAACCCGGCCCGCGTCCATTTGGGTAAAGTAAAAGCTCCATATAACTCAGTAGGTTACACGATCGAGTCTAGTTTATGTCATGAAAAAAGGGAACTTCAGCTCAAACGATTCATTCACATCAGGACTGAAATGTGATCAAGGTACGGTCACAACGACGGGATACACCCGTTTTTGGCATTCCGGGATCACGGGATCGAGGAACCCGGACTTGTCACGCAACACCGCTCAAGGATGACAGGGCGGCTCACATACGATGAGCGGGTTTGTGAGTAAGCGATCGACGATGTGAATGACAGGCGCTTAACGTTCCATCATGGTGGCGAGCAGCTGATCTTCCAACTCGATCCGTACCGCAAGTTCTTCGCCAAGCCGGGAGAGATCCTCTGGGAGATGGTCCAGCTTGAGTTGATGATCGGACAGATCGTAGCGGTCATTGAAGGCAACCGCCAATTCGCTGGCCTTGACGAAATCGGGATAGATTTTCTCCGCAACTTTGAGCACCGCACTGCGGCGTTCGTTACCGTCGCTGATGCGTCCAAAAACCTCAAAGTGACCAAACGCCGTGTAATCGATGAGTACCTGACAGAAGGTTTGCAGCTGATCGTCCAGAGAAGACGAACGATGATAGGGTTCGAGTCCCGCAACCTCACAAAACAGGACCAGCATCTCCTGGCGTTCCTGGAGAAGCTTGTCAATCAAATCCTGGGTGGCTGTCCTACGCTCTTCCACTACTCCCCCGTGAGCACTCATCAAGCTCCTCCGTCATCGTCTGTTTTTGTGATCGATTAGATTCACCGGTTCGGCAGAATCTTCCATTCGATATCCGCTCAGCCTGATCGTCACCAACGCGCGGAAACCATTCTCCAGATACCCTGTGGTTCCCTCTGGAGGATTTCACCCGCACATTCTCGGCTGACGCAGACCGCGTAATTACGAGTGCTAAAGCTAACCACCATTACAGCGTTCTGGCAAGAGTTCATGGTCAAGAGTTAACGGGATTGCTATCATCCCTGACACGGAATATCTGACTGAAGCAGCCCATGAATCACTTATCGACCCAACAGATCCCGTGTCGAATCGACTCATCGGCAGAGCGGTTCATGAGTGACCGCGCACGGAAACCTGCCGGTCTGCGCACCCTGGCGTTATCCCTGTCATCCGATTCCGCAGAATCCAGCAGCCTGTCTCCGTGTCATGGAGAAACCGTGTGACCCCGTCGAACGACCGACCTGGCCGCAGACTTTTTACCTGCATCCTGGTCATCGCCCTGTTCTGTCCGACACTCGTGACTGCCGCATCCCCGGCAGAGATCATGAGCAAAGCCATGCTGTCCATGATGGACGCCATGGGCAACCTGGCGTTTAAGTTCAAGAAGAAAGACGGTTGGGACTTCTCCTCATCTTCACAACCTTTCAACAGCGGAATATCGCCTTTTGGCTATCAACCCTGGAACATCCCCGGTTATTCCAGCTACATGCCGGGTTATCCAGGCAGCTATATGCCCGGCACGCTTCCTGGAGCCGCACCGGGCATGATGCCCGGTTCGATCACGGGAATTCCCGGCGCGTACCTGCCCGGTCAATCCTTGATTCCGGGGATCACTCAGCCTCAATACAGTTACCAGACCGCATCGGACGTGGATGGCATCTGGGTTGGTCAGGGTGGTGAAATCGTACTGGTGATGTATGGGTACTTCCGCATTTATGCCAGTGCCGAGGTCTATCGGGACGGGAGATACCGGATCGAGGGCGATTACCTGCTGATGCACGATCCCGAATCGGGGGTCACACAAGCTTACCAGTACCGTCTTGACGAAGGACGTATGATCATGCGGGATGAGGGGGGTAACTTCCTGCTTTTCAAGAAATTACCGGTCCCCATTCCAACCTATATGCTGCTCCCGGAAGCCGGCTAGCCCTCTTCGCCGGGCATCATAAACACTCATGATTCATTGCAGCGGCCGCGCACGTCGACACGGCATAAGTCGTTTTTTGCATTGCAATATTAGAACTTATCGATATACTATTCACCACCATCATCCAGTCAAGTAGCAGCTACTGATGATCAAGCAGTATCTTTCGAGCATTCTTCTGGCCCTGATCACCGGCCTCACTCAGGCAGACGACCTACTTTCCACCCGCGACTGGGCCGATGTCTCTCAGGCCGCCAAACAGGGTCATGTACCCATACTGGCGGTCTTCGAATCCGAAGCATGCGGGTATTGCGAACAGCTTCGCAAGGACATCCTCACCCCACTTCCGGACACTTGCTCTCTGCAACCCCCACTGATCCGGGAGTTTGATATCAATTCGGGCGGAAAGGTGACTGACTTCAACGGCGATCCGATACGCAGCAGACAGTTCAAGGAACGCTACAAAATCTATGCCGTACCGACCCTGGTTTTCCTGGCGCCGGACGGAACCCCGTTAACCGATCCCATTGTCGGCTACAACCTCAAGCAGGATGAGTACCGGGCGCTGTTGCGCGCCTCACTGATGGACTCCTATCGGGCGCTGCACTGAAAGCACCGGATCGAAATCCGCCACTCAGAGTCTTTCGCAAAAATCCCTTAGGGCGAATCCCTGAAGGTTGATTGAGAGTCCTTTCAGCAAACCCAGCACCTTGAACTTCTCCCCCATCTCAGATGGGAGGGTGAGCTTTTTCACACCTTGAACCAGGGCCATGTGGCGGGCCACGTCATTCGGATCCGATTCCGCGAGTAAGGTATCGAGACCGTTGGCAATCAGAAAATGGGCCTGAGTGGTATATCCCCCCAGATGAAATCCCGATTCCAGCGCCCCGCGGGCCGCGGCGGTGAAGTCCACATGACAGGTGATGTCCTGCAGCCCCACCCAGCGATAGGGATCAGCATGGGCCCGGTGGCGATAGTGGCACATCAGAGTGCCCTGGTTGCGTTGGGGATGGTAGTACTCGGCGCTGCTGTAGCCGTAATCGATCAACAGCACCGCACCCTTTTGCATCGCCTGGCCCAACGCCTTCAGCCAGGCCGCCTGTCGTAGATTGATTTCCGTGACATAGTCATCGGGCAATGCGCGTCCCAACTGACGCTGAAGCAGCGTCACGGCCTGTTCCAGTCCCGGAGTTTTTACCGTCTGGTAGCACTCCTGGAATGTCCCGTCGCGATATCCGACGAAGCACTCCTCGATACGTTGATTGCGAATGCGAAAACGGCTCACGGACATGGCATCCAACAGTTCGTTGGCGATCACGCAGCCGGAGAACCGATCCGGCATCTGTTCCAGCCAGGTCACGCGGTTCAGCAAATGTGGCGCCTCGGCTTGCAGGGTCGCTTTCTGCCGGGCGCGGAGTTCCGGACTGACCTCAAGGATCGCGTAGTGTTCCGGTAGTTGACCCAACTGTTCCATCCCGAGCAGCAGATCCGTGGCCAAACGTCCGGAACCCGCGCCAAACTCCAGCACCTGAGAAGAACCCGCGGCGCTCATCACCGGTGCGATCTGCCGCCCCAGACACTGGGCAAACAGGGGTGATACTTCCGGTGCGGTGATGAAATCCCCGTGCTCGCCGAACTTGCGGCTGCCGGCCACGTAGTAGCCCAATCCCGGCGCATAGAGCGCCCGTTCCATGAAGCAATCGAAGGGGATGCTCCCCCCCGCTTTGTCGATTTCGCGCGCGATCTGGCGCGTCAAACGTTCACTCACCGCCTGATCCTTGGGATCCGGCATCGGCAGCGTATGAGTTGTGGTACGGGCTTGGGGATTGAGACAATCCGGCATGGTTTAGAAACCTGTTTGAATCCGCTAAAGTTAGTGTTAGCCGGCTATTGAAATTCGCTCAGGCGAGTACGAACAAGGCGAAATTCGTCGATAATGCGCAGCTTACTGGAGCAAATGAGCATAATGAGGCGTATTTCAACGCAGGATCGTATCCTCTGAGTAGCATTTCAATAGCCTGTTAGACGGGCACCTTAATCGGTTCACATCTCCGCATCAAGGTGCATTTGGAACAACTTGATCCGGCCATCATGGGATGCGCCTCCGGCTCTGCTCCGATGCCATCCCGGTCAGTTTGACCCTCTCGGCATCGGCATCTGCCTGGCCCGTTGCAACCGGATGAATAGAACATTCCGACATCCATAAAGTTCAACCATGGAGTATCTGATGACTCAGCGTCATTCCGATGAATCGGGCCCGGGCGAGACGCTCACCGGTCAAACGGGTCTGATCACCGGCGCCGCCCATCGCATCGGAGCAGCGGTCGCCGAACAGCTTCACCAGCTCGGCATGGACCTGTTCATTCACTATCGCCGTTCCCGGGACGCCGCGGAAAATCTCAAGCAGCGACTGGAAGGCCGTCGCCCCCACTCCGTTCACCTGATCCAGGCGGATCTGCTCGATCCCGAGAGTCATGAACGGATGCTTGATCAGGTGCGTGAACACAACCGTGGGCTCGATCTGCTGATCAACAATGCGTCGAGTTTCTATCCCACCCCACTCGACCAGGTCACGGAGTCCCAATGGGATGATCTGATCGGCAGCAATCTCAAGGCGCCTTTCTTTCTCTCCCGCGCGGCGGCTCCGTTGCTGCGTGAACGACACGGATCGATCATCAACCTGGTGGACATTCATGCCTTCCGGCCTTTGAAGGACCACCCAATCTACTCCATTGCCAAGGCGGGCAATGCCATGCTGGTCAAATCCCTGGCCCGCGAGCTGGGTCCGGAGATCCGGGTTAACGGAGTCGCACCGGGCGCCATCCTCTGGCCTGAGCAGGGACTCAGTGACGAGGATCGCAAGACCATCGTGGAAAGAACCGCATTGAAACGCCCCGGACAGGTCTCAGACATTGCCCGTACCGTGGTGTTTCTGCACCGAGACGCCGATTACATCACCGGACAGATCATACCGGTCGACGGCGGAAGAACACTCCAACAATAATCCTGCGAGCGTGTAACGTGACTGAAAACCCCTCTGGCCTGACCTTTCGACAAAGCGTTGATCACATGGTGGATCGCGCCCTCGCCCTGATGGATCTGGAACCCGGCATCGCCAATGCCATCAAGTGCTGCACATCGGTGCTGCAAGTTACCTTCCCGGTGGAGATCCGCGGCAAGGTCGAGGTATTCACCGGATGGCGCGCCGTGCACAGTGTCCATCGTCTGCCCGCCAAAGGGGGTCTGCGCTACTCGGAAAGTGTCGATCAGCAGGAGGTGGAAGCGCTCGCCGCATTGATGACCTACAAATGCGCGATCGTGGATGTGCCGTTCGGCGGCTCCAAGGGAGGTCTGTACATCAATCCCAATAACTACAATCGTGACGAGTTGAAACAGATCACCCGGCGTTTTACCCGGGAACTCGCCGCGGCCGGTTTCCTGAGTCCCTCCACTAATGTACCGGCTCCGGACATGGGCACCGGGCAAAGGGAGATGGCATGGATTGCGGACACCTACAAACACCTCTATCCCGAGGACATCAACGCACTCGCCTGCGTGACCGGAAAACCGGTGGCCCATGGGGGTGTCAACGGGCGTACCGAGGCTACCGGACGAGGTGTGCAGTATGCATTGCAGGAGTTCTTCCGGCATAAGGAGGAGCTGCGCGAGAGCGGCCTGGATGGCACCCTCGAAGGCAAGCGCATCATCATCCAGGGACTGGGCAACGTAGGCTACCACGCCGCCAAGTTTCTCTCCGAGGAGGACGGCGCGAAGATCATCGCCATCATCGTACGTGACGGCGCCATCTATAATCCGGACGGCATTCACGTGGAGGAGGCCTACTACCATCGTACCTCCCACGGCGGACTGAAGGGATTCGCCGGAGGCGAATTCATCGAGAATGGTAACTCTGTTCTCGAATACGAATGCGACATTCTGATACCCGCCGCGATCGAGGCCGCGATAACGGAAAACAACGCACCGAACATCAAGGCCAAACTGATCGCGGAAGCCGCCAACGGACCGGTAACTTTCGAAGCCGACCGCATCCTCCGCAACCGGGGCATCACCATTCTGCCCGATGCCTATGTGAATGCCGGTGGCGTGGTGGTCTCCTATTTCGAATGGATCCGCAACCTCAGCCACATGCGTTTCGGCCGCATCGAACGGCGACTCGACGAATCCCGGGGCCGCACGATCGTGGCGGCTCTCGAAGAAACCATGGGACGTACGGTTCCGGAATGGATCAGCAAAAGTCTCTGCCGGGGCGCTGACGAACTCGATCTGGTGCGTTCCGGTCTGGATGACAGCATGCGCCAGGCGATGCAGGAGATCATCGATATTCGACAGCGTAATCCGCTGATTGAAGACTATCGCACAGCGGCCTACATGATAGCCTTGCAAAAGCTTGCGCGTTCCTACATTGATATCGGGGTATAGGGCATCCAAGCCTAACGTTCTGAAGCGAACCGAAACGTAACCCGGATGCAGCAAAGCGGAATCCGGGATTACCAGAATGATATCGGGGTATAGGGCATCCAAAGCCTAGCCTTCTGAAGCGAACCGAAACGTAGCCCGGATGCAGCGAAGCGGAATCCGGGATTACCAGAATGATGACAAGCAAGCTTTGTCTACTCTGGCCTTGCAGACCTGACAGGCGTACAGAGTATTCTACAGCCAATCCATTCTATCGCACGGGATCTCACTGTTTTTAAACCGTTTTTAATAAACATCGTTGAACAATAACCCTGTTCATTGTCGGTTTTTTTAATATAGAATCCCGTCTCCACCTCGAGCACGGAGTTGTTATTCGAGAGTGATCGTCCGTTTTCATCCACACCATTTCGATCATCAGGGATCGACTCAAGAAACATGGATACACCAAAGAAACCACTCCGCTGCGATCCCGCTGCAGGTATTGAACGCACACGGGAACACAGGATTCACTCATCACGACCTTGGCGGGTCTCAAGCGGTCCAGCGTATTAAGCGGCGGGTCGGCACTGGAGAGTCGTGAATCTCAAGCACTATCACTGAGTGAAACGTCAACCAGTCGCATACAGAAAAGCGTATACAGTATTTCGAACCACAACGGATGCGGAGTTTACCCCGCGGAGATACGCTTTTGATTCCTGTACTGCAAGAGATCAAAACATTATGGAAAACACTTTTTACGAGAGAGGAACGAGAGCATGTCATTAATGCAATGGACTTATGACAAATACGCCACCAACGTTGAAATTTGCGACAACCAGCACCAGGAACTGTTTGATCGTGTCAATGCCCTCAATGACGCAGTGACCGCTGGTGGACGCAGCGACATCGGTAACCGGCTCGACAGTTTGATCGATTTTGTCGTTGAACATTTCCAGACCGAAGAACAATTAATGGAAGAACGGGGTTACAAGGGCCTTGATGCGCATCGCCAGGAGCACAATCAACTGGTTCAGACCTGTGCCGATTTGCAGGAAAAATTCCATGCGGGCGATGCCGATATCGAAGACGGCACCATGTCGTTCATCAAAAACTGGCTGGACCATCACATCCCGGTGATCGACAAAAGTTACGGATCGGCGCTGGGTAATTGATAACGATTGAGTGATTCAGACGGGACCGTAAAAAAATCACAACTCGAAGCCAGGGTATCGAATATCCGGGTGATCATTGAAGTTCGGACCGTCGACGTATTTCATCACTGCATCGTCATTCAGCCCCAGGATCCCCCCATCCTGGGGCTTTTTTGTCTATCTGATTATGTTCGCGGTCTCGTGGGGATAAACACCATGAGCGTTCCCACTCTCTGCCTGTTCCTGCAGACCTATAGGTTCGTTTGTATTTCACGACCACCGAGCGTGGCTTGTTGTACCTATGAAAACAGGTCGGCCACCATGTTCATGGTCAGGTGGCGGCGGATAGGGTCATTATTGCAAGACCAGATCCCGAACATGTTTGCATAAGTCTGCCTGATTTCCCACCATGCTCAGCCACACGGGAGTCCCACCTCACCCGTAGCCCGGGTAAAACGAAGTGGAACCCGGGATCCGGCAGAATGAGAAGCACTGCGGGATAATATAAAACCCTCCAGACGTCTCCCTTCGCCCTTAGTGCAGAGATCAATGAAATTGCATTGACCAAACCTGTTAGGCTTGAGCAAGCCCGGGTCTGCATTCCCACACAGAGCGTGGGAACGAGCGAAAAATGAATCATGACATGCACTTGATATGCACTTTCTCTCTCCCCTCGCGTGGGAGGGCCAGGAAGAAGAGGATTTACCTATAGCCCTGCGCGAAGGGAACACCTAAAACAAAACCCAAACCGCCAAACCTTGGCTCATTTCATACTGAGTAATCAGGCGTTGGTTTGAAAATAGTGTCATTCGCCTCGAGTTAGTGCAGACTTAGCGTGAAGGTTTAAAGTGAGTGTGACAAATGTGAAGTTTCATTCTTCACCGTTCATCCACATTGCCTCCATAGTTTTCGACTTAAATCTTGATTAGACAGGCCCGAAGCATCGGGTGATTATTTGGGAGTGCGCACCATGTCGATTCGAAATCTGCTGAAATGGGGACCCATACCGCTCGCACTCATCTTGGCCGCCTGCGGGGGTAGCGGTGACAGTGACCCCAGTTCCTCGACCACCAACGAAAGCGATGACGAGTTCAGTGTGGGCGGTACGGTTAGCGGGTTGATTGGCTCCGGGTTGGTGCTACGCAATAACGCCGGTGACGACCTCTCAATCGCCAACGACGGAAGCTTTACCTTCGCGACTCAGCTGAGCGATGGCAGCCGTTACAGCGTCAGCGTGGCGACACAACCCAGCTCCCCGGATGGACATTGCAACGTAATCCATGGCGATGGCACTCTCTCCGGCGCCGCAGTTGTCGATGTGGAGGTGCGCTGCGTCAGTGGACGCTACAATCTGGTCGGTACCAACCAGAGCCAGTGCTACGACTCGGCCACCGGGGCTGAGACAGTGTGTAGCGGGGCAGGCTACGACGCGGACTACAGCGGCAACCCGCCCGACTACACCCTGAGCGACGACGGCACCCTGGTCTACGACAATGTGACCGGTCTGATCTGGACCCGGAGCCCTGACATCGATGACAGCGGTAGCGTCGACGCCAGCGACAAGCGGACGCAACCCAACGCAGTGAGCTACTGTGCCGGACTCAGTGACGGTGGTTACAGCTGGCGCCTGCCGTCGATCAAGGAACTCTATTCGTTGATCGATTTCTCAGGCACCGATCCGAGCGGTTACTCAGGCACCGATACGTCTCTGCTAAGCCCCTTTCTCGATGATGCGATATTCGAACCGGGCTTTGGCGACACCTCGGCCGGCGAGCGCATCATCGACGCACAATACGCCACCACGAGTCTCTATGTCTCGCCCAACGGCACCATCGGTGGAGCGGCCACCATGTTCGGGGTCAATTTTATCGATGGACGAATCAAGGGCTACCCCTATGCCTATCCCGTGAGTAACCCCAAGACCTTTTATGTGCACTGCGTGACGGGAAACAGCGCCTACGGTTTCAACGAGTTTATCGACAACGGTGACGCCACCATCAGCGACAGTACCACCGGCCTGATGTGGGAGACCGATGACTACCACTCGACAGACTTCGAAGATGCGATCGCCCACTGCGAAGCGAGCACCACGGGTGGTTGGACTGACTGGCGTCTGCCCGATGTCAAGGAGCTACAGAGTATCGTCGACTACGATCGCGCACCCGACTACAGCGGCAGCGCAGCCATCAATCCCCTCTTCAACGCCACAGCCTTTACCAACGAGAGAGGCGAGACGGACTGGGGCTACTACTGGGCCTCAACCACCCACGCAACCTTTACGGGATTGGGCGATTCAGCCACCTACATCGCCTTCGGTCGAGCGCTGGGTTACTTCAATAGCGCCCTGATCGACGTCCATGGCGCCGGCGCCCAGCGCAGTAATCACAAAAGCAACATCAGCGTTCAATCCGATGGGGTAGCGGATGTCGGTTTTGGTTCTTTTTACTACCACGGGCCACAGGGTGATCTGCTGCGACTGGACAACATGGTGAGGTGCGTTCGCTCGCTCTGATCGAAATGTTTTGCCGAGTAACGGGCCGAGATCATCGCAAGAAGACGTTTGCGCCTACACCATTCTTTCGAACCTTTTTTATGTCGTGCTGCATGTAGATGTCGACAAAACCAAAGACTGGACAGACCGGCAAGTCACCGAACTACAGTTTTTCTACAGCCTCAACGTCGCATTCATCAGCTTTATGCAAGTTTATTGTTATGTGGTTTTCTTTGCATACTCACGAACAACCTCAAGAAACTCCTTAAATTGCTCACCGTTCTTTTTGATCAGATCATTCTGCTGCTCAATCAAGGTTAGTGTTTTTGCCTGAGGAGACTTCTTTTGAAAGCGGATCACGATAATGATCCATGCTGCCATGAATATAATTAAAGGCGCCAAATTTATTAACATTTTAACAAACCAATTATCTTTCTTGGTGTTGCAAGATGATTTGATTTCAGCGTACGTAATACGTACATTATTCGAAGAATAATCGCTTTTCTCGTGTATTGCTTGTTTCGATACAGAAAATGCAATTGTTTCATTTGGCGGAACGATTAACGAATACTGCTCCTCTGTAACTGCATCTATTAATTCTCCTTTTCCATTAAAGAACTGAGACTCGATTATGACGTTATTAACATATGAAGAGGAGTTATTTTTTATCCTTCCAACCACGGATATGGTTTTGTAATCCCCCTCTTTCTCATAACTTTGAACTGGCTCCAAAACACTCAAGACGCCATCTTTGACAACCGCGCCGGCTTGTACGCCAGTTACGACGACAACTAAACACAAAAATAATGCAAGGCTATTTATCCATTTCATCAGTTATTTTCCTATGAATGTCCATATGACACATAACGCGTTATTAAAAGGCATACCGTAGTGGCGTGTACTTTGTACCCCGGATAATTCACTCAGCTTAACGGTGGTCGCCTTGAATTCCTCACAGTATTTATAGGTCGTTATCGGGCCTGGTTTTGGCCTCTCTGTTTTCTCCTGAAGGGTTAGTTCAGGGTGCCAACGAAACCGGAGAAACTCTCATCCGTGTGAATTGGTTTTGTTAGGTGACTAATTGATTTAATCCAAGCCTTCGACAGCTACCACTTCGAACTCAGCGGCACCTTTTCGCAATGCTATTGCTTCTGTGTACTCAGGAGAATTGTAAAATCTCTTAGCATTTTCCATAGATGAAAATTCGATCATTACCGTGCGGCGATTATCATTAGGCCCTTCAAACGAAATCACCTCCCCACCCCGCGCCAATAGCTTTCCTCCATACTGTTCAATTATTGAAGGAGCGACCTTTTGATAGGCCTTGAGCTTATCTGGATCTAGGACGGCTATTCTTAGAATGATGTATGCTGCCATGTATTTTCCTTATCTACACATAACGCCGCATTCAGCGGCATATTCGATGCAATGTTTTGTTAGAAGCTATTACGCACATTCATACCACTCCAATGGATTCGGTAACGTCATAGCAGAATATTCTATGTGAATTATCCTTCTATGGCGTGGGTGGATTGCCTTTCGAGATGAGTGGAATAGTAGAGGATTCATTAGCAGGACATCACCAGGATTAGCGTTACACTCAACTACAGTGGAATTATCAACGATTGTTAATATTTCACTTGATTTGACTCTGCCACCCCTGTGTGTGCCAGGTACCACCCGTAGCACACCTGTTTCAGTGTTTGCTTTATCAAGATGTATTCTCAATGTTAAAGTATTGGCTAAATATTCTGCAGGCGGTTCAGCATGTATCACACCTTGTTTTTCGCTCCAAGGACCAAAACCACTGACTTCATGTTTATTTTTTAATGCTACGGATGTGTCTTGATGCCAAGCCACATTCCAGTTTGCACCTTCAATTTTATCAAAGAACACCGACCTTACTGGACGCGCATTATCTCCTAATATTTCTTTTGCAATATCAATCAATGGTGAAGATGACGCCATCCTTTTGATATATGGCACTTTATTCATTAAATCTCTTATCCCATAATTATTTGGTTTTCCCTCAAAAACAGACAGTTCATTCTGCAGGAAGGTTACGTTTTCATCACTAAAAACACCCTGAATCAAATAGTACCCGTTTCTACTATATTCTTGCTTCATGCTTCTTCTCTTTTGCTTCTAACCTTTCCCATAAGCCGTGCAGATTCATTGCGGCTTGATGGGCTTGTTAGACCCTTTCTTTGCCTCAGCAATAATAGCTTTTAGTTTTTCTTTGACGGCAGGTGGCTGTTCCTCTATTTCACTTTCACAGATAACCATTACCTTCTCATGCTGCTCTGCATTTGACGTTAAAGACCAACGCGCCGCACCAGCCACAAGCAACTTGTTTGTTTCTCCTTTGACGTCAAGCCACGGGAGTGCTTCCATTATTCTTGCTACGGGTTCCGTGTTGCCTGTAGCCATAAAATTCCCCCAAAGCGCATCCAAAACCCATGAGCCTTGTTCAAGGGGGATTTGACGAATTTCCATTGGCGGCCCTTTGTAAAGGTAACCAAACTGTTCCTTAAGTGCTGGGCGATTTTCTAGGATGGCATACACTCTTTCTTTTGAATCCGAAATATTGGCATACCAAACGCCTAGGACAACAACACCATATGATGAGTCTTTTAATGAGCTTAGATCATTTACCCAAGAACCTACCTTACTAGGATTGTTCTTGAATACTCCCGCTAGGAAACCAAAGATTGGTGGATATGTTTTTCCATTTTCTAAAAAGCCACTTTCGCTCATGTAGCGAACGGCTTGGACAATATTCTCTGGTTCAGGCTTGAGATAGTAATAAGTAAGCCATTTACCAAACTCTTCCTGTGATTTGAACTCTGTCTCCGAGCTTGCAAGTCCTGAATACAGAATCAAAATCACAAATACAGTATTCCGTAGCATGTCTTTCCTTTTTGTTGGCCTGACATATAAGCATTTGTGCGCCGTGCGCAGCATGGCGCACAAATGCTTATATGTTGGGGGGCCGTGATTCAGAGATCCGCAATCTCCCTTTTATATGTTTTTTTATACTAAACATCTTTGAGTTACCAGTTCTTCACCACAAACAGAACAAATAGTCTGATATTGGATACCGTGCATTTCGTGCAATTCGCCTCCTATTTCATATGGAGCCAATTGAATCTGCATGGATTATTGAAATGAGCTATGCAAAGAGCAGAACGCTGGGATTATTTCAGTTACGATTCTATAGGGACTTTCTTCCCGTTTAACATCACTCAGCGCTATGCGAGCCTTCCTGTTTTGATGCGTCGGCCAGGGCGAAAAATCGTTTCACCACATCCAGATCCCGGGTCTTGGTCATGGGCGGCAGGCTGCGCACGAAGACCTTGCCGTAGGGCTTGCTGATCAGGCGCGGATCGCAGATCACCAGCAAACCCCGATCGGTCTCATCGCGGATCAGTCGGCCGGCGCCCTGTTTGAGAGCGATGGCTGCTTGCGGAACCTGATAGGCCATGAAGGGATTGCCGCCCCGTTTGCGCAGGGCGTCGATGCGCGCCTGCAGTACCGGATCGCCGGGCGAGGCGAAGGGCAGTTTGTCAATGATCACGCAGGAGAGCGCCTCGCCCCGCACATCGATGCCTTCCCAGAAGCTGGAGGTACCGAGCAGCACCGCATTGCCCATTTCGCGAAACCGCTCCACCAGTTCGGTGCGCGGCGCGGTGCCCTGCACCAGCATGGGGTAGTCGATCCGGTCCTGCAGATACTCAGCGGCTTCCTGGAGCGCGCGATGGCTGGTGTAGAGCAGGAAGGCCCGCCCGTTACTCGCCTCGAGAATCGGTATGGAGATATCGGAGACGGCCCGGTTGAACGTGGGATCGTTGGGTTCCGGCAGTCCGTGGGGCAGGTACCAGACCGCCTGCCGGGGGTAGTCGAAGGGACTCTCCCAGCAGCGGGTTTCTGCGTCCTGCAATCCGAGCTGCGCGGAGAAGTGTTCGAAACTGTCGCCCACCGCCAGGGTCGCCGAGGTAAAAATCCAGGACGCGGGATGCGCCTTCATGACCGTTTGAAAGATCTCTGAAATATCCAGAGGGGTGCGATTGAGGCGAAAACTGGTCCGTTGGGTCTCGAACCAGCGGATGGAGGATTTGTCCTCTTCGTCCCTAAGCAACCGTAGACGCTGACTCAACTGGTTGCTGCGCTCCTTGCAGCTGTCGAGTCCCTTGCCCCGGCCTTCGATGGCCTGGAGTACCTCACTGAGTTCCCGCAGAGCCTCTTCCAGGGCGTCGAGCTGATTGGTCACTGCGAGGTTGTCCGCCACTTCCGACCAGGCGCCCCGGCGGACATCCAGACCGAAGGTCAGACGCAGATCCCGACTGACCTGCTGCAGCCGCTCCGCCCGCTCCTGCAGTTGCCGGGCATCCGGCGCCTCCCGGTGGAATTCGGTCAGACAATCCCCCGCCAGCTCGAGGAGCTGGCGTCCGCTGAGGGTGACGCCGAAGAAGGCGCCTGCCACATCCGGCAGTTGGTGCGCCTCGTCCAGGATGAAGCAGTCCGCGCTGGGTAACAGCTCGCCGAAGCCCTCCTCCTTGAGACTCAGATCGGCGCACAGCAGATGGTGATTGATCACCACCAGATCCGCTTCCTGAGCCCGCTTGCGCGCCTCCACCAGGTGGCATTTGCTGTAGGCGGGACACTCCTGTCCCAGGCAGTTGTCCGTAGTGGAGGTCACCACCGGCCAGATCGTGGCGTCTTCGGGGATTTCCGACATCTCCGCGATGTCCCCGCTGCGGGTCCCGATGGACCATTTGCGGATCGCCTGCAGCTGGCTCAACTGTTCCCGGGTGAGGCGGACCTCCTCCACCAGGGTGTTTTCCAGGCGGTAGAGACACAGGTAGTTGGCGCGCCCCTTGAGCAGGGCGCTGGAGACCGGACTGGAGAGGCATTCGCGCACCCGCGGCAGGTCCCGGTGATAGAGCTGGTCCTGAAGGTTTTTCGTGCCCGTGGAGATGATGACCTTGGAACCGGACATCAGGGCGGGCACCAGGTAGGCGAAGGTTTTGCCGGTACCGGTGCCGGCTTCGCAGATCAACGAACCGCCCTGCGCCATGACCTCGGCCACAGCCTCGGCCATGGCCTGCTGTTGCGGGCGATGGGAAAAACCCTGGATACGATTCGCCAGCCAGCCCTGCGGGCCGAATATCTCCGCGTAGTCGGTCATGGGCTCAGTCGGACTGGTTGTCCCAGAGTTCCAATTCTAGCCCGCCTTCCCGCGTCCATACCCGTTGACCGATGATCTTGAAACGCGCCACCGACATGGCGCCCCGCTTGGCCCGGTTACTGTTGTTCTGATCGAGATACTCGAGCAGATCGTCCCGCTCGGCCTCGTAGATCTCACAGGGTTGGTACTCCTCGTCCATGATGACCAGCACCACGCTGTCCCAGGCCTTGTCCAGTTTGAGTTGGCCGATACGCTGACCGGATTTGCTCTCATCGAAAATCGTCCGGGATTTGATCTGAATGCGTTTATCGCCCCGCCCCGGGTCGATGGCGTCGTAGCCCCCTTCCCCTTCGGTATTGGGTGTCAGTTGCAGTAGTTTGAGTGCATCGAATTCGGCAATTTCATTGCTGATACCCGGCAGAGGTTTGCCCATGGTCCGCCGGTATTCGGCGGCAAGCACCCGGGCCTGGGCAATCAATTTGTCGGCGGCATATACAGTCAAGCCGTGGCTCCTGACACGTAGGGAATTGTATTCTGCCCGGATTGTAGCCTATCTGCGGACTCGGCAACCAACACTATCGAACCGGCCGCTGATGCGGGTCAACCTGTGACTGGACCCCGTCCAGCCACTCGAACAGCAATCGGGGCTTTGCGAAATGATATCCCTGGGTCGGTTGCGGATCAGGGTCGTTTGATCAGCCCCTGAAACCACTCGACTCCCTCATCCAGAAACGATCGGGAGCGGGCGCAGGGGGCCTTCTCCAGACTCATACCGGACTTGATCACCGGATATTTCACCGCATCCCGGCAGCCTTCGCCGAGCAGCCCTGTCTGCGGATCGATGGACACGGTCTCGATGCCGTAGGGGGCCTGCGATCCCAGGGAGTAGAGGCCGATGCGGTTCATCAAGGCCGCCCACACCTGCATGGCCCCCGCGGAACCGGTCAAACCGGTGGATTCATTGTCGTCCCGGCCTACCCAGGCCACGGCCACCCGGCGCCGGTCGAAGCCGGCAAACCAGGAGTCCCGCAGCTGATCCGTGGTGCCGGTTTTGCCGGCCACCTCGATCCCGGCCGGCAACAGGCTCTGCAGCCCCTTGGCGGTGCCGCTGCGGGTCACCTCATTGAGCGCATGCTGTAACAGGTAGACCGCTCTGGAATCGGCCCGGGATTCGATCTCCAGGGGATAGCGGGAGAGGGGTTCACCCCGGTCGTTGGTCACATCGCGGATCGATTTCAGGGTGGCGCTGAAGCCCCCGTTCGCCAGGGTCTGGTACATCTGGGTCATCTCCAGGGGAGAGAGGGAGACCGCTCCCAGCAGCAGGGAGGGATACTGCGGCAGGGGTCGGCGCACACCCAGCTGATAGAGGCTCTCGATCACCGATTCGAGACCGACTTCCAGCCCCAGATGCACCGTCGCCAGATTCAGCGATTCGGCCAGGGCCTGCTGCAGGTTGACCGGATCATGAGACTGATGATCGTAGTTGCTCGGCGCCCAGATCTCCCCGTTGCTGCCTTTCAGACGAATCGGGGTGTCCTCCACCCGGGAAAACAGTTGATAGCGTCCCGGCTGCGACAGGGCGCTGAGATAGACCGCCGGCTTGATCAGGGAACCCACCGGACGTACCGCATCGATGGCCCGGTTGAAGCCCGCAAAGCGGGGATTGCGGTCTCCCACCAGGGCCAGGACCTCGCCGGTCTCCACGTCCGCCAGGGTCAAGGCCCCCTGCAGGCTACCCTGGGGAAGCCCACGGGCCTTCTCCAGACCCGCCAGACGCTGCGGCAGAGCCTGTTCCGCCTGTTCCTGCAGCCAGGGATCCAGGGTGGAAAAAATCCGCAGCCCACCGGAATTCAAGTCCTCTTCACGGTAGTCTCGGCGCAACTGGCGACGGACCAGGTCCATGAATGCGGGGCTGCCGGAGCTTTGCAGGCTGCCCGCCTCGATGCCCAGGGGCGCGGCCTGCGCCACGGTGGCTTCGGCGGCACTGATCACCCCCTGTTCGGCCATCAGTTGCAGCACCAGATCGCGCCGCTGCCGGGCCCGTTGCGGATGCCGGCGGGGATCGTAGGCGGAAGGACCCCGCACCAGGGTCACCAGCATCGCCAGCCTGGGCAGATCCAGCTCCTGCAGCGGACGGTTGAAATAGAATCGGCTCGCCAGAGCAAACCCGTGGATCGCCCGCCCCCCCTGCTGTCCCAGGTAGACCTCGTTGGCATAGGCCTCAAGGATCTCCTCCTTCGAGTAGCGCAGATCCAGGATCAGGGCCATCAGCACCTCATTGAACTTGCGCCAGAAGGTCCGCTCCGAGGTGAGAAAGAAGTTCTTCACCAGCTGCTGGGTCAGGGTACTGCCCCCCTGCACCACCCGGCTGGCCTTCAGATTGGCCAGCATGGCTCGGCCGATGGCCCAGGGATCGATGCCGAAGTGGTCATAGAAACCCCGGTCCTCCACCGCAATCAGGGCCGCCACCAGCCGATCGGGCAGTTCGCTTCGGCGCAGCAGGATGCGGTCCTCCCCCTGCGCCGATCTGAGACTGCCGATGAGCCGGGGTTCGATCCGGTAGTGACCGACCGGCTCCCCCTTGGCGGCATACTTGAGGGAACGCACACCCTGACTGTCGAGGACCACCTCGAGGTAGTCGCTGGGTCGATCCAGATCCGGAAAACGGAACGGCCGGGTGCGCAGCAGAAACCGCTCCCGGTAACTGGAATACTGTCCGGGACGGTCTGGATGATTGACCCGCCGATAGCCCAGACCCTCCAGACTCTCTTTCAGATGCGCCGCGCTGACCGGGGCGCCGGGAAACAGGTCGAGGGAGCGGCCGAACACCTTGGCCGGCACGGCCCAACGCTGCCCGGCGAATCGGTTCTGCACGATCCGGTCGAGATACAGGGTGTAGAGGAAGGTGGCCAGAATCAGGGTCAACAGGCCCATCATGAGCCAGCGACGCCAGACTGCCCGACGTTTTCCCGGTTGTGCTTTCGCGCCTTTTTTCCTGACTTGACGTACCATAATTCGCTTGACGATGAATCCTGCTGTGGGTTGCCGACCGCCGGCTAGCTTACAAAAATTCCCCAGCCGACGCTTGAGAATCCAACGGGAGCAGTGCAGCCAGACACCAAATTTCAGGCCACACTGCCCCATAAACCGGGTAAAACCCGCCTGATCGCGGCATTTCAGGCATTTACTACCTAAAATTCACGGTCCGAAAATCAAGCCGAGCTGGATGCGGCCGATACTTATGTTAATCCTAACCCTGACGAACTCCTGTCCGGATTGGCCGGTCTGTCAGGTTCAAGGCTCTTCCCACCTTGATCCCCCGTTAGATGGGGCTCTGAATCAAGCAGTATCAGGGTTAGGCTTCGACAATTGCGTGCGAATGGAGCCACTCATGGTGCTGCGATACACCTCCCGATACCTGCCGGTTTTCCTCCCCCTGGCCTGCATGATCCTGTCCCTGTTCCCGCTTGCCGCGATGAGCGAGGTGGAGAATACCGAAGAGGCATTGAAGCTGCGGCAGATGCTCGATATCCGGATTGCGGAAATCTCCAAGGACAAGCGCCAGTATCAGGCGATGGTCCGGGAAGGCAAGGACCGTACGGTGTTGTGCAATACCTGTCACGGTCCGAACGGCATGGCCGTGAAACCCTTGACCCCCAACCTGGCGGGACAGAATCCCACCTATATCGTCGATCAGTTTCAACGCTTCGGCGATGGCCGGCGCAACGACTACCTGATGAGCAACCTGGCCAAGACCTTCACCCTGGAGGACAAGATCAAGATCGCCCTCTATTACGAGTCCATGACCATGCTGCCCTCAGGCGGCGGTGATCCGGCACTCCTTGGAGAAGGCGAGCGGATTTTCAAAAACGTCTGTGTCTCCTGTCACGGCGCCGACGGCCGGGGTCAGGAGGGCTATGCCCGCCTGGCGGGGCAGCGTTATGACTATGTCATCAAGATGCTCAAGGAGTTCCGGGACCGCACCGGCCGACGTACCAATGTATGGATGACCGGCGTTGCGATCCGGCTCAACGATCGGGACATGAGCGCGGTGGCGACCTATCTTGCAAACCTGGATTAGTGTAGCGCCCTAAATAAATTCTATTTTTTTCGGAAAGTAGCTCTTCAATAGATTGAAGGGTGAACTCAAATACGCTACCTGTCTTAAATGGATCGTGCCTCTATCGACGCGTTATCATGCTCCGCTTGAGAATAACCGCGGATCATTTGGAACATCATTCCAGGATCGCTCTAAAATATTGGATTAATTTAGGACACTACACTTGATCCCGTCCGATTTGATGCTCAATCCCCAGCGCCTGTATAGCGCGCATCCAGACAACCCTGGGCGCAATCCTGGACCTTTTGTGAAGCCGGAAACTGCTTCAGGCGCAGACTGATGTAGGTATAGAGATCACTGAGCCATTCCGGCTGACTGGGAGTGGCCGCCGATTTCACCCGGAAATCGAAGGGTGCGATCAGAACCGCGGCCCGATCCATGCCGATATCCGTAATCAGATAAAACAGCTCCTCGATGTAGTGGTCGCCGATCGCCAGGCAGCCTTTGGACCAGGCACTGCCGTGGATGTAAATATTGGATCCGGGCGCCATGCGGCCCTCCCGGCCGGCCTGCACCCAGTCATAGGCATTGGGATAGTTGAGCTTCATCGATAGATGAAAGTTGCTGTTGGGGTTGAGCCCCACGATGCGATAGAAGCCTTCGGGCACCTGCCGGTCCCCTTCGCGCAACTTCGGTCCGGCGCTGCCGCTGGCGGCAAAAATCGCGTAGTCGTGGACAAACCGCCAGCGCCCCTTCTGGTAGGCCCAGAGCTCCAACCGACGACTCTCCTTGAGGGCGATCAACTGCACCCGCTCGGGGGGGTAATCCAGCTCCGCCGAGTCGAAACGCGCTTTGATCCGTTCCGCCACTCCGGGACCGAGACGTTGCAGGGTTTGTGCCCGGTTGACCGGGTTGTCCGCCTGTACCTGACCCAGCCAGGCGAGCAGCAGTAACAGCAGCAGGGGCCTCATCCGCGACTCCTTACCAGTACCCGGTCGAGCCAGTTTCCGTACATCCGGACACTGATCCGATGCAGTTGTTCGACGCGATTCTCCAGATCGAGGAGGATCATCTCGCTGGAGTGCCGGCAGCCGGAGGGGTGACGCAGATCGCCGCCATACCTTTGGATCCAGTTCTTCACCATCTCCTCGGTCATTTCCAGGTGAAACTGCAAACCCAGATGGTCACCCAAGGCGAACGCCTGATGGTGATAGCAATCGCTTTCGATCAGAGAGCGGCAACCGCGCGGCAAGGTGAAGGTATCCGCATGCCACTGAAAAACCGTGAACTCGTCAGGCAGCCCGGTCAACCAGTCATCCTCATCGTGTTCCCGGCACAGTCTTACCGGGTGCCAGCCGATCTCCATCTCCTCACCCCGGTACACCTGACCCTCCAGGGCCTGGCTCATCATCTGGGCGCCGAAACAGACCCCGAGGATCGGCACATCCCGATCCAAGGCCCTGCGCATCAACGCCAGCTCACTCTCCATCCAGGACAGCCGGTCATTGACACTCACCCCGGCCCCCATGAAGACCAGAGCGGAGACATTCTCCACGTCCAGTTCAACCGGGTGCGCCTCATCCACACAGACCATCTCCCAGGGGATGCCCCGCTGCTGCAGATACTCCCCCAGGAAACCCGGATGCTGACAGACCAGATGGCGAAAGATACGAATGGGTTTCATCAGGCTAGTGTCTCATATCAGGTCACCTTTGCGCAGTCATGGGGGCCACCGCAACACCCTTACCGAATGAAATCGGGCACCCTTTCACATCAGAGTCGACGGTGGATTCCGCCCCGCCGGACCGGTTGATCCCTCAGGGGCATCGGGGTCGGGCCGGGGCACCGTCGCACCGATCCGCTCGGCATGCACCAGGTAACGCAGGGGACCACCGGGCACCTGGGCATCAAAAGGATAACAGGTGACCAATAGCAACTCCGGGTTACCGGATGCGAAGCGATCCAGCGGCCACTGCCAGCCCAGGGATCGATCCACTACCCCGGTCTCCACCACCCGGTACGCCAGGAACTGTCCCTCTGATGTCTGTATCGTCAGGATTTCGCCCGGCTGTAGATCCCGCAACACCCGGAAGTGGGTGTCCCGGTGACCCGATATGACACTCACACCGGCCTCGCCCGGTCGCGGAGTGGACTCCGTCCAGCCCGGACCGAAGGCCAGGCTGGCACCCTGGTCGCCCCGCAGTACCATCAGGGACAGACCATGCTGCGGGAACCCAAGCCGCGCGACGGGCCAGGTGTCCGACCAGGGCCAGGGGCTTACCTGTCGCTCCCCGGCCAGGGTGCGATCCCAGGCCCGGGCGATCAAACCCTGGGCGAGCCAGGCCTTGGCCTCGATCATGACCCCCTGCCCCAGCAGCAGCCCGCCACTGAGCAACAGAGCGGAGATCAGTCCGCGTTTGCGGCGGTTCATGAGCCGATTACCGTGTCGCTCTCCCGGGATTTAAGCCTGTGACGCATGGCCACACCCAACAGCAACAGCAGTAACCCGATTCGCTGATAGAGCTCGGCGGGTGTCGCGGTCTGCGGCAGGCTGCCGAACACCGCCTTGGACGACCAACCATGGGGCAGGCTGATCGGTATGTCACCCCCCGAGAGCGGTTTCTCCAGGGGCCGTGAGGGCTGCTGCTCCACCGCCACCAGACTGGTATAGGGGGAGATGAGCTGGTGCTCCAGCGCGATGGCAAGCACCGCTTGGCGCCGCGCGGCCTGATCGAGCCGGGTGTCGGCCATCAACGACTTGATCCGCGCCCTGGCCCACAGGGTATGCACCCCGCGGTGCATCTGCCCGGCATCCAGCGTCAGACGCTGCTGCCAGGCCGTCTCGCCACGCACCCCGGAGAGCTGCAACCCCGCCTGCAGAGTGGTACTCCTGAGCGCCAGGATCAGCGGCTCCCCCAGATAGAGATCCGGCAGTTGCCCGGGCTCGACCTCCAAGGGTTGCGCACCTTCCCAGTCGAGCCTGAGATCGGTCATGGCCGGATGCTCCAGCGTTTCGAGCAGCGCCTGCATGACCCGAGAGACTTCGGACACCGCGCCGATATAGCTGAAGCTGCCACGCCCGTACTCCGCCGCCCGCTCCATGAAATGGCTGTTGGGCGCGGAGCCGATGCCGATGGTGAACAGACGGCGGGATCCCAGACGAGTACGGATCAGCTCGAACAACGCCTGCTCGTTGCCCACACTGCCGTCGGTGAGGAATACCAGCTGATGCAGAAAACCCTCGGGTTCGCTCTGACCCAGGGCCCGCTGCAGGGCCGGCATCATCTCCGTTCCACCGGATGCCTGCACCCCCTGGATGAAATCCCGGGCCCGTCTCAGGTTACCCGGGGTGGCCGGCTGCGACTGGGAAAACAGGGACTGGCTCTGATCATTGAATGTGATCAGATTGAACCGGTCATGGGGCGCAAGCCGGTCGAGGGCCAGTTGCAGGGCCGCCTTTGCCTGGTGTATGGAGGGTCCGCTCATCGATCCTGAACGATCCAGCACCAGGGTCAGTTCCCTCGGCAGCCCCGGGCTGGCCTGATCATCGACCGGTGGCAACACCATCAGCATCGCATAGTCATGTCCCTGCCAATGCTCCGTGAACACCTGGGCCCGGGGCGTCGCATCGCTGCGCAGGCGCCAGTCCAGCACGAAATCCCGGTCGGAGGAGACCTCACCATCCGCCAGCCGGATCACCACCGGCTGCGCGCCACCGCGCTCCTCCACGACCGGGTGGTAGCGGCTGGTGACCGCCGCCACCTGTTCCCCGCCGGCCAGGGTCACCTGCAGACTGAGCGGATTGACCAGACCCGGTTGAGCCGCGATCACCGGGGGCGCCACCGGTTGCGTCGGCTGACCCTCCACACCGGGGCCCGATGGGCGGTAGCGGGGTCCGATCACCATCGGAAAGCGCCAGCTGTATCCCTGGTCTTCGAATACCAGCTGTTGCTGATACTCGATGCGGATGCGCACCGCCTCCCCGGGACCGATATTGGTCACCGCCAGAGTGAACACGTTCGGCCGCTGCTGGCTCAGCAGACTGGCTCCCTTACCGGCACTGCGGGCCTGCTCATAGGTGCGTTTTGCCGCCTCCATCTCGCGGATCTCTCCATCGATCAGCCGGGCTCCGATCTGCATGCGCATGCGCTCCACCGCGCATCCTTCGGGCAGCGGAAACTGATAGCGGCCCTCCATCCAATCGGAGGTGATGTTACGAAACACCTGCTCCACCCGAACCCGGGCCAGGGGACCGGTCATCTCCGCGGAGACATCGGTATTGAGCAGGGGCGCCTGGCCGATCAGGCGCCCGTCGAGACTCCGCAGCTGCAGTTCGGCGCCGGGTTGTTCAGAGACCTCGGCCTGGGCATTACCCCAGCCAAAAACCAGCAGGATCAGCAGCACTCCCCCGGCCAAACCGGTCATCACGGCGGCGAGCAGGCTCAAGATCACCTCTTTGAGAAAATCCACCCGTTTGAACGGCAGCGACTCTTCAGTCGGGTTCGTTGCATGGCTTCCCGTCATGACCGGCTCCCTTTCGCTTGGCGGGTTGGGTTTCACGGCAAGCCCGGGGGGCCGGCACCCAGCGATAGCTGTAACCGGGTATCCGCTCGGGAGAGCCATAAACAAAGTCCTCACTCAGAGGCTGACGGATACCTTTCATGACTCACCACCCGGAACCAGGGTGATCTGCACCATGCGATCGAAGGCCAACCCCTCCAGATCATCCTGCGCATAGGTGGCGCCCGACTCACCCTGATAGCGGGCGGTCATGCGATCCCGAGGTAACCCGGCCTCGCTCAGCAGCTGTACCACGGCCTCGGCTCGGGCCTGACTCAGCGCCTGGTTGAATGCCTCGGAACCGCGTTGATCGGCCCCGGCATCGATCTGCAGCTGAAACTGGGGAAACGCCTTGAGCATCTGCGCCAGAGCCTGCAACTGGGTGGCGATCTTGGGTTCGATGGCACTGCTGCCGGTGCGAAAACCCAGGCAGAATCGAAAACCCTGCTGCAAGGCATCCAAATCCATCGGCATCAATTGCTGATCGTCCTGCTGAAGGGCTTGTGCCAGATCGCTGCTCTTAGCCGCTTCATCTTCCCGATCCGGGATCGCTTCAGCCTCCGCCATAAGCGTCTGGTTTTTGGAGTGCAGATCCCCAATCACCGCACCGCCGGCGAATCCCAGCACCGCACCCGGGGGACCGGCTACGAGACCACCCGCCAACAGCCCCAACCAGGACCCTTTGAAGGCCTGGTCGTTGACGGCCTGAGTAACCTCATCCGCCATCACTGCCTGCTGAGAAAGAACTGCCGCGAGACCCATTGCCACTAAATGTTTTTTCATCGTTTCACTCCCGTTGGTTGAACCAGCGTGCCATCCCTGGCTTGCGAGGATCGTCCCGATCGGCGCCGGTATTCAGTGTTCGGTAGTGATTTAAACGGATGGAGTTGGCGTACCGCTGCCAAACCCGGACATCCCTAGGGCGGAATGTGGCGAAAAGGTGGCAAAGAAACTGAACCGTTTTAAATAAACACTGTTATACATTTGTCCCGGTAATCAACCGGAATCCGAGACGGGTTACCAAAGAAACAAAAGGGTGTAAGAATGTCGTAAAATCGCAAATCATCCAGTTTTTTTGCACTAAAGTTACCCATTGGGGATGCCGACATGGATGATTAATCACAACATGGAACCACCCAGAAGCATGCGGAAGACCCGGGCATTCGCTATCGGATTACTGCTCCTCGTCTGTGACGCGGCTCACGCAGTCGACCCGGTCGCCAACCGAGACATTAATTTCGAGAACATCTCGAAGAATACCCTACGCTCGATTTTCAGCATGCGAATGACCCAATGGCCGGATGGCACGCCCATCCGCGTATTTGTCATGGGCGACAGCAGTACGCTGCACATGGATTTCACTAAACAGGTTCTGGGCGTATTCCCTCACCAGCTGAGACGCGCCTGGGATCGGCAAATCTATTCGGGCATGGGACAGGCCCCGATCAAAGTCGAAACCGAACAGGAGATGCTAGAACAGGTTGCCACCACGCCGGGGGCGATCGGCTATCTATCCGAGGAAAAGATCGATGAGCAAGTACGGATACTCTCGGTACAGTAAGTCAGCCGCCCGCGCATGGGTGAGCTGGCTTTACGGGTTCGGCCTGTTCCTCATGTGCGTATCCTCGAGTCAGGCTGCGGACAGCCTGGATTTTGACGACGACCTGCAATTTCACGGTTTCCTTACCCAGGCCTATGTCAAAACCACGGATAACAATTTCTTCGGCGAAAGCGAGGATGGCAGCTGGGATTTTCGTGAACTGGGCATCAACAGTTCCTATCGCGTCTCACCGCAGATTCTGGCCTCTGCGCAACTGCTGTCACGTAACGCCGGCGAAATGTACGACGGCGACATCAGTCTGGACTATGCACAGATCGAGACCACTCTGTATACCCAGGAGCAGAACCGTTTCGGTATCCTCCTCGGACGTTACAAAAACCCATTCGGTCTGTACAACGACACTCGGGACGTCGCCGCCACCCGCCCCGGTATCTTCATGCCTCAGGCCATCTATTGGGACCGGGTGCGCAACATGGTGCTTTCCAGCGATGGGGTGCAACTGTTTGGCAACTACCAGGCCGATAGCCACCGCTTTAACCTGCAGCTGTTCAGCGGCCGCACCCCGATCGATGAAAACGTGGAGAAATCCTATCTCGATCCCGCGCTGGACGCGCAGATGGAACAGGATGGCTACACCACCGGAGGACGCCTGCTCTATGAATGGGACGGCGGTCGCTTCATCCTGTCCTTGAGTGGCGCGACTCTGGCCCTCGATGCTACCACCAATGTCCTGCCCCCGGGCACCATCGATATCGATTACCGGGTGCTCTCAGCGCAATATAATGCGGGCCTGTGGAGCCTGACCGTCGAATACATGCAGGAACCCCTGGACTATTCGGGATTCGCTGGAGTGATGGATGTCGCGGACACCACCCTCGACGGCTATTATGTTCAAGGCAACTACCGGTTCAGAGACAACCTGGAACTCTTCGCGCGATATGAAGAGAGCCACTACGACAAAAGCGACACGCGCGGCGAAGAGACCAGCCAGCGGATCGGTCTGGATGCGCATCACTTCTACAGCCGGGTTTCAACCTTCGGAGTGCTCTGGGAGATGTCGGATCGCTGGATACTGCGCACGGAATTCAGTCAGGTGGACGGCACCATCTTTCTATCCAACCTTGAAAATCCCCAGCCCCAGGACACGTCCCGTAACTGGAACCTCTTTTCCCTGTTGATCTCATACAGCTTCTAGCTCATGAACATACAATCAATGGATGATCGATTTCAGAATCCATCGGAGAACAGTAAAGAGCCCTACTTCCTGAGTCTCAAATGGAAGGTCATGCTGCTGTTCAGTCTGGTGCTGCTGATCATCAATGCGGGTCTTGCGGGCATGGGCTACCTGCAGCAGCACGGTCTATTCGAAACCTACCAGGAGCAGATCCGGGAACAGCAGAACCGCCAGGTCAAATCCCTCCTGGAAACCAGTTTTTACCGTCTCGAACAGGTCGCCCTGATGATTCCTTCTCTGGCCGAAGCGGCGACCCAGTCAGCGGATATCTCTCTGAGCGAAAAGCTGACCCGCTTCTTCACCCATGGCGCCGCCACCCTGGAGCTGGAATGGGGTCTCGAAGAGGCGGCCTTTTTCGCCCGTGACAACAGCCTGCAGTTCAATTGGCAGACCGGCGAACTGGGCAAACCCTTTCTCGACCTGGTCAGTACAGTCAACCAGATGGAGATGCCCATGACCCTGCTGCAGTGTAATATCCGCTGCAGTCAGTACGTGGCCGCACCGCTGCTCTACCGCGGCGAGCATTCCGGCGTCATCCTGGTGGGTCGATCCCTGGCTGATGTGATCATCGAGTTCAATGAACTGACCAAGACCGACATCGCGGTGATCAGTCATACCGATACCACCACGGACCTGGCCACCCACTCCCGCTATCTGAAAAACTGGCAACGTTACATCAGCGCCTCCAGCAATCTGAAACGACTCCTGCCGCTGATCCAGAACATCGCCCGCAACCATGATCTGGTGCGGCTGAAAGAGACCCCGTACACCACCCGATATGATGGACAGTACTACACCTTCAGTCTGATTCCGACGATGAACAACGCCGCCGCGAGCCAGACCGATTTCATGCTGATCAGCAACATTACCCCGGTGATGAACCAGATTAAGAATGCCACCAGCCACTCGATCTTTATCGGCATCCTTGGGTTTGTGATCTCCGAACTGCTGCTGGCCGCAGTGCTGTGGACTCCGATGAAACGTCTGCTGATGATCTCCGACAGCCTGCCGCTGCTGGCGAAGAACGCCTATGACAAAGTGCGCCAGACCTTGTCGATCAAACACCACACCTGGTACCAGGACGAAATCGATATCGCCAGCGACTCCGCTATTGAGCTGACCTACACCCTGGAAAGCCTCAACGAGGAGATCGCCCACAACACCAACAGCCTGATCAAACGCAGCGAGGAACTCGCCCGGGAACGGGATTTTCTCAGCACTATCATGAACAGCGCCCAGGTCATTATCCTGACCCAGGATTGCGACGGCGCGATCCTCACCATGAACACCGAGGGCTGCCAGTTCATCGGCATCAAGCATTATCGGCGTGGCAGCGGTTATTTCGCCGACCTGTTCATGAATGCTGAGATCGCCGGGGAGATGCAGCCGGTCCTCAACGGACTGCGTCAAGGCATGATCAATGTCTACCAGCACGACGCTTCCGCCTTCTCCTCCGATGGGCAGAACAAAACCATCTCCTGGGTTCACTCAGGGCTTGGCGGTAACCACGTGCCGAACAACCCGGTGGTGCTGTCGATCGGCCTGGACATCACCGACCGGCAAATGGCCGAACAGCGGCTCGCCTGGCTGGCGAACCACGACCCCCTCACAGAATTGTACAACCGTCGCCATTTCCAGACCGAGTTCGAACGCATCATCACCCTGGCGGAACGCTACCACCACACCAGCGCACTGCTGTTCTTCGATCTCGACCAGTTCAAATACATCAACGATTCCAGCGGTCATCATACCGGTGATGCCCTGTTGCAGATCGTCGCCCGCAAGCTCCGTGAGATCACCCGCTCCACCGATCTGGTTGCGCGTTTAGGTGGCGACGAGTTCGCCATCGTGATCCCGGAAGCGGATATCCAGGCCGCCACCGCCTATGCGGAAAAGATTCAGTTGGAACTGAAGAAAATCACCATCCCGCTGAAGGGACACAGCCACCGGGTTTCGGCCAGCATCGGCATCGTCGCCTACCCGAATCACGGCAGTAACGCCAATGAACTGCTGCAGAATGCGGACCTGGCCATGTACCAGGCCAAGGAATCGGGACGGGACCAGTGGCACCTGTTCTCGCGCAGTGAACAAGCCCGTGAGCAGATGAGCGCCCGCGCCACGCTGAAGGACAAGATTGAACAGGCCCTGACCAGCGACCGGTTTACTCTGTATTTCCAACCGATCCAGCAGATCTCGACTGGTATCATCTCTTATTACGAGGTGCTGATCCGAATGATCGAGCCCGACGGCAGCATCACCATGCCCGGCGAGTTCATCCCGGTGGCCGAACGCACCGGATTGATCCATCAGCTCAACCATTTCGTATTGCGCGAATCGATCCACAAACTCGCCAGCCTGTTCGAGCAGGGTTATGACATCACGCTTTCGATCAACCTCTCCGGACGTGTAATGGATGACCCGGAGCTGTTGCCGAGCCTCACCCAACTGCTCAACACCAGCGGCATCGACCCCACCCGGCTGGTATTCGAGCTGACCGAAACCGCGGCGCTGGCCGACGTGAATGCCGCAGTGCGCCTGATGTCCTCCCTGCAGGCGCTGGGCTGCCGCTTCGCACTGGATGATTTCGGTGTCGGCTTCTCCTCCTTCTACTACCTGAGGGAGCTGCCGCTGGACATTGTCAAGATTGACGGTTCGTTCATCCGTCAGCTACCCACCAACTCGATGGACCAGGTCTTCGTCAAGGCATTGACCGAAATGGCCACGGCACTGGGCAAGGATACGGTGGCCGAGTTCGTCGAGGATGAGAAAACCCTCAACCTGTTGCAGGAACTGGGGGTGACCTATGCCCAGGGCTACCACATCGGCCGCCCGTCCCCACTGATCCCCATACCTGAGGTCGAAAAATCCGCCCCAGAGGACCTGAGTGTGGATGAATCCCTCAGCGATAGCCTGCATAATACGGGTTCCTGAATGGACAGGCGCAACCCCTGCAAAACATGCCACACAGAACCATCGCGCTCATCGAAGACGAGCAGGTCATTCGCGACAACTACCGAGACTATCTGACCCGTCAGGGTTATGCGGTCAGGGGCTATGCCAATCGCACCGAGGCATTGAACGCATTTGCCAGGGGGTTGCCCGATCTGGTGATCCTCGACATCGGCCTGGGCGAGGACGTGGACGGAGGTTTCGAACTCTGCCGAGAACTGCGCCACCGCTCCGCCACCCTGCCGATCATCTTTCTTACCGCACGGGACACGGAAATCGACTCGGTGGTAGGACTGCGTCTCGGCGCCGATGACTACATCAGCAAGGAAACCAGCCTGCCCCACCTGCTCGCGCGAATCGCCGCGCTGTTCCGCCGGGTCACCGCGACGCAGAGCGCGGATACCGGTCAAGCGCCGCTGCAACGCAACGAATTGAGCCTCGACAGTGACCGTCTGGATGCGCGATGGCGTGGGGTTTCACTGGATTTGACCGTCACGGAGTTCTGGATGCTGCTGGCCCTTGTGCGTCATCCCGGTCACGTGCGCAGCCGCGACCAGCTGATGCAGGAGGCGCAGATTTTCGTCGATGGCAACAGTATCTCAACCCACATCAAGCGCATCCGTCGCAAGTTCGAGGTCATTGATGCCGACTTCGATCGCATCGATACCGTCTACGGCGCCGGATACCGGTGGAAATCCTGAACCCCGCCCGTGGCGCCCCGATTCCGTCATTCGCTGCGTTTCAAACTCCTTCTGGTATCGCTGACCCTGCTGCTCATACCCTGGGCGGGTTATCAGTATCTGAAACAGCTGGAACACTCGCTGAAGCAGTCCCAGGAACGACTGCTGCTGAACCGGGCGGAGATCGTAGCGGATATGCTGGCCAATACGGATATCGACTGGGCGAATCTCAATCCCAGGGACGTCAGCAGCACCCGGCCGAGCCTGTATGTCCACCCTCTGACCACGCCTCCGGATATCGACGGTTACCCCGAGGAGTGGCAGGGCCTGAGCAACCAGACACGCCGCTTCAACGCCCGCAGCAATCCCAGCGCGGCGGTGGGCTTCGACTGGCTGGCGGGTCACCACGGGGAAGCGCTCTATCTGCTGATTGAGGTCAGCGACCCGCACGTCGTCTATCCCCGCTCCGATCGCGCCCTCGATGAGGGGGATCATCTGATTCTGGCCGTCCCGGGCGACGACAGCAAAACCCGTCAACTCACCATCGGCACACCGGCCCCCGGCTGGGTCAGCGTGCACAGCAACGGGGGCAACCCGATACCTCTCGGCCTGCGCGGTGAGTGGCAGGAGTCGAATCGCGGATACCGGGTGGAGTTGCAGATACCCATCACCCTCACCCGCGGACGACTCTCCCTGGCGGTAATCGATGTCGATGCACCGGGTCACCGACCTCAGGGCATCGCCTCCACTTCAGGCTGGCGGAAGAATGTGAATCTCGCATACCTCACCCTGCCAAGCCCGCAGGCGGACCACTATCTGTCCAGCCTTAACCATCAGGACTATCGCTACACCCTGCTCAACCGACAACGGCAGGTGATCGGACGTCAGGGCCAAATCCAGACCCGGGATGCACAGACCGATCGCCTGTGGCGTGGTCTGTTGGAGACGCTGTTCGCCGCGCCGCAGCGTCCTGCCTTCACCCAACGGGAAGGCCTGGGCGAACTGGACGGTCCTGAGATCCGGCAGGCGCTCGAGGGTCAGGGCGGAGTCTACCGCTACCCATCGCCGGACTCGCCCCTGACCCTGCTCTCCAGCGCCTTTCCGCTGCGCGTCGGGGATCGGATCGAGGGCGCGGTGGTGGTTGAGCAGAGCAGCCAGGAGATCCTGCTGCTGCAACAGGACGCGAGCAAGGACCTGATCGGACTGAGTCTCGGGCTGTTCCTGATGACCGGCGGCAGTCTGTTGTGGCTGGCCTCTCTTCTGGCCCGGCGCATCACTCGGCTGAGCGACAAGTATCAGCAATTGGTCTCGCCGGACGGTCGCATTCTCGGAGAACCCGGTGCTGCGACCTACCGGGACGAACTGGGGCGCCTGGACGACAGTCTCGCATCGGTCCTCAAGCGCACCCAGGCCTATACCCGCTATCTGGAGTCCATGGCATCACGCATCGCCCATGAATTCCGCACTCCCCTTTCGATGGTCCAGTCCTCGCTGGAGAACCTGCAACTCGCCAGCACCGATCAGACCCTGGACGACTCGCCCTATGTCACCCGGGCATTGGAGGGCACCCAGCGGCTCAATCTGATCCTCAGACGTCTGCGCGAAGCGACCCGCCTGGAGCAGGCGTTTCAGGATGCGGAACGAATGGAGACCGATTTGGGAGACCTGGTGGCATCACTCTGCCAGGGCTATCAGGACAGTCATTCACAGACCCTGTTCGTGGCTCAGACGCCGGCAAACCCGGTCATCTCCAAGATCAATCCCGATCTGATCTGCCAGGCCATGGACAAACTGGTGAGCAATGCGGTGGACTTTCACCAACCGGGAACCCCCATCGTGATTGAAGTCAGTCGCGAGTCACCCGATTGGGCCCGCTTGAGCGTCGAAAACCAGGGATCACACCTGGATCTGGAGGCGCCGGGGCAGCTCTTCACGAGAATGAAATCCCAGCGCGGACCGGGGCAGCAGGGCCCCCATCTGGGGCTTGGACTCTACCTGGTGCGACTGATCGCGGAATTTCATCAGGGACGGGCCTGGGCTGAGAACACCCCCGGAGGGGTCAGTATCGGATTGGATCTTCCATCTCGAAATGAATCCCCTGACGTCCGAGCCACTCCTTGAAGCGGGCGATTTTCATATCCAGTGAGCAGGTGGGCGGCAGGCTGTCGAGATAGTGGCCGTAGGCCTCCCGCAACTTGATCTGCTCTTCCGGGTCCAGCGATTCCCAGTCTATCGTCATGGGTCGAGCCTCCTGTTAGCGGCCCAGATGCAAGGGCCATGGGTCTGGCAGGCTGTTCGATTGCTGACCGTACGGTACGATCCGCGATGAAATCCGCCACAGAATGCTCGTTTACCCCGGTAAACTGTGCTTCTTCAGTGAATTTCGCCTTGTCCGTACTCGTCTGATCGGCTCTCCACAACCGGCTCGACCCACAGCATAACAGGATCTCGTTAAACTCTTTTGACAATGGAACGGGGCAATCCTGACGGCTGCCATCCGTGAATCAGTAGATATAAACCGCGCCCGTCATCGGCGCGGAGTCGTCCTCCGGATTGTCGGAATATCCTGAGTCATCCTCATCGGCGCCCACAACGAGCAAACCGCCATCGTTCGATAGCGCCAGGCTGCTGCCGAAATCCGCATTTGCCCAACAGGGTTCCGTGCCGCAGGCGGATGTGAAGGTAAAGTTATATCCGGTATCCGTATTCGTGGCCTTGACATAGGCTTGCTGAGACCAACCCACGGAATCCCGGTTGAAGATATACACAGCACCCGCGGAGCCTACATCCGCGGTGGCATTATCCATCTGATCACCATTGATTCCACGCGCCAGGGAATCCTCCCCAATAGCGCCCACAGCCAAGTGGTTACCATCTCCGGATAGTGCTAAACCGATGCCGAAATAATCATAAGCATCGGTATTGGATGCCTTGAGGTAGGCTGTCTGAGTCCAGGCGTTCTGTTCGCGCTCGAACAAGTAGACGGCCCCCGAACTGATGGCATTATTGTTTGTTGCGTCTCCGTTGATGCTCGTTGCGGACGAAGACTCTCTGAATGCCCCCACCACGAGGGTATCGCCATTTGCAGAGAGCGCAAGCGTGTCGCCAAATTCATCATTGGCCTCGCCATTTGACGCTGTGATCGCTTGCCGTTGCGCCCAGACATTGTTATCGAGTGTATACAGATAGACTGTTTCGTCTTCAGATCTGCTTATGGCAAGCACCAGACCGTCACCGGAGAGTTCACTGCTTACGGAAACACCCTCGCCTGGCGCCACGATATTCGCTTGTTGCTTCCAGTCTGCACCGTCATATTGGAACACATAGACGCTGATCCCCCCGTTGACAGCGAGTGTATTTCCGCTCTCTGAAATGGACAGCCCCTTCCCAAACCTATTGCCCGGTGCGGTGTCGGAGGCTTTGATGTACGCCTGCTGGCGCCAAACGGCATTGTTTCGCTCGAATACGTAAACGGCCCCCGCCGAATCAGCCGAGTTATCCGCCTGATCGCCATTGACCCCCGTAGCCGCGGATGCCTCATTCGGCGCCCCGACGACCAGTCGGTTACCATCCTCGGAAAGCGCCAGGTCGGAGCCGAAAGTATCACCGCTATCGGTATTGGATGCTTTGATGTAGGACTGCAGACGCCAAGTATTGCCTTCATGTACATACACATGCACAGCACCCGCTTTATAGCCGGATACAACAGGATCGCTATCGATTCCTGTGGTTAACGAATGGTCTCCAGGGCCCCCTACGGCCAGGGTTGATCCATCCCCGGAAAGGGCAACACTGAAACCATACCGGTAACCGTTTTCACCATAAGGTGGAAAGTCTCTGTAGCCGGTGGCAGGATCAGGCTTGAGATAGCCGATCAAATCCAGCATGAGCGAATGGACAGATTGTGGCTCCGAATCGACACATTCATCCAGGCCGTTACATGCCTGAAGCAGGTAGCTGTCATTGACCCAATCGGTAAGATGCGTGGCAATTTCTGTGTCCACATCGGTAGCGGTGATATTCTCTCCTACCTGTACGAAGCCGGAATTTCCATCCGGGTTGTTCAACAACTTGTAGTGATCCGCACCGACATCGTTCCAGGTCATGTGCAGCCGTCTGATACCGCTCACGGAAAGGCTCAGGTTTGGCGGCAGGAGCGGACAGTTGATCAGGATGTCAGTGACATCATGATTATCCAGGGTTCCACTGGCATTGCTCAGCGAACAGGTCTGACCGGCAGGTTGCGTGGCGATACTGATCACATAATCAGAACCACTCTCCAACCGGGTAGGAAAGGTAAACCGACCATTCGATGTAATGGCCAGATCATCTTCACCCTTGTTTTGCAGCACCAGTCCCTCCCCCGTGAGACCGGACACGGAACCGCCGATGGCATATCCGGACGGAGACACATGATCGGAATCATCATTGTCACCACCACAACCGGACAAAAACAGTACCGACAATACCAGCCCTATACACACGAGGAAGTCAAAGTTCCATTTCATTTCAATATCCTTTTCAGTTTTCAACAAATCGTAAGATAACCCGGATGAATCTGATCCTTTACGCAGAAGCCCCTATTGCAAATACAATCGTGTGGTGTCCTATACTGACGTTGCCGCCGCGCAGCGATCAAATGGACTCTGATTCACCCTGCAAACCGGCCGATTATCGGTGGGCCCGCCCGGCCGATAAAGTTGGGGTATTTGATGAGATGTGTCAATGGGTTTTGATGCATCATTCGATCGTGAATGACCAACAAAGCCCACGAATCGTACCCGGGAAGGCCTGGCAAGCGCCTCAGGGACTGGGATGGATCGCCAGGGAACTGCGTCGATAACCGCATGGCAAGTAGATAAGCGCCGTTCCCATGCAGAGCATGGGAACGGTCAAGCATGTCGAAAGCCGCATGATGCCGCTTCAAGGTTTCATCGTAACTCCGACTGAATCCGCAAGAGTCACCCGGGATAGTCGGCGATACCCGGATTGCCATCGACACCCACCAGTTTGGGGGTATTGAGCTTCTTGATCTTCACCGCCTTCTGGTCGCGCAGGTATTTCGCGACCGTATCCCAGATCGGCTCGCCTGGAGCCTGGGAGCCCACGGTTGCCCAACCGGCCACCACATAGGACTTGTCCGCGTCGATCTGAGTGCCGTTGTCGAGGGTCATGTTACTGATGCGTTTGCCGAAATCGGCGCCGGGCTCACACACGTAGTCCAGACCGCCCACGCGCACCATATCGCCCCCCTGCTGATAGTAGGGATCCTTGTTGAACAGGTTGTCGCACACGTCTTCGAGGATCGCCTTGATCTCGCTGCCCTTCATCTCCCGGCGATAGGTCTCCGGATAGGTGATACAGGTCTGGTCCATGACATTGTCCATGGTGATCTTCTGCCCCGGCAGCACCGTGGTGCCCCAACGGAAACCGGGCGAGAGGGAGATCTGCGCATCGTTGACCGTGGTCAAGGCATCGCAGATGACCTGGTCGAAGGTGCCGTTGAAGTTACCGCGACGGTATAGGGTCTCCTCGGCGACCGCCAGCTCTTCATTGAGCTGATCCGCGTAAGGCGCGCGTACCTCGTCGATGTAGGACTGCATCTCCTTGTCCGCGGGGAGCAGGTTGGAGAACACCGGCATCAGGCGATAGCGGAAATCGCGCACCTTGCCGCCCTTCACATCCAGATCCATGACTCCCAGGAACTTGCCGTTGGAACCCGCATTGGTGACCAGGGTCTTGCCGCCGGCGTTGGAAACCACGCTGGGGGCCGGCATGCCGTCATGGGTATGACCGCCGAAAATCACGTCGATCCCCGTGACCTGGGCCGCCATCTTCAGATCGACGTCCATGCCGTTGTGGGAGATCACAACCACCACATCCGGTTTCTCGGTCTCACGCACCTGATCCACGACCATCTGCATCTTGTCGTCGCGGATACCGAAGGTCCAGTCGGGGATGAATCGCTGCGGATTGGCGATCGGAGTATAGGGAAAGGCCTGGCCGATCACCGCCACCCGGGCGCCGCCGACGGTCTTCATCACATAGGGTTTGAATGCGGTGCCCGCATCCTCGTTGTAGCCGTCGAAATCCGGGAATTTGTAATCGAACAGGGCCTCTTCGCGCACCTTCACGTTCTGCGCCACGAAATCACCCTGGAAATCGCCGATATTGGCAATGACCTCCTCGTCCAGATAGGTGAACTCCCAGTGACCGGTCATCACGTCGACCCCCAGCTTGTTACAGGCGCCGACCATGTCCTTGCCCCGGGTCCAGTAAGCGGTGCCGGAACCCTGCCAGGTATCTCCCCCGTCCAGCAACAGGCTGTTACCCGGACCCCGGTCGTCACGGATGCGCTGCACCAGGGTCTTGAGATGGGCAAAGCCCCCCACCCGGCCATACTTGGCCGCCGCGGAATCGTAGTTCAAGTAGCTGAAGGCGTGGGATTCGATCCCCCCTGGGCTGATGCCGAAATGCTTCAGCAGGTGATCGCCCACCAGATGCGGCGCTTTGTTGTAGGCATAATCGATACCCAGGTTGACATTCGGCTCCCGGAAGTAGATCGGATTCAACTGTGCATGGGTATCGGTGATATGCAGCAGGCTCAGATTGCCGAACTTCGGAATCTCATACAGGTCAGCAGGTTGCTTGGCCGCCGCGAAGATGGACGATGGCATCATACCGGCGGCGCCGGCCAGCCCCATCAGGCGTAGGAACTCACGTCGTGAAATACTCATGCTCTTCTCATCCTCCAGTTTGTTCAGGGATACGGGGCCAGTCGCGGTCGAACCCTGAGGATTTGCCCGCAACACAGCCCCCGTACGGATGAACCGGTCCGGACGCTCTTGCTGACGCCTTGTGAACCGGTTACACGGGATACTGCCTACGTTCGGGCAAACCTCATCAGCCCGCCATGCCCTGTCAGCTGACCGGTCATGGATTCACTGCTGCTGCCAACCAACCGTGTGTCTTTCGGCTTGTTCATGCTGCTTGCGAAGGGTGGTTTTGGTATTTTTCTGAAGCACCCGTGGAGCTTACGCTTCGCCAGGATACCCTACGCTGTCGGTGTGACATTATCCAGAACTCGATGACCGGATAAAATCCGGGCAACCGTGACTGGCCCTAGTGGTTTTCCACAATATCGGTGGGGACCCGACTTCGATGAGCGGATAGCAGGCAAAGGTTGTTCCCTTGCCAAGAGCCGCGACACCGAGCAAGGGTATGCTTGAAGCCCCTAACAATATGATTCTAAAAGACAGGCCGAAGTGTGCCTGCCGGCAGACACACTTCGCCTGAAGGCGACATACTGAGTCGCCGGGTTAATAATCCTCCAGACTCAGCATCATGCGCATCAGGTGGGAGAGCGAGTCCGCCTGCATCTTCTCCATGACCCGGGAACGGTGAGCCTCGACAGTGGAAAGTGTGATACCCAGCTGTTCCGAGATGTTTTTGTTGCGCATCCCGCTGATTACCAGATCGAGCACCTCCCGTTCCCGGGGTGTCAACTGACTGAGATGCTCACGGATCTCCGACAGGCGGGAGGCCTCGCCCCGCTTCTTCGCATCCATCTCGATGGCGCGATGTACACTGTCGAGCAGAATCTGGTCACGAAACGGTTTTTCGATAAAGTCGACCGCCCCGGCCTGCACCGCGCGCACCGCCATTGGCACATCCCCATGCCCCGTAATGATGATGACCGGAGGGTGCATCGGATACTCTGCGAGTTTTTCCTGCATATCCAAGCCGCTCATCCCCGGCATGCGGATGTCCACGACCAGACAGCCCGGCATTGCCGCATTGAACTGTTCGAGATACTCCAATGAAGAGGCATAACAGATCACCGGCAGGCCAACCGATTCAAACAACAGCTTCAAGGCGTTGCGCACCTCGGCATCGTCATCCACGACATATACGGTAGGTTTTATCTGATCCATTAACCTGCGTCTCCGATGGGTAGATAAAAGATGAATTCCGCCCCGTCCTGATACTCGGGATTGCATAACAGTCTACCACCGTGGGCCTCGATGATCCCGTGACTGATGGAGAGCCCCAACCCCATGCCATCCGCCTTGCTGGTGACAAACGGATCGAACAAGGTGGATGCCACACTGACATCGATGCCGGGACCATTGTCCCGGACCCGTACCCGGATGATGTTTCGTTCTGGTTGGTCTGTGGCGATGGTAAGCACCCGTTCCCCGGATGGCATATCCGCGAGAGCGTCGATCGCGTTACGCGCCAGATTCAGAATCACCTGCTCGATCTGAATCGGTTGCACAAGGATCGGCTGGAGCGTGGCATCCAGATCCAGTTCGAGTCGTACATTGGCGCGGCGCAGATCGGGTCGGATCAGCACCGCCACGGCATTGACCAGATCACTGATTTGAACCGCACTGCTCTCCAGGGGCTCTTTGCGGGCCAGACGTCTGAGCTGACGGATGATCTCCCCTGCCCGGTCCGCTTGGTCCGCGATTCGCTCCATGACGTCCACGCAGACCCCGGTATTGGAACTGTCCGATTCGAGAATGCGGATGCTCGCCTGGGCATTGGTGGAGATGGCGGTGAGAGGTTGATTCAACTCGTGGGCGATGCCGGAAGCCATTTCGCCGAGGGTGCTGAGCCGGCTCACCCGTGCCAACTCGATCTGATGCTGGCGCGCCTCCTCCTCGCTCTTCTTACGCTGGGTCGTGTCACGGAACACCACCACGCTGCCCTGGGTTTTTCCCCCTTCATCGCGGATCGGAGTGCTGCTGTACTCAACGGAAAAACTGGTGCCATCCTTGCGCCAGAAGACATCATCGGAGATATATCGGGTCTGATTGTCACAAAAGGTCCGGTAGACCGGACACTCCTCGGCACGATGGGGCGAACCGTCTTCATAGGAGTGATGCAGGATTTCATGCTGGTTCTTGCCGATCACATCATGTGCATCCCAACCGGTGATCTGTTCCGCCGCCTTGTTGAAAAAGGTCGATCGGCCTAATAGATCAACACCGTAAATTCCGTCCGCCACGGAATCGATGATCAACTCGTGCTGCAGTTCCAAACGGCTCTTGGCCTTGTGCAATTCTTTGTTCAGGCGCATTACCCAAATGGTCATCACGACCATGAACAGCAGCACCCAGATGCCCCCCATCAACCAGTAACGGTAGCGGTTGACCGCGTCCACCAGGGTGAATTTTCCCAGGTTCTGATAAGGCGGCAGTTTCAATTCCTTGAACAGGTCATGCACCGGCTGGTAGTCCAGGGGGATGGTCCACCCGGCATAGGCCCCGGCCAGCGCGGCAGGATGATCCCTCGGCATCTTCAATAGCGCCACGGCCACCTGCTGCGCGAGCCCATCATCGGTGTGCGCCACCTTGCTGAAGGGCCATTCGGGGTAGAGCCGGGTACTCAGGGCAAAGGGAAATTCCGCAAGATGTTGCGGGTTGATGATGCGGAAATCATCCAGATTGATCGTGCCCGCCGTGGCCATCCGTTCGAGGATATCGGTCCTTACGGTACCGAAATCGACCTCACCATTAAGTACCGACATGACCACACGATCATGAATCCCACCAAATCGCAGCTCCTGGAGGTCTTTGTACGGATCGATGCCATACTCAACCATTTGCCGCATAGCCATCTGAAACCCGCCCAGAGAGGTGGGATAGACTGCCATCATGGTATGCCCGCGCAGATCCTCTATGGTATTGATCGCCGCGTGATCCTTACGGGTAAAAATCACTCCTCCGAATATTTTATACGGTACATTGTGTCGCCGGTTGTACAAGGTAGCGATCCGGGACACCCGGTACTTTACTTCCAGGTTGACGTAGATACCCGGGTTGACCAGGACAAAGTCGACCTTACCCGCCTCGACGGCCTGATCCACTTCATCGAAGGTCAGCGGACGAATCACGAAATGGTAGCCTGGGATACTGGCATCAAGGTACTCGGCGGTGGGCACCCACATCCGGTGGGTAGCCTGTTCACCGCGATGACTCAGCACCCCGATCCTGACCAGATCGGCATAAGCCACGCCAATCAGCCAGAACTGGCCCAAAAACAGACTGATGATCAGGTACTTGCGAGCTGAGCCGATGCGGTTGGTCATGCCGTCAGATTAAGTGAAATCCGAACCTCTGACAAGCAAACCCCCGGGGGGTTGTCAGACGGATTTTTTACCCCGTTTTTCCGTTAGAGACTTGATCCGCCCCATAAATCCGGAAGCGGCTTCCTGCTGAATTTCCACCTGTTCCCGTTGTAATGCCTGTTGTAGTTCCAACTGCCGTTGATGTTCATCCTCGGCCAGTCTTACCCGCAACGAGTGGCGCAATGCATCATCCATGTCCAGGTCGTAGAGGTCAGCCCTTTTCCTGAGTAGATAGTTGCCAAGATTATCCAGCCACAACTCATTCACCCGCTCCGGAACCAGTAAACTTTTTTCCGTTTTGAAATCATTGAAATTACTGATGAACATCCTGATCGATTTTACTTCCAGATCAACCTGAAACACGAAATCGACTTTAATCACCACGGCAAGCTGGAAATTCAGCCCGATAATGCGCTGATCATGGTTGCGAATCGGCCATTCGGTATAACGCATGGCCTGGGCATCGAGAAACTGGCGGGTTTCATCCGCTTTAGGTTTCGGCGTGACCGCGTATTCGCGCTCCTGCTCGGACTTACAGTTGAAGCGTAAACGGATCAGCCTAGGATTATCGGAACTGTCCACATTGACCGTGTAGTCAGCCTGCCGCAGTTCCCCTACCCTGCCAATACCCGGCAGCACCACATCGCGACGCACATCGTAGTCGAGAATCTTGAGCTGTTCCGTCAACTCCGAAAGGTAGCGCAAAAGCTGCTGCATCGGATCCTTGAAACGCGATTGATAGAGGGCTTCGAGTCGAGCCATTTCGAGTGTTTCACGATCCTTGTTTTGGAGATTTTCTGCTTGCTTTTTCAGATCGTCCAATAGAGACATAGGTTCACTTCCCTGTTATGTAATGACTGTTTATTCGGCTTCACAGACCGAGTGATCCGACCTCAACCCGCAACGGCTCATTTACTCCAATAAACAGCCTTTGCGTCACGGCTTGCCGGGGCACACTGATGTCTGAATGAATTTCACCCGTCGACCATGGAACATAGCGATCGACGGCGAAAACCTGTTTCGCGTCCACCCACATCAAATCATCGGGTAAATGCGTAGAGGCGAGCGATCTCCTCTGCCCATCGCCCCTCATCGATGGTTTCAAGAACCATGGGAATATCGTCGAAGCGCGGATCGTTCATAATGTATCGAAACACATCCCAACCCAGTTTTCCATCGCCCAGGCTCTGATGCCGGTCAACCCGGGAACCCAGATCCGGTTTACTGTCATTGAGATGCATGCCACGAAGGAACTTAAATCCTACGATTTTCTCAAATTCCGCAAATGTCCTCTCACAAGCTTCGGATGTACGCAAATCATAACCAGCCACGAAGGTATGGCAAGTATCGAGACACACACCCACTCTCTGTTTATCTTCAACGCCCGCTATGATCTCGGCAAGCTGCTCGAAGCGGTAACCCAGGGTACTCCCCTGACCGGCGGTGTTCTCGATCACTGCGGTAACGCCCCGGGTGGCATCCAAAACCCGATTGATCGACTCGGAAATCCGCTGCAAGCAGGTGGTTTCACCAATCTTTCGCAGAGTCGCACCCGGATGAAAGTTCAGCAGACTCAGGCCCAGTTGTTCACATCGACGCATTTCATCGAGAAAGGCCTCACGGGATTTTTCCAGTGCGTCGGCCTCAGGATGCCCGAGATTGATCAGATAGCTGTCATGCGGCAACACATGTTCTGCACGGATGCCCGCAAGCTCCCGATTGATCCGGAATTGCTCTATGCCATCTGGCGTGAGCGGCTTGGCGTGCCATTGGCGCTGATTCTTGGTGAACAGGGCAAACGCCTTTGCACCAATAGCCTGCGCATTCAGAGGCGCGTTGTGCACCCCACCGGAAGCACTTACATGAGCTCCAATGAATTTCATAAAAAATCACCTGATATCGAGAAAACGATGTTGTCGATGCCACTCTAGCGTCTTACCCTACACTAACAGGCTGTTGAAATTCGCTCAGATGAGTGCGTGACAAGGCGAAAAGCGCAGTTTATTGAAGTGAATGAGCATTTTGCGGCGGTTTTCAACGCAGGATCGTACCGTCTGAGTAGCATTTCAACAGCCTGCGGGCCAGCTGTCGTCGTCCTACTACTGAGACCGCTTCGTCGGTGTCCAGATCTCCTGCCGGGTGCCGCTCAGATATTTATACCAGGCCTTGAGAATCGACAAGTTCACCGCTACAAAGAACAGGGGAATCTTGATCAGGGGCCAGCGACTGGCGACTGATTCGCTTGAAGCGCCAATTGCCGCGGCAGCGTAAAAAATAAGTTGAAGGGCTAACACGATGAGATAGAAATCCTGATCCAACAAACCCATGTTACTGACGAGTATCGTAATCAGGAAGAACGGCACCAGCCAGCGGATCAGCTTGTGAGACACGAGATAGAGCGAAAATCTCGGGTACTTGAATGGATTCATCAGTCTGATTTTCTTGAACAGGGCGGTGATACCCCGTATGAAAGTCCTGACTTTACGGTTGAACTCGTCCTTGTGTGATTCCGCCGCCTTCATGTAGCCAAACGACTCTGATATGGAAATGGCGCGATATCCATGCTCTATCGTATTCAGAACGGAATAAAAATCGGGCGCAACGCCCTCTATAAATGGATCAATGATCGCTCGACGCTGCGCATACAATGATCCACTGGCGCCTACAATGGAACCCGAATAGGACTCCTGGCGTCGGAGGAAAAGCTCATATCGTCCGTACAACCCTTCACCACTGCCTCCTTCGATGATGTCCTCTCCGGAAACACAGCCGACGGACTCCTCGACAAACGGCCGAACAATCTCTGTTACAGCCTGGGGATCGAGCATGATCGAAGCGTCATTGAAGACAACAATATCACCCGTCGCAGCCTCCAAACCGGCATTGAGAGCATTGGCTTTGCCTTTCCGCTCTGAGAGTTCAATGAATGTAATGTTGCTTAAGCTTTTGTAATCACGAATTATTTCCGCCGTCTTATCTGTCGAGCCATCCGATACTATGACGAACTGTAGCGAGCCGTGAAAATCCAGTTGTGTACAATTATCCAGTTTTTGCGCGATTACGACCTCCTCGTTATGCACAGGGATGATCATGGACACGCTCAAGTTCTGCGGATATGCGCGGGTTCGATAGGATAGTCCACGACTCATCCTGTTAAGGATCAACAGCAGCACCGGATAACCAAAATAGGCGTAAAACACGAAAAATATGGAAAGCCAGAAGATGGATTGCATAATTAACTGTTATCTAAGGATTTTATGCTTGATTTGAGTGTTCGTATATTATGCCATGAGGCAGAGTTTTGTGTCATTTTTGCTTGCCCGTACCTGATAATGTCTCAAGCACAAAATAGGGAAGCATGGAAGCGATAAGGATTTTCCAAATATTTGGCTCAAAAAGGCGAAATCGCAGACCACGCATGATATTACGCCATGCATCCGTTCTATGCCTGTTTCTCAAATTGACAGAAGCCATACGACCGTATCTTCTTGCGATTGCCAAATCGACAATATCTTTGTGCTTTGCATAGATTTCCTGGTCGTCGACGCAGTTTTTGTACAGCGCTCTCATACCATGTTCCAAAAGATCCTGGAGGTTGGAAGTGAGCCCTCCATTGCCGATTCGATAACCTGCAAGAGGAAGTGAAACGAACCCAAGATTCTCATGCTTGGCAACGCGGAGGAAAAACTCAGTCTCTTCCGCTTTCCTGAAACTTGGATCAAACCCCCCGAGTGAGTTCAACAGTTTGGAACTGATCACCACAGAACTCGGTAGGATCACGTTACCCAGAATCATACGATGGAAGATGTTACCCATTAACAGCGTTGCTGATTCGAACTCTCCGGTAGCCGGCTTGAAATCTTTAACTTCCTGCATCATATCCTTGTATTTAAGACCGGTTTCCCTGAAAAAGGGAAATATTGATCTAGCCCCTTCTGATACCGCGGACTTATCCTCTGGAACATCTTTTCCAAATAGATAGAAATCATGAAAAAAGAAACTGCACTTGGGATTATCTATAATGCAGTTCTCAATAACCTTGAGCTTGTCTGGATGCCAAATATCATCACCGTCACACAGAGCGATCCATTCTCCTTTTGCCCGCTCAATCCCTGTGTTACGCGCGACAGATACACCGGAATTTTCGATTCTCACATATTCGACCCATGGAAAACTGTTCTTCACCACCTCACCGGTGTTATCTTTTGAACCATCGTCAACCACGATCACTTGCTCGCATTGACGCGTTTGCATCTCTATGGAACGCAAAGTCTCCGCAATCGAATTTTCGCAATTGTACGCTGGAATAACCGTCGTGAAAGTTGGCATGAACTGTAGCTCCTTAAACCTGAATGATTATCAAGCTCTAAGATTTCTAATGAAGATATTCGTCATGTTTTACTAACCGGCAAGCAACAGGAAATGCAGTATTCATCATTGACAGAACCTTGTTAAGCTAAGTCCTTTCCGGCCGAAGAACAGATTTGTATATCTGTGCCATTCTCGACAAGCGTTTATCCGAGTCAAAATGCTCGCGGATTCTCGTTTCTGCGGCATTTAGCTTGCTCTTAAAATCGTCGGGTGCCACCAGGAACCTTTCGATTGCCTCAAACATTTTCTGATCATTATCCGGTTGGATCAGAGTACCCAATTGATCACTGGAGATCACCTCAGAAGTACCACCTACGTCCGTGGCTATCACAGGAACCCTCATCAACATCGACTCTAGGATGACATTGGGCAACCCCTCTGTTGAGGAGGTCTGAACCACGAGGTCGATTTCACTATATACAGGCTGCATTTCCTTGATAAATCCGGTGAAGATTACAGAATCCTGAATATCCAGCTCAGCAACCAAAGCCTTTAACTGAGCTTCGTCGGGCCCAACACCAATAAGAAGCAAACTGCACTTATACCCTTTGTCCAGCAATTTCTTCATAATACCAATTAAATTGGCTTGTCGCTTTTCCGGACTCAAACGACCGATCTTTGCGATTAAAGTCACGTCCTCCGGTATTTTGAAGTGACTCCTTAACTGACCATCATGACCAATTCGATATCGTTTAGTATCCAGCGTGTTGTGTACCGTAGTAATCTTTTTTGATGAAAACCTTGCTGCGTAAATTTTACCTGCCACGCTGTTTGAAACAGCAATAACCTTGTCAAAGAAAAAGGAGAGCAACAACTTATCAATTACAGAAAATATTTTCCTTTTGATACTGTTTGTCACCCAGCCATGTGCTGTTGAAATTAAGGGTAACTTGAGTTTTTTGGAAACATATAAACCGTAAATATTGGATCGAAACTCATGGCTATGGATGATATCAATATTTTCAGATGCACAGATTGAAATGATCTGATCAATTACCTGCCGGTCGAACATGGCGGATTCCTGGATTTCATGAGTTATCAGATCATTTTTTCGTGCCACTTCCAAATAGTCTGCATTCGCAATACCAGGGTTAACGAATGAGGACACGGATATCTCAATACCTCTTTCCCTGAGCCCTACCGCCACTTCGATAATCGTTCGCCCGGGACCATCATGCCAAGGTGAATCACGAACATCCAATACCTTAATCTTTTTGTTTTCGCTCATGTCTGACTGAATGATTAGTTGCGGCAGTATTTGTTCAGGGCGTCAACGACAGATTGCTGATCCTGGGTTCGGACGTAGGCATGTGTTGGAAGCGTTACAATCTGTGCTGCCACCTGATCAGCCACAGGGCAAGCGGCATCACCAACCAAATATGCTTGTATCTCCGACAGCTGATTGAGAGATTTAGGATAGGATGCCGAGACTCCCAACACACGCTGCTCCTGCAGCAGACGTGACCGGACGTGTTCATCCTTTATAAGAATGGGGTAACGTAAATAAACCGGCTCAGAATCAGGAACTGGAGTAATTTTGGCAAGTTTATCTGTCTGATCAAGTGATTCTTCGTAATATTTGCCTGCACGAATCCTGCTATTTGTAACCGTTTCGACGCGATTCAGTTGATCTTTCGCCAGTGACGAGAGCATCGGTGGATATTTCTGAATCAAAACCCTATCTTCATAGCGTGTTTCACCAAGGCCACTGAAACTGATATTCGCTGGAATCTGATATAAGACTGGATGCAGGAAGAAATAGTAGATGAACACTTTGATGAATTCTTTGACCTGCCCTTTAGCATCAAGCTCCGGCAAGCTACTTTCAACCTCCCGAAGTTGGTCAAAGAGTCTTTCATCTCCAGTGATGATCATACCCCCCTGCAATGATGTAATATTTTTTCCCTTATCAAAACTCAAAATACCCGCGGAACCGAATGTACCGACAAAACGCCCTCCAACTCTGGCGCAAAGCGCCTGTGCGGCATCATCGATCAGGTGGATGTTGCGCTCGCTGGCAAAATGCTCGAGAACCGGAAGATCATTGGGAAACCCATACAGATTCGCACTAACCATGGCGAACACCCTGTCAGTATCCATGTTTCGCAGGCTTACCATGTCGTAGGATAGGGTTTTCGGATCTATGTCGCACAAGCGGATCTTATAGCCGGCGTTGATGGCTGAACTCGCCACTGAGTAGCATGTGTAGGCCGGCAAGACAATTTCATTGCGATGATCGTTTTTTTCTCTCAGTTGCAGCAAACACCCTAGCAGGGACGCCATTGCGGCCCTTCCCGTGATATACAGGGCGCCATAGGGTAAATTGAGATATCGGGCAATCACCGTCTTGATGGCTTCAGAGTGATCGCTTCCGACCAACAATGAGCCTAACCACTTGAACAATTCTCGTGACTGTATGGGTGAACCTGTTGGGGATAGATAACGTGACATTATTGCTGGTGAGTGCTCAGACTTAGCTCTCGGCATTCTCTTATATCTGTTATTAATTTCAACAACATATAACAAGCGTACCGCGCTGCCTCCACATGATTGCAGTTTGTGCCATGAGTCATGAAAAGTGACCTGGCCCTTTAACCTAAAACCGACAAAGCGTCACTCAGGTGTGCGCTTCGCTGTTCGTGCTTACCCATATTTCCCTCCTTTAGCAAATGGAAAAACACCCTCTGTGATTCCACTTGCTATATTTACCCAATAAGGCGGTCATTAGCGGAGCAGTTGTCTCGAATCTTAGGGAATACTACGTGATATCCAGGGACCAATGATCCCCACTACGGGGAGTGGTAATTTCCTCCACAGGTCGATCGCAAGTTTGTACTTGGCATTATCGACATTCAATTGGGGCATCGGGCCATCACCCGGGATGTAGTATTGCCAATAGAGCTGTTTTTGCTCAGCATTCCACTTCTTTTTGAATGCTTCTGCAGTGGAGTCGACTGTAGATCTTCCCAAATGGTAGTCAATGCACCCGATCTCGCAACTATCTTTGATCATCTCCCAATAGAGTACATAGGTAGGCTGTAACTGACGAAACTGCTGAACAGTCCCCATCCACATACCCTCAACCGTACCCTTGTAATATCCGTTGAATGCGGTACAGATCGGCTTGTCACCGAGATACGCAACAAATATCTTGATTTCATCCGGGGGGAAGTGATCGAGTATTGATTTGAAATAGCTCTTACTGTAGAGCGGCGTACCCAGATCTCGCCATGAGTGGCTGATTACTTGATAGAAATCATCAAGGAGTTCAGCATGTCCGGACCTCACCTGAATATCATGCTTGTATACACGCCGTATATTGGTTCTGTGTTTCGATTTGAAACCTGACCAGATCTTCTCATGATCTGCATCCAATCGGATGGTCATCGAGACCTTGCGAGTTGATTCGGGCATATCAAGAATCGAGGGATTCGTGGAGCGGATTTCCAGATAATCCACACCATACTGATCGGCCAGACCCATGGCTTTGTCAAGCAGTGCTCGTTCCCGATCTTCTGAATCGAAGCATGTGCCACCGTAATTAACGAAGGGCATGGAACAGAGAATTTTCCCAAATAGTCGGCTATTGATGAGTACCAGCGGTAAAACCCCCTCAATTTTGTCAGCACCGACCGCTATCGAAAATGTTTTGTGGCCAAAATGGTCTTCATTCAATTCCTGCCATTCAAACCTTTGATAGAAGTTAGACCCATCAGTCTCCTTCAGATAGTGGTTCCATTTGCGCCGATGCTCAGGTGTACGGGGGATCAGGTATGCCTCTGACATTGCTCCAGCTCAGGCTAATTAATTGTTTTTAAATGAATTTTGAGTTGTTACCCAGGTCGAAAACGAGAACGTCCCAGAAGCTTGGGGTATCTGTAGGAACCTACTGGTCACTTCTATCCGGTTATGGAAATCTAACATGTTGCTCAAATTAGCACAGTTAATAATACCTTGATATCGCAACTAGAAAAAGAGAATATTATATCTATTTATCAGTAATTTATGTGTTATAGTGCTTGTTCGGGAGAGGCCTTCATCTAAGCTGGATTGTCGATCGCAGCCTTATCCTCTAAGCGATATATGACAGGCTTATGCATAGCCAGCGGGTTTCCTGACATTTATTAACCCGGCACCTAAATATGCCATGTTCAGCCGAAGCGTGCCGGGTTAATAGTAATAGCGGACAAATCCATACTCTTTGCAGGTTAACCGCATGCTATCTACTCGAGCAGCAATGAACACATGTGTCATCTTACTGTGATGATATTGCAGGTTAGTGTTTCGATTCAGGCATAACGTTCGTTCCGACAAATGTACTCAGGTTTAATTCTCCCCTTATGTTGTTCTCTATATATCTATTTCTGATCGCTGCTGAATATATCGGAATGGGTAACTACCTACCCTTCTATAATGCCATCCCGATTTCTCTGGGTCTTTCGGGATTGCTATTGATTATTGTTTTTTCCAAGTACAAAGTATCAGAACTCACACAATACAAACTCTTCAACTATACCTTAGTCTTTATTCTGCTCACACTCCTCGCCATCATGCATGGCCTTGTACGGCATTACGCTATACCACCGCTGAAGACTCAGATTGGTTATTTCGCTTTCACAATCATTGGTGCTTATCTGATCTGTGACAAAAAGAGCTTTCGTCTTTTTACTCTTGTTTTCACTCTGGTACATGTTGCATTGGTGATCATCAACATCGACAAACTTGGTGCTGCACGGATTGGCTACTACAAGGCGAGTTACTTTTTGGGGGATGGTAACGATTTTGGGTGGTCAATGAACGTTGCCTTGCCACTGGCGCTGCATTTGGCTTTTACCACTCAAAAACAACTATACAAATATGCATACATAGGTCTTGCGGCGATTATTGTGATTGGCATTGTAGGAACACAATCGCGCGGTGCCTTTCTTGCTTTGAGTTTCGGTTTACTCTACTACCTGACCTTTATAACGAAGAAGAAGATCGCAGGATTCTCATTATTAGCGGCTGTTGCAATTGGACTGGTTCTGTTTTCTCCTGAAAACTACTTTTCCAGGATGGAAACCATCGTCAATTACGAGGACGATACATCAGCCATGGGACGTATCACTGCTTGGGGAACCGCACTCGAAATGGCGGCCGACCATCCCATATTGGGAGTTGGGGCCGGTAGCTTCAACTCTGCTTACGGAAGAATGTATAGAAAACCTGATGACCCGGCACGCTGGATCTCCACGCACAGTGTCTATTTCAAAGTAGTAGCAGAGTATGGCTTTCCCGGAATAGCAATATACTTATTAAGCATCTGGCATACGATCAAACTCAACAGGAAGTCACTATCATTGACCTTTGAATATCAAGATCGCATCAGTATCACACCACTCTGGCCACATACTCTGATATGGACAACCATATCTTGGGCGATCAGTGCTGCGTTCCTTTCAGGTGATACTTATCCTCACCTCTTTATCATCATGGCTCTGACTCTGGCTTTGCACAGAATGATTCTCCATGAAATTGATAACGCTTCAGATACTACTGAAATCGAATCCGTTAAAAGCCGACCCCAGTATTTTAGTTAAGATCATAGTTGTGATATTAGGTTTACTGCTGTCGTGACTGGTACCGTATAGAAACCAGTAACACAATCTGACAGTCAGTTGCAACCTCACTCAGGCGGAACGATCTTGTTTTGACAGCCGCATCAATATGCACATTGTCTCCAGCAAACTAAGGATTTATCCTTGTCGCGTCCGTATCGGATCAAAATTCTAAATCCCGCTAACCCCATCAACTAAAAGTCATGCATTGACTATTATATCCTGAAGTTGTTTTTTATCCATTTTCGAGATTCATAGAGCCATGGAGCGATATCCGAAATCCGTAATATTTCAAAAGTCTGATTTTGAGTATAGGGTTTCAATATTGACAAGATTGCTCGCAACCTTCCTGGATGGTTCTCTGGCAAATTCAAAGACCGCCCTGATTTAAGAAGATAGAGCAAGAGTAGATCAACATCCCCCCAAAACCACCGGCTCCTGACACCGACTTTATAGGGTTTCTGGTCTGCACTATTTTCCACCATCTTATCCATATTGATCAGAATATTTGGAAAATCCACCCCGGCATCAATAGCGAGTTGTAATGAACCCCAGAAACGTCCATTGATTTCCATCAGATATGCAGAACCATCGGTCTGATCGATTTTGAGCTCTACCATTGCTACGCCATGCCAATTCAATTTACTCAATAACGCCTGGCTGTACTTATCTACGGTAGAGTCTACCCGCCGACTTTCACGCACCACACTAACGCCACCGGATGGCGGCTTTTCCCTGATACGCGCATGCGCAAACTTTGCAATACATACGCCTTTGTTATAACAATAAAAGGCGCCGGATCCTGTTCCCACAACCCTTTCCTGAAGTACCACAGGATAAGCCAATGGGTCCAGTGCTTTTAATTTACGCGAAAGTTGCTCATGATTTTCAGCGTACTCTACATGGGTGAATATCCAACCACTGTGCGATCTTATACGTGATCGGGTTGGTTTAATAACGACCGGATACTTTAGGCCGCAATTATTGATACTGGATTCAATTAAATCATGACTCGCTATGTTATATGAGCCAGGTACACTCATTCCGACTGAACGTGCTAGTTCTAGAACATTATTCTTATCAGCCGCTGCGTGAATCGCCTCATCACTGGAAATGGGAATCAAGCACTGTGTAGGGAACGAATTACGATGTTTTGAAACCAATAACAGTGAAACATCGGTCATCGGTAACAACACATCAATTTTATTCTTTCCAACGTACTCAATGAGAAACCTTGCAAAGTCTTCAGGATCATCACGTGGGCTGGGGTACGCAAGAGATTCAAAGCAGTATTTTGAAGACGAAGCTAATGATTTGGCCTGTTCCGACCCCACGAAAATATGATGCCCTTTAGCTCCCAACGATCTCGTCACAGCCAAGGCTGCGCGACTGTCACCATCCGTTAATAGTATGTTCATATGATCAGGTCAGAAGATATTCAGGATATGGCACATAAATATCGGTTTGGTATTCGAGTTATTTGAATGTACGTTGATCCTGGAGAGTCGCATCTTATTCGAGTTTTTCGATACGTATCCCGGTTTTGTTGAAAACCCAATGCTGTATCCCGCTTTTTCAGCCATCTTTTCGATTTGATCATCACTGTTTCCATTTGGGTAAGCTATTGCCTGAACACCTCCGTCAATTTTTTGATCGAGCAGACGTTTCGATTCATTGATCTCATATATTGCTTCGTCACGGTCAATATGTGTCAGGATTCTGTGCGATAGAGAATGAGAACCGAATTTAATCACTGATTGAGACATCATTCGTACCTGCTTCCAGTCAAGATACCTGTCGCATGAGAGATCCACCTCGATATGCTTCTGTAGTTGCCTCAGCTCGCTGAGAACAGCATTAATTTCATCATAATTTAGAGTTTTCAAGCCGGTGATAAAGTCACGTAAACTTTGTTTGTCCAGATCCCCTTGCAGTCCCGTGATTTCGCGTAGTTTGCTTTGGTGACCGAGATCCTGACTGAGCGCCAAAGATAGCATTCGCGCGAGTAATTCCTCCTGCCAGAAGACCCTATCGTTTTCGATATACTGATAAGGAAGGAATATCATAGCTGGCACCGCTTTCTTTTCCAGAAGCGGCTTGGCAAATTCATAGTTATCCCACCACCCGTCATCAAAAGTGATCAAGCAGCTCCCTGTCGGTATCTCTCCACCGTCATCGAAAATAGCGGTCAATTCAGGTACCGACAAGATCGCAAACTCTTCTTTAAGCCAGTCGAGATGCCTGGAAAAAAGCTCAACCTCTGTCACGATACCAGCGGTAGAATGAATTCGTTCCATGAGGTTCGAGGGAATAACACGATGGTACATCAAGACGACTGATTTATTGGCTAATTTCCAATTTTTCAGTAGTTTCAGCATGCCTGAGTAATACAATGCGTTAGCAATGATAGACTTGATGATTTGTTTAACAAGAGACACCGATGGACTCCCAGGCGGCGAAAAAGAACTTATTATTAATAAGAGATCTCTCTATTCAATCAGAGTATCGAATAATTTGGCATAGTTTTCCGCCATTATTTCCATAGTAAATTTCTCTTCGAATCGACGTCTTGCCTCATTACCCAGTTGATTTCTCAAGTCGGAATCCAAAAGCATCCGCTCCATCTTTTCAGCAAGCTCAGAAACATTATTTGCCGGAATGATCAAACCGGATCTTTCATTTTCTATGACCACTGCATTTTCACCGACATTCGTTGCAACAATAGGCTTACCTGCGGACATCGCTTCAAGTATCACCATTGACATCGCTTCCCATTTTGAACTCTGAACAAAGACATCGAATCCAGGCAACACAGACTCACTGGCATCGCGAACCCATCCCAGAAACTCAACGACCTGATCAATGCCTTTGTCCTTGCAAAGCTGAATAAACTCACTCTTTAGAGGTCCATCTCCAACAATCACGAGCTTGAAGCGATTCGGATAACGATGGTGCAGTATTTCCACCGCCTCTATCAGTATCGGTATTCCTTTTTGCTCGATTAGAGTACTGATCGACCCAAACACAAGTTTTCGGTCGGTATCGTCATGGGTTAGCGTCTCCTCTTCTACACTATTCAAGGCAGTGACGCCGTTATAAAGGGTCTGAACACGTTTGTCGGGAAGATTATAGGTTTGTCTGATCTTCATCGCCTGTTGTGTCCCTACTGCAATCAGACGATCGACAAAAGTACTGAATATCTTTTCAAAGTAGTATATTTTTTTCGAGATATTTGGGTAGTTGCCATAGTGGAAGGTATACACCACCTTCATTCGAGGCATAGTGAGTTTCACAAGCACCGCATTCATCATTGAATGTATATCATGTGCATGTATCAGGGAGATGTCATGGTCCTTGCAAAATTTTCTCATCTTGAGAAAGCTGAGGTAATCCGTCTTTGTCTCATCCGGGTCTGACAAGCGCACCACCTTAACGCCCTTTTCAATCATGACGTCGCCGCGGTCACGACACTCTTTGAAATAGCCACAGTATATCTGGTAGCGTTTATTCAGCGTGGTACAGAGATTTTCAACAACATGCTCCGCTCCACCACCCGTAATAGAGGAGATGGATATCAGAATATTTTTAGTATCTCGATTATCGTGATTCTTCATAGTCATCATCTAAAAACGGAGCGTAAGGCATATGTCCTGCCCACTGAGGTAAAATGCCACCGATTAGGATTGCATATTACCTCAAACGACGTATTAACCAACCCGGATTTCTTAAATAATAGGCATATGCCATTGATTTACCGTTGTTTTTAGATATTCACAGGGCACTAATCTGTCCGCAGAATGCGAATCTACTTCCCTCGTTTTCGATATGGCAACCAAATTGAACATAGCCGTCCACTCACAGGGAAACAAGACATATGGGGGGGGTCAAGTAGGAGCGATTACTAACCCCATCTTCCGGTTTGAGGAATGGCCATCAGAATAACTGTGCGAAACCGGTGGTTACAACAGGATCTGTCGCATGATAACCATGCCACGCCCTGGCATGGTAATTCTCAGATAACCGCACCCATACAGCTTGTGAATCCATACCGCTGCATTTCGCCGCTATCGGGTTGTCAGGCTCGTTAGCTGAGTAACGTAAACGGATTCGGATATTCCGGGTAAGGTGATTGCCTCAAAGTATATTGATATGGCGCTAATCGGATCAGCACCATGTTATACCCTTTCTGCACAGCTGATTTTTATCAATCTTAGCAGACCCTAGATTCAGAATATTTCCAGACTTATCAATAATAATTATTCAGCCACTCCACAACATGGCCATGCATCTCATCCTCCCACTCTTTCATGGACAGGATATGGTTCGCATCCGGTATTGTTATTACCCGATATTCCGATTGATAGGGTTTCAACTGGCTACGATAAATATTTTCAAATTTTTCCTCAAACTCCCATAACAATCGATCCGCTTCACTGTATATCACCAGCATTTTCTTTCCACCTTTAACCATCCGAAAGAATGCTGGAGCAAACTTGGGGTTCGCATTGGTTCCTTTCAACGCAGGCGGTAGCTCTGTTTCAGATATATCATCACCACTCTGAAACATGGATTTAAACTTTTTCGTTATGAATCTGAGGGGTTTCGTGAAAATTTTGAAGATTACCCTGAAATCACTCTTGAAGGTCAGGAGCCGTTTCCACGACTCCCAGTCACTTAGTTTTCGAACATAGCCATCCTTGAGCGAGTTCAATTGGCCGTCTGTTACAAATCTGGAGAAGTTGTCCTCGCCTCCCTCGAATACATTGATCAATCCCAAACTCAGCAAACCCGACACACGCTTATCGCCACAACCTGCCAGCATACCCGTAATGGCGCCGCCACACAGTCCTCCCAGTACAAAGTCATTCTGAGCATAGGTCCGGGAAAGCCAATCCATGGCATCAATCGTGTCATTGACATAACGACCGTCCTGAATGCTGTTATACACATTCACTAAAACCGATTCGCCGATTGTTCCTTCCGAATCACCCAAACCATAAAAGTCGAATCGAAGTACATTCAACCCATGATTCACGAGTATCCTGGATAACTTGTTGTACATCCGGTGAGGTCCTACGCGCATCTTGATGCCTGGTGACAGCAAAAGTACGGTCGTTTTTGAATCTGCTCGATCCGGTTGTTCAAAAATCCCGAACAGCTTTTGACCGTTTCTGTTTTGAAAAGCTACAGGTGTCGACAACATGGCTCAATCCAACCAATTCAATGTAACTTCGAGAAGATTATCCGCCCGATCATAGAAGGTTTTAATCTCCTTCCAGAAGGGTTCCTCCGCTGCCTTGTCCAGCAGGGACTTTTGTTCGAACCGCGCAAAAAACTCCTGATATTGTTTGTTTATTGGTTGCTTTATGTTCTTGACAACCTGGATCAGACAACAGGAGGTACTCTGAGCGAATTCCAGGTTGGTCATATCGAGTGAGGACAAGTCCTGAAAATAGGGATATGTTAGATAATATCCTTCAACATTGATCGGGGTTCCCGCTTTCATCTGTGCGATGAGATCCTCCCGGGTCACCTCGACTTTACCCTTAACGGCCATCTGCGCAGCAAGATTACTACGCAAGATCTCCTGCATATAACGCTCCCCACTCAATATTGGATCCCAAAAAATCAGTGAATCGATATCCATCCTTCGAGTGGCGACATGCGCTGCCAATGTGGCCCCCAGCCTCAAACCGAACAGGCCCAGACGCTGAACGCTTGGATAGTGTTCCTTGATGTGATTGATACCTGCTTCGATATCCCGGTAGTGGTTTTCCAGCGAGGAGTCAATAAAATCACCATCGCTATCCCCATGACCTCGAAAGTCAAACCGCAGGACCAGGTATCCTCGCTCGCATAAGGCTCTGGCTGTTGTGACATAGACACGATGGCTCCACAACTTCTCCTCCGCAAACGGATGAACAAATACATAGGCGCCGGAAGGCGCCGGATCATCAGGCAGATGTTCCATAACGAACAACCGTTCACCGGATGAATCGATAAATTTGATTTCTTCGTTCATAGTTTTCGAAAAATATCCCCGCCGAACCTGTATGTATATTTACAATTTGATACTGTACTGCATGACACTCTAGCTTCCATGCGATGATAGAACCGAACCATTCACTCAGAACACAAAAATAATAACGACCTCTGGTTACAGGCTTCGCTTACACTCGATTTGTGCCAGGATCGTTTGCACACATGACTCCAACTGCTCAATCACAGACCGGGTTTCCATCTCATCCCGACCATAGGGATCGATCACTTCAACCGATCCATGATTTGTAAAAGCGCCGACCCAGACCGTCTTGCCTAATCCCTCGGCGCTCATCTCATGCAGCAGATCCCAGTTTTTGCGGTCCATAATGATAATCAGATCCGCCCACTCAATGTCCTTTTGATCAATCTTACGCGAACGATGCCCGGATAAGTCATAGCCTCTGGGAGCCAGGAGTGTTTGGTAATCTTCAGCACATTGACGCCCCTGTTTATCGAAAAACCCTGCAGATCTGACCTCAAGCCCCTCGACCTGTGACTGCTCGTTCAACAGGTAGGCGACCAGAGGGCTTCGGTAAATATTGCCGTAACACAAAACCAGTATCCGATGTACCGGACTTACCGAATGCATAACCGCTTGGCTGTGTACACGGGCGGACCGCACTAGATGCCAATGACGGAATCTCCTCAATACCGCTTGGACTAACCTGCGCGGCAGATATAAAACCGACTGCTTGTCTACCACGACGAGTTTCTCTAGACGGCAAAATCGAGACGCTGCAACACGTCCGAAACCGTAGTAAAGCGAAAATCCTTAATCAACTGTCGCAGGCGGAATTCGAATTTTTCGATATTGTTGTAGTGACGAAACTCTGAAAGTCTGCTGGATTTGATGCGTGGCTGACCTTCATCAATCTCCCAGGGGTGCATGTAAAATATGAACGGCACTTGGTCCTTCCCGTTGACACGGCCTAATCCCGCTTTTGTCAGCCAGTACGGGAAGAGCCGGAAATAGCCGCCTCCACTGATCGGAAATCGTCTTCCGCCAAGTCCCACCGTGGAGAGTGGATACTCAACGATAAGCTGATTTTTCTGAGTTTCATACAGATGCGGAACGGTCTTTGCGCCGGGTATGCCGTAGCGGTCATGCATGATGGGAAATATGCTTGAATCATAAACAAAACCCAAATCACACAATATGTCCAGCGCCCACAGGGACTGCTGGGTAATGGAGTAGCTGGCGGCACGATAGCCTTTCACTGGTTGACCGACAATGTCCTCAAGCACCCGTTTCGACATCGAGGTCTCTTGCAGAAATATCTCCGGAGTTTGTCGATAGATCAGATCGTGGCTGTAGCCGTGACAGGCAACTTCATGCCCTCTCTGGGAAATTTCGCGAATCAACCCAACATGCCGCTCTGCAACCCACCCGAGCACAAAGAAGGTGGCCTTGATCGCGCTTTCGTCAAAGATATCGAGAATGCGATGGGTGTTCCTCTCAACCCGGGACTCAAAATTTTCCCAGTCATCTTTCGTCACCTGTTTCGCGAACGCGGATACCTGATAGTAGTCCTCCACATCCACGGTCATGGCATTGAGCATCTCACCAGAGGCAAGCGTTCGTTGGCTGATTTTTACTGGAGAATCTGTCATAGGTGTTTCACTGTTCGCCCCATCTGGAATCACCGGAACGGGTGGCGGTGTCAGGGGCCCGTTCACGAAACCGATACTCGATCTCTCCGATCGCTTGCTCGACAAATGTTTGCAATACCCTTCGCATCTCATCGTGCGGCCCCGCTCCGGCGGTCGAAATCACCACCACCGCGGCATCACTTCGCCCCTTGAGTCCGCTTACCATACTCAGCAGTTTCGCCTGCAACGGACTTGAGGTCACATATCCCCCTATATAGTACCAGCTCCAGAGTACCCTTTTACTACCCATTATCCGGGAAATTCGCGTCTCCTTCACGGGGAAATTACGGCCTCCTGGGAGTGAAAATGTCACATCCCTGGATGCCTCGGTTTGCCACTCTCCACGAGGGTAGGCGTAATTCAGATCACTAACCACCTCTTTTCCCTGATCCTGGTAGGCATAATAGGCGGCAAAAAAATCAACTTGTCCCTGCGGAAGCTGGTACCGGGTGTTCACCACCACATCCGGATTGATCCAGAATGGCGCCCAGTCCTCTTCGGCGATTACCTCGACCAAACCGCTGTCATGCAATTGAAAGGCACGCGAATTCAAGTCCACCACCGGTGGCTGCTCATGGACAAGCTGCCGGTAGAGTGGGCCAGCGCTCGCAAATCCGATGACAATCACGGCAATCATCAGGGACCGTACGCTTGCATTGTGAATGGATGCTGCCGCTCCTCCCCCCTGGCGCCGCGTCACCACGGGCATACGCCGATCCAACCACTGAGTGAGGAACATGAAGCCGGTAAAACAAACCGCAAATACAACCCAACCCAGCCAAATGTGATCCGTCAGCAGACTGTGGGTCATCTGTGTGTAATGACCGGACAACACCACAATGTAAATGCGCACCGAATTGGAGAGAAACGCGACCCCGGAGGCCAGCGCCAGGAAAACCGCCCCCCTGAACCAGGCGTAGCCCGAAATGAAGCTGTAGATCAGTGCCAGGGTCAACGCCGCGATCTGATATCGCAGACCGCTGCAGGTATCACCCACCTCAAAGACCCCCTCAGGAATGCTGATCGTATAGCCTTCCTGGAAAGAGACATACCCGGTCAGGTGCAACATCTGATTGACCACATAGGCGGTGGGTTCTTGGAGCGGCTGTGCCAGCACCGACCACCCGGACGTCGTACTCAGCAGGATGAGTATCGGAAATCCCATGCGCAAGCTGCGGGTTAGGCCGAATAGGGCCACCAGTGTCAGCCAAAGGATCAGAATCAGCGTGACCTGGGACAGCAGTTGAATCTTCGCGATATCCGTGAGCAGCCACGCCATGGAGACGAGTAACAGAGCGACCCAGTAGATCGGTCGATAGGCAATCACCAAATTCCATCGAGTGACATACCACTCCCGAGCCAACAGGTAGATGGAAAGGGGCAGCAGCAATAATCCATGGGATTGCAGACTGTTGTCCGCAATCCAACCCGTATAAAGACTCATGGCGGTGCTGGAGTAGACGAGCGTCAGCACCACCAGGCTGAGAAACAGTACGAGCCCGGTAGACAATGCGCTTTGTATTTGAGTCGATGGGTTCATGGTCTGCTTACTAAATCAGGGGGCTTTCCGGTGATCATCGAAGCCGTTGATCGAGCCTTTTACGCGGTCTGAACCGATCCAGGAGTCCTGATTGAGCCCGGGCTTCGAAACAACGGCCATCACAGGTGTACAGATTAATCCTGTCCCCCCGTTGATCGAGAATCTCGATCAATTCCTGGAGCCGCTGTTCGATCCGCGCCACAGCACCCATCCAGGCCTCTTTTTGAACATCAATTTCTGCATCCATCATCTCGCTCATCACAACCAGATAGGCGCCATCAGACCAGGGTTGCTGCGCCTGGAAGCGGTACTCAGGGTCGCAGGCGATACCTGCCCGATCAGCCAGGCCCATGGCGAGAGGAACGTCCGCAAAGACCTTGCGATAAGCGGATCGAACCTCTGGCAGGCAGCCTAGTCCGGAAACCCAGATCGCGTTGACCGGCAGCAGACCATCGAGGCCTCGTTGCTGATTGACATCACTCTGAAAAAACAACATTTGAATTTCATTCAGAAACCGATGCCAAGACACAGCCTCCGGTCCGCTCGGCAGATAGGGTTCGATATGTCTGCCGGTCACCTGCTCAAGATTCGATGTGGTGATATCCGGTAGCTCGGGAAGCGTCAAAATCCATTGCCCGCAGGTGAGCGGATCGAGACGCATGCCGTCGGTGGAAAAATGGCTATTGAACGCTTCAGTGAGCCGCGCCACATCGATCTCCGACAGAGAACCGGATTCATGTCTGATCAACAGTAACCGGTCACGGTCCGTTAGCAGATGAACCGGTGTTGCCAGAGCGCGCACCTCAGCGCCTGGATGCTTGCCCAGAGCAAGACTGATCAGCGCACCGGAAGGCAGATCCCGACCGGATGAAGCGGTAATCCCAAAGGCCTGAAAAAGCGTTTCGGTCAGGTCCTTGGCAGACATTGACCGGCGCCGCGCCCGGCCCAGCAATCCTTCCAACTGAACAGGCCGAGGTTCGGTACCACCCAGTTCCTGCAGCCCGTCTTCCCAGGCAAGACCGGGTATCAGCAGATCGACGCGTCTCCCCATGCCGGGCAGGAAAACGGATTACACCATGTTATCCAGGATCGAGCGTTTCACGGCATCCAGTTCGGCATCGATAGTGATCACAGGTGACGTGGACTGCTGTATCGCGGTATCCGGATCCTTCAAGCCATTACCGGTCAGGGTACAGACGATACTCGAGCCCTCGGGAATCTTGCCGGACTTGATGTCACGCATGGCGCCTGCCAGAGAGGTCGCGGATGCGGGTTCGCAGAAGATACCCTCCTGCTCCGCCAGCAGTTTCTGGGCCGCCAGAATCTCCTCATCGCGACATTCGTCGAACCAGCCACCGGATTCCTGCTGAACCTTCCAGGCCTGATTCCAGGATTGGGGATTACCGATCCGAATCGCCGTGGCCACGGTCTCCGGATCCTTCACGGGGCCACCGCGCATGAACGGTGCGGAGCCGGCAGCCTGGTAGCCGATCATCTTCGGCCGTTTGCCGGTGATCGCGCCGCCTGCGAACTTGCACTGGCCGCCGCAGTAGGCACAGGCCTCGGTCACATGATCGCCGGCGGTACAGCTGTACTCGCAGTAGCCGATCCAGTGTGCGGTGATGTTGCCGGCATTGCCGACCGGCAGGCAGTGATAATCCGGAGCATGCCCCAGCTCCTCGACGATTTCGAATGCCGCGGTCTTCTGACCCTGCAGACGATAGGGATTAATGGAGTTGACGATGGTCACCGGGGCGTGTTCCGCCACCTCTTTGACCAACTGCATACCGTCATCAAAATTCCCCCGGATCTGAATGGTGATGGCGCCGTACATCATCGCCTGAGCCAACTTGCCCATGGCGATCTTGCCATCGGGTATCACCACGAAAGCGGTAATGCCCGCGCGGGAGGCATAAGCCGCCGCCGCCGCGGAGGTGTTACCCGTAGATGCGCAGATAATCGCACGGCTGCCCTCTTCCACTGCCTTGGTCACCGCCATGGTCATGCCCCGGTCCTTGAAGGAACCGGTCGGATTCAAACCCTCGTATTTGACATAAATGTCCACATCCTTGCCCAGCTGGCTGGGGATGTTGTGGAGGCGGATCAGCGGGGTATTACCCTCACCCAGGCTGATGATGCGGGTGTCGTCGTGTACCGGCAGGCGGTCGCGATAACGGTCAATCAATCCTGTGTAACGGGGTCGGAATGGCATGATAAAAAAACCTCAAAATGCGTTTCACCCGGTGGGTGAGATTGAAAATTATCCGTCGAGACGTTCCACACGAATCCGCATGATCTGGCCGGACACACTGTCCAGGGCTTCGATCGCGGCGATGGCTTCATTCAGCTTTTTCTCGAGTACGACATGGGTCAGCATGACCAGCGGGACACTACTCCGCCCCTCGGACGGCTCTTTCTGCTGAATCGCCTCAATACTGATTCCCGAATCAGCCAGAATGGTGGCGATGCGGGCCATTACGCCCGGTTGATCTTCGACCTGCATACGCAGGTAATAGGCGGACTCGACCTCCTCGATGGGCAGGATCGTCAGATCGAACAACTCCCCAGGTTGGAACGCCAGATGGGGCACCCGGTTTTCCGGATCGCTGGTCATCGCCCGGACAACATCCACCACATCGGCAAGTACCGCTGATGCCGTCGGTTCAGCA
>JBNLFS010000058.1:0-5287 GCA_050305635.1 Candidatus Thiodiazotropha sp. | reverse complement strand
AAGCCGCCCTCTGCTGCGTTATCCTGCTTGAAAAGGGCGCGCCATTCCCTGCGCAGGACGCCTTGCATAGGACGGCTTCTCGGCACGCTGATTTCCTAAAGCAGTATAGGACACTGCACTAGGACACTACACGGCCTTGTTTCGTTTACAGGCGCTGGATTGGCCTACGGGGAACCAAATGGGGTAGAGTAGCCCACAACACCGGGTGCCCATCCGGTTTTCAAGGAAGCCTGCGACCCGTCATCACGGGGCGCAACGATACAAGGAACGATCCATGCCAATCCCATTTATTTCATTGATGAAAGCGAGTCGCTGCGGCGTGCTGTCCGGTCTGTTGTGTCTGACTGCCTGCGGGGATTCCGACACTTCCACCCAGGAACAGGCCTATTTCGATGAGGACGGGGTACTCGATGTCACCCTGATCCGTACCGAGTACGGTGTGCCCCATGCCCAGGCGGATAACCTGGAGAGTGTGGCCTTCGGTCTGGGGTACGCCTTCGCCGAGGACAACCTCTGTCTGCTGGCCGACCAGGTCATCAAATACAACAGTGAACGATCCCGATACTTCGGCCCGGATCAGGTGCCGGGGAGCGGCGATTCTCTCAATCTGATCAACGACTTTTCCTATCGGGCCCTGGAGATCCGGCATCAGGCCGAGCAGGGACTCGGCAGCATGTCCGAACCGGTGCGGGCGATGCTGTCGGGTTACACGCAAGGCTATAACCACTATCTGGAAGTCACCCCGGAGGATCAGCAGGATCCCCGTTGTGCCGGCCAGCCCTGGGTGCAGCCGATTCTGGCGCAGGATCTGCTCACCTTTGCCCTGGGGGTGACCCTGCTGCCCGGGGCCGGTCAGTTTCTCGCGCCGATGTTTCTGGCCGCACCCCCCGGTGAATCCTATCTGCCGGAAGTGGATCAGCAGACCTGGCAACCCGAGCGCTACGCGGGTTTGGAAAAATCCGTGGGCATGCCGGACCTGAAGCGGGATGAAAGGGGCTCCAACGGCTGGGCCCTGGGGCGTGACAAGACCGAGGACATGGGGGGCATGCTGCTGGCCAATCCCCACTTTCCACATACCGGCAATCTGCGTTTCTGGCAGTTCCAGGCCACGGTGCCCGGGGTCATGGACGTGATGGGGGCGAGCCTCACCGGGATGCCCGGCATCGTCAACATCGGCTTCAACCGTAACCTGGCCTGGACTCACACCGTCTCCACTGCACAGCACTTCGTGGTCTACCGCTTGAATCTGGATGAGTCCGATCCTGCGGGAATGAGCTACCGCTCCGATGGCCAGATCAAACCGATCGAACGGCGAGAGTTCAGCGTTCTTGTGAATACGGGGGCGGAGATCGTCAGCATGAGCAAGGATTTCTTTTTCAGCGAATTCGGCCCGATGATCCGGGTGCCTGATCAGCTGCCCTGGGGTGAGGATGGCAGCGGCGAGTGGAGCGCCTTCAGCCTCAAGGATGCGAATCATGGCAACCTGGATCTGCTGGAGTTCTGGATGGCGCTCAACCGCGCCACGAACATGACTGAGTTCCAGCAGGCGTTCCGGGACTATGACGGGGTGATCTTCAACAACACCCTGGCGGTGGACCAGCGCGGCACGGCCTTCTATATCGATGACTCCACTGTCCCGGATCTCTCAGACACCGCTGAGCTTGCGCTCACCACGGATCCCGAACTGATGGCCCTGCGTGAACAGGCGGGGTTCGTGATCCTACCGGGTGATTCGTCGGTCTTCGACTATCAGCAGGCGGTGCCCTACGCGCGGGCGCCCAAGCTCGAACGCAGCGACTTTGTGCAGAACGCCAACGACAGCTACTGGCTGACCAATCCCAGGGCACCGCTCACCGGCTTCGCCACCCTGTACGGTCCGGTGGATAGGCCCCAGACACTCAGATCGCGCATGGGTCAGCGCATGCTGCAGGACGCGGCCGGTACGGATGAGCGTTTCAACCTGGATGAGTTGGAGAATGCCCTGCTGGGGAACCGCAACTACCTCGGTGAGGAGACCCTTGTGGCCCTGCAGCAACTCTGTGCCTCGTCCTTCGCCTCACCGGTGGTTATCGGGGAGCAGTCGGTGGACCTGCTGCCGGGGTGTCAGGCGCTCGCGCAGTGGGATGGGACATTCAATCTCGAAAGTCGCGGCGCCCATCTGTTCCGTGAGTTCGCCCAGCGTTTTCAGAGCGATCCCCAGTGGCTCAACGGTTTCGATCCGGCCGATCCGCTGAATACTCCCAACACCCTGGCGGGTAACGAACAGGTGTTGCGGCAGCTTGCGGAGGCCATGCAACAGGTACAGTCCGTGGGACTGGAACTGGATGCCCGGCTCGGCGATGTGCAGTTTGTGGAACGGGGGCTGTTGGACGGGACCCCAACGGGAGAGAAGCTCCCCTGGGCGGGATCGAACAATGTGGAAGGGGGATTCAATGTGTTCCGCACCAATCAGAACGATGACGGAACCCTGTTGCCGCAACCGGAGTGGACAACCCTGGCGGATTCCCAGTTGAGCGCCGAGGCGGAGGGCTATCCGATTTCATTCGGTTCCAGCTGGATGATGCTGGTCGACTTCACCCCGGGGGGGCCACAGGCACGCGGGCTGTTGAGCTACTCCCAGGCCAGCAACCCAGCCTCCCCGCATTATCTCGACCAGACCCGTTACTACTCCGAGCAACCGCGACTGCGGCCGATCTGGTTTGAGCCACAGGATATCCAGGCACATGCCCAGAGCACCCTGCAACTGACAAAAGCAAAGCCGGAGCCCGGGTGAAGCAACGCGCAACCCGGGAGGAGGTGGCACGGAACTGAGACAAGCACGCGAAGTCGAGTTACCGTGACACGCTCCGGCCTGATTCCCCGGGTTCCGCTGCGCTGCACCCGGGCTACGCGATACGGTGCCTGATGTACGAACCACCGTGTAGCCCGGGTGAAGCAACGCGCAACCCGGGAGGACGTGGCACGGAACTGAAACAGGCGTGCGAAGTCGAGTCGCCGGGACATATGCAAAGGCGGTTTCCCGGGTTCCGCTTCGCTGCACCCGGGCTACGCGATATCGTGCACGATGTGTGAACCACCGCGTAACCCGGGAGGGATCGGCAACCCACTGAACAGAACCCCCAATAGAGAGGAACCAAGGATGGTCAACTATCGAAGAAACCGAATACCGGGCGGCAGCTATTTCTTCACCTTGACACTGCAGAACCGCAAAGCCACAACACTGGTGGACCACATCGATCTGTTGCGTAACGCATTTCGACATGCACACCGGCAAAGGCCCTTCACCCTGGATGCGATTGTGGTGATGCCGGAGCATTTGCACGCAATTTGGACATTGCCAGCGATCGATGACGATTTCTCATCCCGATGGCATTCGATCAAAAGTCATTTCACCCGAGCGCTCCGGCGTATGGAAGGACAGCTCAAGCCGGATTCACGAGGAGAGTACGGTATCTGGCAGAAACGTTTCTGGGAGCACACGATCCGCAATGGTGAGGATTTCATCCGACACCGGGATTACATCCATTTCAACCCGGTAAAACACGCGCAAGTGACGCGGGTGAAGGATTGGCCCTGGTCGAGTTTTCATCGTTATGTCCGACAGGGCCACTATCCGATTGATTGGTGTGGTGAGGGATGTGACCTGAAGGGTATAGGTCGCGAATAGGTCCTTGTCGATCAATTGATCCTACGGTTTCCCGGGTTCCGCTGCGCTGCACCCGGGCTACATCGCTTACAAAGCTGAGGCGGATGGCGCGGGCGTGGGAAGAACCCCCAAACGCCTGAGACAGGCCATGCCCAGGGGGATGCGGTTGTCGACATCCTGCGGGTTCCTGATGTCGATATTGAGGGCGAAGGTGTAGATGCGACCCTCCTTTTCCACCCAACCGACCCACCAGCCGATTCCGGGATCCGAGTCTCTGCGTAAGCCGGTTTTGGCATAGAGTCGCCAGTCATCACCCTGGTCGATCAGGAGAATCTCCCGGGTTGCGTCCAGAGACGACTTGGTTGCGGGCAATTCCCCTTTGGCCAGCCGAGCAAGAAAACGGACCTGTTCAAGGGCGCTGATCTTCAGGGGGCCGTCCAGCCAGAAACGATCGACTGTCACGCCGATCTGGCGATTCCCGTAATCCAGACGATCCATCCACGCCCGCAGGATTGCGAGCCCGGTGCGCCGGGCCAGCTCCTGGTATATCGGAACGTTGGAGATTTTGATGGCGTCACGAAGGCCCATGTCGTGTTCCCAGCTTTGATAGGGCTGGGGCTCTCCCCCGTAGGGCAATACCTCGTCGACACTCCTGACCGACCCGGCTTCAAGGCCGATCAAGGTATTGGCGATCTTGAACGTGGATGCCGGGATATAGCGTGTCTGCGCACGCAGAACGTCATGCACCCGGAAACGGGCTTCCGTCAGGTCATAAAGCAGGAACGTGCCCTGTGCCGCCATTTCATCGAAGATGGGGTGCAGTTCGGGGGCTTCGTTGAGTTCCTCGGCAGGGAGTTGTTCAAAGACTATGAGAAACAATAGCAAGAGGGTCGATATGAACCTGAGCGGCCGGTTCCATGAAATGAAAATGTGCATGTCTGTGTACTGCTCATAAATTTCCGAAAAAACGAATTGATTCCTCAATCCCTTGATGACCCGATAATGACGGGTAGCCCGGGTGAAGCAACGCGTAACCCGGGATGGTGTGGCACGGAATTGAAGCAGGCGTGCGCAGTCACATTGCTGTGACGCCATCGGCATGGTTCCCCGGGTTCCGCTGCGCTGCACCCGGGCTACAAGATGGTGTGCACGATGTATGACCACCATTGTAGCCCGGGTGGAGCAACGCGTAACCCGGGGGGACCGGCAACCCACTGAACAGAACTCCCAAAACAGAGAGGAACCAAGGATGGTCAATTACCGAAGAATCCGAATACCGGGTGGCAGTTATTTCTTCACCCTAGCACTGCAGAACCGAAAGAGCACCACTCTTGTGGACCACATCGATCTGCTGCGCAGCGCGTTTCGTTATGCTCACCGGTACAGCCCCTTCACCCTGGATGCGATTGTGGTGATGCCGGAACATATGCATGCGATCTGGACATTACCTGCGGACGATGACGATTTCTCATCCCGATGGCATATGATTAAAAGTCAATTCACCCAAGCGCTCCGACGTTTTCAGGGGCCTCTCAAACCGAATGCACGGGGCGAATACCGCATCTGGCAGAAACGCTTCTGGGAACACACGATCCGCAACGGTGAGGATTTCATCCGACACCGGGATTACATCCATTTCAA
>JBNLFS010000057.1:0-78622 GCA_050305635.1 Candidatus Thiodiazotropha sp. | reverse complement strand
CGAGACATCCCCAATCTGATCAGCATGCTGCGTATTCTGATGACGATTCCGATCGTCTGGCTGCTGTTCGAGCAGGCCTTCTCCTATGCCTTGATACTCTTCGCCCTGGCGGGTTTCTCGGACGGACTCGACGGTTTTCTGGCTAAGCGATATGGCTGGCAGAGCTACCTGGGGGGGCTTTTGGACCCTCTGGCCGACAAGGCCCTGCTGATGAGTTCCTTTCTGGTGCTGGGTGGCTTGGGCCTGATCCCGATCTGGCTGGTGGTGCTGGTGGTGTTCCGCGATCTGACCATCGTCGGGGGCGCCCTGTACTACAACTTCAGTGTCGAGGAGGTGGATGCGAATCCCAGCCTGATCAGCAAGTTGAACACCCTGCTGCAGATTCTGCTGGTGCTGCTGGTGGTTACCGATGCCGGTCCCATGCCCCTCCCGGATATGCTGTTGCGGATTTTGACCTGGGTGACCGGCTTCACGACGCTGGTAAGCGGTGGCGTCTATGTTCTGGTATGGAGCAACAAGGCACGGAAGAAAGGCTGGCGGCCCTGAGGTATACCACCCGCAGTGGGTCAAGTCTCCCGGCTGAGCGTCGATATATCTGCAATGATGCGGGTAGGTCAGCGTCTGTCAGAGGCCTCTGCAAATCCCCGGTCAGCGCACCGGGTGGAAGAAATCGACCCTGGATCACACCGTTCGGGTGGAATTTCATGAGTCTGTTGGACTATAGTTGGAAAAAATAAGTATGAATGCGACTTACGGAGAAAAGTTAATGAGAGTTACCAGTATTGTTGTTGGCATGGGACTGCTGTTTTCCTCCATGCTTGCCCAGGCCGAAATCTTCGCCGACGGCACTGGCTACGAAGGGGATAACTATTTTGGCGTGATGGTGGCTTCACCACGCTTTGAATTCGATGACTCGGGGAGTGATTTCCGCGGTACCGGGTTGTTTGTCCGGGCCGGACGGGAGTTCTTCAAGTACGCCGCCGTTGAAGGCCACTTCGGCGTCTTCAGCGCCGATACGGTCAACGGCCAAGATTATCAGATCAAGTACATGGGCAGTGTATTCGGTCGTGGCAACATCTTTCTATTTGACGATCGCGCACGCGCCTACGCCTTGGCAGGGTTCACCTATTTCTCGGGTGATGTTCCAGGATACGATGCTTCGGAATTTTCCATGAGCTATGGTCTGGGCGTCGAGCTTTACGGAGCACCGCGAGATGCGGTAAGCCTGGAGTGGATTCGCTATGCGGACGAGGATATCCATAATCGGGATTACACCATCGAATCCGTCAATCTCGGTTATATCCACCGTTTCTGATGGATATCAGCCCCTACCCTCGGGTAGGGGCTGCCCGGTCTTCAGCTGAAAACGTTCTCCGCCTCGAACACCGGCCCATCCACGCAAACCCGTTTCATGGCCGGCCCCTCCGGGGTCTGCACCTCCACCACGCATCCCGCACAGCCACCGATTCCGCAGGCCATGAACTCCTCGAGGGAGACCTGACAGGGGACTTTCCATTCCGCGGCCAATCTGGCGACGGCCTCGAGCATCGGATGGGGTCCGCAGGCGAAGATCTCCACCTGTTCCCGTTCCTCCCGGTTCAAGGCATGAAACCAGTGACGGGCAAGATCCGTGACATAGCCTTCGAAACAGCCGGAAAATCCCTGCAGACTGGCCAGGCGTGAGGCCACCCCCCAGTCGTCCAGCAACGGCATGGCGGCGATGACTCCGTCGGGCACACCCGGGATGAGTATTTTTGAAGGTACGGGCTGGAAGGGGAAAGGCACTTCAGAACCGAGAATCGCAAAGGGTTGCCGGGTCTTGTCCCCACGCAGCCGATCGGCGAGGAAGATCATCGGCGGCATACCCACGCCGCCGCCAATCAGCAGGGGTCGGCTGCGCTCCGCGGACGGTTGAAAGGGTTTGCCGATCGGACCCATCAAACTGATCCGTTCCCCCGGTTTGCGCTCGGACAGCAGACGTGTACCCTGGCCCACCCGTTTGTAGAGCAGCTCGATCCAGCCTTCGTCGGGAGAGATGCGCATGATCGAGATCGGGCGGCGCAACGGCAGTTGCGGATCGCAGGTCAGATGCACGAAGCTTCCGGGTTGCGCCCGAGTGGCGCAGTGCGGGGTGAGCAGGCGCATGACGAACTGCTCGCCCGGGTGGGCCTGGTGGCTGAGAATCTCCGCCTCTTCGAGAAATATCGTGTTGCGGTGTGGTTTATTCATACTGTCTGCTCGGCATAGACCAAACGGCCTTTGAGGAGTGTGTGGGTGACCCGCCCCGGCATTTCCCAACCGCTGAAGGCGGTGTTCTTGCCCGCGCTCAGCAGTTGCTGGGGATCCACCAGCCAGTGGCGCTGCGGATCGAAGATGCAGATGTCGGCGGTGGCGCCCGGGTTCAATCGTCCCAGGGGCAGACCGAGGATATCGGCCGGTCCGCTGGTCAGCCGGGCGATCGCGGTGGGGAGGTCCATGACCTCCTGTTCCACCAGCTTGAGGGTCAAGGAGAGCAGGGTCTCCAGACCGGACAGGCCGGGTTCGGTATCGGGAAAGGGGGAGGACTTGGCGTCCGCCTCGTGGGGTTGGTGGTCCGAACAGATGGCCTGTATGACCCCGCTGGCCACGGCGGAACGCAGACCCTCCCGGTCACTGTCGGTGCGCAGGGGCGGACGGACATGCAGATGGGTGTCGAAACCTTCCAGGTCCTGCTCGGTGAGATGCAGCTGATGAATCGCCACATCCGCGCTCACCCGGCGACCTTCCCGCTTGGCCCAGGCCATGGTGCGGGCCGCGCTGGCGCTGGAGAGGGCATGGAAATGGATGACCGCACCCGTGGTCTCGGCGAGGGCCAGATCCCGGGCCACCGCAACGGTCTCCGCCGCCTCCGGAATGCCCGGCAGTCCCAGACGGGCGGCAACCCGGCCTTCGTGGGCGCAGCCGTTATTCGCCAGATGGGGGTCCTCCGGGCGGATGATGGTCAGCAGGTCGAACGTGGCGGCATATTCCATGGCCCGCCGTTGCACCAGGGTATTCGCCAGTGGGGTGTAATTGTTGGTCGCCGCGATGCATCCCGCGGCCTTCAGGGCGGCCATCTCGCTCAGACGTTCGCCGTCCAGGCCCTGGGTCAGGGCGCCGATCGGCAGCAGCCGGCAGTAACCCGCCTTGCGGGCCTTGTGGCGGATCTGCCCGACCACCGCCGGGGTGTCGATCACCGGCAGGGTGTCCGGGGGGCAGCACAGGGTGGTGATGCCACTGCGTGACGCAGCCAGGGTTTCGCTGGCGATGGTCGCCTTGTGCTCCTTGCCCGGCTCCCTGAGATGGGTGCACAGGTCGATCAGACCAGGGCAGACCACCTGATTGCTGGCGTCGATGGTCAGGCTGGGCAGGAAATCCTCGGGGGCCTCACCCAGAGCGAGTATCTTGCCGCGGGCGATGTGCAGATCGATGACCTGATCGATGCCGTTGGCCGGATCGATCACCCGGCCGTTGAGGATACTGATGTCTTTTTTCTTTTTCTTTTTCATCCCGCCACCTCCTGCATGCGCAGGTTCTGGGTGCCGATCACCATGGAGATTACCGCCATGCGGATGGCGATGCCGTAGCTGACCTGTTGCAGGATCACCGACCTGGAGCCGTCGGCCACCTGGGAGTCCATTTCGACGCCCCGGTTGATCGGCCCGGGATGCATGACGATGACATCCGATTTTGCCAGCGAGAGGCGTCGTTCGGTCAGGCCGTAGAGGCGGAAATACTCGTGTTCCGAGGGCAGCAGAGCACCGTTCATGCGCTCTTTCTGCAATCGCAGCATGATGATGACATCCACGTCCCGAATGCCTTCGTCCATGTCATGGTAGACGTGCACGCCCATGCTGCGGGTGTCATTCGGTAGCAGGGTTCGCGGCGCCACCACCCGGACCTCGGAGACGCCCAGGGTGTTCAGGGCGAGGATCTGGGAACGCGCCACCCGGGAGTGCAGGATATCCCCGACGATGGCCACCCGCAGTCCCACGAACTCCTGTTTGTGACGGCGGATGGTGAACATGTCGAGCATCGCCTGGGTGGGGTGGGCATGGCGTCCGTCTCCGGCGTTGATTACTCCCACGCCATGGTCCGCGTGCTGGGCGATGAAATGGGCCGCGCCGCTGGTGGCGTGACGCACCACGAACATGTCCACGTGCATCGCTTCGAGATTGCGCAGGGTATCCAGCAGGGTTTCACCCTTGGAGGTGGCGGAGGCGCTGATATTGAGATTCAAAACGTCAGCGGAGAGTCGCTTGGCCGCCAGTTCGAAGGTGGTGCGGGTGCGGGTGCTGTTTTCGAAAAACAGATTGGCCACCACCTTGCCGCGGCACAGGGGAACCTTCTTGATGGTGCGTTCGGAGACCCCGGTGAATCCCTCAGCAGTGTCTAGAATCTCGGTGAGTATTCCCTTGTCGAGACCGTCGATAGTGAGAAAGTGCAGCAGCCGTTTCTCACTGTCGAGTTGCAGCGCCTTGTTGCTCACGCTCATGGCTGATGTTCCTGTTCGTCACTGCGTCGGGAGGTTCGGTTGCTCTTGCCGCCGAGAATCAGTTTCAGGGGGTCGGGGCCGATCAGGGTGATATGCTGATCCGCATCCAGACTCGGGTGCAGTCCGGCGATATCCGGCTGGATGGGCAGTTCCCGTCCACTGCGATCGACCAGGGTGGCGAGTATGATCGAGGCCGGCCGACCGTAGTCGAAGATTTCGTTCAGCGCGGCGCGGATGGTGCGGCCGGTGTGCAGTACATCGTCGACCAGAATGATGTGTCGATCATCCACCGGCACCGGCAGACTGGAGGGGTGCACCTCCGGGTTCATGCCGATGCGGGTGAAATCGTCCCGGTAGAAGGAGATGTCCAGGGTACCCAGAGGCTCCTGCAGTCCCAGTTCCTGATGCAGCCGCTCCGCTACCCAGACGCCGCCGGTGCGGATGCCCACCATCAACGGGTCGGTGATGCCGCGCTCGTTCAGCAGGGTCCAGGCCTTGCCGGCCATGACGTCCACCAGGGACTCGACGGCATCGGCATCCATAAAGGTCGTGTTACTGTTCATTTAACCAGGTTTCCAATATCAGTTTGGCGGCGACGGCATCGTATTCCTCGTACCGTTTGGCCCGATGTCCCAGCCGATCCCTGGCCTCGAAAGAGGTAAAGCGCTCGTCCGCCAGATGCACCGGCAGATTGAACCGGCCTTGCAGCTGCCTGGAAAAGCGCAGCGCCGGTTGGGTGGCGTCGGTTTCACTGTCGTCCACATCCAGGGGCAGTCCCACCACCAGGGCCTCAGGCTGCCACTCCGCGATCAGCGCGCTGATGCGCTTCCAATCCGGTTGATGGCTGACCAGGGTGAGGGTTTCCAACGGGGTGGCGGTGCCGGTCAGGGTCTGACCCACCGCAACCCCGATCTTGCGCGTGCCGTAATCGAACCCGAGCAGGGTTCCCATCTCGTATACCTCGTCTTTGATTCTGTATCCTTCATGGAACGGCCCGGGGTGCGATTGCGGCGACACACCGGCAGGGATCAGTGGCTCCAGAATCGGCTCCGGAACCTTCAGACCCGGGCAGGGCGCGCGGGGATAGGCCGCCTTGAGGTTCGCGGGGTCAGGCGTGTCCGGCATCCCCGCTCAACAGGTTCAGGTCGATGCCGATCAGGTTCGCGGCTGCCTGCCAACGCTCCTCACTGGCCCGCTCAAAGATGATGTGGCTCTCGGCAGGACCGTTCAGCCAGGCGTTCTGGGCCAGTTCGTTTTCCAGTTGCCCGGCGCCCCAGCCGGCATAACCCAAGGCAATGAGGTTGTGCTTCGGCCCTTTGCCCGCGGCGATGGCTTCGAGGATATCCAGGGATGTCGTGACACTGATGTGCGGGGTCACCCGGAGTGTCGAGGCCCATTCCGAACTGCTGTCATGCAGTACGAAGCCCCGGTCGCTCTGCACCGGCCCGCCGTTGTATACGGGTTGCTCGGCAATGAGTTCGGAGGTCACTGGGATCTCCAGCTGTTCAAAGATATCCGCCAGATGCAGCTCCATGGGACGGTTGATGACAATGCCCATGGCGCCGTCTTCAGAGTGCTCGCAGATGTAGGTCACCGTATGGAAGAAGTTGGGATCCTCGAGCCGCGGCATGGCGATAAGAAAATGATTCGTGAGATTGCTGTCTGGTTGCATGTGCATAGTATCCAATCGCAGGCGTATGGCTGCAACCGCTATTCGGAGTACAGCTGACCACTGCGGAGAAACTGCCAGGTACGAGTGATGTCGAGAATGTCCGTTTCCTCCCGGATCTCGTTCGGGAAGGGGGAGAAGGGGGCGGCCAGGCGCACGATGCGAACCGCGGCATCATCCAGGAGCTGATGCCCGGAGGAGTGCAGTACCCGGATCTGCTCCACGCTGCCATCGGACTTCACCGCAACGTGCAGAACCAGGTTGCCGTAGAGCTTGTCGCGGCGGGCCTGGTCCGGATAGTTCAGGTTGCCGATGCGCTCCACCTTGCGTCGCCAGGCGTCCAGGTAGGCGGCGTACTTGTACTCCTTGGTGCTGGCGCTGATCGCCTTGCGTTTGGGCATTTTCGCATAGGCCTGGGTCTTGCGCTCCAGTTCCGCGGTGAGGCGCGCGATCTCCAGGTTTTTGCTCACCAGGAGTTGCCGTGCCGAGGGCAGGGGGGATGGGGGAATCTCCGCCGGGGGTTCAAGGGGAACCTGCTGTTCGGATACTTCCGTGGTGATCACCGGGTTGCGGGGCTGCTCGACCGTCTGCTCCTCCGGTGGCTGGGGCTGCGCCGGGGTGACCGGCATTGGGGCCTCGGCAATCTGCGGTTTGACCCGCTCGGTCTCCTCGCCGCCGCCGGTCTGGCTGGTCTGGGCGAGAAAATCGGCCTCTTCGTCCGGCTTGGGCGGTTCCGCGAGACGCCGCACCACCATTACTTCAAGGCTCTGCTGGCGGAACTCGGGTTGGCTCGGGTCGGTGGGCTTGAAGGCGATCCCCAGAATGGCGAAGGCGTGCAGCGCCGTGGCGATGAACAAGCCAACGCCGAGCATGTCGGTGGAGTTCTTGATAAACTTCGTCATGAAAGCCTTTTCGCAATCGCATCCATCAGGTCACCGGCGATATCCAGGCCGAACTGTTTATCGAGTTCCCGGATGCAGGTTGGACTGGTGACATTGATCTCCGTCAGATAGTCTCCGATCACATCCAGCCCGGCGAACAGTATGCCACGGGATCGGAGTTCCGGCGCCACCTGCCGGGCGATCCAGTGATCCCGTTCCGATAATGCAATTCCCTCGCCCCGTCCGCCGGCCGCCAGGTTGCCCCGGGTCTCGCCTTGCGCCGGGATCCGCGCCAGGGCATAGGGTACCGCCTCCCCATCCACCATGAGAATGCGTTTGTCCCCGCTGAGGATCTCGGGAATGAAGCGTTGCGCCATGGTATAGCTCTGGCCCTGTTCGGTCAGGGTTTCGATGATCACCGAGAGGTTGGGATCGTCCCGGGTGACGCGAAACACCGATGCCCCGCCCATGCCGCCCAGGGGCTTGAGGATGATATCTCCGTGGGAACGGTGAAAGTCGCGGATCTCGGCGGCGTCCCGGGTCACCAGGGTCGGCGGTGTACACTGGGGGAAATAGGCGGTGAAGAGTTTTTCATTGGCATCACGCAGACTGGCGGGGCGGTTGACCACCAGGCAGCCCTGACGTTCGGCCTGCTCCAGCAGGTAGGTGGTGTAGATGTACTCCATGTCGAAGGGCGGATCCTTGCGCATCAGCACCGCATCGAGTTCGTGCAGCGGCAGTTGCTGCCGATCGCCAAACTCGTACCAGCCGGCGGGATCGTCCCGAACCTTGAGATGGCGGGTATCCGCCCAGCAGAGGCCGTCCTTCAGGGTCAGGTTGTGCTGTTGGATGTAGTGGATCGTCCAGCCCCGCGCCTGGGCCGCCAGCATCATTGCGAAGGTACTGTCTTTTTGAATCTTGATGGATTCGATGGGATCCATCACGACACCGATTTGTCTGCTCATATCAACCTTGGTCTTGGTCCTGGAATGATCGATGGCCGGTACTCCGAGGGTTGTGTGGCGCCGGGTGGTGCCTGTCCCCCGATCGGATACGTAGCTTTTAGGAATTGAAATTAATGAACACGCCGCTTCGCGCCCTTCGTGGTAAAAATTAGTGTCGGCTACTGCCCTGAATAACCGCAGTCGGCGTCCGGGCCCATATTATACCCTGTGCTCCGTTCTGAACTCCGAAACTTGAGTTAAAAGCATAATTCCGGGTGCTTCAAGCCGGCCCGGATCGAGGACAGGGAGTCCGTTGCATCGATACACCCTCAGACAGGATCCCCGCATGAGCGATCCCCGCGGTCAGTCTTCTGTCAGGAATCCGGGTCGGAAAGCGCCGGGTCACGGATGTTCTGGTGTAACCTATTGGTAATCCGAGGGAATCAAAACCGCCCTGATTGTCTGGTCAGTTGCAGTGGCCGGTATTTCCTGTGCAACGGAAGCGATGACCTGGGTGTCAGGCCGTCATGAACCTGTGATTTCAGGTTATAAGTTAAGTTTTTCAAAGGGTAGCCGCTACCACTCACAGCAAACCACGATGATCTGGATCACTGAACTCAATTCTAAGCATATGAATTGGGAAGTATATTCTTGATGCCGGCTGACGGTCTTGCTATTTTGGGCGGATTGGATCGAGGTCGGTCATCCGGCCGGTACCAGGGACCCGGTAAGATCCATTGGGACAAGGCTCGTGGGCAGGTTGAATCTGCTGCGACAGTGAGAATAAATAAAGCCGATCACTGCTCCATGGCGGCGACGCCGGGCGAACAGGCTGTACAAAATGACCAGGACGAGTCGAAAGGATCCTATGGGTTCCATCGCCGGAATGACAGGTTCCGGAAAAGGTTTTTGAACATGATGTGGTGTCTTGACTGTTATTCTCCGCTTGCCGGGCTCCGACTATCGGTGCCTGCGGGGTACGGTTTTGCGCAAATCTCCGGTGCGGGTTCAAGATCGCCCTTGTCGCCGGTATTTCCCATCCGGCCAAACCGCACCCGGTGCGCCCGTCCGACAGCGCGGGCGAACAGGGCGTGGCCGACAGCTCCCAGTACAATGAACAATTCACCGATGATTCACCCCGGACTTCCTATCTCGTCCAGGCGGGATCATCGGTCATCTAATTTTAGTTATGTCCGTGACATGAGGATTACAACGTGAGTGGTGATGAAACTGAAAAGGACATCTCTGGTGTCAGAGTCATGGTCATCGATGACAGTAAGACCATACGGCGTACGGCCGAGAGTCTTTTGAAGAAGGCGGGTTGTGAAGTCTCGACCGCCACCGACGGGTTTGAAGCGTTGGCGATGATCGCGGACCATCATCCCGATGTCATCTTCGTCGATATCATGATGCCGCGTCTTGATGGTTATCAGACCTGTGCCCTTATCAAGCATAACGATGTGTATAAGAACATCCCGGTGATCATGCTTTCGAGCAAGGACGGTCTGTTTGATCGGGCGAGGGGGCGGATCGTCGGGTCTGAGCAGTACCTGACCAAGCCCTTCACCAAAGATGAGTTGCTGGGCGCAATCCGACGATACGTCAAAAAGGCTGCTTGATTTTGCATTAGGGCATCTTCTTACGGAGATGTCTGCTCGACGTAGGGATAGCCGGTTTAAAGACATTGTGACATCAGCCGATAAGGCGTAGAACAAGCGGGCAGAGTAATACCATGATCAAAAACTTATTTCGCAAGGGTCGCGAGGAATCGGAAGACAGCAGCATCCCAGCTACTGGCGAAACCAAGGGTAGGATTCTCGTAGTCGATGATTCGCCCACGGAGATCGTTGTCTTCAAGAAAATACTCGAAAAGCAGGGTTACCAGATCCTGGTGGCGAAGGACGGCCAGGAAGGTGTCGACCTGGCCAAGCAGGAGCTTCCCGATCTGATCCTGATGGATGTGGTGATGCCCGTCCTGAACGGATTCCAGGCCACTCGCCTGCTGAAGAACGATGAAGCCACGGCGCGGATTCCGGTCATCATGGTGACCACCAAGGATCAGCAGACCGACATCAACTGGGGCATGCGACAGGGCGCGACCGAGTACATGGTCAAGCCGGTGGCTCCCGCTGAGCTGCTGAGCAAGATCAGGGCCTTGATCAATGCCGGATAACACCATGCCGCAGCTGCTTGTGGAGACCCCGGATGGGGTGGTTCAGCTTCTGGCTGACCTCGAAGAGCGTTGTCGGCAACAGGCGCAGGGTCTGCCGCAGCAGCAGCTGATTCAGACCTACTGGGAAGGGGTGATGTTCTATATCGGTGAAAACCGCTTCATCGCCCCCTTGAGCAGCGTCAAGGAGATACTTAACTATCCGACATCGCTGACCCTGGTTCCCGGTTCCAAGCCCTGGATGATGGGGGTTGCGAACATACGCGGCACCCTGATTCCCGTGATCGACCTGCAGCTGTTCCTGATCGGAAGGAAGACGCGCAGAACCCGGCGCAGCCGGGTTCTGGTGTTTACCCTGGGCAGTGGTCTGACCGGGGTGTTGGTGGGCGAGATGGTCGGTATGCGCCATTTCGCCAAAGAGACGGCCAGAGAGGCGCGGGCCGTCAATAATAAATTCACGAAATATGTTCAGTTCGAGTTTGATCAGGACGGGATGTCCTGGCCGGTTTTCAGCCTGGCCGCACTTGCGGAAGATCCCGCATTCCAGATCGCAGCCAGTTGATCCTGCGGATAAGACTGAATTAAGGATTGAGACTTAAAGCTTTCGGGAGAAAGAAGAATGAAAGGCAAACATGCGGGCGTGAATCTGCCCTCAAACAAGGTCATCACCACCTTGGCTGTATTGGTCCTGGTGTGTCTGGTGTTGGCACTCGTGACCTTTTTGCATACCACCAAATGGGATTCCTATGATGAGGGTTACCTGATCCGTACCGCGGAACAGCAGGTACTGTCTCAGCGTATCGCCAAATACGCCCTCTCCGCCTCCCGGGGTGAGCTTCAATCCTTTAAGCCCCTGCAGAAGACCCGGGACCGTTTTGACAACATTATGTATGAACTGAAGAACGGAGGGGGCGCCGCCAGTGATCTGCCCGCCTCGCCGGCTGCAGTGAATACCGAGCTGTCGGATCTGGAAACCAAGTGGACCAGTCTTAAAAACAACATCGACGAAATCCTCAAGGCCCAGGAGAACATCCTCGCGATCGACGAATTCTCCGCGGTGATCTCCGAGTTTGTGCCTCAGTTGCAGGAACTCTCCGAGGAGCTGGGCGAGGTATTGATCAACAGCAACGCCCCGCGCCGTCAGGTCTACACCGCGACGGAACTGCAGGTGCTGATCCAGCGCATCAACTCCAATGTAAACCAGGTGTTGGCCGGTGGTGAGAAGACCGCGGCCGCGATCGACCAGTTCAGCCGCGATGCCGACATGTTCGGCCGGGTGCTTGAAGGTTTGCGCAGCGGAGACAAGGATCTGGGCATCGATAAGGTGGACGACAAGGTCGCTTTGCAGCGACTCGCCGATGTGGCCACCTTGTTCACCACCATCCAGGACAACGCGGCGGAGATCATCCAGAACATCCCGGATGTGCTGCCGGCCCTGGAAGCGGCTTCCATGGTGAGCAATGGTTCCGACCAGGTGAGCGACGCGGCGGACACCCTGATTGCCGCCTACAGTCAATCCCCCGGTCGTTTCTCCTTCCTCGGGATCAAGGCCGGCCCCGGCATGATTGCTCTGTTCGGTGGTGCCGCGGCTCTGTTTCTGGTGCTGCTTGGGGTTCAGTTGGTTGTCGATGCGCAACGCCGGGAAATGGCGAGTAAGCAGCAGAACGAAAACAACCAGAAGGCGATTCTGCAGCTGCTCGATGAAATGGGCGACCTGGCCGACGGCGACCTCACCGTGACCGCCAGCGTGACCGAGGATATCACCGGCGCCATCGCCGACTCGATCAACTACGCCATCGAAGCGCTGCGGGAACTGGTCACCACCATCAACACGACCTCGGAACAGGTTTCCAGCGCCACCCAGGAGAGTCGGGCCACCGCCATGCATCTGGCGGAAGCGAGTGAGCATCAGGCTGAGCAGATTTCCCTGGCCAACGGTTCCATCGGCGAGATGACCGAAGCGATCGACCAGATGTCGAACGACGCTACCGAGTCGGCCGAGGTGGCCAAGCGCTCGGTAGAGATCGCCAGCGCCGGTGCCGAAACCGTGCGCAACACCATCAACGGCATGGACAACATTCGTGAGCAGATCCAGGAGACCTCGAAACGGATCAAGCGCCTGGGTGAAAGCTCCCAGGAGATCGGCGATATCGTGGAACTGATCGACGACATCGCGGACCAGACCAACATTCTCGCTCTGAACGCCGCCATGCAGGCCGCCATGGCCGGTGAGGCGGGTCGCGGTTTTGCGGTGGTCGCGGACGAAGGACAGCGACTCGCGGAACGCTCCATCAACGCCACCAAACAGATCGAGGCGCTGGTTAAGACCATTCAGGCGGATACCAACGAAGCGGTGACCTCCATGGAGGCGAGCACCTCGGGTGTGGTGAAAGGCGCGAAACTCGCGGAAGACGCGGGCGAAGCCCTGAAAGAGATCGAGAGCGTGTCCCAGTACATCGCCGACCTGACCGGCAAGATCGCCACCTCGGCGCAGGTCCAGTCGGAACAGGCGGTGAACGTGAAAGACACCATGAGCGTCATTCAGGAGATTACCAACCAGACTTCGGAAGGCACCCATCAGACCGCCAACTCCATCGGTGCGTTGGCGGATCTGTCGGATCAGCTGCAGAAATCCGTTGCCGGTTTCCGTCTGCCGTCCTGATGCCGGTGGCCATAGCTACGTAAGATGGACAAGTATGCTCAATGACACCCTCACCGGTTTCCCGACGGGAGTGCACCGCACATGAATAACGCGCAAGATTTTGGTGCCCTGAACTGGGTCAAGGACGAACTGGATGTGTCCATTCGCCATGCCCGTCAGGCCTTGGAAGCCTATGTGGAGTCACCCGGTGACGGAGATTCCCTCGCGGTTTGCGGTGACCATCTGCATCAGATCGCCCGAGTCCTGCAGATGGTGCAGGTCTACGGACCCAGCATGCTCGCCGAAGAGATGGAGCTGGTGGTGCGGGACATGGCGCAGGGTCGCGTGCGCCAGGAAGAGGATGCCGCCGAGGCGTTGATGCTGGCGCTGATTCAGCTGCCCGATTATCTGGAGAAGCTGCAGGGCGGGGATGCGGACATACCGCTGATCATCCTGCCCCTGCTGAATGATCTGCGCGCGGTTCGGGATGCCCCGCTGCTGTCGGAAGCCGCGTTGTTCAAACCGGAAATCGACACCCAGGAAGAAAAGGGACTGATCAACGATCATCTGCCGGAGCTTACCCGTCAGGTGCGGCAGAAGTTTCACCTGGGATTGCTGAGCTGGTACCGCAAACGGGATACGGTGCACGGTTGGCCATTGCTGCGCGATGTCTTCGCCACCCTGCGCCAACATGCCGGGACCGAGCAGGTCAAGCAGCTGTTCTGGGTTGCGGAAGGTCTGATGCACGGGCTGATTGAGAATACGATCGCCCCGGGAATTGCGGTCAAGCAGCTGTTCAGCCGTCTCGATCGAAAGATGAAGACCATCGTGGACAGCGGTGAACAGGCCCTGGTGGACCAGCCTCCGGCGGCCTTGCTGAAGAACCTGCTGTACTACATCGCCCGGGCGGATTCCCATCATCCGCTGATCCGGGAAATCAAGGAGACCTTCCATCTCGACACGGTGATGCCGAGTGAAGCTCAGTTGAGTCAGGGCCGTCTGGGTCTCACCGGCTCCAATGCGGAACTGGCGGAATCGATCAAGGACGCGGTGAGCACCGAGCTGACCCGAATCAAGGATATTCTCGATCTGTTCATGCGCGACGAGAAAGCCAACATGGAAATGCTGGCTCACCTGGAATCGCCCACCCGGAAACTCGCAGACACGCTTGGAATGATCGGTCAGGGCGCCTTGCGTTCACGCCTCAACCGACAGGCCGACAAGGTGAAGAACTTTGTCGAGCAGGGGGTGATGCCGGAAGAGTTCGAATTGATGGAGATGGCCGGCGACATTCTCTATGTCGAGTCCTCGCTCAGTACCCTGCACACCTTCCAGCCTGGCGCTGCGGAAGAGGAGGACGATACCCTTGGGCTGAGCATGCCCGAAGGGGAATACCAGAACCTGATCAAGCAAACGGTGAAGGAGGCGAAAGTCGAGATCGCCAAGTCCAAAGAGGCGATCATCAGCTTCACCGAGGCGCCCGAGGACACCACCCTGCTGGATAACGTCCGCCAGGGATTCAAGCGTGTGCAAGGCGCCCTGAGCATGCTCAACATGCGCGAAGCGGCGGAACTGCTGCAGAAAACCGGCAGCTTCATCCAGCAGACCCTGATCGAGGCGCGCAGCAAGCCCAGTCGTCAGCAGATGAACTCACTGGCGGATGTCGTGAGCAGTATCGAGTATTACCTCGAAACCCTGGTCGACGGCGCCGGCGACCGGCGCGAGATTCTGGCCATCGCCCAGGCCTCGCTGAACGACCTGCTCAGCGAAGGGCAGGTGGAGCGTACCGAATACACCACCCCCGTGGAGCCCATCGAAGTCAGCGAATCGGCCGATCATGCCGAGGGCTACGATCTCCAGGAGGACGAGGTCTCCGATCTGGAGTTCGGCGCCAGCAGTCTGCAGATCGAACCTCCGCAGCCGCTGGTGGAAGAGATCTCCGTGGACAGCGAGCCCACGAGCGATGCGCAATCGGCCGAACCCGAGCCGGTCTCCGAAGCACCCTCCGAACCGGTCGCGGTTGCACCCGAATCTCCGGCCGAAGAGGAGGAGATTCCCTCCAGCCGCAAACCGATGCTCGACGAGATCGATCCGGAGATCCTCGAGATCTTCATCGAGGAGGCGCGCGAGGAACAGGAAGTCATCCAGGAGCATCTACCCCGTTGGGCACGCAATTACGAGGACCGGGATGCCCTGGTCACCTTCCGCCGCTCATTCCATACCCTCAAGGGCAGCGGCCGTCTGGTCGGCGCCAAGGTCATTGGTGAACTGGCCTGGTCCGTCGAGAACATGCTCAACCGGCTGATCGATGAAACCATCCATGTCAGCCCGGATATGATCGATCTGCTTAATCGGGTGGTGGACTCTCTGCCGGACCTGATCGATTCTCAGGAACAGGGTGTCTACCCCAGCGCGGATGTGGATCTGCTCCAAGCCCAGGCTTACGCATTGGCCGATGGCAAGCCCATGCCACGGAAGGAAGCCCCCGCGATCGAGGCGGTTCCGCTCGAGGCCGCGGAGTCCGAAGTCTCTGTCGAAGCGGCTCCTGAAGCCGCTGAAGAGACGCCCGAGGAAGTTGCTGAGACACCCGAATCAATCACTGAGAGTCAGGCGGAAGCGGTGACAGCGGAGTCGTTGGATGCGCCGCATGACTTCGAGTCCGTGACCCTGGAAGCGCCTGAAGAGAGGGCCGAGGCCGATGATTCCTTCGAGCTTCCCGAGGAGCTGGAGGATCTGAGTCTGGAGCTGGATACGGAGCTGTCGGATGATGAAGAGCCGCCGATCGAGCTGCAGGCCCTGTCCGAAACAGGCGATGAGGAGGCTCTCGAGGAGGAACTCCTGGAATCCCCGGAGGCCGGACTCGAAGAGGCCCTGCTGGCGGATTTCACGGATTCGGATCTGATCATCGAGATCGATACGGAACTGCTGGAAGTCTTCGCTGAGGAGTCTGAAGAGCATCTTCAGGAGATCGAAACCTTTCTCCATATGGCCGAAGCCGCGGATCCCGCGATACAGTTGCCGGAATCGGTGGTGCGCGCCTGCCATACCCTGCACGGCAGCGCCCAGATGACCGGCATCATGCCGATCGCAGAGCTTAGCGAAGCCATGGAAGACTACGCCAACGCGGTGCATGATCTGCAGCGCCCCGCGGACGCGCAGGTGATTGGACTGATCGGAGGCAGTGTCGGTTACATTCGCGAACTGCTGGATACCCTCCCGGATGAGGATCTTCCGGAACCGAACGTCGAGACATACCTCAGTGGTTTGAGGGACGCGTTGCAGCAGCTCAATCATGGTCTCGGAGAGGATTTGCACGACACCGGTTTGCAGTCGGAGTCCGACGACCTTGCGCTGGAGAGTGAACCGACCTCTTTCCTCGAAGAGACCAGTGAACTCCAAGAGGCGCCTGAACTTCCTGTGGAAGCACCCTCGTTCGAGCTCGAGGAGGCTCCTGAATCTACCGAAGAGGAATCCTCGATCGAACTCGAGGAGATCGCAGAACTTCCCACGGAGGAGCCCTCCTTCGAGCTTGAGGAGGCCCCTGAACCTCCCACGGAGGAACCCTCTGACGCATTCGAGGAGTCCGCCGAGCCAGACGAAGAGACGCCACAGCCGGTGGTGTTCCATGAGTCCACCACCTACCTGCAGGAGGATGAGTTCTTCGAAGTCGGTGAGGATGAAGAGCTACTGGAAATCTTCATCGAAGAGGGGCGCGAGCTGCTGGAGTCGCTCGAAGCGAGTTACACCCGGTGGGAGCATGCATTGCATGACGGGGCGGTGATCGATGAGATCAAACGTACCCTGCACACCCTGAAGGGGAGTTCCCGGCTGGCCGGCATTTCGCCGATCGGGGATGTCAGTCATGGCCTTAAAAGTCTGTTCGAGCGAATCCTGCATCAGCAGATCACCGCTGACCAGCCGATCCAGGATCTGGTCCGCCAGGCTTTCGATTTTCTGGCCACCCAGGTGGAGGACGCCGCCACTACCGGTAAAGTTCACATTTCCGATACCCTGTTGCACGACCTGGAGAATCCCATGGCACGGCAGCAGGAGGATGAACCGGTCGCTCTCGAAGAGAGTGATAGCGACTTCCTGGATTTCGATGCGGATGCCGTCCCGGAAGATGCCAATCTGCAGGCGGTGATGGAGGCCCTGGAAGAGGAACCGGACTCCGAGACCCTGGACACCGGGCTGGTTGAGGAAACACCGTTCGAAGACGAGCAGGACGACGAGTGGACTTCCGAAGCGTTGACCACCTCTCTAGAGACCGCTCAGGACGAGGAACTGCAGCAGGAACTGGAACGCCTGGAAGAGGACGACAGCGAGTTCACCGCTTCCGAGGTTGTCGATACGGCCTCCTACTACGAAGAGCCGATGAGTTTCCTCCACGACGGAGATCTGTTCGAGGTCAGCGAAGATCGGGAACTGGTCGAGATCTTTGTCGAGGAGTCCAAGGAGCTGCTGGAAACCCTGGAGGGACAATTCCAGCAATGGAGTGACAATCCCGCGGATCACCAGCCGGTGGATGCGATGCAGCGGGCGCTGCACACCATCAAGGGTAGCTCCCGACTGGCGGGTATTGAGCCGGTGGGGGATCTGAGTCATGCCATGGAGTCGCTGCTCAATGCGGTGACCCGGGGTCTGGTACCCGCCGAAGGCGCGGTGATGAACCTCTCCCGCGCAACCCTGGATCTGCTTGCGACCCAGACCGACGATGCGGAGTCCACCGGGTGTGTGCATCGGGCGGATCCTCTGATCTCGGAGATTCAGTCACTGATCGATGCCGCCGGTCAGCGAAGCGCGACCGACAAGGCCTATGTCGATCCGGAGGTGCAGCAGGAACTCGAAGCGCTTGAGAACGAGGCAGCGGAGGCAGAACTTGAAGAAGTCGCGCCGGCCGCGGTCAGCGATCAGGATCGGGTCGAGGCATTCGATGTGGATCTGCCGGATGACGCCTTCGCTATCGAAGAGGTCACCTCGGAGTCCCTGGACTCCGGTGAAGATTCCTTCATGCTGCTGCAGGATGAAGTGTTGTTGGAAGTGGGTGAAGACGATGAACTGATCCAGATCTTCATCGAGGAAGCCAAGGAATTCACGGAGCAGATCGAAACCCATTTCCAGAACTGGCTGGATAACCTGAGTGATCGCAGCGCCATCGATGGGATGCAACGTAATCTGCACACCCTCAAGGGCAGCGCACGTCTTGCCGGTGTCATGCCGGTCGGGGATCTGAGTCACGCGGTGGAATCGCTCATGACCGCGCTGGCCGAAGGCGAGATCGATCCCATCGAGACGGTGACCGACACCCTGAGGCAGGCCATCGATCATCTGGCCCTGCAGGTGGATACCCTGGGCAAGACCGGAAAGGTCCCCGCATCGGATCTGCAGGTCACCCAGCTGCACAATCTGCTGGGTGGCGAGATGACCCCCTCCTACGACGGAATGGTGGAGACCATCCAGCATACGCCTGAGCCCCCTGAGGTTGTCGAGGAGGAGGCGCCAAAATCCGCCAAGGTGCTGCCGTTCAACGAAAAGATCGCGAAGCTGCTGAATCCCCAGCAGGAAGATGACAAGGAGAGCCACAAGGCGAGCAAGGATCAGGTTCGCGTCAATGCCGAACTGATGGACCGACTGGTCAATCATGCCGGCGAGGTGAGCATCTACCGCGCCCGCCTGGAACAGCAGAACAGCGTCCTCGGCTTCAACCTTTCGGAACTCGAACAGACGGTATCCCGTCTCTACACCCAGTTGCGTGGTCTCGAAATCGAGACCGAAGCGCAGATTCTGTATCGCTGGGAGCGGGACAACGAGCAGGATGACCACGAGAAGGCGGAATTCGATCCCCTCGAGCTGGACCGCTTCTCCAATATGCAGCAGCTCTCCCGGGCTCTGGTGGAGACCGTCAACGACCTGGGTAACATCAACGAATCCCTGCGCGATCTGCAGCGTGAGACCGATACCCTGCTGCTGCAGCAGTCGCGGATTTCCAACGATCTGCAGGATGGCCTGTTGCGCACCCGCATGGTGCCTTTCGCTACCCTGGTGCCGCGGATGCAGCGTCTGGTTCGCCAGACCGCCGGCCAGTTGAGCAAGAAGGCCAACCTGGAGTGTTTCGGCATCGAAGGGGAACTCGATCGCAGTATCCTCAACCGCATGGTGCCGGTGCTCGAGCACCTGTTGCGCAACTCCGTCTCCCACGGTATCGAATATCCCCAGGACCGTGTCTCCACCGGCAAACAGGAGACCGGCCGTATCTCCCTCTACCTCGATCGGGAGGCCACCGACGTACTGATCACCCTGTCCGACGACGGGCGGGGTCTGGATATCGAGGCGATCCGTGCGCGGGCCGTCAAACAGGGCATGATCAACGCCAATGCGGAGATCAGCGACGACGACCTGATTCAATGCGTGCTGCTGCCCGGCTTCAGTACCGCCAAGGAGGTCACCCAGATCTCCGGTCGCGGCGTGGGTCTGGACGTAGTAGTCAGCGAGGTCAAGCAACTGGGCGGCTCCCTGGAGATCGATTCCCAGCCGGGACGCGGCACCAGCTTCATCATCCGTCTGCCGTTGACCCTGGCGATCACCGACGCACTCCTGGTGCGGGTCAGCGAGGAGATCTACGCCATACCCCACGGCAGTGTCAGCGCCGTGGTGCGCATCCGCCGTCAGGATCTGCAGCAGTGTTATGCGGATGCGCAGAACGGTTTCGAATACGCCGGCAAGCAGTACAAGGTCAATTACCTGGGACGCATGATGGGCGTCGGTCATCAGGAGCTGCAGGAGGGTCCGCGCTGGCTGCCCCTGCTGCTGCTGCAGACCGGTGAACATCAGGTCGCGTTACAGGTGGATGAATTGCTGGGCAGCCGCCAGGTGGTGGTCAAGTCCCTGGGCAAGCAGGTGGGCAGTGTACGCTGGATCACCGGCGGCACCATTCTCGCGGACGGCCGGGTGGCGTTGATTCTCGATCTGGCGGCCCTGGTGCGTATGGACGCCACCCACACCGCACCGATCCGGGCTTCGGTCGAGCAGGCGCAGAAACGGGTGGAAGAGCGGGTGCGGGTCATGGTGGTGGACGATTCGATCACCGTGCGCAAGGTCACCAGCCGACTCCTCGAACGTCACGATATGGAAGTGGTCACTGCAAAGGACGGCGTCGAAGCGGTCGCCCTGCTGCAGGAACAGGTGCCGGACATCATGCTGCTGGATATCGAAATGCCGCGTATGGACGGTTTCGAACTGGCCCGGCACATCAACAACTCGGTCGACTATTACGGGCTGCCGATCATCATGATCTCCTCCCGGGTAGGCGACAAACACCGTCAGCGGGCCATGGATCTGGGCGTCAAGCGCTGTCTGGGCAAGCCCTATCAGGAAAGTGAGTTGCTGGAGAACATCAACGAAGTGCTGGCGGAAAGCAAACAATGAGTCAAGCGATCACCAAAGAAGTTCGAAGTGTGCTCATTCATTTGCATGAGCGTCAGATCCTGTTGCCCAATGCGGCAGTCGCCGAAGTCATGGACTACCAGCAGCCGGAGGCCTCGGTCGTTGAGACACCGGAGTGGTTTCTGGGATACATGGTATGGCGCGGATTGATGATTCCCGTGGTGTCTTACGAGGGACTGCTCGGTGAACCCATTGTCACCCCCGGCCATCGGGGGAGGATCCTGATCCTCAATGCCCTGGGAGGATTCGAGGGCGTGTCACACATTGGCCTGGTGGTGCACACCATTCCCAGCCTGGTGCGGGTCAGCGCGGAGAACGTTGCTCCGGTCGATCCCGCGGCGGACGAGGCGCATCAACCCCTGATACTGCAGAGGGTCGAACTCGATCTGAGTCCCGCACTGATCCCCGATCTTGATGAGATTGAGCGCCGGGTCGTGGAGATCGTTCAGGCGGGCTGATCTCACCCATCCGGGAGACCCGGACCGCGGCGATAATCGGGCCGATTCCCGGGTAAGGTTCAAGCTGCCTCCGCTGCTATTTGCTTCACGACCACGCCGGTGTGTCATCCGGTTTGACCCATGCTGTCCCAGCCTGCCCGTCAGCCTTCATTAGCCTTGATGGTTGTCATTTACCGACCGGCAAAGGACAATCCGGGGAACCTTTCAGCCAACACAACAAGATCCGCCGTGTCTTTACTGGCCTATTACCATCAACAACTGCAAGCCCGAGGCTATCATGCCGATCCTGAACAGGAGGGTGTGATCGAAACGTTCGCCCGGTTGGCCAAGGAGTTGTCTCAGCCGAAAAAAAACCGGCACTGGTTCTGGCAAACCAAACCGGATGCACTCAAGGGGATCTATCTCTGGGGCGGGGTGGGGCGGGGTAAGACCTGGCTGATGGATCTCTTTCACCAGGCTTACCCGGATCTGGGCATCGAACGGCACCATTTTCATGCCTTCATGCGCGAGATTCATCGACGTCTCAGAGCCCATCAGGGGCAGGGCGATCCCATGCCGGCGATTGCCCGTGAGATGGCCGGACGCATGCGAGTACTGTGTCTGGACGAATTCAATGTCATCGATATCGGTGATGCGATGCTGCTCAGGGGCCTGCTCACAGCCCTCTATCAGTGCGGCATCGTGCTGGTGACCACCTCCAATCAACCCCCCGACCGGCTCTATTGGGAGGGTTTGCAAAGAGATCAGTTTCTGCCTGCGATCGATCTGTTGAATACCCGTAATCAGGTCATTGAACTCTCTGGAGAGCGTGACTACCGGCTGCAATTGTTCGGTGCTTCGGCGCTCTATCACACCCCTTTGGGGGATGAGGCGACGATCTCACTGAGCCGGGAGTTCGACCGGCTGGTGAGCGGTATGGTCGAGGATCTGGGCAGTTTTCCGGTACCGGGACGGGCGGTACGCTATATCAAACGCTGCAACGGGGTGATCTGGTGTGACTTCAATGCCCTGTGCGGACCGCCCCGCTGGCAGAACGACTATCTGGAACTGGCCCGCTGCCATCACACCCTGTTCATTTCCGATATCCCTCAGCTCGATGGCACCTGGGATGACCGAAGTCGCCGCTTCATCAATCTGATCGATGTACTCTACGACCGCAAGGTCAATGTGGTGATCAGCGCGGATGCTCCACCGGATACCCTGTATGTGGGGCAACGTCTCGCGTTCGAGTTCAAACGCACCGCCAGCCGCCTCAAGGAGATGCAGTCGGACGCCTATCTGGAAACGCCCCACCTGGGTTGATTGATCAACAGGTTGCCAATCTCCGTTACACCTCCGCTAACCCGGTAATCGAACGCTCCACCGGGATCCGGCAGAATACGAAGCACAACGGGTATCAGTACTGATGTGACTCAGCGGTGTCTGTGCTCAATGCGATACCATTGTCGGTTTCCGGGAAGTTGCTCGAAGAGGAAATCCGGGTCGAGGTGACGCCGCAACGACACACCGGGGCTGAGCGCAAACAGTGCTGTTGCGTCCGTTGGCGGATCATAGTCAGCGTAATCAGTCTGGATACGCAGCCGGACTTTCGGCTTCAATCGATAGCTCAGGGATATGATCTCACCCAAATTCGGGTCACCCGCGCCGACCAGCACCACCGGTCGTTCCGTGCGATTGATCGTGCGGGCCAGCGCGGCATTGCCAGCACTGTATGATTTCGTCCACCAGGTATCGGCGTGCAGAATCTGCCATTGAGACAGCAACCCACCAGCGCTCAACAGCGCCAGCAAAACAATCGCAATCCGACGCGAGCCCACACCACCTTGCCAATAATCGCTCATGGCGCCTACCAGTAACATCTCAATTGCGAGAAACGCGGGCATCAGGTAACGGGACTCCAGGGATCTGCGTCCCCCGAGCAACAGATCCGGCAACAACAGAGCAAGCACCCAGATCAACAGCATCGTCCACAGCAGCTTCTTCGATCCCTCCCTAGGCGCGTGGCGCAGGATTGCGAGGATCACCAACACCAGCAGCAGCGCTGGCCAGGCATGTCCGGGAAGATCGATGAATGGACGGGAAAAGTGCTGCAGCCAGATCCACATCAGCCGTTGCATGCTCACCGTATGCGACATCCAATGGGTGAACTGCTGGTATGCCGCGTAGCCGTCTATGATCACCATCAACCAGGGCAGAAACGCGAGCAACGCGGCAGTCACGGCCAATCCCAGGTGACGGAGAGTTTTTCGCTGCAGATCGTTACCACGGAATCCGCGCCAGCCCACGTAGACCAGGTGAGCACCGAGCAGTAGACCACTCAACAGATGCGTGTACAGCGCAAGGGACAGCAGGAGCGCATACAGTGACCAGCTGGAGTTCGAGTCGCAGCGCAGTGCGCGTAACAGCGCGGCACTCGAGGCGGCAATCAGAACACTCCACAGGGCGTATTGGCGAGCCTCCTGGGCAAACAACAGGTGCAGCGGCGATACCGCCAGCAGTACGAGCGCCAACCAGGGCGCCGGTCCGCGCCCGTAGAGTTCCCGCGCCCACCAGGCAAAGGCCGGAAACAACAGCAGGCTCAGCAATGCGGAGGTCGCGCGAATCCCGATGGCCGTGAATTCACCCGGTTCAACCGACAAACGCGCAAGGAGGAAGAACAAGGGGGGGTGTTCCGGATGCCCTAGTAATGCTCGCCAGGTATCCGACCAGCCCAGTGCCGGGTCGGGCGCCTGAAAGCGCAGCACCTGTGCTGCATTCAGATACTCACCGCCCGAGAAGAGCGAGTGCCTGACCTCCGCATGGTCAAAACCCAGCACTCGAATCACCGAAAACACTTCGTCGTGCCATACGACCATCCGATCCAGGCCGAAAAAGCGTGCGAAGCCCGCCGCAGAGACAAGCAACACGGCGATCGAAATCAGTGTCAAGGTGGCAGGTGCGACCCGTCGGGCAACCATGAAGAAACCTCTGCATGACCTCGGTGCCGATAATCCCGCTTAGCGGTCGGCTCCGAAACAGCCCCCGAGCATAGCCTCGAAGACCGCTGCGGCGTTGAGACGCGGTGCACAGTTGCGTGGCGCAACCTGGTCACTGTCGATGTGGGGTTGAGGATTCGTCTCGTTCCCATGCTTTGCGTGGGAATGCATACCTAAGCTTTGTGGTATGGTCCCGGTCCGATGTGTTCGCATAAGCCCGGGTCTGCATTCCCACGCAGAGCGTGGGAACGAGACGTAAGCAGCTAGCTGCCTTTGACAGTCACTCAGGATTTTCCAAACAGATCCCTGAACATCTGCAGTGTGACCTGACGGCCCAATTCACCGATGGCGGTGGTCAGGGGGATCTCCTTGGGACAGACCTGGACGCAGTTCTGCGCATTGCCGCAGTCACTCAGACCACCCTCAGCCATGATCGCATGGAGTCGTTGGGACTTGTGATACTGCCCGGTGGGGTGGGCGTTCATCAGGCGCACTGCCGCCAGGGTTGCGGGCCCGACGAAATCCTCGGCCATGGTGTACTGGGGGCAGGCCTCCATGCAGCACCCGCAGGACATGCAACGGCTGTAGAGGTAGTTGTCCTTCCATGCCTCCGGGGAGATGCGCGGGGCGCCCTCCTGGATGTCCCAGGCACCGTCGATCTCGATCCAGGCGCGGACCTTCTTCAGGTCGCTGAACATTCGGCTGCGATCCACCATCAGATCCCGGATCACCGGGAACTTGCTCAGGGGTTCGAGGCGGATCGGCTGCTCCAGGGTGTCGACCAGGGCGGAACAGGCCTGGCGGGGCCGCCCGTTGATGATCATGCTGCAGGCCCCGCAGACCTCTTCCATGCAGTTAGACTCCCAGGCCACCGGGTCGACCCGATGGCCGTCCAGGGTGAGCGGGTTTTCACGCAGCTCCATGAGTGCGGAGACCACGTTGTGGCCGGCTCGGTAGGGGATGCGGAAACGCTGCCAGTAGGGCGGGCTGTAGGGATTGTCCTGGCGGCGGATATGGAATTCTATACGCTTCATGGCGGCCCTCAACGATAGTCCCGGGGCTGTTCCGGGGAGAGCACCGACAGATCCACCGGCTGGTAGCGGATCTTTGTGCCCGGTTCGGCGTATTCGGCAAGGGTGGTCTTCAGCCACTGGTCGTTCTGCGCCTTCCAGGCCTCCCGGTAGGCTTCGTAAGCCGGATCGCCCGGGTAGGCGTCCTTGGGCATCGCCAGTTCGTAGGCCGGTTTGTAGTGGGCGCCGCGGCACTCGTCCCGGGCCTGGGCGCTGGCGGCGATGACCTGGCCGAGCCGGATCATCTCCTGTAACTGACGGGTAAAGGCGAGTCCCTGGTTGGACCAGCGGTTGGCCTCCTGCAGATCGACCTGGTGGGTGCGTGCTTCGAGTTCCCGCAACTCCTCCAGCGCCTTGCCCAGGTTCTCGTTGTCCCGCACCACGCCGACCCGGTCGGACATCACCTCACCCAGTTCCCGGTGCAGGGCGTAGGGGTTCTCCCGGCCGTTGCCGTCAAGCAGGGCCTGATTGATCGTCTGCTGACGCTGGATCTCGTCCTCGTAGATGCGCTCGGGTACCGATTCATGGTCCTCCTGCAGACCCTTCAGGTAACTGGCGACCGATTCACCGGTGACCCGGCCGCTGTAGGAGGCCGAGAGCAGGGAGTTGGCGCCCAGCCGGTTGGCGCCGTGGTAACCGTAGTCGCACTCGCCGCAGGCGTAGAGTCCGGGGATGTTGGTGGCGTGGTTGCGCGGGCTTCCCGGGGTCATGCCTCCGGAGCCGTCTTTTTCGAAATCCACCCACAAGCCGCCCATGGCGTAGTGGGCGGAGGGGTAGATGACCATCGGCTCATGCACCGGATCGTCACCATGAAACTTGCGGTAGATGTCGAGAATCGCATGCAGGCGGTTCTCGATGAATCCCGGATTGAGATGTGTCAGGTCGAGATAGACCTTGTGCTCGCCGCCCACGCCGAGTCCCATTTCGTGGACCACCCGCCAGATGGCCCGTGAGGCCACGTCCCGGGGCACGGTGTTGCCGTAACTCGGGTACCACTCTTCGAGGAAGTAGAACCGATCCGCATCGGGGATCTCCCGGGGACGGCGTGTGTCCTGGGGATCCTTGGGTACCCAGATGCGGCCCCCCTCGCCCCGGGCCGCCTCGCTCATCAGGCGGGTCTTGTCATCGCCGAGCATGGCGGTGGGGTGAAACTGGAAGAACTCGGTATTGGCGAACCAGGCCCCCTGCTGGTAGGCACGGCAGGCGGCTGAGCCGGTGGAATTGGTCGAATTGGTGGAGCGATGTCCATAGACCTGTCCCATGCCGCCGGTGGCGAGTATCACCGCGTCGGCGCGGAAGCGGGTCACCTCCAGGGTGCGCAGGTTCATGGCGACGATGCCCTTGCAGGCGCCCTGGGCATCCAGGACCAGGGAGAGAAACTCCCACCACTCGTATTTCTGCACCCGTCCCAGGGACTCCTGGCGCCGAACCTCCTGGTCTACCCCGTAGAGGAGTTGTTGCCCGGTGCTGGCTCCGGCGAATACGGTACGCCGGTTTTTCACCCCGCCGAACAGGCGCAGATCCATCAGGCCCTCCGGAGTGCGGGAGAAGGTGACGCCCATGCGCTCGAAAGTGCGGATCAGCCCCGGGGCCTCCTCGCACATGGATTTGACCGGGGGTTGGTTGGCCAGGTAGGCGCCGCCCTTGAGGGTGTCCACGATATGCTGCCAGATCGAGTCCCGTTCCCCCTTGGTGTCGAAACAGGCGTTGATGCCCCCCTGAGCACACACGGAGTGGGAGCGCTTGACCTCGAACAGGGAGAAGATGTCGACCTGGGCGCCGGACTCGGCCACCCGCAGGGCGGCCCACAGACCCCCCAGGCCGCCGCCGATGACGATCACCTTGCGTGGCCGCTTCATAGCACAAACCCCAGCATGCCGTGAATCCCCAGGGCACTGAGCAACAGGAAAATTCCACAACAGGCATAGAACCACAGGCGCTGTGCCGCCGCGCTGGTGGTCATGCCCCAGGAGATGGCCATGGTCCAGAGGCCGTTGCTGAGGTGGAACACCGACAATATCAGGCCCAGCAGGTACACCGCGAAGATCCAGGGCACGCTCAACAGCTGTTGCATGTGAGCGTAGAGATCCAGTCTTACGCTCGGATCATACAGACCATACAGGCGAGTCCAGCCCACATGAAAGAGCAGAAACAGCAGGATCGCCACCCCGGAGAGGCGTTGCAGGAAATAGAACCGGTGATGCAGCCAGGGGAAGCGGTTCCAATCCCGGCTGCCGTCGCGCAGGATCAGCAGACCGTAGCCGGCATGAAACAGCAGTGGCAGGGTGATGACGAAGATCTCCATCACCACCAGGTAGTTGAGGCTCTGCAGCCAGCCCACCACCTGTTCGTTGTAGTGCTCGGCGCCGAACCGGGACTGGGAGTTCTCCCACAAGTGGAACGCGAGGAACCCGCCCACGGGCAGAAGCCCCAGCAGAGAGTGCAGCCGGCGCATCAGGAAGTGCGGATTCTGGATTGAGGCGGTCATGCGCAATGGCCCCTATCCGACCGGTTGGAAATTGACAGTATTCAAAACGCTCCAGTACCGCGATCGCCAACACAAAGTGCCGTCGATCGGAGAATTCGGGTGATTTTAAATCCGTAGTATGAGGACGATACGCCCAGCCTGCCGCAGCGTTATCCGGTCTTTGCAAAGGCCGGGCTCCCATTCCGGCACGTCCACCTGCAATACTGCCATCCCGATACGGTTCAGGCAATCATCGGGTGTAAGCCGGGCTGATGGAGGGGCGGTGAAATCAGAGTGGTGTTTCCGCAGTGGAATATCCCATAACATCCCGCAGATTAGGGTGGGGGGGAATCGCTCTCCGCCGATTCGCCATCCACCAGCGGATGCATCTCGATGACCACCGGACTGGTTCGCGCCAGGGGTACGAACTCGGCCTGTTCCTCCAGGGGAGGCGCGTCGCGCTGTGTCATACGGTAGAGTCCGTAACAGACCAACAGAAACAGCATGAAGGCAGAAAAGTAGGGCAGCCCCACCGCGTTGTAGCGATCCATGATCCAGCCACCGGCTGACGGTCCCGCCAGGGCGCCCAGTCCGTACAGCAGCAACAGTCCCCGGGTTGCACCCAATACCTGCCCGGGCTGCAGATGATCATTGGTATGCGCGACGCTGATCGCGTACACCGAAAACATCAGACCTCCATAGACAAAAGCGATCAGGTTCAATCCCGGCCATTGCGCCTGAACCGTGAGTCCCGCGGTCAGTGCCGTGAGTGCCGCCGCCAGGCAGACCAGGATCAACACCCGGCGCCGGTCGTGACGATCCGATAAGTGGCCAATGGGCAATTGCAGCAGGGCGCCGCCGACGATGGTCGCACTCATTAATCCGGCAATATCTCCCGCCGCCATGTCTAGACGCGCACCGAAAACCGGGGTCATCCCCCAGAACGCGCCGTTCACCATCCCTGCGGTGAGCACGCCGGCCACGCCCAGAGGGGAAAGCCTGAACAGTTGCTGAAGCGGCAGGTGGGGATGGGTGTCGATGGCCGGTTCCGCAACCCGGGTCACCGCGATCGGGATGATGGCCAGGATGATCAGCACGCAGGCCAGGGCGAAAGGCGCGAGGCTGGCCGGGTCATAGACCAGCAGCAGGAACTGGCCACCGGCCAGGGCGAGGAGGGTTGTGATCATGTAAACGGCAAAAACCCGACCCCGGGATTCGGCCGGTGTCTTTTCGTTGATCCAGCTTTCCACCACCATGTAGAGACCCACCATGGCCGCGCCGTTGAGCACCCTCAGGAGAAACCACCAGGCCGCGTCGGTCAGCAGGCCGAACAGCAAGGTTGTGGCGGCGCCCAGTGCCGCGAATGCCGCAAAGGTACGGATATGACCGACACGCTGCACGATACCCGGACCGCTTACGGTGCCGATGATGTAACCCAGGTAATATCCCATCATTACCAGACCGGTTTGCGTATTGGAGAGCTGCTCAATGGTCGCGCGGACGCCCAGCAGGGTGCCGAGCAGGCCATAGCCGATCAGCAAAACGGAAAGTCCACCCAGCAATACCGTGATGGTCAGACGCATGTTGTCAGGGGCGTATACACATAACAATTTTCATATTCAGCACTCATTGAGCGGTGTGGCATGGCGGTGGATTCGCAGGGTCAATTCACATGGGTGCCCCACCATGCAGGCGGTCTTGCCGGGGCGAGTGCCTGTAAAACTCACTTGTCGATCAGCGGTGGAACAACGAATGCTGCGCCGTTCCATGATCTGATTATGAACAGCCTGCTGGACGCTGAATTGCAAGGCGCTAAGGGCCGGATCAGCGGGTCGCCCGGGATTGGCACAGGGGGACGCCCCCAATGGTCAGGCTGCTGGCGGGAAAATTCGCCAGGCACTGCCACTCCATGCTGGTTCCGTCCATCACCATGCGGGGCGCCATTACGAGTCGTTTTTCCTGGCCGAAACGCTCGTTCAACCAGACCACGATAGCCCCCTGGTCTCCCATGAGGACTTCGTTGATGTCGCTGCTCTTGAGGTTCTCCTGGTTGAAACCCATGTCCTTGGGTTCGGCCGGCCAGGTCCCGTTCATCATGTAGTACTGCTGCACCGCCATCCGGATCGGACCGAGCTGCGCCATGACGCTGCTCAGGCTGGCCTGGAATCGCAGCGGATCGGCGGTGGCGGGCTCCACGCCTTCCGCGATGTATTCCGAGTTGCCCATCGATGGGCTGCCCAGCTGGGAGTGCTGATCCGGCGCGGTGAAGACATGCACGGTCTCCTGCTTGACATCCGAGTCACAGGCGACCTGCTGATAGACCAGTTCTCCATCCTCGTTGAAGCATTTGTAGAACTTGCCGGCCCATGCGGGGCCGCTGGGGAATGCTACAGTCGCTGTCGTGAGCAGCACTCCGAGCAGGCGAGCAAAGAATCGTGTTTTCACTGTTTGGCGTTTCCAGTCGAGGCGTGACGGTTTTGACTTTCGGGGAGACCGGGATCATGCATCTGCGGCACGACCACTGTGGGCTTGTAGGGTGGCTCCCATCACACGATCATAACCAGTCAGCGTTCACATCGCCAATATGCGGGGCGTTGAAAAGCATAAAAAAAGTGCCGAATCGGCCGATGAATTGATCGTGACACCGGCGGTGTGCATGCCGCCGCCCGTGGTCTCCCAGGGAGTGATGCCGGGTACAGGCCAGGCAGTATGCGGGTCATTGTGTTTTTTTCATGCGGGACCTGAATTAGCGCTTGTCCAAATTTTAGCATTCACTATAAAATTGGCGATTAAGATACTGAAATATTGCTTAAATTACCGTTAATATCCATGAAAAGTCACGCCTTTGCCTGTGCACTGATGGTTGTCTGTTTCAGTCTGCTGAATCCCGCACCCCTGTTGGCCGGTGAGGGGTTCGACGTATCTTATGTCTGGTCGGGGAATCTGCCCGCGGTCCAGGATTATCGTACTAAGGTCATCCGGGTGCTTGGTCGGAGTTTCGAGCAGAACCTGGTGGTGGTCTCCCAGGATAATCTGTATGGCCTGATCTATCGCCGCAACGGTAATGCGGAAAGCACCGCAAGAGTGGTCAAATCCCACTCGGCACTGTTGAAGAAAAAGGGACTCGATGCAGTCAGTCCGATCCCGTCGCGGGATTGGAATGCCGTCCGGGAATCAACCCAGCCGGAACCCATCGTCGTCCGCACCCGCCCGGACACAACCCTTACCTCCGCCAGTCCGGAGCCGGCTTCCGCCCGTTCCGGCCTGGACAGTCCTGTTACACCCTCCAGCAAGGTCAATGCCCTGGAGCAGGCCGTCGAGGACTACATCGACGGGTTGCGTCGGACCGGCAAACTTGCGAGTGACGAACGCACCGGCTGGTCGGTTTACGACTTCACCACCGGTCAGAAACTGGTCACGATCAATGAGGATGTGCAGTTCCAGGCCGCAAGCCTGGTGAAACCCTTCATCGCCGCCGCATTTTTCGAAAAGGTCAAAGAGGGCAAGCTGGTCTATGGGCCGAAAAGCCGACGCCACATGCAGCGCATGATTCAGCATTCGAACAATGCCTCGACCAACTGGGTGATTCGCCAGGTGGGCGGTCCCCAGACGGTGGAGAAACTGCTCAAACAGCACTATCCCGAGATCTTCCAGGACACCCTGCTGGTCGAATACATACCGGCAAACGGCAAAACCTACCAGAACCGGGCCTCGGTTCACGACTACAGCCGGTTTCTGTATGCCCTGTGGAACCAGGAAATCGCCGGGGCGGATGAAATCAAACGGCTGATGGCCCTGCCGGGATCCGACCGCCTCTACACCGGCGTGCCGGATGTGCCGAAAGACACCAAGGTCTACAACAAAACCGGCAGCACCGCCCGGCTGTGTGGCGACATGGGTATCCTCAGTGTGAAAGGCGCAGATGGCAAACGCTATCCCTACATTCTGATCGGCGTCATCGAAAAGCAGAACAGCGCGAAGAACTACACCACCTGGATCCGCTCCCGCAGCAAAGTGATCCGGGATGTGTCCGCGATCGTTTACAAGGGCGTGATTGCCCACCACAGCGACAGTTGAGTAGCGGGTATTTACATAAAGATCTTGTTTCTTCCCTGCTTAGGGTGTAGTGTGTCGCTTACAGCACGACCTCAGTCCTCATCTATTTCGCGTTATCTTCACTGTTCCCTTCGGTACATCTGAATCAAACCCATAGCATGTCTGCACGGTTCGCGTTGCACGCTGGCTTTGAATGTCAGCGATCTCATTAATTTAATATCTAGGTAAATACAGATGTCAGAAAGACAAACCGGAACCGTGAAGTGGTTCGACAGCGCCAAGGGTTATGGCTTCATTGCACGGGAAAATGGTAAGGACCTGTTCGTCCATTTTCGCTCCATCGCGGGCTCTGGCCATCGCTCTCTCGAAGAGGGTCAAATGGTCGAGTTCTCCGAGGTAGCAGGCCAGAAAGGGCCTCAGGCCGATAACGTCACACCGCTGTGATGTGATGACAACCTGACGATGCCGTTTCAGGCATCGTCAGGTTGATCCCCACCGGGCGTTCTCGCTCGGACGGTCTTTTCAGTGAGTCGCTCTGGATGCATGGCTGGCCGCATCCGGGATCAGTCTCATTGGTCTAAAAGTCGCCGCTCATCAATCCCTCCACAATGATGTTGTGGGTCTGGCGCCCAACTATTCGCTGACTCGGGATCCTGGTTTATGGGTTCCCTATCCCCTTGCAAGAGAGCTCCCTGCAACATAACAATGCGGACTTTCCCCGGGTTCCGCTTCGCTGCACCCAGGCTACGCAGCTGCAGCATCCCGGATTCCACTTCGTCTCATCCGGGTAGCACAGGCTCACGTTGCCCCCCCTTGAAGTTTGTAGCCCGGGTGAAGCAACGCGTAACCCGGGAGGGCGCAGCACAGACCTAATACAGGGGGGTAAGTCGGGTTAGCACAGCGTAACCCGACGAACAAACCTATCCACTTCCTGTCGGGTTACGCTGAGCTAACCCGACCTACGGAGACTGTGTGGCATCGGTATTCTTTCTGGTTCCCACCCTCCGCAGGGCAATGCAGACCCGGGCATAATCGAATCTATCAAAGCTGGGGCGATGCGTGTAACCGGTATGCTTTCCCACGCAGAGGGTCAGGAGGGGTATCTGAACAAACGCGGATTCAGCGAAAATCCCCCCACAGGGTCTGTATTGCGGCAATGGCTGCCAGGGGCGCGGTTTCGGTGCGCAGGACCCGGGGGCCCAGACGGACACCCTGAAATCCCCGCTCACGGGCCTGCGCACGCTCTTCGGGGGCGAGCCCCCCTTCCGGCCCGATCAGGAGTGACACCGAGCGGTCCGGTTTGCTGAGGTCTGCCAGGGTGCTCTCGCTGCGATGGTCGAGCAACAGGGCGTGTCCGGGCCGGGTTTCCTCCAGCGCTGTGGAGAGTGCCTGCGGGTCATCGAACTGGGGCACACGGCAGCGTCCCGACTGCTCGCAGGCATTGATCACCACCTTGTGCCAGTGGTCCCTGCGGCTGCCGCGCTTTTTCTCATCCAGCTTGACCACGCAGCGCTGGGTCAGCAGCGGGGTGATGCGCGTCACGCCCAGTTCGGTGGCCTTCTGCAGGGCAAAATCCATGCGTTCCCCCCGGGAGATACCGATCATCAGATGGATGTCGAGCGCGGGAGCGGGTTCGCAACGCAGGCGTTCGCCAATGTCGGCCTGGACCGCCTGTTTGCTGACCCGAGTGAGCTGGGCGGCATACTCCTCACCTAGCGGGGTAAAGAGCATCAGCGGGTCGCCGGCACGCAGTCTCAGCACCTGGCGGACATGGTGCGAGGCGAGTTCGTCCAGGGTCAGGGACAGACCCGGTGACAGGGCCTGCAGGGTGTGGATGCGCGGGATTCTCAAGTGTGTCAGGTCAGTGCGGGTATTCCGTTCAGCCGGTCACGCCCTGGGGTTCCTCGGCCACGCTGGTCTGCGCACGCTTGCGCTGCGCCAACCGCTTGTCGATCAGATTCTTGGCCGTGATCATCAGGCCCAGTCCGATGAAAGCGCCCGGGGGCAGAATCGCCACCAGCATGCCGGGAAAATTCTCGATCTTCAGGGTCAGGCTCTGCGCGGCATCGCCGAACATCAGGTGCGCCTGATCGAACAGGGTGCCCTGTCCCACCAGTTCGCGCATCCCACCCAGGGTCATCAGCACCAGGGTAAAGCCGATGCCGATGCTCAGGCCGTCGAGGAGCGAGCGGCTGAAATTGTTCTTCGAGGCGAAGGCTTCGGCCCGACCGATGATGGTGCAGTTGGTGACGATCAGCGGAATGAAGATACCGAGAATCTTGTAGAGTTCGTGAAAATAGGCGTTCATACCGAGTTCGATGGCGGTGACGAAGGAAGCGATCACCATGACGAACACCGGCAGGCGCACCTCCGGTCGTACCAGATTGCGAATCAGGGACACTGTACCGTTGGAGGCGACCAGCACCACGGTGGTGGCGAGACCCAGGCCGAGGCCGTTGATCGCCGTATTGCTTACCGCGAGCAGCGGGCACAGGCCGAGCAGGGCGACCAGAGCCTGGTTGTTGTGCCACAGACCGTCCGTGACGATCTGCCGGTAGGAGTGATCAGCCATGGGCGCCTCCCTCGGGTTTTTCTGCGGTGGTGGGGTTTTGCCGGTCGTAGAGGGCATCCTGGTGGTCACGCACATAGAGCAGGGTCTTTTTCACCGCCTCGACCACCGACCGGGGGGTGATGGTGGCGCCGGTGAACTGATCGAATACGCCGCCGTCGCGCTTCACCGCCCATTTCTCCAACGGCGGGTTGTCCAGGGATTTGCCGGTGAAGCTATGGATCCAGTTCGAGCGGCGCTCCTCGATCTTGTCTCCGAGTCCCGGAGTCTCCTTGTGGCTGATCACCCGCACTCCGCCCAGGGTGCCGTCATAGCCCACCGCCACCAGCAGCTTGATCGGCCCGCTGTAGCCGTTGGGCACCGTGGTGGTGAGTACCGCCGCAACCGGCTGTTGCATCTTGCGTCCCCGATAGACGGTGGTCTGCGGGCTGCCGAGGAAGTCCGGGTCACTGATTTCGATGACATCGGAGACCATGTCGTTGTCCACACTGGCCTCCGGGACCAGGGCGTGCAGCGACTCCAGCAGGGCCTCCCGCTCGTTGTGCTCGATGCGGGCCGCGGTGGCCATGTGGGTGAAGGCGACCAGGGCCGTGCCGGCGATGGCGAACGCCCCGAGAATCACGGAAGCCATCAGGATGGCGCGGCGACTATTCATTTTTGATCGCTCCATGCCCATAGGTGCGGGGGCGGGTGTAATAGTCGATGGTGGGTGCCGCCATGTTCATCAGCAGTACCGCAAAGGCCACTGCGTCCGGATAGCCGCCCCAGGTACGGATGATATAGACCAGAACCCCGATCGCGACGCCATAGATCAGCTGTCCGGCCCGGGTGGTGCAGGCGGTGACCGGATCGGTCGCAATGAAAAACGCCCCCAGGATGGCTCCGCCGCTGAACACATGGAACAGGGGAAAGGGGTAGCGCTCCGAGTCGAACAGCCAGAACAGGGCCGCCATGCCGACCAGTCCGGCGAGGAACGCCAGCGGGATCTGCCAGGTGATGGTGCGTTTGTAGACCATCCAGATGCCACCCATGAGGAACCAGTTGCCGACCCACTCCCAGCCCAATCCGCCGAAATCCCCCCATAGCGGACTCTGGCGGATCTCGCTGATCATGATGTTCTGATCCAGCTTGGTACCCATCACGTCGAGGGGCGTCGCCATGGTGATTGCATCGAGACTCAGGCCGGTGGGCAGCGCCCCGGCGAATTTGTAGGCCAGCACCTGGCTCAGACTCAGACTGTGTTCGGCCAGCATACCGGGAGGCGCCCAGCTGGTCATGGCCACCGGATAAGAGATCAGCAGCAGCACATAGGCTGCCATGGCCGGGTTGAACGGGTTGTAACCCAGGCCACCGTACATCTGCTTGACCATGATGATGGCGAAAGCCATGCCCAGGACCACCAGCCACCAGGGCATCAGCGGGGGGATCGCCACCGCGAACAGCAGCGCGGTCACCACCGCGCTGAGATCCATCAGAACCGGTTTCACCGGACGTTTGCGCAGGCGGATCACCAGGGCCTCAAAGGCCAGGGCGGAGCCCACCGCGAGCAGTACGTTCAGCAATACGCCCCAACCGAAATAGAAGATCAGCGCCGCGGTGCCGGGCAGCAGGGCGAGCACCACCTGCAACATCACCCGGTCGACCCGGTTGGGCCGCTGGGTATGGGGTGAGCTGTGGGTATGAAATTCCATCAGGAGGGTTGCTCCGGTTGATCCTGGGATTTCGACTCAGCCGCCTTGCGGCGTTGATCGACCGCTTCGATCTGACGTTGCTGGTCGGGGGTCAGGTTATCCGTGTTCCTGGGTTGCTGGGCCTGTTGGGCCTTCTTTTCCGCGGCCCGTTTCATGGCGGCCTCGATGGCGGCCTGTTTGGCGTCCTTGTCGTTTTCTGTACCGGTCCCGGCGGGCGCCGGCTTTTTCTTGGCCGCCGGTTTATCCAGCGCCTCTTTCTTCTGCCGCAGTTTCGCCTTGCGCTCCGCTTCGAGTCGTTCCAGCCGGGCGACCCGGAACTCATGCCGTCGCTTGGCCCGCTCGGACTCCCGGCGCTCCTGCTCCGCGGCCCAGCTTTCGGTCTTGGCATAGCGGAAATACTGCACCAGCGGGATGTGCGAGGGGCAGACATGGGAACAGCAGCCGCATTCGATACAGTCGAACAGGTTGTAGTCCTGGGCCTTTTCCAGGTCCTTGGCGCGACTGTACCAATACATCTGTTGAGGTAGCAGGCGCGCCGGACAGACATCGGCACAGCGACCGCAGCGGATACAGGCGCGGGCCGGTTCCGGCTCCGGCATCTCCGCTTCGCTCGGGCACAGCAGACAGTTGGCGCCCTTGGTGATGGGCACCTCGTCCGTGGTCAGGTCGAAGCCCATCATCGGTCCGCCCATGATCAGTTTCCGGGGCTGGTTGCGGTAGCCGCCGGCCTGCTCGATCAGATCATGGGCGAGGATGCCGATCGGTACCTGGTAGTTACCCGGTTGCTGCATGCCCTCACCGGTGAGGGTCACCAGCCGGGAGATCAAGGGGCGGCCTTCCAGTACCGCATCCGCAATCGCCGCGGCGGTGGCCACGTTGTGGCAGATCACCCCGATCTGCGCGGGCAGACCCGAAGTGGGGACCTCGCGTCCGGTGAGGATATGGATGAGCTGCTTCTCGCCACCGCTGGGGTAGAGGGTGGGGATGCGCACCACCTCGATGTTCTCGTCATCGCGCAGGGCCTGAAACATGGCATGGATCGCCTGGGGTTTGTTGTCCTCGATGGCGATCAGGCACTCTTCGCTCTGCAGCATGTGTTGCAGGATGCGCACCCCGTTCATCACCTTTTCGGTGAAGTCCTGCATCAGGCGGTCGTCGCAGGTGATGTAGGGTTCGCATTCCGCGCCGTTGATGATCAGGGTCTTGATCGGCTTCCCCGGGTTGAGCTTGACCGCGGAAGGGAAGGTGGCGCCCCCCATGCCGACGATCCCCGCCTCGCGGATGCGCCGTCTCAGTGTGTCCGGGGCGGCGGCGTGAAAATCAGGAATCGGTTCCGGGAGCGTGGTCCATTCATCCTGACCGTCGGGTTCGATCACGATACACAGATCGGCGAGTCCGGAGGGGTGCGGGATGGGGTGTTCCGCGATTTCCACCACCTGGCCCGAGGTGGGGGCGTGCAGGGGGGCGGTCACCGGGGCCGGGGAGTCGGCGATCATCTGTCCCTTGAGCACCCGCTCCCCCACCTTCACCAGGGCCTGGGCCGGGGCGCCGATGTGTTGCTGCAGCGGCAGCACCAGGCGCTTTGGCAGGGGGACGCTCAGCAGAGGGCTGTGCAGTGACATTTCCTTGTGATCGGGCACATGCAAGCCGCCGTGAAAGCGCCACAGTTCCCGGGTCTTGCCCTTCTTGGATTCGACGTACATAGATATCAGTGCGCCCCGCTCGCGATCTCTTCCGTACCGGTCTGGGGGAAGGGCCAGCGCCAGTTGCTTGCATGCTGTCTGATCGGTTGCATCTCGATACAGTTCACTGGGCAGGGGGGCAGGCAGCGTTCACAACCGGTGCACTCGCTGGCGATGACCACATGCAGCTGCTTCGCCGCACCGATGATCGCATCCACGGGGCAGGCCTGCAGGCACAGGGTGCAGCCAATGCACTCATTCTCCCGGATTAAAGCGATGGCCTTGGGTTTTTCCACGCTGCCTTCCCCGCCGACCGGGACCGGGTCGCGGCCCAGCAGGTCGGCCAGGGCGATCATGGTCGATTCGCCGCCGGGGGGACACAGGTTGATCTCCGCCTCGCCACCGGCGATCGCCTCGGCGTAGGGGCGGCAGCCGGCAAATCCGCACTGGCCGCACTGGGTCTGGGGCAGGATCTTCTCGATCTGGTCGGTGATCGGATCTCCCTCGACATGAAAACGGATGTTGGCATAGCCGAGCAGCAGGCCAAACAGGGCCGCAAGCAGGGTGATGGTGAGTATCGCGGTCAGCATGCGGGGGCCTTCATGCCGAGACCAGGCCGGCAAAGCCCATGAACGCCAGGGACATCAAGCCGGCGGTAATCAGAGCAATGGCGTTGCCCTGCAGGGGTTCGGGCACATCCGCCACCGCGACCCGTTCGCGAATCCCGGCAAACAGGATCAGCACCAAAGAGAATCCGGCCGCGGCGCCGAAGCCGTACAGGCCAGATTCGATGAAGCCGTGCTGCTCCTGGGTGTTCAACAGGGCCACCCCGAGCACCGCGCAGTTGGTGGTGATCAGGGGCAGAAAGATGCCCAGCACCTGGTAGAGCATCGGGCTGGTCTTGTGCATCACCATTTCGGTGAACTGGACCACCACGGCGATCACCAGAATGAAGGCGATGGTGCGCAGGTATTCCAGGCCCAGGGGCACCAGGACATACGCGTTGATCAGATAGGAGCAGATGGCTGAGAGGGTCAGGACGAAGGTGGTTGCAAGACCCATTCCGGTCGCGGTTTCCAGCTTGCGTGAGACGCCCATAAACGGGCACAGGCCAAGAAACTTGACCAATACGAAATTGTTAACCAGCACGGTGCTGATCAGTATGAGGGCGTACTCTTGCATGGATAGACCGAAGTTCAATCAATGGCATTAAGGATAAGCGGCCATTTGCGTGGATACAACTCGTGAGTAAGAGGTGATTTCACGAGCGGGGTTCAATATGGGGCATTTTCCGCAAACACGCATTGATAAGGCGCAAACGGTGGGAAACGCCAATCAATCAGACGGCGCCGGCTAGGCTTTGACGGTCCCGGGAGTCGGGGGGGTGTCCCGTGGATCGGAATGGTCGGTCATCCAGTGTCTTGATGGGCGGCTAAATGGCGTTTATGGTACCCGGACATAACAACCACAACTAGTGTCGTGTCTCGTACTAATACGCGATTATAGCGTGACACCAAGCCATTGCCTGCGCGTCACGCCTTGCCTTGGGATCCGTGCGGGCCTCTATAAATGCGTATTAGTATGAGACACGACACGTAAGATGCGAGGAAAACATGAAACTTGAGTCCCTGGCCCTGCATGCGGGCTACCAATCCGAACCCACCACCAAGGCGGCCGCGGTCCCCATCTACCAGACCACCTCCTACACCTTCGATGACACCCAGCATGGCGCGGACCTGTTCGATCTGAAGGTGGCGGGCAACATCTACACTCGCATTATGAATCCCACCACCGCGGTGCTGGAGCAGCGCCTTGCGGAGATGGAGGGGGGTATCGGCGCCCTGGCGGTGGCCTCCGGCATGTCGGCGATCACCTATGCGATTCAGTGCATCACCATGAGCGGGGACAACATCGTCAGTACCAGTCAGCTCTACGGCGGTACCTACAACCTGTTTGCCCACACCTTTCCGCGCCAGGGCATCGATGTGCGCATGGCCTCATTCGACGACTACGAGAAGCTCGAGAGTCTGATCGACGCCAGGACCCGGGCCGTATTCTGCGAATCCATCGGCAATCCGGCAGGCAACGTGGTGGATCTGGAGAAGCTGGCGGAGATCGCCCACCGGCACGGGGTGCCCCTGATCGTCGACAACACCGTGGCCACCCCCTACCTGTGCCGGGCCTTCGAGCACGGGGCGGACATCATCGTCCACTCCCTGACCAAGTACATCGGCGGTCACGGCACCACCATCGGCGGCATCATCATCGACTCGGGAAAATTCGACTGGGTGGCCAACAAGGAACGGTTTTCCATGCTCAACGAACCGGATCCCTCCTACCACGGGGTGGTTTACACCGAAGCATTGGGACCGGCGGCCTACATCGCACGCTGCCGGGTGGTGCCCCTGCGCAACACCGGTTCGGCCCTCTCGCCCCACAGCGCCTTCCTGATCATGCAGGGCCTCGAGACCCTGGGGTTGCGTATGGAACGGCACTGCGAGAACAGCCTCAAGGTGGCCGAATACCTGAAGCAGCATCCCCAGGTAAAGTGGGTCAACTATGCGGGCTTGCCCGAGAGCCCCCATTTCGATCGCTGCCAGAAAATCACCAAGGGACAGGCCTCCGGTATTCTCAGCTTTGGTATCGACGGCGGTGCGGAAGCCGGTGCCCGGTTCATCGATGCCCTGCAGATGATCCTGCGTCTGGTCAACATCGGCGACGCCAAATCACTGGCCTGTCATCCGGCCACCACCACCCATCGTCAGTTGAATGAGCAGGAGTTGGCGACCGCCGGAGTCAGCGCCGACATGGTGCGATTGTCAATCGGTATCGAGCATGTGGATGACATCATTGCCGATATTGCTCAGGCGTTGAATGCAGCACAAGTATGAAGGATGAGGAAGACTCAGGCCGAGGGATAGATTCCACTGTCTGTTATCATTAATCTGGTTGCGGCGCGGCGGAATTCGGGTGAGCAATCGCGAAACGATCGACCTCGAACTCCGCTGTGCTTCATTCAGGCTACGGAATGACCAGGGACGAATGGCCCAATACGAAAACCATGGACGCTCATAAGGAATCAATTCAGATCACCCAACAACCCAGCCTGCCCGATATTGTCCAGCGGTTTCCAAAGATGGTGCTGCCGGGTGCGAGCGTCTATCTAAACAAGCGGGGCCTGAATGTGGAGTGGTTTACGGCAGTTGCGCAGCAAGACGCGACCTGCCAGGGCCTCATTGTTGCATTTTTAAGTCGTCATCACGGCTTAGCTAAAATAGTTTCCTGGTATGTCTTGCCGGGATACGCCGGACATGGTCTGGGTCAACAGCTGCTAACGGGACTGGATGGATGGTTCCGAAGTCAAGGCATCAAAAAAATCACCCTTGAGCTGAGAGACGAAAATGCATCCTATCCGGTGGCCTCGCATATCCTGAAGAAGCATGGGTGGAGCGTACAGCAACCACTGGTGCACCGTTTCAAGGTTGCGATAAATACTCTGCGGGATCTGGAATGGGACCAGTATCGACGCAAGCCATACGGCCTTAAAGCGATTCCCTGGGCATCGATTTCAAATCAACAGTACACGGAATTGCTCAAACGCTGTCGCCATGACGAGCCGTTTCGAAGAGAACTTGTGCCTCAAAGCAGCGACAAAGAAGTTGATAAAAAACTCAGTTTAGGTCTGTGCAAGGGGGATAAGGTGATCGGTTGGCTGATGGCGGTCCGTATCCGGTCCGATTTGATTGAATACTCCTCGCTATTTGTTGAACCGGAGTATCGCGCATCCGGAGCGACAATTCTGCTATTGGGCGAAGGTTTTATAAGACTCTCGGCTGCACGGATTGAAAACGTCATATTTCAAGTCAAGATCGAGAATGACCAGATGCTCCGGTTTGTACGCAAACGCTTCCATCCAATATTGAGTGAAGCTACGTTGTACCGTTCCGAGAAATTGCTGAGTGTGTAATGCGGTGCGATTTTAACGATATTGACCCAAGCGTAAGGATCTCTCGATGAGGATTGGAAAAATTTGTCAAGCCCTGGGTCTCATGACTTGCATGGTCAGCTTTGAAGTAAACGCCGCAAACCCAATCGTGAGGTCCGGCACGCATGCCTTCGCGATTCCTGATGAGGTTGTTCAGAACATCACGGTGGGGCCGTCGATAACGACAGTCGAGAATAAAAAATATTTGCAGTTTATCGTATTTAGTGAAGTTAAGGATCCTGATGTGGTTTGCCAAAATATTATCGCGGGACCCATTGATCGCTTATTCGATAGAACCATACCCTGGGATGAGTTGGTTGTATCGAGTCAGTTGATTGAATCCGATGAGATCTGTTTTGGCGATAATTTGGTGGATCTTAATAATGATGGAACGAATACACTGATTCACTATGTAGATGAATATGATATCAGCGGTTCTCCCGTGAGAATTACTGAGGATATTTTTAACGGGGATGTGCCGAACGGAATACCTGACCCAATGATGTTCGTCGATGCTGACGGTGATGATGATCTCGATGTGTTTATGTCCGATCGAAAGATACATCAAATTCATCGATATTATGAGAATACTGGAACGCCAGAGGTTCCACTTTTCGTTCCTGATCATGATCATGTTGAACAGGCTATTGAACAATATTATCAAACACTGCCCGCGGGTTTTGTTAATAGTTATAATTCGCAATTTTCCCAATCATTTCCCTCAGAGTACCAATTTCCATTGGTTTATGATTTCGATTCGGATGGAGATCTTGATCTTATGATGATGGGTAAAAGGGTCAGGGCAGTGAGATATTATGAGCAGTCAAATAATGACGGTATGCCCGTCTATTCAGAGCCGTTTGGCGCGTTTCCGGTCAAGGATAGCAATGCCTATTGGATAACGGATTTCGACACGGACGGAGACCTGGATCTACTGGTTAATTCGGCGCCTGGAGAGATGCAGTATTACGAGAGAATTAACAACTATCCCATTCAGTATGCAAGCCCAGTTACAATAACGAATTTTCCAATACTTCCTGATGGAGATGCTGTATTGACGAGTGGCGACATATTTGCCGATGTCAATGGCGATGGATATCAGGATATGCTGGCCTTTGAGTCAACGGGTGACCGTACCTATCGATTGTCACTGATGCTAAAGCAAGAAAATAATGCGTTTATTCAAATGCCGATCTATGAGGGGGATGTGCTGAGTTGGCGTTATACCGCGAAATTAATGGATGTCGATAGTGATGGGATGGTTGATGTGGTTTTGCGGTTTTCGGATGACGATACGCATGAGGTACAACAGGTACTTCTGTTTAAACAATATTACCGAATGACATTTTCTGCCCCCATCGAACTTGCGCTTGATGCGGCGTCATTCGATGAATTAGAGGGCCAGGATTACAAAGTGGATATGGATGGTGATGGCGATATTGATACCGTCAATAGCCAGGGTGTTTTCTGGAATTTGGAATCCAGTCCAGGCGCCATTACAAACTTTTCCACACGCTCATATGTCGGGGAGGCTTCCAATGTCCTCATTGGGGGCTTCATTATTCAGGGTCAATCGCCTCAAACGGTGATTCTGCGGGGCATAGGCCCCAGTCTTGCGAATAAAGGGGTAAACGCACCGCTTGAAGATCCCCAGCTATATCTTTTCTCAGGGGATACGTTGATTGCCCATAACGATGATTGGCAAACCGCAAAGGGCGCAGATATGATCGAGTCGGCGGGAATTGGATTGGAGCATCCCAAAGAGTCCGCATTGCGGGTACGTCTTGATCCCGGAGTCTATACCGTTCACCTCAAGGGTAAATCGGGGGATACAGGTGTGGGTATCATCGGTGTGGATGCGGACAATCAAATGCCCACGAACTCGCTCCAGGTGAATATTTCCGGACGTGCGCTCGTCGCTGAGGGTGAAGAGATTGCGATCGGAGGGTTTGTCATTGAAGGCGATACACCAGTGAAGGTGCTTATTCGCGGCTTGGGTCCCCAATTGCGTGATAAAGGCGTGAACAATGCACTGGAGGACCCCAACATCACACTGTTTTCAGGTAATAAGGTCATTGCCAGCAACAACGACTGGAAGCGCAGTGCGCAGGTCTCAGAGATCGCAAAACTGGACATTGCGCCCGAACATGACAAGGAAGCCGCTCTACTCGCGGACTTGGAACCAGGCGTCTATACGGTTCATCTACGTGGCAGAGTGGGTGATACCGGGGTTGGAATCATCGCGGTCGACAGGCTCTGAAAACTCGAAAGGACCGGTTAATTCAACCGTAAGTGATTGGTCGCCCGATGTATAATGGATGCTTCAGTGATCGAGTATGGGTAGTGGATACGAGCTGTATACACGGAATTCAGTAATCGGAGGCACAACGGAAGAACGGGTAGCGCATGAAGAGCATTATATCTACACATAAAAGCAGTTTGTCACAAGAGGTTAAACACGCAATTTGTTCCTTGGGTGTTTTGTGGGCTTGTGCGTTTTCATCGAACAGTGCTGCAATATCCTTGGGGCGCTCCAGTACACAGGCGTTCTCAATTCCAAATAGCGTGGTTGACAGGATCGTAGTGGGACCTGCGGTTACGTCAATAGGAGGAGAGCAATATCTACAGTTTTTGACAAGGTCCGATCAGGATGGAATGTATCAAAACATCATTGCTGGGCCGCTCAATAAATTGCTTGATCAAACTAGTACATGGAACGACCTGATCTATCAAAATACATCTGTCGCATTCGATATATCATTGTATAAAGGCTGGTATCCTTCTGCACAGTATGCGACGGCTTCTCTGGTCGATTTGAACAATGACGGCATCAATACCCTGGTAGTTCTCGAAAACGAATACGATGTCAATAATAACAACGAAATACTTTCTGAGGATGTGTTTAACGGAGCAGTGAGTTTGGGCGATGACGCATATGCCAGATTCGTTGATGTGGATGGCGACGGTGATTTGGATGTTTTTGCTTCCAGCTGGAAATATGGAGAAGGAGATGGCGTATTCTATGAAAATACAGGTACTCCTGAGGAGTCTGTATTCATGCGTAGGAGTGATGATGTTACGGAAATTCTGGCAAAATACTATGAGACATTACCGGCAGGCTTTGTTGAATATTTTAATGCTGTGCAAGGACAACCGCTTCCTGGCGTAAATCATCCGGTTACGAGTTATGACTATCCATTGGTCCTGGATTTCGATGATGATGGTGATCTTGATGTATTGATGGCGCGCCAATTGTCCAGTAGGTTAAGTTATTTTGAACAAACAAGCATGGAAAGCGTCACGCAGTATTCCAATCCTTATCACTCAGTACCGCTGGATAATCAGGAGGCTGTCTGGGTAACGGATTTCGATATGGATGGGGATATGGATCTGTTGGTTCACCCGACTCAAGCTCAAGGTCAAATCCTATTCTATGAAAGAGACGATGAACGACCCAATCAGTATGAAGAGCCAGTAAGAATTACAAACTTTCCAAACTGGACGGATCCTGTCTTTTGCGGAGCCCCGAATGCAAATACCATTTCCAGAAGCAAGGAGGTGTTTGCGGATCTCGATAACGACGGCCAACAAGAGATGTTGGTGGTTTATCAAAGCGACTATGAAGAATATAAATTGATTTTGCTTATAAAGCGGGATTTCAACTTCTTTGAGCAGCGCTTGCTTTATCAAGGTACGGAAATCAGATATGGGGCAACCGAGCGGCTCGAGTTTTTAGATGTCAACGGAGATGACAGGCTGGATATCGCCCTTCAGTTTTATTACCCGGACAGTACGGAACCCCAATCCGTGCTTCTTTTCGAGCAGCAGGATCCTTTGGTTTTTACCGGGCCGCAAACATTATCCCCTGATGCGATCGACTTAACTCAAATACACGGCAACTCTCTCGCTATTGACTTTGATAAAGATGGTGATCTTGATACGGTCTATAACTCGGGCGTTGATTGGAATCTGGATTCAAGTCCTGGTTCGATCGTCAACTTCTCGACACGATCCTATGTTGGAGAGGGAGCCGATATTCTCATAGGTGGGTTTATCATTGAAGGTGCATCACCCCAGACTGTGATTCTTCGGGGCATCGGTCCGAGTCTCGCAGAAAAGGGCGTGCAATCGCCGCTTCAGGATCCCCATATCTATCTCTTCTCCGGAAGCACGTTAATCGCTCATAATGACGATTGGCAATCCACCCAGGACGCCGACCGAATCGAATCGGCGGGCATTGGGCTAGACCACCCCAATGAGTCTGCCTTGCGAGTGCGCCTTGATCCCGGTGTCTATACCGTTCACCTCAAGGGTAAACCCGGGGACACGGGTGTGGGTATCATAGGAGTGGATGCGGATAATCAAATGCCTGCGAATTCGCTACAAGTGAATATTTCAGGGCGAGCGCACGTCGACGAGGGTGAAGCCATCACGATCGGCGGGTTTGTGGTCGAGGGCGACACGCCCGTCAAGGTCCTTATTCGGGGTTTGGGTCCTCAATTGCGGAACAAAGGGGTCAACGATGCGCTAGAGGATCCGAATATTACTTTGTATTCGGGCGACACAGTGATCGCCCGAAACAACGACTGGAGGAGCGGAGACAGGGCCTTGGAAATCGCAGAACTCGATATCGCGCCGGAAGAAGAGAAAGAGGCCGCGATTCTCAGGGAGTTGCAGCCGGGTACCTACACGGTACATCTGCGCGGTGCGGCTCGCGAAACAGGGGTTGGCATCATTGCGGTAGACCGGCTTTGAGCGGTAGGTCATATCGAGGGCTGCCGGGATGCAAGCGTCTGCCATATAGTTTTAATCATGTGTCCGGGTCGGTGCTCGCGTGCTATCGGCGTCGCTCCACTCCCCTTTAACAGGCTGTTAAAGGCTACTCAGACGGTTTGATTCTGGGTTGAATCATTGTCTCGAAATGCTCATTTACTTCTGTAAACTGTACTGTTTCGGCGGTTTTCGCCTTGTCTCGCACTCATCTGAGCGAATTTCAACAGCCTGTTGATTGTTTGTCTACTTATAGCCTGTTCTCGGCGCGCAGTTTTTCCAGTTGATCCTTGAATTGTCTCTTCAGTCCTTCGATGGAGTCATACTCTGAGAAAAAATGCTGGTGTTTTTCAACCAGCTTTTTTTGAAAATCCCATAGGGACAACAGATCGTCCCGGTGACTGGCGCTCGTCGAAACCGTGGATTTCTTGAAGTAGGTGTAGACCTGAGGCTTACCGGTGGCTTGAAAGGTTTTGAAAGCGAGGTCGAATTCCTCCTCGGTGTATTTCCCGGTCTTGGTCATGAATAGGCTGACAAAGATGTCACAACTCAGAATGGCTTTGTTGTATTCATCCTGCAGTCGTGTACTCGACATGGCGTCGAGGAAATTTTCCCAGCGAACGATTTCGAGATAGAGCCCCTGCTTTCGCAGCTGGTCGTTCTGCTGGCGAAAATAGAGATCAAAGGCATCTCGATCCTCGCGAAGCTCGGCTGATGAGGCAAGAAAAATCCGTACGGTCTTTATGTCCGCCGGGCCCCGGTATTCGGAGGCATCCGGTTGATCGGGTTTTACCGGTGAGCGGCCACTGCTTATGCTGATACCCAGCAACTCTTCGAGGGTGGTTTGCCCGGATTCCAGGTATCCGAGATAGGACCAGGGGATGAGTTTTGCGTCGATCTGAAACTGCTCCTGCCAGATTTCGAACAACCGTCCTACAGCAGGGCAGGGTACGTCGAGTTCCGGCGAGATGAATCGCAGGGTTCCCTGTTTGGAAAAACTATATGCCAGATTACCCAGCGCACGAGCCTTTTCACCGTCGCTGAGAATCCATCGCTCGACCTCCAGCAGCAGCACTTCACACCCATTGACCCGGGTGCGGGTGATCTGACGCTTGATCTGCCTGTCAAACAGGTCGCCCAATTCGTCATCGAGCAGGGTGCCATCCACTTTCTGCAGGAGCGTTTCGAGCAAAGCGCGCTTGCTGTGCAGCCGCATGTCGCGCAACGCCATATCCGGCTTGATCTCACGGATCTCCGCGGGGCTTGCGCCGAGGGTGAGGGTTTCGATGCTAATTCCCATGGGCGGTTGCTCCCAGGGGAATCAATGAATCTGCCAGGCTTTTCAAAGCGGTCGGGTCAGCGGTCGCTTGCAACACCTCTTTGGTCTTGCGCTTGGGTAAGTGCACCACCACCAGGTCTTCCCGTTCGGCGAAGCGCTGAACGCTGTCGTCAATGGTCTCACTGGTCAGGAATAACAGTGGATGCATTCTAGCCGGGCTGTCCTCCTCGCCGGGTATGCGGCCTTGCAGAACCCGGGCGGCCATCTGCAGGCTCGCCGCGGCGGTCCAGTCCACTTCTGCCGCAACCACCCCGATCAGCAACCGCTCAGTTTCCCGACGCGCCAGATAATCCACCTCCTCGAGAAACGGGTCGATCTGTGGATCCCCCGTGGGTGACAGAGTCGATAATGACCAGCCGGAGGCTTCCAGCAGACTTTTCGCGGCCTTGAGACCTTTCGCTCTGAGCTGCTCCCGCTCTTCGCCCATGCTGGCGATCGGAAAGCTGGTATAGAAGACCAGCGCCCAGCCGCCCAGAACCCAGTACCAGGGGTGAAGCCCAAGGATCAGCATCACCGCCAGACCGCTCAGACCGGTCACCACGGCGAGCAGGATCCATAGTTTGTAGCGAAACCAGAGTGCGTAATAGGGGGAGCGCACACCGGCCAGTCGCGGGTAGAGTCGCTGAGGCAATTTGGTCGAGAGTTCGAGGACCGCCACATAGAGACCGAAAGCGAACAGCAGTGAAACCCATAGACCGATGGTGTGGGCCCATGAGGGATCGATGAGGATATCCATCAGGCCGGAAATATAAACGACCCCTCTGACGATCCAATATGCAATGCCGTAGTAGATGAGGTTCAAACTCTGCATCGACGCGTAGCCGACGAACCCCCATCCCGCGGAGATCCATTCCCCCGCGGTCGGTTCAAAGGTGGCATGGGTGCGGAATTTCCGCGCGCTGATCCACATCGTGGCAACCGCTACCAGGGCAAGTAACGGCAGTAACCAGAGTTGCTCGATATAAAACAGGTAGGGGGTGGCGCCGATCATGATCCCTAAGCCCGACAAAAGCGCGAGCAGAGGCGTATTGGGCTTGATGTCCGATGTGTGGGGGCCCGGGTTCATACGTAGTGGATTCACTGTTTTGCAGTAACGTATGACTGATATATAGCACTTCTGCGGCGGACAGTCTCCTTGTTGGTATTACCGCACAAGCTATCAAACAGGTCGTAGGGCGCGCTCGTATCCTGGTCCGTCCACCGCGTTGCTCAGGCTGTTCCTACCCGTTGCCATTGAGCCATGGGGTGCTCCTCGCGGGCGCTGTGTGTCAGCGATCCGCGCTGGAGCTGTTTACTTGACCCGCATACCCGGCAGAGCGCCCTCGTCGGGATTCAGAATGTACAGCTCCTTTCCTCCCGGTCCCGCGGCCAGCACCATGCCTTCCGAGACGCCGAATCGCATCTTGCGCGGCGCCAGGTTGGCGACCATCACGGTAAGTTTGCCTTCCAGGTCCTCCGGGGCATAGGCCGACTTGATTCCGGCGAACACGTTGCGGGTTTCGCCGCCCAGGTCCAGGGTCAGCTGCAACAGCTTGTCGGCGCCCTCCACGTGGTCTGCCTTGGCGATGCGGGCGATGCGCAGATCCAGCTTGGCGAAATCCTTGTACTCGATGGTGGCGGCGATCGGTTCCTTGCTCAAGGGCGAGTCGCCAGCCGGCTTGGCGGCCTTGACCGGCGTCTGGGCGGCCAGGTCTTCTTTCGAATGCGCCAGCATTGCTTCGATCTGCTTGGGGTCGACCCGGGTCATGAGGGGTTCGAACGCACCGACGGCATGGCCGGTCAGCGGGGTCGCCAGCTGTTCCCAGGTCAGGGGGTCGATCTGCAGAAAGCGCTCCGCCATCTCCGCGGTACCGGGCAATATCGGGCGCAGGTAACCGATCAGCAGACGGAACAGGTTGAGGCCGTCGCTGCAGATCGCCTGCAGTTCGTCGTCCTGACCGTCCTGCTTGGCCACCACCCAGGGCTTGCGCTCGTCGATGGTCTGGTTGGCCCGGTCGGCCAGGGCCATGATCTCGCGCACCGCGCGGCTGTATTCCCGGTGCTCGAAATGCCCGGCAATGGTCTCGCCGGCCGCCACGAACTCATCGAACAGGGCCTGCTCGGAGACCTGCCCGGCCATGCGTCCATCGAAACGCTTGCTGATGAATCCGGCACAGCGGCTGGCGATATTCACCACTTTACCCACCAGGTCGCTGTTGACCCGGGCGGCGAAGTCCTCCAGGTTGAGGTCGATGTCGTCGACGCCTGATCCGAGTTTTGCGGCGAAGTAGTAGCGCAGGTACTCCGGATTCAGATGATCCAGGTAGGTGCGCGCATTGATGAAGGTGCCCCGGGATTTGGACATCTTGGAGCCGTCCACGGTGAGAAAGCCGTGGGCGAACACCGCGTTGGGGGTGCGGAAGCCCGCCCCGTGGAGCATCGCCGGCCAGAACAGGGTGTGGAAGTAGATGATGTCCTTGCCGATGAAATGGTACAGCTCCGTCGGGCTCTCCGGGGTCCAGTACTCGTCGAAGTCGAGTTCCTCGGTCTTGTCGCACAGGTTGCGGAAACTGGCCATGTAGCCGATCGGGGCGTCAAGCCAGACGTAGAAGTATTTGCCCGGATGGTCGGGTATCTCGAAACCGAAGTAGGGGGCGTCCCGGGAGATGTCCCACTCCTGCAGTCCGGCCTCGAACCACTCACCCAGCTTGTTGGCGACCTCGCTCTGCACGTGACCGCCTCCGGTCCACTCCTTGAGCATGGTTTCGAAATCGGCCAGCTTGAAAAAATAGTGATCCGACTCACGCTGTTCCGGCACCGCGCCGGATACCGCGGAGACCGGGTTCTTCAGTTCCGCCGGCGAATAACTGGCGCCACACACCTCGCAGTTGTCGCCATACTGATCCTCGGCGCCACACTTCGGGCAGGTGCCCTTGATGAAGCGGTCGGGCAGGAACATCTGCTCCACCGGATCGTAGGCCTGGGTGATGGTGCGTTTGGCGATATGCCCCCCGTCCCGATTGCGCTCGTAGATGGTGTTGGCGCACACCTGGTTCTCCGGGGAATGGGTCGAGTGGTAGTTGTCGAAGCCGATGCGGAAGCCGGCGAAGTCCGCCTGATGCTCCTCGGCGACCCGGGCGATCAGGGTCTCCGGGGTAATGCCCTCCTGGCGGGCGCGCAGCATGATCGGCGTGCCGTGGGCGTCGTCGGCGCAGACGTACAGACACGAGTGACCGCGCATCTTCTGGAAGCGGGACCAGATATCGGTCTGAATGTACTCCACCAGGTGGCCGAGATGGATCGGCCCGTTGGCGTAGGGCAGGGCGCTGGTGATGAGGATCTTACGCGGAGTTTTATTCATAGGGGCTTCGACTTGCAAGCTTGGGTTCCGGTCCGGCCGGAGGGTCCGGCGTGGCGAGAAAAACCGAAATTATCGCATATCCCGGCTTGGGGAGGTAAGTCCGGTCTCGCCGTTATTGTGTTTCGAGGCAAGCCTCAGCCTGTGGGGTATTCAATGGGCCCCGGATTCTGGTCAGACAACCCGGAGACCGCTCTACGACCGTATGTTGCCTCCACAGGCCGGATTCACTAAACGGTCACGATCAGGACATGTAAAGCTCATAGTCCCGCAAACCCGCTGTCATGATGCGCCCGTATGCTCCTGCTGATTTAATCCGGGGAGCACCACCTTGTTGAATGTAGAACAGGTCCTGACCGACCGATTTCCGGGATTTTTCGAGAAACAACCGGGCCTTCTGACCCGCCCGATGATAAAGATCCTGCGCATGCTGTTCCGGGAGCGGGAGATCAACCGTTTTCTGGATGAACACCAGTCCCTCAGAGGCTTCGAACTGATCGAAAAGGTCCTCGAGTATTTCGATCTTGATTACCTGGTTTCGAACAAGGATCTGGAGAACATACCCCCCAGCGGCCGGGTGATCGTAGTGGCGAACCACCCCCTGGGCGCCCTGGATGCGCTGAGCCTGATCCAGATGATCAGCCGGGTGCGCCGGGATATCAAGGTGGTGGCCACGGATCTGCTCTCATCCATCGAACCCCTGGGGGAGCTGCTGTTGCCGGTGGACAACCTGGGAGGCGGATCGAACCGCAACGGGGTCAAGCGCATCCACGCGGCGTTGGAACGGGAGGAGCTGGTGATCATCTTTCCCGCGGGAGAGGTGTCGCGCCTGCGACCCAACGGGATCCGGGACACCCGCTGGAAGAGCGGTTTCATGCAGTTCGCCCGGCGCACCCATTCGCCATTGCTGCCGATCTATATCGATGCCCGCAACTCGCCCCTGTTTTATGGGGTGTCCATGTTCTACAAACCGATCGCGGCACTGTTGCTGGTGCAGGAGATGTTCCTGCAGCGTTCCAACACCATCGCCTTCCGGGTCGGCGAATTGATTCCCTTCGACCATCTGAATATGGCGGGCATCCGTCTGAAGTCCCGGGTGAAGATGGTGCGCAAGCACCTCTACCGTATCTCCCAGCGCAAGCCCGGGGTGTTCACCACGGAGAAGAGCATAGCCCATCCGGAATCCCGCCAGGCGTTGAAAAAGGAGCTGGGCAAGGGCGAGGTGCTGGGTCAGACTCGGGACGGTAAACAGATTCTTTTGATGGACTGGGAGCCGGGCAGCGCCTTCATGCGGGAGATCGGACGGCTGCGGGAGATCAGCTTCCGCAAGGTGGGCGAAGGCACCGGCAAGCGTCGGGATACGGACAAGTACGATCTGCATTATCGTCACCTGGTGCTTTGGGATGAGAATGAGCTGGAGATGGTGGGTTCCTACCGGATCGGCGAGGTGCGCCAAATACTCGAACAGCAGGGTAATGACGGGCTCTACACCCAGAGCCTGTTCAAGTTCGATGACACCTTCGAACCCTTTGCGGATCAGGCGATTGAACTGGGTAGAAGTTTTGTTCAACCCCGCTACTGGGGCTCCCGGGCCCTGGACTACCTGTGGCAGGGGTTGGGCGCCTATCTACGACATCGTCCTGAGATCCGCTACATGTTCGGGCCGGTGAGTATCAGCGCCCGTTATCCGAAACCGGCCCGGGACCTGATGGTGGATTTTTACCTGCGCTACTTTCCCCCCAAGCAGTTTCTCGGCGCCGCGCGCAATCCCTATCAGACCAGCCGGGCCACCTGGGATGAACTGGGCCCGGTGTTCGTCGGCGATGATTTCGAGACGGATCTGCAGGAGTTGAAAAACCAGCTGGCACAGTTTGATCTGACCATTCCCACGCTCTATAAGCAGTACACCGATCTGTGTGAGCCGGGGGGGGTGAGCTTTCTCGATTTCGGTATCGATCCCGATTTTGCGGGCTGTACCGATGGGATGATTATGGTGGATCTGGAGAGGGTCAAGGAGAGTAAACGTAAACGCTATATCCGCGACTGAAAGAAGAACCTATGACTGCCCTGCAAACTCAGCCCCGATGAATCAGGTTTCGCATACCGAATAGCGGCTGATTGAGGAAGTTTTGAGTTGTGGTGTTCGCTGCGCGCACGGTTTTTTGATTCCCCCTCTCCCAGGCCCTCTCCCGCAAGGGGAGAGGGGAATCACAATTGAAGTACGTTGAGTGACTGCTCGAATGTAGCCCGGGTGAAACGAAGTGGAACCCGGGATCCTGCAGAAACTGACCCCGATGGGAATAACAAAAACCTTTCCAGCGGGTAGGCCGGGATAGCGCAGCGTAACCTGAGATGAACGGGCATAGTGTCGTAGTTCGTCGGGTTACGCTTCGCTAACCCGATCTACGGATACTGATCGGGGAGGTAGTGACAGACTATCCGCTAGCCACCTTACTCGATCCGTGATTTCCCTCTCCCCTTGCGGGAGAGGGGGAATAAAAAACGCGTGCGCAGCGAACATCTCAACTCAACAGCCGCTGGTACAGTTTCTATGGCTGAAGCAATTGAATAATCAAAAAAGGTCGTTGAGCATCGAACTGGGAATCCGCTCGATTCAAGGCTATCCGTTCGATCGGATCTGTGGTCAATTCCATCCATGGATATCATCATTCTCTACCGGGAGCCGGTTGGGCCGACTCCCGGTGATTGAAATGAAAAATCAGCGCAGGCGCACCGGGACCGCTTCGGTGTCGCAATCCGCGTCGTTGCAGGCCTCGATGATGATGTAGAGGTCTTCAGGCAGACTGTCGATGAGATCGTCGACATCGGTGGTCGGATCATCATCGTCCTCACAGACCATTTCGAGGTTGTTGTCGAACCAGCAATCCTCGTCGTTGTCATCATCGTGGTCACAGCGCCCGGTCTCTCCGCAGTAGACATAGTAGAAATCGATGTCATTGTCTCTGGAGAGATTGCTGTTGACACTCAGATAAAACCAAGTGTAGTAGCCGCTCGCATGATCGTCATCGACTTCCCAGACCAGCTCGAATTTACCGCTGTTGATGTTCGAATCGATCACCACCCGGCCATCTTCGAGTTCCGAGGTTGAACCGTTGATCTTGAAGGTCTTGACCTTGACGTCGTCACCGCCACCGCTGAAACATGCGGATATACTCAGGGTAAACAGGATCGTGGCTGAGAGTTTGATGAGTGTCTTTATCATATTGATTCCTTCTTCCTTGGTCTGTCAGGGAGAGTTCGGTATCTGCCCAAACTATCCCATTCCGTGTTTGTGAGAGTCAAGGCGTCTATTGTATCGGATTGTATGCTGATCGGCTCTGATCCGTACTGATTCCCGGATGCCGACGCCTTGATCGTACCTCTTACAAAAGGTAAGCGATGATCAGCCCTCCCAGTAGAAACCGGTAGATGACGAAGGGCCACATGCCGATGCTCTCGATGAAACGCAGGAAAAAATGGATGCACAGGTAGGCGGTGATAAACGCCAGGCCGATACCCAGTCCGATGGACAGCCAGTCCACCGGCGTGGTGCTCTCGAGCAGATCCAGGCCTAGCAGGCCGCCCGACATCACGATGGTGGGGATGGAGATCAAAAACGAGAAACGGGATGCGGCCTCCCGGGTCAGTCCCAGCATCAGTCCCGCGGTCATGGTGGAACCCGAGCGGGAAGTGCCTGGAACGATGGCCATGGCCTGAAACACCCCGATCACCAGGGCTTGCATCCAGTTCAGCGAGTATTCGTCACGCTGGCGCTTGCCCATCAGATCCGCGACCAGCAGCAGGATGCCAAAACCGATGGTGGTGATGGCGATGACCAGGGGGGCGCGCAGGTCGGTCTCCACCAGGTGCTTCATGAGCAGGCCGAAGACCCCGACCGGCAGGGTCGCCAGGACGATCATCCAGCCGAGGCGGGACTCCCGGGAACGGGCCGCCGGGTTGACCCAGGAGCGGAAGAAGTCGCCGCCGATGCGGATCACCTCATGGCGGAAGTAACCGACAACCGCTGCCAGTGTGCCCACATGCACCGCTACGTCGAAGGCCAGTCCCTGATCGGCATAACCGGTGATCTGGGGCGCCAGGATCAGGTGCGCGGAACTGGAGATCGGCAGAAACTCGGTCAGGCCCTGGACCGCCGCCAGGATGATGATCTGCAGCAGTTCCATCGGTTCAGTTCTTCCAGGGGTTTTCGAGCTGTTTGCGCTCCCAGGCCAGCGAGGAGCTGGCAATGGTGGCCAGGTTGTCGTAGCGGGGGATCCAGCCGAGCACATCACGCACCTTCTTGGCGCCGGCGACCAGCTCCGGCGGGTCTCCCGCACGGCGTTCCGCCTCGATGATCTTCAGGGGTTCGCCGTTGGCGTCCTCCACCGATTTGAGCAGTTCGCGCACCGAGTAGCCGTGGCCGTAGCCGCAGTTCAGGGTGGCGGATTCGCCGCCGCCGCGCAGGTAGTCCAGGGCTTTGACATGTGCGTCGGCAAGGTCCTCAACATGGATGTAGTCCCGCACTCCGGTGCCGTCCGGGGTCGGATAGTCGGTGCCGAAGATGTAGACCGCGTCGCGCTTGCCCACCGCCGCTTCGCAGGCCACCTTGGTCAGCAGGGTGGCTTTGGGGGTGGACTGGCCGATGCGTCCCTCGAGATCACAGCCCGCGACGTTGAAGTAACGCAGGGCGATGTAGCGCAGGTCGCTGGCAAAGGCCAGATCCCGCAGCATCATCTCCGACATCAGCTTGGAAGTCCCGTAGGGATTGATGGGCTGGGTGGGTGCGTCCTCGTAGGCGATCCCCGAATCCGGGATGCCGTAGACCGCGGCGGTGGAGGAGAACACGAAGTGTTTGACCCCCGCCTCGGCGCAGCACTGCAGCAGATTGCGGGTGTTGCAGGTGTTGTTGGCGTAGTACTTGAGCGGGTTTTCCACCGATTCCGGAACCACGGTGTGGGCGGCGAAATGCATTACCGTGTCCACCTCGTGTTCTTTGAGCACCCGGCTGACCAGTTCCCGGTCACCCGTATCGCCAACGACGAGTTCACCGAAGAGCACCGCATCACGAAATCCCGTGGAAAGGTTGTCCAGGGTGACCAGGCGCTCTCCGGCTTCACCCAGTTGACGGGCCGTATGGCTGCCGATGTATCCGGCGCCTCCGGTGACGAGAATTCCTTTACGCGACATGGCTTGACTCCAAATTCAAAAAACCGGCTCATCATAGCGGGGGACGGGGTCGGAGTCATGTCCTTGCCGAAGGAATCAAGCGATTATTTTAACCGGTTTGGCAGGATCGGGCGTCAGTCGTCGGGGTGCAGGTCGAACAGCCGGTAGGTGTTGCGGCGGGTCTGCTCGGCAATCACCTCGGGGGACTCGCCTCGCAGAGTACTGACCTGTTCGAGCACTTCTGTGAGACGGGCCGGCTCGTTGCGCTCGCCCCGGTGGTCGCAGTTGGGTTGATCCGGAGAGTCGGTCTCCAGCATCAGGGAGGTCAGTGGCAGGCGCTGCACCAGCCGGTGCATGCGCTGGGCCCGGGGATAGGTGACCGGTCCGCCGAAGCTGAGGTAAAACCCCAGATCGATCAAGCGCAGCGCCTGCTGCTCACTGCCGGAAAAGCTATGCAGCATGCCCCGCACGCCGGGATAACGCCGCAGGGTGTTGATCACCTCCTCCACCGAGCGCCGGGCATGAATGATCACCGGGAGATCATACTGCCGGGCCAGGCTCAGCTGGCCTTCGAAATAGAACTGCTGAAGTTCAGGCTGGGGATCGGGGATGTAGAAGTCCAGACCGCACTCCCCGATCGCCACCGGCCGTTCATGCTCGATCCACTGCTCAAGATCCTGGAGATGGGATTCCCGATGATCGCTCAGGTACATGGGGTGCAGGCCGTAACTCGGGTAGAGCCCGGGGTAGTCCCCGCACAGGTCGCGGATCCTCGGCCACCCGGCAGAGATGACCGCTGGGATCACCTGCTCGCGCACCCCCGAGTCATGAGCCCTTTGCAGCGCCTGTTCCCGGTCCGCGTCGAACGAGGCGTCGTCGAAATGGCTGTGGGCGTCGATCAGCCGCGGGTGAACACCCATTGGTCACCTTTGGAGAGTGGTTTGTTGTAGGCGTAACCCTCGACCTTGAAGCGCTTCAGGGCTTCCGGCTCCTGCAACTGCTTGTCGATGATGTAGCGGCTCATCAGGCCCCGAGCCCGCTTCGCGAACACCCCGATCATCGGGTAGCCGCCGTTCTTCCGCTCCTTGAACTGGGGGGTGATGATGCGACCCTCTATCAGTTTCGGTTTGATCGATTTGTAGTACTCGTTGGAGGCGAGATTGATCAGTACATCGTCACCCTGGGCCTTGAGGTCCTTGTTGATCGCCCGGGTGATGGTTTCACCCCAGAAGGCGTACAGATCCTTGCCTGCTTCATTGGGCAGCTTGGTGCCCATCTCCAGCCGGTAGGGCTGCATCAGGTCGAGGGGTTTGAGCACCCCGTAGAGTCCGGAGAGGATGCGCAGATGCGTCTGGGCGAAATCCAGGGATTCCTCGCTCAGGGTTTCCGCATCCAGACCGGTGTACACGTCCCCCTTCATGGCGAGCACCGCCTGTTTGGCGTTCTTCATTGAAAACGGGGTCTTCCAGTCGTGATAGCGCTCGAAGTTGAGCTCCGCCAGCTTCATGCTCAGTTTCATCAGCTCCGCCAGGTCCAGCGAGGAGTAGTTGCGCAGATGGGTGACCAGTCGCTGGGAGTCCTTGAGAAACCGGGGTTTGGTATGACTCCGGGTGATCGGTGGGGTCTCGTAATCAAGGGTTTTGGCGGGTGAGATGACAATCAGCATGGTTCAGGTTCCTGCATCCGAATATGCGACCATGATCGCTACACAGGGGCGGAATTACAACCGGCCGGGGGTGAGGAAAAAGCCCGGTGGGTAGTGATGGGGAATGGCCCGTGGTAGGCTTCTGCGATGGTTTCAATTCGAGTTCCGTCCCTGGGGCGGAGTAGGACAGATCAGGATGGGTGGCAGATGAATCGATCGGGGGAAGAGGTGTTTTCGCGGCTCCTGCCGGTGGTAAAGAACCTCTATGCGGAGACCTCCGGTCTGGCGCCGGAGGATGCGGATCTGCAGCTCTGGTACAACCGGGGCTATGCGGACGGCATGGTCGCCGCGATGAACCGGCAGGGGTACGCGCAGAGCGTTCAGGAGGCGCTGAACCCGGCCCCGCAAGCGGTCTCCGAGGAGAGTCCCTTTCTGCCCTGGGGCAAGGCCTACCGGCACGGTTACGAGATGGGGGAAGGGGAGACCCTCGAGGTTCTGCCCTCCCGGGGATGAGGCCACTCTCCGCAGATCCCCTGATATCATCCTGCATGGCGCCCCCCCGGTCATGCGTCCATAACCCTGAGAGCAGAGGCAAACACCTGTGAGGATTGTATCGTTCAACACCAATGGGATCCGCGCCCGGGCCCATCAGCTGGAGCAGCTCAAAGCGGCCTACGACCCCGATGTCATCGGGATTCAGGAGTCCAAGGTCCAGGACCAGGATTTTCCCCTGGATATGATCGCGGCGCTGGACTACCGGGCCTGCTATCACGGTCAGAAGACCCACTACGGGGTGGCGCTGCTCTCCAAGACCGAACCCCTGGCGGTGAGCAAGGGTTTTCCCACGGATGGGGACGATGCCCAGCGCCGCCTCATCGTGGGTCGCTACCGTTCGCCCAAAGGGGGTGAATTCAGCGTGATCAACGGCTACTTTCCCCAGGGGGAGAGCCGGGACCACGCGGTGAAGTTTCCCGCCAAGGAGAAATTCTACGCTGATCTGCTCAGCTACCTGCAGACCCATCACAGCCCGGACGAGCCCCTGCTGCTGGTGGGGGACATGAACGTGGCGCCCCTGGACACGGACATCGGCATTGGCGAGGACAACGCCAAACGCTGGCTGAAGACCGGCAAGTGCAGTTTTCTCCCCGAGGAGCGGGCCTGGCTGCAGGCCATCATGGATTGGGGGCTGCAGGACAGCTTCCGTACCCTCAAGCCGGATGTGGATGACCGGTTCAGCTGGTTCGATTACCGCAGCCGGGGCTTCGAACGGGAGCCCAAGCGGGGTCTGCGCATCGACCTGATGCTGGCCACCCGGCCCCTGATCAGCGCCTGTACCGAGGTCGGTATCGCCTACGATATCCGTGCCATGGAGAAGCCTTCGGATCACTGTCCGGTGTGGGCGGAATTCGATTTCTGACACCCCGGCGATCCCATGCCTGAGGCCATCCTGATGTTCACGTCTCGTTCCCACGCTCTGCGTGGGAACGCATACCTAAGTACCCTGGCATGGAGCCGGCATGGATTTTCACCGGACCCTGGGTCTGCATTCCCACGCAGAGCGTGGGAACGAGTGTCAGTATCCTCGTGGTGTATGCCTTGCCTCCCGACTGCTTGTGGTTACCCGGGAACCCCAAATGTCCATGTGCGCTCCCGGTGCTTGGATTCATTACTCACGACTGTCGATCAAGTCGATGGGTCAGATGCCTGAGGTCACCCTGAGGTTCTATGAGGAGCTGAACGATTTTCTCCCCACGGCTCTGCGAAAACGCGATACTCTGCAAGTATTTCAGGCCGGGCAGAGTGTCAAGCACTTGATCGAAAAGCTCGGCGTGCCGCATACGGAGATCGAGATCATCCTGGTGAATGGCCGGTCGGTGGCCCTCGATTACCCCCTGCGGGAGGGAGATCGCATCAGTGTCTATCCCATGTTCGAGGCGCTGGATGTCTCTCCCTTGCTGAAACTTCGGGAGCGTCCTTTGAGAGTCCCGCGATTCGTCGCCGATGCGCATCTGGGCAAACTGGCCCGGCTGCTGCGGCTGGTGGGGTTCGATACCCGGTTTCGCAACGACGCGGGGGACCGCGCTCTGGTCGATTGCTCCATCGCTGAGCAGCGTGTCCTGCTGACTCGTGACCGGGCTCTTCTGATGCACCGCGAGCTGACCCATGGCTGTTATGTGCATGCGATCGAGCCTCATCAGCAACTCCAGGAGGTGGTCGAGCGCTTTGATTTGATCGCGCAGTTGGCGCCCTTCAGCCGCTGCACCCTGTGCAACGGTGAACTCCTATCGGCCGATGCCGAACGGATTGCCGACAGGCTGCCCAATCGGGTGCGGCGTCACTATAATGAATTCTGGCTTTGCCGGAACTGCGGACAGGTTTATTGGAAGGGCAGTCACTACCGGCAACTGTCCGCCTGGGTCGATGCGTTGCGTAACAGGGGAGATTCATGGTCAGACGATGCTTGATGATCGGCAGTTTGGCGCTCGCGGGCCTGGTGTTCGCCCAACCCTCGATGGGGGAGTGTATCCGGGTGGTGTTCGACCATTACTGTCTGGGCGGCAGTTTCAATCAACTGCTCAGGGAGCGTTCTCCGGAATCCGCGCCGGTGACCGATGGGGATCGTCGAGGCGTGGTTTACCGGGTCGAGCGGGAACTGATCTATGTAATGTCCTACCGGGATCACATTTACAAGATCCTGCGTACCTATGAACCGGGCAATCAAGTTACCTTTGTGGAGCTTCAGCGCCATTTGCAGGAGAAGTACGGCCAGCCTGCGGATCAGAGCCTGTTTCCCGACTACGTGCGCAACCTGTCCGGGAAGATCGGAGCGATCCGTCGCGGAGAGGGGCAGATGCAACTGGTCTGGCATCTTCCAGACGAGGCCTGGCGCATCGAACTGAGTTGGACGCGCAAGCCCGGTATTTCAATCGCCTACCTGGCCAATGGGTTGGATGCCGAACAACATAATGCAAGGCTGGAAGGCCTCTGATACTGTGTTACCCGTTACTGGAACAATCAGGAGAGTCGTCATGTGGATGAAAACGAAAAAGATCTTACCCTTCATGCTGATCGCGGCATTGCTGCCTGCCTGCGGTGGCGGGGGGGGCGGCGATGACAATACCGGTGACGACGGCGGCGGTTCCACGACCACCTCATCCCTGGACTACTCGGGAGAAACCTCTGAGGCGACTTTGACCAGTGAGAATTCCAAGGAGCTGGCCACGGCGGGCGCGTCGGGCGCAAAACAGGCAATCAATGCGGACAGCGTACCGGTTGTGGGACAACGTAGTGACGCTCCGGTCAGTCGTGACGAAATCATGCAGGAGTTCGCCGGCTGGATGGCCGGAATTCTGCAGGGTGACGCAAGTGGTCAGGCGGCCCGTGGCGTGACCGCGGCGAGAACGCAGGATCTGTCCCAAAATGTCTGCGACACCGGATCATTGATCATCGAGTACCCGGATTCCGGAACGGCCGGAAACTGGCGTGTGGAATACAACCAGTGCACGCGTACGGCGAATTACGGCAGCGGCAGTTACTCCAGCACCTTCGACGGTACCGTGGAAGGCACCTATACCGAAGTCGGCGGCGGATATCGTCTGGAGTTCCGCTACGTGAACTTCACCGTCTCGGTACACAGCGCTACGGTCAACTACACCAATACCTTCAACATGTCCATGACCTGCACGGCCAGCAATACCAACGGTACCGATGTGAGTTGCGAGTACTATTCGGACTATCGGGGTTACGATAACCGCACCTACCGGGTCAGCGAGGTGAGTGTTTCCGGCAGTGCCAGCTCCGGGTATTCCGTATCGGTGCGCGTTTATGATCCTGACTACGGTTACGTAACAGTCACTACCGAAATACCGGTCACCTTCGGCTGTTCCGATGGCCATCCCGACGCAGGACGGATTCGCATGCAGGGCGCAAACGGCACCGTGGCAACGGTCGAGTTCATCAGTTGCACCCAGTATGTGGTGACCTTCGAAGGGGTGGGCAGTACCCATACCTGGCCTTGAAGTTAAGGGATCCGGGCGGCGGCTGCGTCGCCCGGTCTCGTCAGCCGATCCGAGTCGGATTTGTGAATCCGATCAATCGCAGATTCGTGCGATGAGTGCTTCGCCAGAAGCGGACAATTCCAGTAGCTCGCAGTTGAGTATGTGATTCAACGGGTCCATGCCTTCCGGCGCGATCAGTTCCACGCGCTGATAGTTGGGTGTGTAGCCGCTCCATCCCTGTTCCGCCGAACCCTCCACCAGGATCGGGACCCGCTGTCCGATGAAGCGCTCCAGGGTTTGCCGCCGGTGTTTTTCACCCAGCTGATGCAGGACCTCGGTACGTTGACGTTTGATCGCCCGGCTGACCGGGTCGGGCAGACTGGCTGCTTTGGTGCCCAGCCTCGGTGAATAGCCGAAAATGTGCAGATGACCGAAACCCAGGGCATCGACAAAATCCAGGGTCTCCTGCCACTCCGCCTCGGTCTCTCCGGGAAACCCCACGATGATATCCGTGGTGACATTGAAATGGGCGACCCGCTGACGGGCCGTCTCCACCAGCAGGCGAAACTCGTCGCTGCGGCAGCGTCGGGACATGCGTCGCAGCACCGAGTCCGAGCCGCTTTGCAACGGAAGATGCAGATGGGGCATCAATCGCGGATTGTCGAACAGGCTCCAGAAGGCCTCGTCCAGTTCCCAGGGCTCGATGGAGCCGATGCGCAGACGGGGCAGGGTGGTCTGCTGCAGTATTTGCTCCACCAGGCGGGTCAGCGAGCTGCCGATGTCGCACCCATAACCCCCGATATGCACCCCGGTGAGGACCACTTCCTGAATGCCTTCCCCCTGCACCCGCTGGATCTCCTCGATGATTTCCGCTTCGGAGCGGCTCTGTTCCTCGCCCCGGGCCAGGGTCACGATGCAGAAGGTGCAGCGGTATCGACAACCGTCCTGAACCTTGATGAACGCCCGTTGCCGTCCCCGATCGAGCAGTCCTGAGACCGGCGATTCCATGGCGGCTTCCGGCATCTGGCGCAGATCCAGGTTCTGCTCGATGATCTCCACCAGACGGGCCTTGTCCCGGTTGTTCACGACCAGGTCCACGCCTTCGATCTGCTGGGCGGCATCCGGTTCCAGGGTCGCGTAACAGCCGCTCACCACCAGACGCGCCCGGGGGTTCTCCCGTCCGCTGCGGCTGAGCAGTTTTTTTGATTTGCGCACCGCTTCCTGGGTGACCGCGCAGGTGTTGACCACCACCAGGTCGGCCTCGTCGAGGGTTTCGGTCATGCGATGACCGCGGGCCTGAAACTCCCGGCTCCAGGTCTCGAGCTCCGCCTCATTGAGACGGCAACCGAGTGTCTTCAGATGGATGCGCATGGGATGTCGGGTTGGTCAGTGTCGCTGGGAGAAAGGATTAGAATCGAAAAAGTAATGATTCCCGGGGCAGGATGCAAGCCGGGACCACCCCGGTCAGCCCAGGGAAATGCGCCAAATCCGGGGCAGGCTCAGGTTTTGAGCCACTCATGGGGTATAGTCCGGTCATGGAATGGTGGATACATATGACAGCCTTTCAGCAGATGATGCTGGTGCTTGGGTTGACCGGTCTGGGTTCGATGGCCTGGATTCTGACCTGGCTGGCGCGCCTGCTCGATAATCAGCTCAAGGATCAGCAGACCCGGCTGCATCAACAACAGATTCAGCAGGATCAGCTGCAGGAACTCGAGCGTCGTTTGACGCAGGATCAGGGTGCGTTGCGGGAGTTGCTCTCGGAGCGAATCGCCAAAGCCATGCTGGCCCAGCAGCGCCAGCTGCACACCCTGCAGCAGAGCCTGCAGGAGCGTTCCGAACGGCTGCTGCAGGCGCTGGAGCGTCGATTCGCTGAAATGCAGCAACATCTGGGCGGCGATGCGGGCCGCCTGCGCCTGGAATTGCTGGAGCAGTTCGAGACCCTGAAAACAGCGGTCGGTGAGAACCTGGCGGGCGGTCGCCTGCAGCAGCAGGAGAAACTGGCCGAACTGGGGGAACGCCTCAGCGGCGCCCTGCGCGAGCATCGGGAGGCGTTTGATGAGCACCAGTTGCACAGCATGCGACGCCAGCAGGAGACCCTGCACGAGGGTATGGCCGAGGTACGCAGGCAGGTGGCGGAGGCCCTGGCCCAGCACGCGGACAATCTCGGTAAAAGGGTACTCGGCTTGACCGAGACCACGGACCAGCGGCTCAGGGAGATCAGCGGTCAGGTGGAAAAGCGCCTCAATGAGGGGTTCGAGAAGACCACCGAAACCTTCCAGCAGGTCCTGACCCACCTCACCCGCATCGATGAAGCGCAGAAAAAGATCACCGAACTGTCCAGCAATGTGGTCTCCCTGCAGGAGGTGCTGGCGGATAAACGCTCCCGGGGCGCCTTTGGCGAGGTGCAGCTGTCCGCCCTGGTGCGTAACGTGATGCCGGAATCGGGATTCGCCCTGCAGCATACCCTGAGTAACGGAAAGCGCGCGGACTGTGTCCTGTTTCTGCCCGATCCCACCGGAAACGTGGTCATCGACGCCAAGTTCCCCCTGGAGTCCTATCAGCGCATGCTCGATGACCAGCTGGCCGAATCGGACCGGGTCCAGGCTCAACGCCAGTTCCGCGCGGATATCCGCAAACACATGGACGATATTGCCATCCGTTACATCATTCCCGGAGAAACCTCGGATGGCGCGGTGATGTTCATTCCCGCCGAGGCGGTGTTCGCGGAGATCCATGCCCATTTTCCCGATCTGGTGGAAGAGGCGTTCCGCAAGCGGGTCTGGCTGGTCTCCCCGACCACTATGATGGCGATACTCACCACCGCGCGTGCGGTCATGAAGGATGCCGCCACCCGCGAGCAGGTGCATATCATTCAGGAGCACCTGCGGGCGCTGTCCCAGGATTTCGGCCGTTTTCAGAGCCGTATGGACAGCCTGGCGCGGCACATCGGTCAGGCCCATCAGGATGTCAGCGATGTGAATGTTTCGGCACGCAAGATCACCTCCCGTTTCGAGAAGATCGAGCAGGTGGAGTTGCAGGAGACCTCAGGGCCGGATCTGCCGGTATTTCGCAAGCAGACACTTCTCGAGCAGGGCGAAGAGTGAGCTTTGGCAGGCCATATTTGAAAAGGCGGTACGCGTATTTTGACCGCCTCAAACAGGCAGCCGTAAACAATGATGAACCTGATTACCCACGATGCTCACCACACCGATGGACGTTTTGAAAATGCATCTCGTTCCCACGCTCTGCGTGGGAATCCCTATCGACATCACATCGCATTACCCAAACTTGTTCGGCATGAGCAAGCCCGGGGCTGCATTCCCACGCGGAGCGTGGGAACGAGAAAAGCAACAAAACGAAAGGGCGTCCAACGATCCCGCCCCTTCGGGGACCTCAGCGATGCTCACAAAACTGGCGGGTTTGGAACTTGCTGCGCTCAAACAGCCAGCCCCGGAGCTTCGGAGGGATGTTCCCGGGTTCCGCTGCTCGGGCCACACGGGAATCTCAAAAAGAGCGAGCATCACCCGTAGCCCGGGTGAAACGAAGTGGAACCCGGGATCCGGCAGAATGCGAAGCATTGCGGAAATGTACAAACCCTCCAGACATCTCCCTTCGCCCTGAGTGTAGAGATCAATACAGAATGACGATGCTGACAAGACTCCAGTCATTGATCCATAAAATCATTCATTTGGAAGAGGTTTCTGGGTGGGGCAGAGAATGGGAGCAATGCGCGATGCGAGCAAAACAGAAATGGGTTAGCCTGTAACAGCCAGTGACGATGTTTCCTGCCGACATGATACGCTTCAGCCGGCAGCCGTTGGTGTTAGTAGATCACTTTTCAGACGCCATCCCATAAGACTGATTTTGATCGCAAGGTGCTAGACATGATTCAATCCCTACCCGATCTGAGACAGTCTGCACTCAATCAAGCCCAGCATCGTCACCGGCTTCCCGCCGATGATCCTCGTGCGGTACACACACTTTCGCTACAGCAATGTCGTTCAGCGGCGAAGGACCTGCTCGAGGCATTGCGTCGGGGTGATGACGGGATACGCGCTACCCGGTATCCCGGTGATCCTCTCCTGCAACCTGCAACGGTCACTCTGGCCGATGCGCAACAGATCATTGCCCGCGAACACGGATTGCCGTCCTGGCAGAAACTCGAGCAGCATATCGATGCGACCGGGCGATCGGAGCAAATGCTCGCAGCAGGGAGCCCCGTGGCATTGGATACCCCGGGTCCGGTGCTGCATATCCGCTGCGGCACCGATATCCGGGACACCCTGGCGATCGCCGGATTCGAGGGTGATTATCTGTGTTTCTCCGATCCTTACATTCAGGGGCCGGTACCGGCGATGCGGGATGTCGATGAATTCGTCCGCCTGCGCAGTGAGTTCATCGCCGGGAATGGCTGGAGAACGCCCGATCAGGCCTATGCGGGGTTCACTGATCAGTATCAGTCCCTGGGGGAACTGGACCGATACCCGGTCATCGCCGGCTGGTTCGAACAGGACGCCTACGATGTGCTGGTGTTCCTGAAACTGCTCGATCATTTCAGTCGGAATGATCTCGCACCGGAACGGATTCGCTACCTGTGCATCGGACAATATCCCGGGGTTCAGCGTTTCAACGGCCTGGGACAACTCCCCGCCTCGGCGATGCGGGTGCTGTGGGACCATTTTCAACCCATTACCCAACTTGAGCTGCGCTGCGCACAGCAATGCTGGGAGGCCTACACCGAGGCTACCCCTCAGAATATGAGTGCGATCATCCAGCAGGCGGATTTTCCCTTTCCACCGATTCTGCCCGCCCTGCAACGGCATATCCAGGAACTGCCCGGGGTTCGTGACGGGTAGAGCCTGAGTGAGCGTCTGACCCTGAGTATTCTCAGGGACCAGGGACCGCAACCGGCCACCCGGCTCTTCTATCACTGGTACACCACGATCTACGAACCCCTGGTGTTCATGGGCGATATCAGCTACTGGCTGCTGCTCAGGGAACTGGCCGAGGCGGCCAGACCCGCCATTACCCTGAACAAGGGCTCCGACAAACCCGTTGACTGGCAGGTAGACCTGACAGCCTACGGCGAGTCGCTGTTGCTCGGAGAGGCCTGCTGGCTGGATGACAATCCCTATGACCGCTGGTGGGGCGGAGTGCATAACCGCAGTGGTGAACCGATCTGGTGCTGGAGCGAAGCGCAACAGGGTGTGGTGCAACGCTGAAGCGGGAATATTGCCCTGGAAAGCCTTCGAAAAGAGGTTATGCTTTGTGAAACAGTATAATAACCGCACCTTGGACCCTTGGGTCCTGAACCGGTTAAGGTCGGTCCGCACCGCGATGTGACCGGGTACCCTTGGAATACAAATCGACTGCCACGATAGCCAACACCGGATGCAACTGCTCAACGCCACAGGCATGCCCGCCAGTCTCTGTATGGGAATGCGCCCCGACGGCCGGGAATTGCTGGTGGTCGTGGTCAAGGGCACCTTCACGATTCCGCAGCGTCATGGACCGGTATCCCGGGCGGATGTTCAGAAGCCGCTGATCACCGCGGATCAGTTCAACGGAGAACCAGGGCTCTCCGCACCGCTCTACGAAACCGATTTCGCCCCCTACAAACCCCTCTGCGATGTGCTGCTCAATGGCAGCGCCTACGCCCCGGGCGGTCGCCCGGTCACCCGGGTGGACGTGACCTTGCGGCTGGCCTCCCTGTTCAAATCCTTTGCGGTGACCGGTAACCGCTATTGGGAGTCCGGCAATCTCGCCATCAGCCCCGGCTATCCGGGAATGTTCGAGCGGATGCCCATCTCTTACGACTGCGCCTTCGGCGGGGTGGACACGCACCATGAAGACGAGCACAAGCATACCGCCTGGCCCCACAATCCGGTGGGCCTGGGGTATCATCATCACCTCTCGCGGGAGTGGGTGGACGGATCGCCGATGCCCAACACGGAGGAACTGCGGCGCCCGGTGAGCATGCCCAACGGCAGTTACGCGCCCATGGCCCTCGGACCCGTGGGACGTGGCTGGGAGTCCCGCCGGCGCTATGCCGGAACCTACGACGATGCCTGGCTTGAGGATCATTTCCCGTTTCTGCCACCGGACTTCGACGAGCGCTACTATCAGGCGGCTCCGGCGGATCAGCAGATCAACCATCTTCAGGGGGGCGAACGGGTGTTCCTGGAAAACCTGACCCCCCAGGGGCAGACCAGCTTCGATCTGCCCGCAATCAGCGTCCCCGTGGTCTATTTCTACCGCAACGGAGATGTGCTCAGACAGACGGCGGTGATCGATACCGTGATACTGGAACCGGACGAGGGGCTGTTCACCCTCACCTGGCGAACCCATGTACCCCTGAAACGCAACATCTTCGAGATTCAGGAGGTGCTTGCGGGACGCAAGTCCAAGGCCTGGTGGCGGGCACGTGAACTAGGTAAGGTCTACTATCCCTCCCTGGCGCATCTGGCGGACGCGAAAAGATCCGCAGTCATGGAGGAGGGCTGATGGCGACCTCACTGGCCATCGGCGCGACCGGCCTGGTGACCGGGGTCGGATTGGATGCCTCGTCGAGTTGCGCGGCGATTCGCTGCGCCATCGACAATTTCCAGGAGACCCGTTTCCTGGATCGGGCCGGCCAATGGATCATGGGGTGCGAGGTGTCCCTCGAACAACCCTGGCGGGGGCGGCAGAAATTACTGCAGATGGCCGTGATGGCGGTGCGGGAGGCCCTGGCCGACTGTCCGGAGTTGCAGGCTCCCGAGACCCCTTTGCTGCTTTGCCTGCCGGAGTTGAACCGTCCCGGACGGGTGGTGGATGACGATAACCAGCTGTTCCTCGATCTGCAGTCGGAACTCGGGCTCGAGTTTCATGATAACTCCCGTATCATCGCATCCGGCCATGTCTCCATGGCGCTGGCCCTGCGCCATGCACATCTGCTGATTCACCAGCAGGGCCATCCGCGGGTTCTGGTCGCGGCCACCGACAGTTTTCTGGTCACCCCCACACTGGCCCATTTCGAACACCGGGAACGGCTGCTGACCAGCCTCAACTCCAATGGCTTCATTCCCGGCGAAGCGGGGGTCGCCCTGGTGCTGGAATCCCCGTCCCGGGTACCCGGCGAGCGGCTCTGCTGTCGCGGTCTCGGGTTCGGCATCGAACCCGCCCCGGTGGAGTCCGACCAGCCTCTGCGCGCGGAGGGTCTGACCGCGGCGATCAAGGATTCCCTGCGGGATGCGGGCTGCCAGATGGGGGATCTCGATTTCCGCATCACCGACCTGTCCGGGGAGCAGTACTACTTCAAGGAGGCCAGCCTAGCCCTGAGTCGCACCCTGAGATCCCGCAAGGAGGTGTTCGACATCTGGCATCCCGCGGATTGTATCGGTGAGGTGGGCGCCGCCTCCGGGGCGGTAATGCTGGTGGTGCTCAAGACCGCCTGTGAAAAAGGCTATTCCAAGGGCGCCCGGATACTCGCCCATGTGGGTAACGACGACGGCAAGCGCGCCTCCTGGGTGTTGTCGTGGATGAGCGGAGGAGGCTGATCGGATGGCCAACAAAGTGTTTGCTAACGGCCGCGAGGTCTCCTGCAAGAAAGCCAACGGCAAGGCCATCTGCGCCTTTCCCGATGTCTGTTTCACGCCGCCCCAGACCCCGGCCACCCCACCGGGCGTGCCCATCCCCTATCCCAACACCGGGATGGCGTCGGACACCACCTCTGGCAGCAAAAAGGTCAAGATCTCCGGGAAGGAGGTGATGCTCAAGAATAAGTCCCACTTCAAGACCTCGATGGGTGACGAGGCGGGCTGTGCTCCGAAGAAAGGCATCATCACCAGCAAGATCAAAGGCAAGGTCTACTTCAACGCCTGGTCGATGGATGTGAAGTTCGAAGGCATGAACGTAGTGCGCAGTTTCGATCTGACCACCCACAACCACGCCAGCCAACCCGGTCAGACGCCGCCCTGGGTCTACATGGATGCGATGACCATGTCCACCGCTTCGGACGACTGCAAGGCGGAGACTCAGAAGACCCAGGACTGCATGGAAAAGCACATCAAGAACAACACCAAGCAGCAGTCGCGCAAGGACCACAAGGTCGACGGGGCCACCCAGAAGGCCGCGGTGGAGGACAACGCCAAGGTCGATTGGGACGCCATGGTGGAAGCGGATGCGGGAAAGAAGGAGTTTTACAACAAGGCCGGCGCCACCCGGGACCTGTGCGAGGATGATGAGTGCAAAGGCCAGCTCGACTGCAACCTGGTGCCCTTCGATTTCGGCTGTTGCGACGGTAAAACGCCGCATCATGTCATACCCGCGCACTGCTTCATGCCGTCCGGAGAACGCAAGGCGGGATCCGGTGAACGCTACCCGGGGTGTGATAAATACGACGACACCACGGCGCCCTGCATCTGTCTCGAGGGCGGCACCAAGAGCGAAAGTGACGCCGCCGGCAAGCTCAAGGAGCATGGCCGGGTCCACGCCATCGTCGACGTGGAAGAAGACAAGTTCATGAAGGTCGAGGAACTCAGCACGCCCACCGGCAAGCCGATGATGCGCGGTGGCGAACGGGCGACCAAGAAGAGCGCCGGTTCCTGGAGTTTTGAGGATGCCAACGAAAAGGGGGCCGATGCCGTCACCCAGGTCAAACAGACCTGCAACAAAGCCTGTATGAAAAAGCAGTGCGAGGCGGCCCACAAGGAGATGGGGCTCGATGTGGGACCGGGCAAGTCCGACAAGCTCATGCTCAGAGCGGATTCAGGCGGCAACCGGACACCGGCCGGTTTCGTCCCCGGCGGCGCGGTCACCTCGGCTCCGGGCGTGTAAGTACAAAAGGAGCGGAAAATCATCATGACCAACGGCAAGGTACCTGTAACATTTCTCAATGCCCATTCCGGACGCAAAGGCGCGCTGGGGTTGTTGGCCTTCCCCGACATGCTCACCCGCGACGACATCTTCTGTCGGTTCTTTACCTACATCGAAGGCAACTGGGGCAAGGCCGATTTCGATTTCGATGGCAAGGCGCTGACCTACAAAACCGGTCCCGGCGATTACCGGGGCTGGTGGATACTCGGCAAGAACGGGGAGGTCGCCGAAGTATCGGCCCAAGGCATACAACGGGAGCAGATTCCCGGCGCGGGCCTCAACATCGAGCAGCCCTACGGCTATGTGGAGATGATCCGCAACATCGACGGTGAACTCTATGTCTGTGGCTACGGCCGTCAGGTTTACAAACGCAGCGAAGATGTCTGGTCATCGATCAGCGATGAAATCCTCACCCGGGACAGTGCCACCGGGTTCTTCGATATCGACGGCAGTGACGCCCGGCATATCTACGCGGTGGGCTGGCAGGGGGAAATTTACTTCTACGACGGCAACCGCTGGCACCAGGATGACAGTCCCACCAACAGTCATCTTGCCAGTATTTGCTGTGCCGATGACGGCAGCATGTGGATCGCGGGTAACAAGGGGGTGGTGCTGCATGGCCGGTACAACCAATGGACACAGATCAGCAACGAAGATATGACGGGCAACTGGTACTCTGTTGCAGTCTACGAAGGCAAGACCTATCTAGCGGGCAATCAGCAGTTGGCTGTCGTCATCGACGATGAAGTTCAGCCGCTGGACGTGGGGTTGGACAAGGTGATTACAACCCACAAGCTCAGTGTCAAGGAGGGGTTGCTTTGGTCCGTGGGTGAGAAGGACATATTGATGTTCGATGGCGAAAAATGGCAGGAAATCATCCATCCCGATAATGAGTAGAGCAAAAGGAATGATTGGGTAGTTTAAATCCTTAAATTAAAATTTTTACTTGATCAAGCAAAACCAAATTGTTTAGGATCACGGCCATTAATCATTGGGATACTCCCCAAGTCACTTAAATAATCAGTCAGGGAAGTTTGAAATAGGGAAGTTTTGTAGGAATTCTCTTACACATGGACGTCTTGCCAGCCACGATCTCCTATCCCGCTTTTCTTTGATGGCCGTTTTCGAACGACTCAAAGTTCATCCAGATCAAACTCAATACAGCTGATTGGAATAGCAAACCACGCGAGTGGTTGATTGGAATAGAAATGTCTGCCTGTAACATTCTGCGTTTTCTAAAAGTCGGTTTTGTTTCTCTTTCGTTATTGTCGTCGTGGCATGTGCGAGCGGGTGATGAAACACCTATCGAAGAAGAGCCCATCACAGGAATTTCCGAAAGTGCAGAATTCTGCTTAACCGATCTTGAAGTGTATGCCGGGGTGGATGATGTACAGATCATCTGGGCAAATTTCGGAGCGCCAAGCTACAAAATATACCGTAGTGATGATGGTGGGGTGGATTTCAAGGTAATACAGGAGGTTGTAGGGGTCCCTAGGATTGATCCTCAGTATCAGGACACCCAGGTTATCACCGGTAATACCTACCACTATGCCGTGACCGTGGTTAATGAAAATTCTGTGGAAACCTGCCAGTCTCCAATTGTGGTAGTGATCCCTAAAGAACGGATAGGTAACAAGCCACCCTGGATCAAGAGTTCACCGATTGAAACGGCGGAAGTGGGTGAAACATACGTCTACGCGGTCGAAGCGGTTGATTATCAGGGTGGCGCAATTCGCTACAGCATGAAAGTGGCGCCACCCGGGATGAGGGTTGATCCGAATACCGGTGTGATCCGCTGGATTCCCACGGAAGATCAGATAGGCAGTCACTATGTGACGGTCAGAGCGGTTGATGATGCGGGGGAGTTCGATCAGCAATCGTACCATTTGAATGTCACCGAAAGCACAAACGCAAACCATCCGCCCGTAATCGAATCAGTGCCCATGACATCGGGCTCTGAGAATCAATCATACCGCTACGCCGTATTGGCGTCGGATCCTGATATCGGGGACATTCTTGTGTTTGAATTGACTCAAGCCCCGCAGGGAATGAGTATCGACACAAGTTCAGGTGTTATTGACTGGCTGCCGACCTATGATGCGGCGGGATCATATGAAGTGAGCGTCAGTGTTCATGATCAGGGGGGATTAAGCGACACACAAACCTATCAACTGGTCATCGCGCAGACCAATCGAGCACCTCAAATCACAAGCGCCCCAGTTCTTTCGGGTACTGAGAATGTCCACTATAGCTACACAGTAACCGCACAGGATCCGGATGCCGGCGATCAGCTGAGCTTCGAACTGACTGCAGCTCCACAGGGTATGACAATCGATACCTCAACTGGTTTGATTGAATGGTCGCCACCTGTAGGTATGTTCGGTGTCTACAGCGTTACTGTCAGGGTTCGTGACCCGGAAGGATTGTCGGACACTCAGGGCTACACGCTGACACTTCAACACATCAATCATCCACCCGTGGCATCGAATGGATCAGTGATGGTAGAGGAAGATGGTTCGCGGAATCTCGTCCTTGATGGATACGACGTGGATGGAGACAGTATTACCTATGCAATTATTGATCAGCCATCCAATGGGCGTTTGTCAGGGCTGATACCAGATCTGATATATACTCCAAATGCGGACTATAGTGGAGTAGATCGATTTACCTATCAGGTCAGCGATGGATTGCTGGGTTCGTCGATCGCAGCAGTTGATGTTACAGTCACGCCTGTCAACGATGAACCCGTTGTGATATCAACGCCCGTGACAAGTGTGTCAGAAAATCAGGCCTATCAATATCAAGTTCAGGCCAGAGATCCTGACAGTGATGTCTTAATATTTGGCTTGAGCACAGAGCTGGCGGGTATGGTGATCGATCAAAGTGGATTGATTACCTGGTTGCCGGATTACTCATCGGCCGGCGATCATGCGGTGACGGTAACTGTTCAGGATGACCAAGGCGCGTTGGGTGTGCAATCGTTTACACTCGTTGTACAAAATGTCAATCGTCAGCCGATATTGGAATCGATCGATGATTTGAGTCTCGAGGCAAATGCGCCATCAAGCCTGATGATACAGGCAACGGACATCGATGGCGATTCTCTTGTGTATTCGGTAGATGGATTACCTGCGTTCGCCCACTTGCAGGACAACTCCATTGAATTCTCTCCAGTGGCTAGTGATATCGGTGAGTATGGGCCGGTGACAATTTCTGTCAGTGATGGAATCGATACGCAAACACAGGAATTCTTCATTACGGTTTTACAAGGAAATCGAGCGCCGCAAATTACGTCGGTTCCAATCTCATACGTGATATCCGGAGAACAGTGGGGATATACACTTGAGGCAAGCGATCCAGACGGAGATGGCCTTACGTATGCGCTGGTGAATGCGCCGGATGGGGTTCAGTTTGATCCGGCTTCTGGTGTGGCCTCATGGGCGACGCTTAATGTGGCGCTTGGTAGCTACGAACTTCAATTTAGTGTAACTGACCTTGACGGTCTGGTTGCGGTTCAGGATATATCATTAGAAGTATTGCCGGCGGAGCGCACGAACACCCACGTGGGCACAGAGTTCTGGATACCGGTCACGCATAATATGACTGTGACGACCGGCGGGAGCTTCGACATCAATCTGGTTTCGGCGGGCACGGATACGGAGGCGGTAATAGAAATATCAGCACTCGGTATTGTTGAAAGTCTAATGTTGCCAGCCGATCAAATGAGAACGTACAGCATCAATCTGGATGACTATGCTGCAACAAACGGTTTTGCTCTCAATGCTTTGATTGAGAATCACGCAATACATATCACTTCAGTGACTCCAATTTCAGCCTACATGATGAGTCAAAAGGTTGATACAACGGATGGGTTTCTTGCCTTGCCGGTCTCCAGTCTGGGTCAAGAATACATTACTGCGACCTACACCATGTTGAGCAAGATCGGAATACTTGCCACGGTTGACTCTGGAAATCCAGGCCCGATTACAACCGTGGTCGCTACCGACGATAATACACGGGTAACTATTGATCCGATAATGGACATATTTACGGGTGATCAGGGTCAGATAGAAGCGGGCACACCCATAGAAATTACCATGAATCGGGGTGATGTGTATAATTTGGAGACTCGAGGCTCTTTTAAGGCTGATCTGACTGGGAGCACGATCCGTGCGGATAAGCCTATCGGTGTGTTTAGTCAAATGGATTGTGTGGTGATCCCGGTAGGCTATACGGCCTGTGATCATATTGTTGAACAGTTGCCGTCCGTTGAAAGTCTTGCTACAGAGTACTATACCGCACCATTTTGGGGGCGTACTGAGAATGGTAGATATTGGTACGAAGAGTACGGTGACACATTTCGTATCGTAGCACCTTATGATAATACAGCTGTATATATCGATGGTGTACTCAGATCCAGGCTTGACCACGGAGAATATTTTGAGTTCAGGTCTTTTAAACCCCAACGGGTCAATGCATCACGCCCGATTCTTTTGGTTCAATACTCAAATAGTAATGGGTTTGATGATAACTACCGACCCTTAGAGAGAGACTATACCGACCCATTCATGGTGATCGTGCCTCCTGTTGAGCAGTTTCTCACTCAATATACCATTAATACACCTGCAAGGGATTTAACCTACAATTTTGTAAATCTCCTGGTCCCGACTGATAGCATATCTTCACTTTCCATAGATGGCCAAAGTGTTGATGAGACACAATTCAGTGTGATTCCAAATAGTGCGTTTTCCTACGCTCAATTGCCTGTATCCACGGGCTCTCATCACATTGAGGCTCAGGAACCTTTTGGGACCTATATCTACGGTTATGATTCATTTGAATCCTATGGCTATTTAGGAGGGATGGCGCTCAGCGTCGAACGATCTGTGCATTCCTTGACGCTGTCGGGATCGTCCTCCCAGTCTCTCGATAATGAATGGTGTGCGGTAGCTACGGTTTTGAATGCGCTCGGACAGCCTGTCAATGGTGTGCGTGTCAGTTTCAGCATAGTCGGTGCCACAAATCGTGATGTTTATCGCTTTGCTGACACTCATGGTACCGCAACTTACTGTTACAGAGGAGAAAAATCGGGTACTGATTCGATTACTGCAACGACGAATGGCTTGAGTCAGTCGATTTCTCTGAATTGGTCGGCAGGTATACAAAATCTTCCGCCTGTCGTGACCTCCTTGCCAGATTTGGAGGTCGTGGCAGGTGAGACATATGCCTACGACATGCAGGTGGAAGACCCCGAAGGTGAGGCGCTGACTTACAGTCTGGAGGGCCCGACCGGGATGACGATTGACGCAGCTGGCCATGTCAGTTGGCCGCAAGCACAGTTCAGTACGACCCGGCATGATCGGGAGAAGGTTACTCTGCGCGTGTCGGATCCTGAGGGTTCTGTGGTTACACAGAGTTTTGAGCTTCGGAAATATGTTCCATTTAACACGCCGCCTGAATTTACAGGCGCTAATATCAGTGCGCATGCCACGCTGGGCGTGCCGTTTGTCTATAACCAAGACTATGTACAGCACTCCTTACTGAATCTGATGAATCAGGTGTTAGTAACTGATCAGGATAAAGACGCGTCGTTTGTAGATATTTTGGAAGGACCCAGTGAGGCCTATATTCAGCGCGTTAAAAGTTTTTACACCGATATTAGTAGACCGAATGATCCGCGTCATACGCAAGCCGCGATGCATTATTTTCGCTGGACCCCTACCCAGGTAGGCGACCAGCACTTTGAGCTGGGTCTACGTGATGCCCGTGGCGGTACAGCGCCAACTCAAACGTTTACAGTCAATGTTGCGCCGAATCTCCCTCCCGAGATTGTAAACTTCAATCCGCAGACGGTCGCCTCTGTTAATCATGAGTATTCCTATTTTCTTGATGTACAGAATGATGTCCCGCTTAATGCTTACGCTAATCTGGATGACTTAAGAGTGGTTTTCGAGCAGTCTCCGCGGACAATGCGAAGCGAGCTTGTTCGAGGAAATGGAACCCAGCAGCTGCGAATTTACTGGACACCTACGGATCGTGATCTGGGTTCTCATACAATACGCTTTCATGTTGAAGATCGTCTTAATAGTAGTGCAGTACAGGAATTCAATCTAACGGTAGCAGATGATAATCAGCCTCCGGTTATCACGTCAGGCACAATGCCTAATGCCGAGGTTTCAATACCCTATGAGTATGGAATGATTGCGAGTGATCCCGACGGCGATGCGGTTACCTATCACTTGCTCGTTGCTCCGGAGGGAATGTCGATCGATAGCGATACGGGTGTGATCAGCTGGATCCCTCCTGAAGAACTATCGAATCAATTTGTCTGGGTGCGTCTCTCGGTAAGAGACTCGAGGGGATTGACTACAGATTCAAACAATATGCTTATCAGAGTCAACGCGTTCAGTAATCGTGCTCCTGTATTTGATTCGGCGTATCGCCCGACCTATGCCAAGGTAGGCAGGCAGTATATTCATCATGCAACAGCAACAGATCGTGAAGGGGATTATCCAATAACCTATCGGTTAACAACCGGTAGTCCCTCCGGAGCAGTGATCGATGCTGATGGTACGATAACCTGGACGCCTACTGTAGAGGGGGTGTTCCTAATAAGTGTTGCCGCTACTGACAGTTTGGGTAACTACGCATCGAATAATCTGATCAGTTGGTATGTACAGGTTGTGCCTGATGATTCTGTGTTGGATGCTGATTTGGAATTCACTCCAAGTGAGCCAATTGAGCTGGGTGACTCGGCAGTGCTCAGTATCCATGCCATAAACAGTGCAACAACGCCACAAGTTAACTTGACAGTCGATGGCGAACCAGCTCCAGTCGGTGCGCTATTAACAGCAACGATCACACCTGACAGGGTCGGTAGAATACCGGTAGCTGTCACACTGAGCGATGGTTTGCAGACTGTGGAGCGCACGGCCTATGTGGTGGTTCGGGATCCGAGCGATCAGACGCCCCCAGTAGTGGAGATCAATGCCCCTGTTACAGCTTCGATAATTACATCGATAACCGATGTTGTGGGTACGGTACAGGATGACAACCTGGCAGAGGTATGGCTCGCATACAAACGCGCTGATCAGGACGATACCGCTTATGTTGATCTCTATCGGGGCAACCAGGCTTTCGACAATGAGGTTATAGCAAGTTTCGATCCCACTACTCTGGTCAACGGAACCTACCACATTCTATTGCAGGCAGTAGACAGTAACGGAAATGTAATGGGTCGGCGGGCATCGGTCTTCGTTGACGGTGATCTGAAAGTCGGACAATTCAGCTTCAGTGTGACGGATCTTGAGCTTTCGTTGTCTGGAATACCGATCACGGTATCCAGAACATATGATAGTCGCAGACGTGGTGAGAACCTGGATTTCGGGTACGGATGGACGGTTGACTACCAGAATGTCCGACTCGAGGAGAGTCAGGAACCAACCCAGGGATGGACTCAGGAGCTCAGTCAGAATGAAGTCTTTCAAGTCGGACCCAATCTGGTCAACACCAATGCGATCTGTATTTATCCCGTTTCGGAAAAGACTGTTTCGGTCACCCTGCCCAATCAGGATGTCGAAAAGTTCCACGTGGTGGCCAGACCGTCCAACGGGTTGGAAGGAGCAATCAGTAATCCCAATTGCTTTATGTCGACCGATCGCATCTACGATCTTTTCTTTGAGCCAATAGAGGGTACTCAATCGACGTTGGCGACAACGGAAGCGCAGTCGCTCTATCTGTCGGACCTGGATAACGGCTATCTGGCAATTGCGGGTGATGATCAGGCCCAACCGGTCACCCATTACACGCTCACAACGCGCAGTGGTTATGTCTACCAGCTTGATCAGGGTTTTGGTATCGAGCGTGTCACCGATCCCAATGGCCAGAGTCTGACATACAGCAGTACTGCTATCCGTCATTCATCCGGCCAAACCGTAAGTTTCAACCGGGATGCCACTGGTCGCATTACCGGTGTAACAGATCCAGCAGGTGAATCTCTGGTCTATGCCTATGATTCAGTGGGGGATTTGGTCTCGGTTACTGATAGAGATGGTGCGCTCACAAGATATCGATACAACACGAATCATGGGCTGCTCGATATCCTGGATCCCCTGAATAGAAGACTCATTCGTAATATCTACGATGACGCGGGTCGACTGATCGCTCAGGAAGACAATGAGGGAAATCGAACCGAATTCAATCACAACGTAGAGACACAACTCTCAGTGGTACTCAATCGCCGGGGTTATGCAACTCAGTATGCTTACGACGCTCGCGGTAACGTAACCTTGGAG
>JBNLFS010000056.1:0-15284 GCA_050305635.1 Candidatus Thiodiazotropha sp. | reverse complement strand
GCCCCTCCGGCAGAGCAGCCGGAGGGGCGTCAGCAGGCCCTGATCGTCCGAATCGGCAATTATATACACATTGCGAAAAAAAATTAATTGCCTGAAATCCGGGGTGGTTGTTTACAGGCCGAAAGCCCAGGATTGACCGGTTGTGGCGCAGGTATGCACTCGGGATAGCAGCCGGAGCGGGTCTGATCCGAAGTGGGAAGCGAATTGCAACCGCCTGTTAACAAGCCGCGACCGGGAATGGTATAAAACTAAGGGAAGAGGATCGGGGTTCCAGTGATTGGATCCCGCACGGCAGGCCGGCGCCTGTACAATCGAACGAAAACCGTGAAGGAAGCCGTCAAGATGCAGCCCGATTTTTCAATCCACCAGCGCCTGAGTCAGAACGAGCTGTTTCTGCAGGCGGACACGCTCGAGCCCTGCACGCTGGTGATATTCGGCGCCGCCGGGGACCTGACCCGGCGCAAACTGCTCCCGGCGCTCTACAATCTGACCCGGGAGAAGGCCCTGGACGAGCGATTCGCGGTGATCGGCTACAGCCGTTCAGCCGAGACCCACGAGGCGTATCGACAGATGCTGCTCGAGTCGCTGGAAAAGTACTCCCGCTCGAAACCCGTGGATCAGATGTTGTGGCAACAGTTCAGCCAGCGCATTGCCTACGTCGAGGGAAATTTCGAAGATCCGGAAGGCTACAGTCGGCTGCGGGACACCCTGGAATCCCTGGAAGCGCAGATCGGCAGTGAGGGCAACCGCCTGTTTTACCTCGCAACTCCGCCTTCGGCGGCGCCGATCATTCTGCATCGTCTGAGTGAGTCGGGGCTTCTGGGCGGCAGCGGCGTGCGCGCACCCTGGACCCGGGTGATCATGGAAAAGCCTTACGGGCGGGATCTCGAATCCGCCATGGATCTGAACCGGGTGGTGGGGGAGATCCTGCAGGAGGATCAGGTCTACCGGATCGATCACTACCTGGGCAAGGAGACGGTGCAGAACATCCTCGTTGCCCGCCTGGGCAATACGATCTTCGAACCTCTCTGGAACCGCAAACACATCGACCATATCCAGATCACTGCGGCGGAGTCCATCGGCATGGAGGGGCGCGGACGGTTCTACGACAAGACCGGGGTGCTGCGCGACATGGTGCAGAGCCATCTGCTGCAGGTGCTGTCACTCTGCGCCATGGAGCCGCCGGTGTCGTTCTCCGCAGATGATATCCGGGACAAGCGGGTCGAGGTGTTGCGCGGCCTGCGTCCAATGATGGGTCGGGATGTGTTCAGTCACGTGGTGTTCGGTCAGTACCGTGGATACCGTGACGAGGAGAATGTGGATCCCCGTTCCCGCACTCCCACCTATGCCGCGATCAAGTGCTATATCGACAACTGGCGCTGGCAGGGGGTGCCGTTCTTCCTGCGGGTCGGCAAGCAGCTCGCGCGGCGCATGACCGAGATTTCGGTGGTCTTTCGCCCAGTGCCCCTGTGTCTGTTCGGACGGGACGACATCTGCCAGGAACTGGAACCCAACGTGCTTTCCATCCGCATTCAGCCGGACGAGGGCATGTCCCTGAAGATCAGCAGCAAGAAGCCGGGGGATGTGCTGGATGTGGGTGCGGTGGAGATGGATTTCAGCTATTCCGAGACCTACAACCATCCCATCAAGGACGCCTATGAGCGCCTGCTGCTGGATGCGATCAAGGGGGATGCCACCCTGTTCGCCCGCCGCGACGAGGTGGAGCACGCCTGGCGTTTTGTCAGCCCGATCCTCGAGGCCTGGGAATCGGAGGTGAAGAAACAGCCCCAATTTTACGCCGAGGGCAGTGAGGGCCCGGGCGAAGCCGAAAATCTCATGGACCGATACAGTCGCCAATGGCGGGAGATCAGTGAATGAGCCGTACAAGATTGATTGTGGATGAAGCCGATTTTTCCGAGCGTGCCGAGGCGTGGATCGTGGAGACGCTGAAAAGCGTCCTCGAAACCTCGGAACACTGTCACCTGATGCTCGCCGGCGGAAGTACGCCGCTGCCGGTCTACCGGCGCCTGGCGCAACGCTCCGACATCCCCTGGGCGCGGATCCGGCTCTATTTCGGAGATGAACGCTGCGTGCCGGTCAACACCCCCCAGAGTAATGCCTTTACGGTGATGGATTCCCTGTTTCACGGCGTCCCCCCCGAGGGGGTCACCGTCTACCGCATGTGCGGCGAAGAGGAACCGGACAAGGCGGCCCAGGAGTACGAGACGATCCTCCCGGAACGCATCGATGTCCTGCTGCTCGGGGTGGGGGAGGATGGCCATACCGCATCGATCTTTCCCGGTTCCGCGGCCCTCGACGAGGAGCGCCGCCGGGTGATGCCGGTGATCGGCAGCAAACCGCCGCTGCAACGCCTCACTGTGACACCTTCGGTGATTCGGCAGGCCCGTCATGTCCTGGTGATGGTGCAGGGCGAAGACAAGGCGGACGCGGTGCGCTGGGCCCTGATGGACGGCAGCGTACCGGCCTCGCTGGCCCGGGAGGGGGACTGGATCCTCGATCGCCAGGCCGCCCGCTCACTGCCCAAGGATCGTCCCCTGTAACCCTTTGTTGCCTTTCACATCGGAAGGCAGTGCCGTCTCGCTCTTGTAAAGGTATCCATCATGTCTGATGTAAAACAGTTCCATATCGGGCTTATCGGTCTGGGCGTCATGGGACGCAACCTGGCCCTGAACATGGAGGAGAAGGGTTTTCCGGTAGCGGTCTGGAACCGGCGCTCTGAGGTGACCGAAGCCTTTCTCGCGGAGCATGCGGGCAAACGCTTCGGCGGTGCCGCGGAACTCGCTGAATTCATCGCCCTGCTGGAGCGTCCCCGACGGGTGCTGCTGATGATCAAGGCCGGCAGCCCGGTGGACCAGGTGCTGGAACAGCTGCAACCCCTGCTGGAACCCGGCGACATTGTCATGGATGGGGGCAACTCCTGGTTCGAGGATACCCAGCGGCGTGAGCGTCTGCTGCGTGACCGGGGACTGCACTATGTCGGTGTGGGCATCTCGGGCGGCGAGGAGGGCGCCCGTCACGGGCCCTCCATGATGCCCGGCGGTTCCGTCGAATCCTACGCGGAGATCCGCAGTGTGTTCGAGGCGATCACCGCGCAGACCGATGCGGGGGCGTGCGTGACCCATGTGGGGCCGGACGGTGCGGGCCACTTCGTGAAAATGGTGCACAACGGTATCGAATATGCCGATATGCAACTGCTGGCCGAAGTCTATGATGTGATGCGGCGTGGCTTGGGCATGGACGAACCCGCCATGGCGGAGGTGTTCGAGGCCTGGAACCGGGGACCCATGGAGTCGTTCCTGGTGGAACTGACCGCCCAGGTACTGAAGGTGAAGGATCCTGAGACGGACTCCCCCCTGGTGGCTCTGGTGATGGACAAGGCGGGACAGAAAGGTACTGGTCGCTGGACCGTCCAGGCCGCCCTGGAGCAGGGGGTCGCGGTGCCCGGAATCTCCGCTGCCGTGGACGCCCGGATTCTCTCCTCCCTGAAGGACGAACGGGTCATCGCCGCACTGCACCTGGGCAGTGACAGTCCCGTCCTGGGTTCGGATCCCGAGCGCCTGATCGCGGACCTGCATGGGGCGATCTATGCTTCGCGCATCACCGCCTATGCCCAGGGCATGGCACTGATCCGCAGCGCCTCCGAGCGTTATCACTGGTCCGTGGATCTGGGCGAGATGGCGCGCATCTGGAAGGGAGGCTGCATCATCCGCGCCCGTCTGCTCGACACCATTCGCGAGGCCTATGCGGGTGAAGAGCCGGCCAACCTGATGATGAGTCCCGCCATCAGCGGTCAGTTGCTGGGACTGCACGGCGCCTGGCGACGAGTGGTTCAGGCGGCGGTGTCCGCGGGCATCCCCCTGCCGGTGATGAGCGCCTGTCTGAGCTACTTCGACAGCTACCGTACTCAACGCCTGCCGCAGAATCTCATCCAGGCGCAACGGGACGCCTTCGGTGCGCACACCTACGAACGGGTGGATCACCCGGAGCGCGGCTTCGTCCATTCGGACTGGTCCGGCGACTGAGCGCCGGTGTAAGTTAGCAGACTTTCAGGTGGATGGACGACTCCGGCGGGTGTGGCGATGAAATGCCGGTCAACCCCTCCCGGAGGGGTTTCTAGTCATTTTTTCGTTCAGGGGATTCCGTGTCAGTACCCAGCGCTTCTTCCGATACTTTCCAGCAGGATATCACCGCGCTCGATGAGCGCATCGAGACCATTCTGCCCGGCTTGTGGATCGGCTCCGAGCCAACCTTCACACTGCGGAGTTCGGAACAGCCCGAATGGCTGTCCGAGGCCCTGGGCGGAGAAAAGGAGACCCTGGCCCAGCGACTGATGCGGCATCTGCTGGAGCGCCATCCCGGGGCGCTGGTGCTGCGTACCCTGGGGCGTCAGTATCCCGGCGAACCCTTGCCCCGCTGGTCCCTGGGACTGTACGCCTCAAGGGACGGAAAACCCCTCTGGGAGGGCCCCGGGGATCCATTGGACGAAGACCTCCCCCCGTTGTCCCCACCACGGCTTCTTGCCTTCATGGATCATCTGTTGCACGGACTCGCGATGAAGGGCTGGCAAACCCATCCCTTCAAATGCCAGGGAAGCCTGCCCCATCGACTCGTGTTCCGTTTCGACGACAAACCCCTGGTTCATGGCAAGGAGGAGCTGGCCCGCTGGTCCCGGGAATCCCGCCATGAGCAGCCCATTCCCCCCGCAGGACTGGAGGATGAGTTGGCCGCCCGGGGGGAATACCTGCTCGCCCTGGGGCCCCATACCGGCCATGAGGGGGTGGACTGCGCAATCCTGGAACTGCCGGCGTTCCCCGATGTGCGCGCGTTCCGACGCTTCCTGGAGGTTTTGCAGCCGGCTGCCAAGTACCTGCCCGGGTTGATTCTGCAGGGCCACCCGCCACCGGTGGACGAGACGGTGGCCTGGACCACCCTGACCCCGGATCCGGCGGTGATCGAGATCAATCAGGCCCCCTATCCCGACAGCCGGCAGTTCCATGCCGCCAGTCGGGAACTCTACGCTGTCTGCGAAGAGGTGGGACTTTCCACCTACCGGCTGCAGTACAACGGCGTGGAATCCGACAGCGGTGGCGGCGGCCAGCTGACTCTGGGCGGCCGCACCCCTAATCTCAGCCCCTTCCTCACCAACCGCCACCTGCTGCCACGGCTGATTCGTTACTGGGTGGCGCATCCGGCGCTCTCCTACTGGTTCGCCCCGGACTACCTGGGTGGCACCAGTCAGTCTCCCAGGCCGGACGAAGGGTTGCGCAGCCTGTTTCACGAACTGCGTCTGGCGTTGCATCTGCTGAAACATGAAAAGGATCCGGATTCGGAGTTTCTGTGGCGCAGTCTGGCCCCGTTCCTTACCGATCCGTCGGGCAATGCCCACCGCTCCGACCTGAATATCGAGAAGCTCTGGAATCCCTATCTGCCCGGGCGGGGTTGTCTCGGCCTGGTGGAGTTCCGTGCCTTCCGCATGGCGGGCAGTGCGGAGCGCTCCACCGCCCTCGGACTGCTGCTGCGCGCCCTGGTGGCAATGCTCTCCCGGGAGGATGTCACGCCGGATCTGCTGGATTGGGGGGACACCCTGCAGCGGCGTTTCGCGCTGCCTTTTTACCTCAGACAGGACCTACAGCAGGTGTGTGCCGATCTGCAGCAGGCCGGGCTTGGTCTGGGGCCGTCTCTGGAGCGCTGTCTGATGTTGGATCCCGCGCGTACCCGCTGGCAGGTCGCGTTCGAGGGGTGCCAACTGGAGATTGCGCGGGCGCTGGAATTCTGGCCCCTGGTGGGTGGGGATGCCGAGGGGCAGGAGCAGAGGGGATCCCGCTGGGTGGATGCCAGCACGGCACGCTGGCAGGTACTGCTGAGACCTGTTGAGGGGATCCCGCAGCAGGCGTTCTCCGAATGGAGTGTCGAGTGGGACGGGTTGACCCTGCCGTTGCGCGAGGAGACCGATGGGCTGGGCGTGGTACGACTGTGTGCGATACGCCTGCGGGAATTCGAACCTTGGATCGGTCTGCATCCGGGGGTAAAACCCTGCATGCCTTTGACCCTTGTCCTGCGTCATCCCGCCAAACCCCGGGCCCTGCGACTGCGTATTCACGGCTGGCAGCCGGCAGGCCTGCCCTACCCGGGGCTACCCAAGGACCGCAAGGATGCTGAACGGCGCCGCCAAGAGCGGCTCACCCGGGAGCCCGTCGAGGCGGCCAGCTTGAAAGCCGCCGTGGCTCCGCCCGCGGAAAGTCTCGATGACTACGGGATCGACCTGCGCTGGATCTGCAGTTGACTGGGACCCCATGACCGTGCCGGAATGTCATTGCTCCACGCGCGTGTCACACCTGTGTAGGTCGGGTTAGCGCAGCGTAACCCGACACGGGATCACCGTTCGATGGATTGCGTCGGGTTACGCTGCGCTAACCCGACCTACCGGTGGAGATCATATTCGCGCGATATCATGCCGTATCGATTTACCGGGTTTGCTGAGTCCGTCAGTCGATTGGTGTGTGAGACCCACACAACTAAACGCTCTGGCCAGGTCGCGGGTACCGCATTATTGACCCAGACGGGAGAGAAACAGCTTCGCCATCAGCCGTTCCACCGGCACATGGTCGTCCTGCAACACCGGCAGGTTGGCCAGGGGGGTACCGGTTGCCAGCACCGGTTCGGTCACCTTCAGCCAGGATCGCGTCAGCCCCCGTTGGGCGTTGATCTGCGCGGGCAGGTGGTGGTCGCGCTGTCCGGCAGAGACCACATAGGTGGCACGTGTGGGTTCCTCGGGAATCTGGTCGAGCCAGATGTCCACCGCCGGGAACACCCCCTGGAGGGTTTTCACCAGGGCCTTCACCAGTCGTGCATCGGGAAAGGCGTCCACGATATTGAGCAGGTAGATGCCATCATCGCTCAGCCGTTCGGCCACCAGTTGCGCCATCTCCAGGGTGACCAGATGAGGTGGAATCGCGATGTCGTGAAAAGCGTCGGCGACGATCACATCGAAACGCGCATCCGGGATCCGCTGCAGTGCGACCCGCGCATCCTCGTGCCGCACCTGCATGCCCTGAGTGTCAAGAAACAACTGCTGCTCAGCCATCTCGGTCACCACCGGGTCGAGTTCCGCCACGGTGATTCCCGCCTCGGGGTACAGGACGCGCATCGCCCGGGGCAGGGTGTAGGCCCCCCCGCCGATGAAGAAGAAGGATGCGGGTGAACGATCGGCAAAATGGGCCAGGGTCAGCTCGTCCATCAGCTGTACATAGGGGGCCACCAGAACCCGGGCATCGCCACTGTGATTGCTGCCGTGAAGCAGGTGGTCGAGCACCAGGGACTTGAGCTGCCCGGGCGGCATCTCCCAGGGCTCGTCCACCACCCGGATGCAGAAGTAGGCACTCTCCCGATCGCAGGGGGAGTTCAGACCGTTGCGCACCCCGGTCAGGGTCAGGAGTATCACGGCAATGATCGCCAGACCGGGCATCGCCCGCAGCCGCTGTCCCCGCATCAGGGGCAGAGCCAGCAGCGCCAGGGTCAGGGCCGCGCTGAGAATCACAGTGTGAGTGCCGAAGCTCTGGATCAGCCAGAAGCCGGTAAGGAAGGTGCCGAAGATGCTGCCCACCGCGGCCAGCGCATGCATCATGCCGACGATGTGTCCGGTCCGGCTGGAGAGGCGCAGCGCCAGAGTGGTGAGGATCGGGGTGACGATCCCGAGCAGCATGGCCGGGAGGAAAAACAGGGCGAGCACCAGCATCAGGCTGGCGGAGAGCAGGCTCCACTCCCCGTTCTGGATACCCGGTGCGACCAGGGTCAGGATCAGGGGGATGCCCAGGGTGGCCAGGGCGGAACCGATCAGGGTGTAACCGACTGCCGCCTCACCCGCGTTGCGGTCAGCCCAGACGCCGCCCAGCCAGTTGCCCAGAGAGAGTCCCGCCAGAATTACCCCGATCACCGAGGTCCAGGTGTAGAGCGAGACCCCCACATAGGGTGCGATCAACCGACCGGCCACCACTTCGAGCACCAGCAACAGGGCGGAACTCAGGAAAACGGTCAGGGCATAGAGGCTGATTTTGGCGGTGGTTGACATGGTATTGGGTGCTCTTGGGAGGCCGCCTGAACCGGGGGGGCGGAATCATCTGGATTGTCAGGCGTTGATGCGGCGAATTTATCCTAACAAGCGGTTGAAACGCTACTTGTATGGCGCGATCCCGGGTTTCGCTTCGCTGCACCCGGGTTACATCGTTCGGGATACATGTGAATCTCAAGAGGAGTAGGCCGGGTGGAGCATCGCGGAACCCGGGATCCGGCAGAATGCGAAGAACTGCGGGAAGAGATAAAAATCCTCCAGGCGCTTCTCTTATCCCTTCGTGTGGTGATCAATGCAGCGCGGCGATGCAATGTATGTGTAATGGTCAACACACTATGGGCGTGTGGCGAAAGGTTTTATAAGTCCTGCCAGTCGGTCAACAGCAGACCAGACAATACCCCGGCCAGTCCGCCCCCGATGATACCGCCGACGATCGCCCCGCCCAGCTGCGCATGGATCCAGTCCAGGGTGGGGAGCAGGGGGCCGGCCAACTCGGTGTCGATGCTGCTGGTCATGATGAACAGGCTCATGGCGACGAAACCGGACACCCCGATACCGGCCATCAACCCGTCACCCACCGGAGGCAGCAGATTGTCGTACATCCTGATGAACGCGGGTACCAGCAGCACGTAGATGATTCCGGTGATCGGACACATCACCGCCACCACCATGCTGATCGGTAGGGTGTCCGTGAAACCGGACAGCATCAGATAACCCAGGGCCGCCAACCAACCGGAACTGAAGCCCGCCAGGGTCTTCGCGTCAGCCCGGTAGACCCTCGATCCGAGTGAGAAAAAACCGTACAGCGCGCCGATGACCGCACCCAGTGCGGTGACGATCAGCAGTAACAGGGGCATGTTCACCGGTTTACCGGAAAACATGAAATAGAACAGGGAAATCGGTGCAATGATGATGGTCATGAGCACCGACAGGCGCATACTGCTGTAGATCAGGGCGCCCAGGGTGCCGGCGAGCACACCGGCGAACAGGTATGGGGCGATCGGCAGATGCCAGTGCTCGGCAAATCCGGCGAGAAACACAAACAGCATGGCATACAGCAGACCGATAAAGGCCCAGATCGCGCCCCGGATCAAGGCCTCTTTGAGTCGTGTCTGCGGGTTCAGGGATCTACGTTGATTCACGGTGACAAACTGCGTTTCGTGGTGGTGGGCAAGTGTTAACACTATAGCCTATTCGGGCCGCTTCTTTGAGGGATGATGCACGGAATATCCGACGATTGCCGGCTTGTGTAGCAATTGCTACAGAAGCCATGAACAGTGCGGGGTAATTTGAGGTTTCGTGAAACCATTCAGCAGGTGAGCCATGAAACCGATGAAGTTCTATATCGATACCCACAATCAGGGCAGTGAAACCTTTCCGGGCGGTCTGACCCGCGATCAGTTCGAACTCTTCTACACGCGCTACGAAGCGGCCTGTCTCGAGGAAGGGGTGGTGCCGCTGCGGATTCATCTGAGCTACGAAGCGGCCCGAGCCTTCTGCTTCACCATGGCGCCGGATGCGGAGTCAGTCCGACGGGCGCATGAAAGGGTGGGTCTGCCTTTCGATTCCATCACCGAAGTGACGACCGTGACCCCGGGCGATACCTTTTTCCAGCGTCGAGTCGAGTGACTTGAAATGTGCCACGGACGCAGGGTTTGAGTGGTATTGAACCCTGCGGTCGCGGCAAGGAGTTGTAGCGATGAATCTGATCATTGTTGCGGTGATCGCATTATTTGTCGGGACTCTGGTGCTGCTCGCCATGGTGCGATACGACCTGGGACCGAACGGTGGTTTGGCCCGGGGGCGGCAGTGGCTGCTAGCCACGGCCCTGGGAACCGGTATCCTGGCCTTTGCCCTGAAGCTACTGATCATCCTCAGCGTATCCCTGTTTCCCGGAGTGGTGGTCGATCCGCTGATCGCAAAGCCGCCGATCAAGCCCATGGCGGGAAAACCCGATCCTCTGCTGGGTCTGCTGGGATCGAAGCGCTTCGTCTGGCAACCATTGCCTGTTTCACAGCGTGACGCTGGGGACAGGCCGACCTCGTCCGATGTCGGCAGTGTGTATGTCTGGCAGGCCCTGCCCGAACGGGCGCCGACCCCCATGGGTAACCCCCTTACAGAGGCTAAGATCCGCCTCGGAGAGCGCTTGTTCTTTGATACCCGTTTGTCCTGGGATGGCAGTCTTTCCTGCAGCTCCTGCCATGATGTAAACGGGAGTGGGGATGATGGCCGCGCCACCTCTCTGGGTATCGGGGGGCAGACCGGAAGCCGCAACGCGCCCACGGTGTGGAATGCCGCCTTTCAGGCGGTGCTGTTCTGGGACGGCCGGGCCGGCTCCCTGGAGGAGCAGGCCCTGGGGCCGCTGCTCAATCCGATCGAGATGGGCATGCCGTCACTCGATGCGGTCATAGAACGGGTTCGCCAGGATCCTGACTATCCGGCCCTGTTTGCCCAAGCCTTTGGCGAGGATGACGGGATCAGTGCCGAACGACTCGCCCAGGCGATCGCCAGTTACGAGCGCACCCTGATCACCCCGGATGCCCCCTATGACCGCTTCGTACGAGGTGATCTGCAGGCACTGAATCCGCAGCAGCTGCGGGGCATGGCCCTATTTCAGTCCCTGGGGTGCATCAACTGTCATTTCGGCCCCAATTTCAGCGGTGCCAGCCTGTTCGACGACCGGGCCCCCATGCGCATTTTTCCCATCTATCCAACCCCCTATGAGGCGCGTTACCGGCTCACTCGCGACAGCGGCGCCGCTCCCGCGGACAGCGGACGGGGCAGCTGGCGGGTGCCCTCGCTGCGCAATGTGGCCTTGACCGGACCCTGGCTGCACAACGGCTCGGTAAGCGAACTTGCCGAAGTGGTGCGCATCATGTCCAGTGTCCAACTGGGCATGACCGGGCCCTACCTGGTGTGGGCGGATGATCTGAAGGTGATGACCCGACTGGATCGTCCTGCGTTGAGCGAGGAGAAGGTGGCGGATGTGGTTGCCTTCCTGCAGGCCTTGAGCAGCGATACCCTGCAGGCGCGGATGAGTCAGGTTCAAATCGGTTTGGGCGATCAGGGGATAGCGGACTCGATGGCGGCTGGGTCGACGACTTGGGGGGAATAGCTCTATGATGGAGGCTTTAGCGTTGCTCGCAACGCGCCGCGACCATGACACGGGAGTCTGCATGTCCGAAAGTGTCCTCAATCTTTCGCCCAGGGGGCAGGCGCTTCTGCAATCCGGCGTGATCCGAAAACACTTCGAGCGGCCCACTCCGGTGATCCACAAGGGGCAGCCCGTGTCCGGCGCCTACCTGGTCACCGAGGGGCGACTGCGGGTGTTTACCTACACTCCCCAGGGCAGCGAGGCGACCCTCTACTTCATTCGCCCCGGGGAGACCTGCGTCCTGGCGCTCAACTGCCTGTTCAACGATCTGCGCTACCCGGCCTGGGTGGAGGCTGATTCAGAGACCCGGGTAGAGGTGATACCCGGCGCCCTCTACCGCCAGCTGTTCGAACAGGAGTCCTCGGTACAGAATCTCACTGTGAAGGCCCTCTCGGGGCTGGTGTTCCGCCTCATGGATGAACTGGAGCAGGTGCACGCCTGCAACCTGGACCAGCGTCTGGCCAATTTCATCCTCTCAAACGCCACCGCCGAGGGGGTGTTGCACATGACCCAGCAGGAACTGGGAGCGCACCTGGGCACCACCCGGGAGGTGATTGCACGGCTGATGCAGGGATTTGTCGCCAGCGGTGTCGTGTCCACCCGACGAGGGGCGGTGATCGTGAATGATGCACGAGGATTGTCCCGGCTGATACAGCCACACTGACGACCCAGGCGTTTGCTTCCCTGTCATCGTGCAAGAACCCCCGGGCTGGTGTAACCTTTGAGGATCGACCCAATCGCGCGTCTGCCGGTTGTTACGCCATGCCGTCGCACCCGGTAATGTCCGCACAGTGGTTGTCCCCCCTCCTGACTGCCGGTTCGTCGGGGTTTGTGTGACCCATGCATCCAAGACAGGACAGCGCGCCTGCCCCGAGGTTAACCCATGATCTTCAACGGATTGTTTGACTTGTCCCTGTCCGATTATCTGCTGCTTGCCTTCATCCTGACGCATATCACGATCGTTTCGGTGACGGTGTTTCTGCATCGCCACCAGGCCCACCGGGCGCTGAACCTGCACCCGGCCCTGAGCCATTTCTTTCGTTTCTGGTTGTGGCTGACCACCGGTATGGTGACCCGGGAGTGGGTGGCAATCCACCGCAAACATCATGCCCGCTGCGAAACCGAAGAGGATCCCCACAGCCCGCAGACCCGCGGGCTCGGCAAGGTGCTCTGGCAGGGTGCGGAACTCTATCGCGAGGAAGCGGAAAACCGGGAGACCCTGGAGCGCTTCGGTAAGGGCACCCCGGACGACTGGTTGGAGCGTCATGTCTATCAGCGTCATAACTTCGTGGGCATCTCCCTGCTGCTGGTGATCGAACTGATTAGCCTCGGCCCCATCGGCCTGACGATCTGGGCGGTGCAGATGGTGTGGATCCCGTTCTGGGCCGCCGGTGTGGTCAACGGTTTGGGTCACTACTGGGGTTATCGTAATTTCGAAATCCCCAATGCGGCCACCAACCTTTTGCCCTGGGGAATACTCATCGGCGGTGAGGAGCTGCATAACAACCATCATGCCTTTGGCAGTTCCGCGAAACTGTCCAACCGCTGGTTCGAATTCGATATCGGCTGGATGTACATCAAGCTGTTCACCTATCTGCGTCTCGCCAGGGTGCTCAAGGTCGCCCCTCAGCGGGGGTTCGTCGACGAGCGTCCGCAACTCGATGTGGAGGCGATCAAGGCCCTCACCGTCAACCGGCTGCAACTGCTCACCGATTACCGGCGGCGGGTTCTGAAACCGGTATTCCGCATCGAAATACGTCGTGCGGACCGTCGCCTGAGAAGGCTTTATCGTACCGCCTTGAGACTGGTGCGCCGGGATGCGGTGCTGCTCACGGAACGCGATCGCAAACTGCTCAGCGACATCCTTGATGATAACCGGGCCCTGGAGGTGGTTTATCAGTACAAGGTCAAGCTGCAGAAGATCTGGGAGCAACAGGCCTCGAGCCATGACAAACGTCTTGAGGCGCTGACCCAATGGTGCGCCCAGGCCGAAGCGAGTGGTATCGAAGCCTTGCAGGAGTTCGTGGGATTTCTGCGGCGATACAGTCTACGCTACCAGGGCTGAAGAATACTCCGTATTGACGCGTTCCCACGCTCCGCGTGGGAACGCATACCTCGGGTCGAGTCCCCATTACAGACCGGGAGATACTGCTTGGCTCAGGTATGCATTCCCACGCGAAGCGTGGTAACGAGACATAGGATCTTCGTGATGCGGAATACCCGATTCTTGAATCAAACTATCAAACGTTTTGTTATTAAAGGATGCCGGAACCGTGGATCAATACAGACATGAATGATGTGAAACAAAAGATCGCTCTGTTTATCGATGCCGAAAATGCCCCGGCCTCAAAATTTGAGGATGTGCTCAGCGAAGTGGCTAAATACGGTGTTGTGACAATCAGAAAGGCTTATGGGAATTGGAAGAATCCGGGATTGAAATCGTGGGAGGACCTGCTGAATGAATATGCGATTCAACCGATTCAGCAGTATGACCTCACCAAGGGTAAGAATGCATCGGATATCGCGCTGGTGATCGATGCGATGGATGTGATGTACACAAAAAATATCGACGTGATGTGCTTTGTGTCGTCGGATTCGGATTTTACACCGATGGTCACCCGGGCGCTTGCCGAAGGGAAGGTTGTTTTGGGGTTTGGAGAGCGCAAAGCACCTGCTCCGTTTGTCAATGCCTGTTCCAAGTTTTTGTATCTCGATGACGAACCCGTACAAAACGATAGCGCGACCGGTAAATCGAAAAACATCAAATCGGATACCAAATTAATCCATTTGCTGCGTCAGGCGATAGAAGCTACGGAAGATGAGGATGGATGGGCGTCTTTAGGTCCTGTCGGGTCACATATATCCAACAAGACATCTTTCGATACAAGAAATTATGGCTATAAGAATTTGAGTAGCCTGATCAAGGCGATAGACCTTTTCGAGTTGAAACGCGGTCAGGGAAATGCCTATTTGGTGAAAGACAAGCGAAAGAAGATGTCAACATAGTCATTGCTCAAACAGCACGTTGAACGCATGTCCCGGTTCAGGTTGCGCATCAAGTCGGAGCAGTGCCACCATCACACGTTCCCATGCTCCGCGTGGGAATGCGTACCCAGAGCCAGGTTCACATCTCAGGATCGTACCGTCTGAGTAGAATTTCAACAGCCTGTTAATACCTCTTGGGCACATATAACTCGGTCGGCAACACCCGTCGCTCATAATTCGCATTGAACACCCGGTCGGGCAATGAGATGTTGTCATCGGGCACGTCCCCGTAGGGAATCTGTTCGAGCAAATGATGAATGCAGTTAAGTCTTGCCCGCTTCTTGTCGTTCGCCTCGACAATGAACCAGGGCGCCTCCGGAATGTTGGTGCGCGCCAGGGTGTCCTCCTTGGCCTTGGTGTGTTTTTCCTTGTAGATGCGCCGCAGTTCCAGGGACAGAGCCGGTTCGGAGATCTCGAGTTCGAAATCCTCATCGAAGGTCTCGTCCAGCTCCGCCTGGAGCCACTCCTCGCTGCAGTCAAAGTCATTGGTGTCAGTCATGATAATTGCCGGATTGATGATGCATTGACAGAGTTCAGACTCAAAATATCATGATCAACCGGAAATTTTGTTACAGTTTCATTGCTGGATTCAAACATCTTTGCCCCGGTGATGACGAACCATGAAACGCGTAACCAAGAACAACGACACGAACGCTCTCTATGCACTCAAGGGATTGTTGGAAGAACGCGGCATTCCCGCCTTTGTCTCCGATGAGCACACAGTGCGTATGGTGAATCCAATCCTGTTTTCAGGCGCGAGCCTGTGGGTGTATGTCGACGAGCAGTGGGCGGATGCGATGGCCCTGCTGGAGAATCCGGATCATGAGGTGACCGATCCGCTGGATGTGGATCGGTTTTATGCAACGTTACAAGCTGATAACGCGCCGGTTCTCAATAAGGCATTGCTGAGATTGTTCGGTGTCGTGCTGGTGTGGGTTCTGGGACTGTTTCTACTGGTGATGCTGCTGGATCGGATGCTGTTCTAAGCGCCACACA
>JBNLFS010000055.1:0-8741 GCA_050305635.1 Candidatus Thiodiazotropha sp. | reverse complement strand
AACCACGGTTCCCATATCCCGTCCATCCGCCACGAGTCCCGGCGACTGGGCATAGTCCCGCTGCCAGGCCAGCAACGCCTCGCGCACCTGGGGAATGGCGGCAACCTGGGAGGCACGATTTCCCGCACTTTCCGTGCGGATATCGAGACTCACGTCCTCACCGCCCAGGAAAACCTTGCCACGCGCGAACACTACGGGAAGTTTTAGCGCCATTTCGACGATTTTATCTACATTTCCCAGCTCGATTCCCTCAAGATATACAGCATGCCCCAACACCCGGTAGATTGCCCCACTGTCCAGCAGGCGCCATCCCAGGGTTTCCGCCACCCGCTCCGCCAGGGTGCCTTTACCCGACCCGGAGGGGCCGTCGATGGTGATCACAGGAACCGGGCTCATCAGTCCGTAACCTCCTGAATATCCAGGCCGGCTTCAGAAGCAAGGGTAACGAAACCGGGAAACGAAGTGTTCACATTGGCCACATCAGCGATGTCGATCGGCCCGTTGGCCCTTAGGGCGGCCATGGCAAACGACATGGCAATGCGGTGATCGCCGTGGCTCTCAACCGCCCCTGCGCCGATTCCCCCCCCCACGATGTGGATACCATCCTCGGTGGGTTCCGCCTCGACACCCAGGGCAATCAGGCCGTCCGCCATGACCTGGATCCGATCACTCTCCTTGACGCGAAGCTCCTCTGCCCCGCGTAGCCGGGTTTCCCCTTCGGCACAGGCCGCTGCGATGAACAGGGCCGGAAACTCGTCAATCGCCAGGGGAATCAGCGCTTCGGGAATGTCGATACCGTGCAGACGACTCGCACGGACCTGGATATCGGCCACCGGTTCCCCACCCACGACCCGTTGATTCAATAGATTGATATCCGCCCCCATGAGCTTGAGAATAGTGATCACCCCGTCCCGGGTGGGGTTGATACCCACATGCTCCAGCAACAGCTCCGACCCCTCAGCGATACAGGCACCCACCAGGAAAAAGGTCGCAGAGGAGATGTCTGCCGGCACGTCAATGACACAGCCCCGTAGCGACCCTCCACCAGCGAGGCAGATGGTATCCCCCTGATGTTGAACTTCGTAGCCAAACCCCTGCAGCATCCGTTCGGTATGATCCCGAGTGGGCGCCGGTTCGGTCACACAGGTCTGGCCTTGTGCATAGAGACCGGCCAGCAGGATTGCGGATTTCACCTGGGCGCTGGCCATGGGCAAGGTATAGTCAATACCTTTCAAAGGATGTCCGGATGCAATCGACAGAGGTGCTCGGCCACCCTCCCGGGAATCGATAACCGCTCCCATCCGGGTCAGCGGATCGATCACCCGCCCCATGGGTCGGGAGGAGAGTGAGGCATCGCCGCTCAGGCTGACGGATATGCCAGTACCGGCCAACAACCCGCTGAGCAGTCGCATCGAAGTACCGGAGTTACCCAGGTCCAGGGGCCCTTCGGGTGCGCACAGACCGTGCATACCCACACCCTGAATCCGTACCTGTCCGGCGTTTGGTCCTTCGATGGTCACACCCATATCGCGGAAGGCGTTCAGAGTGGCGAGACTGTCCTCGCCCTCAAGAAAGCCGTTTACCAGGGTCTCACCCTGAGCCAGGGAGCCAAGCATGATGGCGCGATGGGAAATCGATTTATCCCCTGGCACCCGCAGTCTGCCGCGGAGATTCCCTCCGGACCGAACCTGATAATGTCGTTTCAATTTATTCTGTAACACCTTGATCTCTCATTGTATTTTTCATTTCCGTCACTCACCCAGGATCATCCCTATTCACTGATACCATCGATGTAACGGTCACGGGCTTGCTTGGCCGAGGAAAATAATCTTAATAGACCTTCGCTGTCGCCCTGTTCCAATAGTCGGGCCAATTCATGCAATTCATCCGCGAATCGGGTTAGCATGCCACCCAATGCCTGTTGATTGGCGAGACAGATATCCCGCCACATCACCGGATTGCTCGAGGCAATCCGGGTAAAATCACGAAACCCTCCCGCGGCGAAGCGGAAGATCTCATCGTTTTCCTCCATCCGCGAGAGGGTATCCACCAGGCTGTAGGCCAGCATATGCGGTAGATGGCTGGTGGCCGCCAGAACTTCGTCGTGGTACTCGACACTCATGCAGGTGACTTCGGCCCCGCATTGTTTCCACAGGGCTTTGACCCGTTGCAGCGCCTCCGAGCGGGTCTCGTCAGTAGGGGTTAGGATCACCCGGCGATTCCGATAGAGGGTGGCGAATGCCGCCTCCACACCACTGCGTTCGGTTCCGGCAACCGGATGGCCTGGAACGAAAAAATCCGGAACCCGGCCAAACACAGCCTGGGCATCCCGGACTACGCTGCCCTTGACACTGCCAGCATCCGTGACAACCGCGTTTGGCGCAAGATGATCACGAATCGCTTCCAGGGTAGCGCGCATGGCCCCGAGGGGAACCGCCAGGAGCACCATATCCGCACCACGCACCGCCTCTGCGGCGTCATGGGTATAGTGATCGATAACACCGAGCTTCCGAGCCTTGCGCAGATTGGCCTCGCCCCGTCCACAACCCACTACTTCCCGGACCCCGCCCTCCTCTCGCAGCGCCATGGCGAGGGAACCGCCGATCAGGCCGACGCCAATCACCGCGAGCTTTTCGATCATTGTCCGAGTACCTCGCGCAGTGCCGTGAGAAAACGGGCGTTCTCCTGTTCGAGACCGATGGAAACCCGCAGGTGGTTCGGTAGCCCGTATCCGGCGATCGGCCGGGTGATGACCCCCTGTTGCAGCAGCGCCCGGTCCACCTCGGCGGCATCACGATGCAGATTCAGGGTCAGGAAATTACCTACTGAAGGGATATAATCGACACCCTGCGTCTCGAATCCTTCCCGTAACTGGGCCATGCCAGCCCGATTCACAGCCACGGATTGTTCCAGAAACTGGGGATCATCCAGCGCCGCAAGCGCCGCACATTGCGCCAGCAGGTTCACATTGAAGGGTTGACGTACCCGGTTGAGCAGATCGGCGACCACTGGGTGTGACAAGGCATAACCAACCCGCAGACCGGCCAGCCCATAGGCCTTGGAAAAGGTCCGAGTCACCACCAGGTTGGGAAACTCATCCAGCCACTGGGTGGCATCAGGATAATCGGCCTCCTCGACATACTCGAAATAGGCCTCATCAATTACCACGATGACATCCGCCGGAACCCGGGCGAGAAAACCATGCAAGGCATCCCGGCCGAGCCAGGTACCGGTGGGGTTGTTCGGGTTGGCGATCCAGATCACCCGGGTATTCGGAGTGATGCGAGTCTGCAGGGCTTCGAGATCGTGAGCGTAGTCCCGGGCGGGGGCGCAGACCAGCTTCGCCCCCACCGCCTGACTGCTCAGCGGATAGACCGCAAAGGCATATTCGGAAAACAGGGATTCGTCCCCGGGGCCGAGAAACACCCGGGCCAGCATATCCAGAACATCATTGGATCCATTACCCAGGGTGATGGCATCCGCACCCCGGCCATGCATTTCCGCCAACCGGTGACGCAGGCGGTAACTACTGCCATCCGGATAGCGGGCGACATCACGCATACCGTCCATCAATGCCTGCGTGACCTTGGGACTTACCCCGAGGGGGTTTTCGTTGGAGGCCAGTTTGATGGAATGACGGATACCCAGCTCACGCTCCAGTTCCTCGATAGGTTTACCCGGCACATAGGGCTGCAAGGACTGGATACTCGGCATCGCATGCTGAAGAAAGGGAAACTCAGAATCACTCATCAGAGCACCGCTTTGGGATAAGAGCCAAGCACCTTGAACTGGGTGGCCGCCCGCTCGATTTTGTCCAGCGCCTGGGAGAGTTCGGAATCATCACGATGACCTTCCACATCGACGAAGAAGACATAATCCCAACGACCACGCCGTGAGGGCCGCGACTCGATTCGGGTCATACTGACCCCGTGTTCAGCAAAGGGTGTCAACATGGTATGCAAACCACCCGACTGATTGTGGGTGGAGAACATCAGGCTGGTCTTGTCCGAGCCACTGGGGGGGACATCCTGCTTGCCGATCACCAGAAACCGGGTGGTGTTGCCCGGTTCGTCCTCGATATTCGTGGCGAGGCGATGGAGTTGATAGATCTCGCCGGCCGCCTCCCCGGCGATGGCCGCAGTCCCCGGCGCTTCTGCCGCCAACCGGGCCGCCTCCGCGTTGCTGCCCACAGAGATGCGCTCAGCATGGGGTAGATGGCGGTCGAGCCAACCCCGGCATTGGGCCAGGGATTGGGCATGGGAATAGACCTTCTCGATCTGATCGAGCCGATCCATGGAACTGAGCAACTGGTGGTTGATGCGCAGGGAGACTTCACCACAGATCTTCAAAGGTGAGCTGAGAAAGCTGTCCAGGGTATGACTGATGACACCCTCAGTTGAGTTCTCCACCGGCACCACGCCGTAATGACAAGCCCCCGCCTCCACGTCACGGAAGATATCACCGATGGAGTTCATCGATTGGGTTAGTACCGAATGACCAAAATGCTTCAGTGCTGCCGCCTGGGTGTAGGTCCCATCCGGGCCAAGAAAGGCGACTTTAAGCGGTTGTTCCAGGGCCAGGCAGACGGACATGATCTCGCGAAACAGACGGGCGATCTCCTCCCCGTCCAGGGGTCCCTGGTTGCGTTCCTTTACCCGCCGCAATACCTCAGCCTCCCGTTCCGGCCGATAGAATTCCGACTCAGGATTGGCCTTCAGCTTGATCCGCGCCACCTCCTGCGCCGCCGCGGCCCGCTCATTGAGCAGGGCCTGCAACTGGGCATCGATCCGGTCGATGTTGTCGCGAATGTCTTTCAGCTTGTCATCATCACTCATGATCGGACTCTGAAGCGTTTGTCACAGCGAGAAGTTGTACTCACGAGCATTTCGGTCAGACACTTCCCGGCAGGCTGCGTACCGACAGAACCCCATCGATGGATCCCAATGTGTCGAGCAGCGACTGACTGGGCTGGCAATCCACATCCAGTAGCGTTACCGCGACATTATCCCGGGACTTATTGAGCATATCCAGGATATTCAGGCCTTCGGCGGCCAGATCGGTGGAGATCTGCCCCACCATATTGGGCACATTGTTGTTAACCACGGCGATTCGGAAGCCTCCGTTGCGCGGTAGGTTGATGCTGGGGAAATTTACCGAATTGAGGATGTTACCGTTCTCTAGATAGTCCCGAACCTGCTCAGCGACCATGATTGCGCAGTTGTCCTCGGCCTCTTTGGTGGATGCCCCCAGATGCGGCAGGGTGATTACCCGGGGATGGTCCTTTAGCAGGTTGCTCGGAAAGTCGCACACATAGGCATAGAGATGGCCGCTGTCCAGGGCCGCGACCGCGGCATCGTCATCGATGATGCCGTTTCGGGCGAAATTCAACAGCACGGAACCGCGTTTCATGAGCTTCAGGCGATCCACATTGATCGTGTTACGGGTGGCATCGGTCAGTGGGACGTGAAAGGTCACGAAATCGGACTTCGACAGCAGGTCGTCCACACTGAGCGCCTGCTCCACCTCGGAGGCCAATTTCCAGGCGCTCTGCACCGTGATAGTGGGATCGTATCCGATGACTTTCATACCCAACGCCCGGCAGGCATTCGCCACCTTGACCCCGATGGCGCCCAGGCCGATGACCCCCATGGTACGTCCCGGTAGCTCGAAACCGACGAAATCCTTTTTGCCTGACTCCACCTGCTTGGAGATCTCCGCGTCCTGTCCCTCAAGGGCGGTGGCGAAACGCCAGGCCTGTCCCAGATTGCGGGCCGCCATCAGGGCGCCGGCCAAAACCAGCTCCTTGACTGCGTTGGCATTGGCCCCAGGGGCATTGAAGACGGGTATGCCCTGGGCGGTCATCTGTTGAACCGGAATGTTATTGACCCCTGCCCCGGCCCGACCGATCGCTCTGACCGATTCGGGAACCGCCATGTCATGCATTTTGTAGGAGCGCAGCAGGATCGCATCCGGGTGACTGAGCTCTGAGGCGACTTCGTATCGGTCCCGGGGCAATCGATCCAATCCGGCCACGGAAATGTTATTCAGGGTCAATATTTTATACATCTTGCTTCTCTGCAGGTTACCAACTAACGGGCGCGGAATAGCATAAAACGCCCGTTGTTGTTATAAAAAGTCATCCAAAATGAAGAGCTTGCATTGGATACTGCAAGCTAATTCCACTAGCCGTTCACGCGCTCGAACTCGGCCATGAAATCGATCAGGGCCTGAACACCCGCTTCCGGCATGGCGTTGTAGATACTGGCACGCATGCCCCCCACGGAGCGATGCCCCTTGAGGGTCTTCAATCCGGCCGCGCTAGCCCCTTCCAGAAATTTGGCGTCCAGCGCCGCATCGGCCAGGGTGAACGGCACATTCATCCAGGAACGGCTTTGGGGATCCACCGGATTGTTGTAGAAACCCGATTCATCGATGGCGCGATAGAGAGATTCCGCCTTGCGCCGGTTGATCTCGGCCATGCCCTCCAGGCCGCCCTTGCCCTGCAGCCACTTAAACACCAGCCCGGACAGGTACCAGGCATAGGTGGGGGGGGTGTTGTACATGGAACCGTTTTCGCTATGGGTAGTGTACTGAAACATCGCCGGTGTCCCATCGACGGCCTCGCCGATCAGATCCTCGCGGATGATCACCAGGGTCAAACCCGCGGGACCGATGTTTTTCTGCGCACCGGCATAGATGATGCCATACCGACTCACATCCACAGGTCGGGACAGAATGGTGGAGGAAAAATCCGCCACCAGGGGAACCTCCCCGCTATCGGGCAGATAGGGGAATTCCACCCCCTGGATGGTTTCGTTGGGGGTGTAGTGCACATACGCGGCGTCGCCACTGAGTTGCAGTTCCGACTGGGCGGGGGTGCGGGTGAATTTGGACTCTTCTGTGGTGGCGGCGATCTGCACATCCGCAAAACGCTTCGCCTCACCGATCGCCTTCTTCGACCAGGAGCCGGTATTGATATAGTCCACCTTGCGATTGTTGCGGGTCAGATTCATGGGGATCATGCTGAACTGGCTGGACGCCCCACCCTGCAGAAACAGTACCTTGTAATTGTCCGGGATCGCCATCAAGCCGCGCAGATCCGCCTCCGCCTGTTCGGCGATGGACATAAACTCCTTGCCCCGGTGACTCATCTCCATCACCGACATGCCAGAGCCCTGCCAGTCCAGCATCTCCTCCTTGGCTTGCAGCAGAACTTCTTCCGGCAACATCGCCGGACCGGCGCTAAAATTAATGACTCGTGACATCTTGGCCCTCATTCAGTGTGTTTCAGATTTCGCCTGAACGGCGTGATTCAGAAAATTTCCGGCTGCCTAAAATGACAGCCGTTTCGTCAGCTATCCTCGGGAGGAAGATCCGCTCCGGACTCGGCTTCGCCGTCTTCCAGTTCTTCTTCTCCCTCCAGGCTTTCAACCCGCTCGATGCCGATCAGACGCTCCTGTTTTTGAAGACGGATCATGATCACACCCTGGGTATTGCGGCCCCTCTGGGAGACCTCGGTGACCCGGTTGCGCACCAGGGTGCCGCCATCGGAGATCATCATCACCTCGTCGTCCTCGCTGACCTGTACCGCGCCGACCACGGCCCCGTTGCGCTCAGATGTCTGGATCGAGATCACACCCTGGCCACCACGTCCATGTACCGGGTACTGGTCGATGGGGGTGCGCTTACCGTAACCGTTTTCGGTCACCGTCAGCACATCACCCTGGAACGCGACAATCAGCGACACTACCTGTTGGCCGGACTCCAGACGGATACCCCGGACTCCGCAGGCGGTACGTCCCATGGCACGCACATTGGCCTCGGCAAAGCGCACCGCCTTGCCACTGCTGCTGAACAGCAGAATATCCTGCTGGCCATCGGTGATATCGACCCCGACCAGCTTGTCCCCATCCCGCAGATCGACGGCGATGATGCCATTCGCGCGGGGCCGGGAGAAGGCCTCTAGCGAGGTCTTCTTCACCGTACCGGAACTGGTCGCCATGAACACAAAACGATCCTCCTGGTACTCCCGAACCGGCAAGATGGCATTGATCTGTTCGTCCTTTTCAAGGGGCAGCAGATTGACGATCGGCTTACCTCTGGCGTTACGTCCTGCCTGGGGCAGTTCATAGACCTTCAACCAGTAAACTTTACCCAGGTTGGAGAAGCAGAGAATGGTGTCGTGAGTGCTGGCGACAAACAGCTTGTCGATGAAATCCTCATCCTTGGTAGCGGTCGCGATCTTGCCCTTGCCGCCACGACGTTGCGCCTGATAGGTGCTAACCGGCTGAGCCTTGGCATAGCCCGCATGAGAGAGGGTCACCACCACATCCTCTTCGGTGATCAGATCCTCGAGGGTCAGATCCAGGCGGGTGTGAATGATCTCGGTGCGGCGCTCGTCGCCGTACTGCTCCATAATCTCAAGTAATTCTTCCCGGATCACCTGCATCAGACGTTCCGAACTGCCGAGAATCTCCAGCAGGAAGGCAATCTTTTCCAGCAACTCCTCGTATTCGTTGATGATCTTGTCCTGCTCCAGCCCGGTAAGGCGGTGCAGTCGTAGATCCAGAATCGCCTGGGCCTGGACATCGGTCAGGCGATACCCGGTCGGAGTCAGGCCAAACTCGTCAGACAGATCCTCGGGGCGGGTACTCGCAGCCCCGGAGCGCTGCAACATGGACTCCACCGTGCCCGATTGCCAGGTCCGCTCCATCAAGCCCTTCTTGGCCTCGGCAGGATTG
>JBNLFS010000054.1:0-8738 GCA_050305635.1 Candidatus Thiodiazotropha sp. | reverse complement strand
GCCCGATCCCGGTCCTCGAAAACTTCAACAGCCACCGGATAGTCCCGCTCTCCCCCATTGTGACGCCAGCAAGCCTGGGTTATTGGCAGATCCCGAAAGGCCATGAACATCTGAAAATGCAGATGATTGACCGAGGCGTAGGCCCCATAACTGTTATAGGCGAGCCGCAGTCGCGGCAGGGTTTTCCCCAGAGTCTCGACCAGCTGCCAGGCGTAATCGTGAAAGCGACGCGTGAGGAATTGCGGGTGTCGCCCATTACGCTCCGGTACCAGCAGCCCGTGCAAAGGAACGAAGGGAAACTTGTTGTAGAGCAGTTCCACCGCCAAGCCATCGAGTTCACCGCACCAAAAGGCCTCTTTACGTAGAAACGGCTTGTTGAAATGGAAACCCTGGGGATCAAAGGGACGCCGAAGACCGCTGACCTGGACGCGACTCATGCGCGAGGGTCGAAAGGCACGCAAGAGATTGAACTGAAGCTCCCAGGCCCCTTCGAAGCGGATCCGTGCGGGTTCGATACCTTCGAAACCCAAGGCCATGAGTTTCAAAAAAACCCGCTGATCGTCATCGGCGCCCGGTAGTTCCCGCCCTTCCCTGAGGGTCTGACGACAGTTATCGGCCAGTTGACTGAATCGCTCACGCAACGCGGATCGCAAGGCCTCATGGAGCCTTGCATCCATGGCCGCGTTGGCATGCACCAGGACGTAGCTGCCCAGTCCGGGCTGCTGCAGCAGACGCATCAAGCCTTCCTCGAAGGCTTGCGCCATCGCCTGCTCAGATTGAAAAATAGGATCGCTCAAGGTCGGTGATCCCCGAACTTACCCCCTGACAGCCCCAGGCACCGAGAGACAGCGCGGGAGTAGGGCTCAATGGGCGCCCATACCCCCCATGGTCATACGAATCTTTTTCACAGGTGCCGACACTTCTTGCTCTGATCCATCGGAAAACTTCAGGGTCAGTCGGATATCATCATCCGGCACCAGTTTGCGCTTCAGACCGATCAGCATGATATGCAGTCCACCCGGCTTGAGACTGACCGTATCACCGGCCGGCAGCTCGATCTGATCCACCTGACGCATGCGCATCATACCGTCTTCCATGGTGTGGGTGTGCAACTCGACCACCTCAGCCACATCGCTGCTGGCGCCGACCAGCTGGTAGGTCTGATCCGTGGAATTGTGCAGGGACATGAAAGCGGCGGAATTGGGCTGCCCCGGGGGGACCGCCCGGACATAGGGCGCCTCCACAGACACCCCGTCGCCAGCGGTGCCGGCCAAAACGGCCGAACTCAACAGCAACAATCCCCAGCCAAACAACATGCGGATACGCATCAGACTCATAGTGAAATCCTCCAGGAAAACCTGCACTTAGTGTAGCGATCAGGTTGAAAATAAAAAAGCGCCCACCGGTAAAGGTAAGGCGCTTTTTCCTGCCACTCAAGCCCGAGTGGCCTCATCAAGCCGTCTTAGAGGGTCAGAACCCACTCGACGATGGTCTTGATGTCCTCATCGCTGACCTGAACGTTCGGGGGCATGGGAACCGGACCCCAAACACCGGAACCACCGGCCTTGACCTTGGCGGCCAGCTTATCGGCGATACCTTCCTGACCTTTGTACTTAGCCGCTACCTCTTTGTAAGCCGGCCCGACAACCTTGACGTCGATTTGGTGACAGGCGGAGCAGCCGCGCTGAACAGCCAGGGGAAGCATTTCGGTAGCGGAGGCACTGCTCACACCACTGAGGATCATCACAGCGGCACCGGCGGACAGCAGCATGGTTTTCATCATCTTCATCAGGTTTATTCCTCTCTCTCAGATTTAGTCAGGTTGACAACTTGTAGCAGTGGGATGAGTCAGAGTCCCTTCCCCAAAATTTCGCGGATTATAAACTACCGATAACGAAAATGCCTATCAAAGACATTTATCAATCAGTTAATTTCCCTGTGTATGACCCCGTGACCAGGCAGATGTTCGGCGACAAAGTCTTGAAAAACCCGCCCTCGGGGTTTGAGGGCCGAATGAAACAGGTGACTCCCGCAGGCGCAATCGGAGGAGCCAAATCCCACCACCGGTTTGCTCAGCCCCATAGGCTCAGCAAGCAAACCGGCCCACTCATGCTCCCGGTGATGCGGGTCATGGGTGAACCAGATCTCCACCAGGCGACAGCGGGCCCGCAGATAGTCGATGTGCCAACGGGGATGCGGGGAGACTCGCCGGTGGTGGCCACAACGGGCCTTCACCCCCCCGGGACCGAAAGCGCTGCCCACATAGAGATACCACCCCCTGCTCAGGGTCTGCTCGCCGAGGCGACCGATTTTCAAGGTCATTCGCTGCCCGCTATGCAGAACCAGAATATAGGTTCCCGGCGCGTTGTGCTGCATATGACCGGATCTCACGCCCATACCCACCAGCGAGTTAGTGATTCGCCCCCTTATCCGCCATATGGGAAAGGTAGAGCGCCAGCCCCAACAGGGCGATCCCTCCGGCAAAGTGCAGCAGATCCATGGGGGAGTTGAACTCCATGCCCAGGGCGAATTCGAAATAGCGCACCACCAGAATCATCATCACCACTTTCGCCAGGCGGCTCTTGAGATCGTCCAGGCTGGTGATCATGAGCACACTCGAGGCACTCTCCGAACCCTCCGCCAGATCGATTTTGCTGATGAACAGCTCGTAGAGTCCGAGGGAGAAGATCAACAGCACGGTGGCAAGCAAGTACCCATCAACGATCTCCACCACATGGGTCACGGTAGCCGAGCGCAGGGCGACCCGCTCGGCTCCACTCAAACCGGGCGAAGCGTATTCCCCCAGATGGCCGATCATGATCACCGCGTCCACGGAGGCCATGAAAAACATCGCAATCGCCCCGGCCAGGCTGGCGATCACCGCGGCCAGCACAATCAACCGACTGTTCCAGAGCAGCTTTTCGAAGTACTTTTCAAGCATTAGGTCGTTCTCTCATCCAGGATGGCGCGCCATTCTACTACCAATCCGTAATCATCAGAACCGAACTTCGTATGTGGAACCCGTGACCCAATGCCATTATCATCTGCCCCTTTTCCATCCGGGGGCGGCATATGACAAGTTACCAGACAGGACAGCGCTGGATCAGCGACAGCGAATCGGAACTGGGTCTGGGGATTGTCACCGGACGCGCCCAACGCCGGGTCACCCTATCCTTCCCGGCAGCGGGTGAAACCCGGGTCTACGCGGACCAGGGTGCACCGCTCACCCGGGTCAGCTTCGTTCCCGGCGACCAGGTTGAGAGTCTGGAGGGCTGGTCCATGCAGGTATTGGAAACCCGGGAAGAAGCCGGTCTGCTGACCTATATCGGTGAACGGGAGGGTCGCCCGGTGGTCTTGGAGGAATCAAGGCTCAGTCACATGCTGCGCATCGACCAGCCCAAGCAGCGCCTGCTGACCGGCCAGATCGACCCACCCCACTGGTTCAACCTCCGTTACCACACCCTGGCACAACGGGGTGAGCAGCAGCAATCCTCTGTCCTCGGGCTGGCCGGGGCCCGCATCGATCTGATCCCACATCAGTTGTACATCGCCCACGAGGTGGCGAGCCGCCCCGCCCCCCGGGTGCTATTGGCGGACGAAGTGGGCCTGGGAAAAACCATCGAGGCCTGCCTGATCCTGCACCAGCAGCTGCTCACTGGACGGGCTAGCCGGGTGTTGATCCTGGTGCCCGATCCCCTGGTGCATCAGTGGCTGGTGGAGCTGTTGAGACGCTTCAACCTCAGTTTTCGCATCTTCGATGAGGAGGCCTGTCAGGCGATCCAGGACTCGGGGGAAGCGGACAATCCCTTCCATGCGGAACAGAGGATCCTCTGCAGCCTGAGCCTGTTTCAACAGAATCCGCAACGCTTCAGCCAGGCTCTGGAGGGGGAGTGGGACCTGTTGATCGTGGACGAGGCCCACCACCTGATCTGGTCCGAGGAAGATCCCAGCGCAGAGTATCTCCTGGTGGAGGCCCTGGCATTGCGGACCCCCGGTATACTGCTGCTTACCGCCACCCCGGAACAGTTAGGTCAGGCCGGGCATTTTGCCCGCTTGCGGCTGCTCGATCCGGACCGCTACTTCGACCTGGGTCAGTTTCTCGAGGAGGAACGGCTCTATGAGCCAGTCGCGCAAGCTGTGGAGCTACTCCTGCAGCAGCAGACACTCCCCGAAACCGCCGCCCGCTCTCTGTTGAGCCGACTGGACGAGGAGACCAGTCTGGCGTTACTGCAGCCGTTGACCGATGACCAGGCGAGTGAACAGGCACGTCAATCCGCCCGGGAGTCCCTGATCGATATGTTGCTCGACCGGCATGGTACGGGGCGGGTACTGTTGCGCAATACCCGACATCGGATTCAGGGCTTTCCGGAGCGTTCGCTGCAGGCCGTGCCCTTGCCCTTGCCCGAGGCCTATCAGGCATGCCTGAGCAGCGCGGACGAGGATACCCCCATAAGCCTGCGACTGACCCCGGAGAGGCTTTATGGGGCCAGCGGACTGGCAAACTGGTGGAAACAGGATCCCCGGGTATCCTGGTTGATCGAAGAACTCAAACGCAACCCGGATGCAAAATATCTGCTGATTTGTGCCCATGGCGAAACCGCGGTGGAGCTACAGGAGGCCCTTCGCCAACGTTCGGGAATCGCCGCGGGTCTGTTCCATCAGGGGATGACCATCATTGAGCGGGACCGGGCCGCCGCCTGGTTCGCCGACCCGGAAGGGGCCCGCCTGTTGATCTGTTCCGAGATCGGCAGCGAGGGACGAAATTTCCAGTTCGCCCACCACTTGGTGCTGTTCGACCTGCCGCTGGATCCGGACCTCCTGGAGCAACGCATCGGTCGACTCGACCGGATCGGCCAGACACAGACGATTCAGATCCACGTCCCCTACCTGGAGCCGGGTCCCCAGGCGGTGATGTTTCACTGGTACCGGGACGGTCTGGAGGGATTCCGCCACCCGGTCAGTGGTGCGCAAGGGGTCTTCGAGGCCCTTTCCGAGATGCTCTATCAAGCCCTGCGTTCAGATGACACGCAGGATGCCGACTCATTGATCGAAAAGACCCGGGAGATCCGCCAGACGATCCAGGAACGGCTGCAGCAAGGCCGTGATCATCTGCTGGAACTCGGCAGCTGCCGGGAACCCCTGGCCAGTGAACTGGTGGCTCGCCTGGAGCAACAGGACGAATCCAAAGAACTGAACGAATACCTGAACCGATTGTTCGACAGCTATAACATCGAAACCGAACCCCTGGGCGCGGCCGGCATGGTGCTCAAACCGGGGGAACAGGTGATTGCCGGCACCCTGCCCGGACTGCCGGATGACGGACTGACCGTGACCCTCGACCGGCGGGACGCCCTCAGCCATGAGGAGCGGCAGTTTCTGACCTGGGAGCATCCCCTGGTGTACCAGGCCATGGATCAAATCCTCAGCCAACAGACCGGCAATGCATCCGCGGTAATCGCTCAGCTACCCGAACTGGGTAAGGGGCAGCTCCTGTTGGAGGCCCTGTTCGTGGTGGAGTGCCCGGCCCCCCGCCCGTTGCAGGTAAACCGCTTCCTGCCACCGACCCTGGAACGGGTACTGCTCGACAGCCGGGGCAAGCGCTGGGATCAACAGCTCCCCTGCGATGCTCTGATGCAGCAGGCCCAGGGTATGGAAGCGGTACAGCTCCAAGCGGTGCTCAAACACTACCGGGCGCTGATCGAACAACTCCTGGATCAGTCAGAAACCCAGGCGCGGGAGGTGATCGAGGGTCTCTCCAAACAGGCCATTCATCGCATGACAGAGCACTATGCCCATGAAATTCAGCGCCTGCAGGCGCTGAAAAAACACAACCCCTCGGTGCGCCAGGAAGAGATCGAAATACTCCAGGATCACGGTATCGCCCTGCACCATCATCTGCAGAAGACGCGCCTGAAACTCGATGCGGTTCGCCTGGTGGTTACCGTTTAGTCTGAGTCTCTCACGTGCTTTTCGATATGCCTACCGAGCGAGCAACTCGGAAATTGGAAACGGCCGGCAGATCCCATAGCCCTGGACATAGTCGACCCCGAGTTCCATCAACCGGTCCCGAATCTGCGCGCTTTCGACAAACTCGGCAACGGTTTCGAGGCCCATGACATGGCCGATATGGTTGATGGCATCCACCATGGATTCATCGATGTCGCTCTCCAGCATGTCCTTGACGAAGACCCCATCGATCTTTAGATACTCCACCGGCAGGTGCTTGAGGTAGGCAAACGAGGAGAGCCCGCTGCCAAAATCATCGAGGGCGAATTCGCAACCGATGCGTTGTAGGGAGCACATGAAATGCTCAGCCAATGCCAGGTTTGCGATGGCTGCGGTCTCGGTCAATTCGAAACACAGCATACCCCGCGGGACATCCTGGCTCTGGAGAAGTTCGAGCAGCCACTGAAGAAACACCTCATCACATAGGGAAAGTCCGGACAGATTGACGAAAAAGCGCCGTCCGGAGCTCAGGCAGGCTTCCCGGTTCTCGACGATGAACCGCACCACCCGGGCCACAACCCAGCGATCCACCAAGGGCATCAGACCGAAACGTTCCGCGGCGGGAATGAAGACCCCGGGGAAGATCAGATTCCCCTCCTGATCCGACAGGCGAATCAGCACCTCCACATGTTCCCGTTCCCCACGGCCTGGATTAAGCGAAGCGATCGGTTGCACATACAGAACCAGCAGATCCGCTTCCAGGGCGTGCCGAATGCGGGTCACCCACTGGGTCTCCCCATGACGCTTGGCCGCAGATCCCTCGTGGGGGTGGTAGATATGGATCTTGTTGCGCCCCTCCTCCTTGGCAGCGATGCAGGCCATGTCGGCAGAACTCAACACCTGCTGTAAGCTCACGCTTTGGGTGTTGATCGGCACCATGCCGATGCTGATACTCTGGGGAAAGGACTTCTCTCTCCAGCTGAAAGAGAAATCCTGCACATTCGCGCGAATCGACTCGGCGATCCGCATAGCAGATTCGTGGGTACATCGCCTCAGCACGATACCGAACTCATCACCGCCCAGGCGCGCCAACATATCGGAGCTGCGAATCGAGCGTTTCATCAAGCCGGCCAGTTGGCGCAACAATTCGTCTCCTGCCGCGTGGCCGCAGTTGTCATTCACGACGATGAAACGATCCACGTCCAGATAAAGCAGACAGTGACAATCACCCTGGTTTTCGGTCTGGTCCAACAGTTGCGAAAGATAACGATCGAACTCCGCCCGGTTGTACAACCGGGTGACCGGGTCATGACTTGACTGCCAACTCAACTGAGCCGCCATTTTCCGGGATTGACTGGTGTCCTTGAACACCAGAACCATACCCTCCAGGTTTCCCGATGAGTCCCGCAGACGCGAGAGTGTCTGTTGGATCGGGATACTAAACCCCTCTCGGTGTTGCAGAACCAGTTGTCTTCCCATGTCGGAAAGCACCTGCTCGATTTCGAAAGGTTGATCCAGGGACCCCGCTTCATCGTACACCTGATAGATCGCGGTAAGCGGTCGTCCCACAGCCCAAAGACTCTGGTAACCGGTGAGACTCTCCGCCGCCAGATTGACAAATTCCACTATCCCTTCGGGATCCAGCAGTATCACCGCGTCTTCGATGGAGGCCAGCATGGCCCGGGTACGTTGCTCGGTTAAGGTTAGCTCCGGATGACCTCCTTTGTCCGGCTGGGTATCGTCCAGGTCCATGAGCTGGACCAGACAATAGCCCGGATACGACATCAGGGGACGCACGCTGACCCGAACACGGGTCTGTTCATCCAGCTGGATCACCTGTCGGGAATAGATGCCTCTGCCTCGGGCAGGTTCCTGGCCAGGAGCAAGGGTGAGCCTTACCGCGGCACGAACCTGGTGGGTAAAACGATCATTCGCCAAAGCCGGGAACAGAGTGTCGATCAATATCGGGGAGTCCGCATCCCAGGACAGGGCTCGTTCAGCAAGCCGTTGATTCCATGCCCATACCCTACGCTGCTCATCTACCAGGCATAGCCCCACGTCACAGGCTTCGAGTACTTCCCGTAACTGCTGAAGGCTGTCATTCGTCAATGGCGGCCCGTTGTGAGCCGCCAGCGTTTGATTCCCGTGCACCATGTCCTCTCAAATTCAGCCGTTCCCATGGACGGAACGGAATCCATGTCCAACCCGCAGCTCACCCTTTCAATCTGTGACAAGCCCGGGGTTGCCACCTAAGTGAAACGGTGAGAGAAGCACGAGCCAGACAGATGCTTCTATATATAGCGTACGCCACCCAGGAACCGGGTTGAAACCCGGCTCTGCGCGCACCGTAAAACGAACCCACCGGTCCGGTTACGATCTGTGCCATTTATATCCGATGGTCTTAAAGCATCGGCCAAACCCGGGCAGAACTTTAACCCTAACCGATCACGGAGCCAGTTTTTACTGGAACAACCCAATCTCATTCGCAGTCAGGGATCGATAAGCACCTGGCTCCAGAGTAGTATCCAATTGCAGATCACCGATGGACTCACGATGCAAGGCCGAGACCCGATTCCCGACCGCGGCAAACAGCCGCTTGACCTGGTGATATCGACCCTCGGTGATGGTCAGCCGTATCAGAGCATCTCCGAGTCGCTCCACCCGCGCCGGGGCCGTGGGCCGAGCCTCACCACGTAACAAGATGCCATTGCGGATGCGTTCCAGGGCCTCATCCGGGATCTCCGCCACCAGACTCGCCCGGTAGGTTTTGGTGCACTTTTTCGTGGGTGACG
>JBNLFS010000053.1:0-44494 GCA_050305635.1 Candidatus Thiodiazotropha sp. | reverse complement strand
CACTGCATCAGCCGCTGTGTGCGTCGAGCCTTTCTGTGTGGCAGTGACCCGCTAACCGGCCAGGATTTCGAGCACAGGCGCCAGTGGATACTCGATAAGCTCCAGGAACTCACTGAATGTTTCGCCATCGATTGCTGTGCTTATGCACTGATGCCGAATCACTATCACCTGATACTGCATGTGGATCATGAAGTTGCGACCGAATGGACCCTGGATGAGGTCATTCGCCGGTGGCAAGGGTTATTCAAAGGCTCCCTCCTGGCTGACCGCTATCTGGCAGGGCAGAAGATGACCCGCGCCGAACGCATCACCCTGGATGCACTCGTGTCTCAATGGCGGGATCGACTCACGGACATCAGTTGGTTCATGCGCTGTCTCAATGAGTCCGTGGCGCGCAAGGCCAATCAGGAAGATCACTGCACCGGGCGATTTTGGGAGGGACGCTTCAAGTCCCAGGCACTCCTGGATGAAAAGGCTTTGGCCGCTTGCCTGGTCTATGTGGATTTGAACCCGATCCGTGCAAAGATGGCACGCACACCAGAAACCTCTGACTACACCTCTATTGCCGCTCGCATCGAGTCAATCGATTCTGACAATGCCGGTAATGACAAGCCGAAAACCTCCTTACAACCCACTCACCTATTACCCTTTGCTGGAAATCCAAGACAGGTGATGACAAAGGGGCTACCGTTCCAGTTTTCCGACTACCTCGAACTGGTCGACTGGACAGGACGTATCATTCGAGAGGACAAGCGAGGCGCCATTCCACAGGATCTGCCTCCGATCCTGGAGCGTTTACAGATCGATCCGTAGCACTGGTGTTATATGACCTGTCATTTTGAGAGTCGTTTCAAGGGGTTGGTGGGGACCGCTTATGCCCTGAAACAGGCCTGTCAGAATCTTGGATTTCGACGAAGCCCTGGTATGTCGGCCTGTGCGCAGTTACTGACCTAGTCAAACCCTATCTCACCCATAGTGTCTCTCGAATCTGCGTCCGCAGAGGAATCCACATGTCTGTAACAAGAAAAATAACTCTCAAAATTCACAAATTTAGGGTTATAAGAATACCCTTTTGCAGCGTCTGGCTCACCGAATAGACCTGTCCTGTCTCTCCACTCAATTTAATGATTCTGCTGCGCGCGAGAGCGACTCTCTCTTAACGTGGGTGTCCTATTATTCTCCGCTATTATTCTTATTATTGGGGTCAAGGATTAATCAGTTCTGTGCGGTTTTCTTCAAATGTTGAGAACCCCATTGTTGTAGAGAATGAATAACAGGTGCCAATGTCATGCCGTACTTAGTCATTGAATATTCAACTTTCGGCGGAACCTCTGGGTAAACTTTTCTAGAAATCACGTTATCCGCTTCCAGTTCCCGTAGTTGTTTTGTCAGCATTCTTTGCGTTACTTCTGGCATTAAACGGCGTAATTCATTAAAGCGCATAGTTTCCGATAGGAGGTGGTAAAGAATCACACCTTTCCACTTTCCACCAATTATTTCTAAGGCGGCCTCGACTGGACAGCCTGGATTGCAATCATATTTGGCATGGGCCATAAAGGATTCCTGTAGTATACAAAAGGATACTACATATCAGTAATGTGCGTACTTACAGAGCTTGTTTGTATAGTGTATTCTGCCTGCAATTTCACAGCAAACAATTACGCATTTAGGAGTGACCCATGAGCAATCAAATCCTTGAAGATCTTCGCTGGAGATACACAACAAAGAAGTACGATCCAAACAGAAAGATTCCCCAAAAGGATCTCGATGTACTTTTTGAGGCAATGCGACTTTCTGCCTCATCCATAAATTCACAACCATGGAAATTCGTTGTGATTGAAAGCGATGCGGCTAAAGATCGCATGAATAAAACATTTGCTAATAAATATCAATTTAATCAACCTCATGTTTTTGAAAGCTCACACATCCTTCTTTTTGCGTACAATCCACATTATACGCGAGAAAACTATTCCGAGGTTGTAGACAATGGCATAGAGGATAAACGCATCAATCCAGAAGACAGAGAAAATGCTTATGGTGCCTTTATATTCGCCGAACTTAACACTGATGAAACCGGGTATGCCGGCAACTGGACAAAAGCGCAAACCTACCTTGCCCTGGGCAATGCGCTGCATACATTAGCTCGCCTCAGAATCGATTCCACTCCGATGGAAGGTATTGATACTGATCTGGTAAATAATGAGTTCAAAAATGAGCTTAGTGGCTATCATTGTGATGTGGCTTTGGCTATTGGGTATCGCAATTTGCAAGAAGATTACAACGCAGAGCTTCCAAAATCCCGGCGTAGTTTAGATAGCATTATGGTACGCATTTGAAATAAACACATAAAATTATATATAAGGTAACAAGTGGGGCATTAACAAAGCGGTTGGGCGCTACATCTATAGGGTTTAGTAGCAGACCAGCATTCGGGTCGGACCTAACTAATCCATTAATTCTATGGACGTTTCGAACGCATAGTTATTGGTGACCATAAATGCCGAATTGAGAATCTGATTCGATGATGCCACAAACAGTTCCCAACGACGACCTCAGGGCGCATTCCGCGACAGGCGCAGAATAGTCTCGATAATCGCCAATGGAAATCCGTCTCGACGTCGAATCAGCAGGATCGGCATTGCCGCCAGCTCGGGCGGTAGCGGTTGAAGGCGAAGTTGATCCCGATGTGTGCTACGTTGAACCACTTCCCTCGGCATCAGGGTGATGCCGAGGCCGGCGGTGACGCAGCCGAGTATGCCGTCGAGCGTGCCGAATTCTAGCAGTGGCGCTGCCGGACGCCTTTGTTCTTGCCGCCACGGACTACTTGGACACTCAGTGCGCCGAGCAAAATCGGCAAGAGATTGGAGGTGAAAGTCCTCTACCCGGAAACGGGTTGCCAGGACATCCATCCCAACAGTTGCATCAAGAAGGGGATTCTGCCAGTCTTTAATACAACAGATAGCAACGTTCCCGATATCAAGGAGTGATGTCAAGCCCAAGCCTCGGAAGGCGCTGATTTCCCTGGACGATACCAATTATTACCACTGCATGAGACGATGCGTGCGACGCGCCTTTCTCTGCGGCGATGATCCCCTGACGGGCCAAAGTTACGAACACCGTCGCCAGTGGATTCTAGATAAACTCATCAAATTGACAGGATGTTTTGCCATCGACTGCTGCGGCTATGCCCTGATGTCGAATCACTATCATCTGGTGCTGTTCGTGGATCGCGATGCCGCCAGAGCCTGGACCCAGGATGAGGTGATCGAGCGCTGGCAAATGTTATTTAAGGGGTCGGTTCTGGTGGACCGTTATCGGTTCGGTCAGAGTCTGTCCCGTGCCGAACGGGAGGCGTTGAATCAATAGGTGTCCCTGTGGCGGGAGCGACTCAAGGATATCAGTTGGTTCATGCGTTGCCTCAATGAATCCGTAGCCCGTACGGCCAATCAGGAGGATCAGTGCTCTGGTCGCTTCAAGTCCCAGGCGCTGCTGGATGAGAAGGCCTTGGCGGCCTGTCTGGTCTACGTAGATCTCAACCCGGTGCGCGCCAAGATGGCGGAGGCGCCCGAATCCTCGGACTATACCTCCATCGCGGATCGCATTGCTTCGGCAAGGGGCAGTGAGCAGAGCCAGGAATCCGATAAACCTCAACCCGCCCATCTGCTGCCCTTTGTTGGAAACCCACGCCAGGAGATGCCCAAGGGTTTGTCGTTTAACTTCACAGATTATCTCGAACTGGTCGATTGGACGGGGCGTAGTATCCGAGAAGACAAACCGGGTTACATTCCTCAGGATCTTCCGCCCATTCTGGATCGCCTGCAGATCGATCCTCAGTACTGGTGCTACCTGGCAAAGCACTTTGAGAGCCCATTCAAGGGCCTGGTCGGAGCGGCCTACGCCCTCAAGCAGGCCTGTCAGACACTGGGTTATCAACGAAGTCCCGGCATGTCGGCTTGTCGACAGTATCTGACGTAACCAACTCTCTAAATTACAAATCATTCAGGTCAAATCTGCGTTTGCAGAGAACGCACTTCGCCTGTTTTCTTGAATAACTTCAGGAAGCAACACTTTTATCTCACTGGTAGAGAAAAATCGGCTGGACAGGTCTCGTTCTTTTGGTGATTTGTGAGCTGCGCTGCTAATCATCACGATTTATGTGAAGACGAGATTATTCTTAACTATGGATGTCCTATTTGCCCCCTCAATTTAATGATTCTGCTGCGCGCGAGAGGGACTCTCTCTTAACGTGGGTGTCCTATTATTTTAAGGGGAAAAGCGCGATCCATATTGCGCGGGTCTACACGGGCCGAAAATGGAATTATGTTGGCCAGCATTTCTGGGGAAGAGGTTATTTTGTCTCGACGGTGGGACGGGATGAGCAGGTGATACGGGATTATATCCGGCACCAGGAGAACGAAGATCGCCGACTGGAGCAGATGCAACTTGTGTAATGGCCACCTTGGGGGGCTCAAGGAGCCGATAGGCTCCGTTAAATAGACCGCTTTGAGCGGTTCACAGCGAAAGCCCCCGGCTTTGCCGGGGGATGGTTACTTAACTCCTATTTCACCCATAGTGTCTCTCGAATCTGCGTCCGCAGAGGAATCCACATGTCTGTAACAAGAAAATAACTGTCAAAATTCACAAATTTAGGGTTATAAGAATACCCTTTTGCCGCGTCTGGCACACCGAATAGACCTATCCTGTCTCTACACTCAATTTAATGATTCTGCTGCGCGCGAGAGCGACTCTCTCTTAAAATGGGTGTCCTATTATTTGTTTATCAATTTTTCCCCAATTTCCGGTAACTCAAGGGGAGAACTGAACCAAGCTTTGTATTGTTTAATCTTATCTCGTGTCATGAATTCGCCCTAGCTCATAACGCCAAGGTCAGTGGTGACCGGAACGGAGTGCCGACTTGCCCGATAAAATATGCGAAGCACATCGGGCAAGAAGGCGCGCAGTGTAGGGCATCCACTGCACCGCCTGGTTATGCATTGTCGCCGCTACTGTTTGTAAAGGCCACTTCGCCACTTTGAATAGTAGGAACTATATCAGTGTAGTTCGGCATATCACCCTGTAGCGCCTCAGCGTTTGGTAGAAATGCTTCAAAAAACGCCTCGACTGAAGTGAATAGAAAGTGACACGTTGCAATATATGTTGGCGGAGAGTTTGGCTCCATGCCACCAACCCCGCGCTCAACTGTAACGCCACGATACCCGGGGTGCTTGCCCAGCAATTCCACAGCCATAGGCATATGGACGTTTACATAATGCTCAAAATCGAAAGTTGCCCCAGCTTTGTTGGGATAAAGAATGCTAATTCTTGCTATGGTCATTTTTGATGTTCCTCGGTGTTGCTTCAAATGCATAACTATAATTAGAAGACCTAAAAGGCATGTTATAACACCCCACCCAGTCCCCTAAATCCAAAAATATGTCACTAACCACTTGAATAATCGTTCTCATAATGTATCATCTCGACATTGTCAGGCCTAACACTAGCACATAAAAGGACTTTCGCAATGGGCAAGGAGCCACGTCTGCTCGATCGTGTCCGGGCCGCGATCCGGACCCGGGGCTACAGCGTCCGCACCGAACAGGCATACGTCGATTGGATACGCAGATTTATCCTCTTCCATGGCAAGCGCCATCCTGAAGAGATGGGAAAATCCGAGGTCGAGGCATTCCTCACGCATCTCGCGGTTACACGAAATGTGGCGCCCTCTACGCAAATCAGGCACTCAGTGCCATACTCTTCCTTTACCGATCGGTTCTCGATCGGGAATTACCTTGGCTCGATAACGTGACACGGGCTAAAAAACCCAGCCGGTTGCCTGTGGTGCTCACCTTTGATGAGGTCGGTCGACTGCTCGGCAAACTCACCGGTGAAAAATGGTTGATGGCCAGCCTGCTCTACGGTGCGGGCTTGAGGTTGCTGGAATGTCTTCGCCTGCGTGTACATGATGTGGATTTCGATAGGCGGCAGATCGTGGTCAGAAGCGGAAAGGGGGGCAAGGACCGGGTGACGGTACTGCCGACTCCTTTGATCGAGCCTCTGAAGCGACAGATTGAGCGAGTGCGAGTCATCCATGTGGAAGATACCGAGCAAGGCTTTGGGGAAGTCTACCTCCCTTTTGCTTTGGATAGAAAATATCCGAATGCGGCCCGGGAGTTTGGTTGGCAGTATGTTTTTCCTGCCGATCAGCGTTCCACGGATCCGAGAAGCGGAAAAGTGCGCCGACATCACCTGGGTGAGAAGGTGCTGCAGCGGGCTGTAAAGCAAGCCGTGCGGGATGCCGGGATCGGCAAACCGGCATCTTGCCACTCCTTGCGTCACTCATTCGCAACCCATCTGCTGGAACGGGGACAGGATATTCGTACCGTGCAGGAGCTGCTGGGACATAAGGATATCCGTACAACACAGATCTACACCCATGTCCTCGGGCGTGGCGCTGGGGGCGTCATCAGCCCCCTGGAGTCCGTGCTTCCTCGCTTGTAAACGACGATCTGTTTGGTCACTTAAAAAATTGTGCCCGGTCAGCGGCATGGCGCTGAACAGGTTGTGACCATGAAAGTCGCTATAAATCAGCGTGATAGGGAACTGTTTCCGGGATAGGCAGTCTGCTTTGTGTCAACATATTTCAATTTTTCCAGGCTGACACAGGGTGTTACACAATATTCATTTTCCTTTCAGGTTACCCCCGTGATAATAGGGCCCGGCTTGTTATAACCCATGGTGCAGTTTTTTGACCTTACCCCTTCACAAGGATCGATCTCGCGCGCTCCCCCTGATTCTGCTGGTCTCGCTGTTGTCGGGATGTAGTGTCGCGCCTACCCGGGAGACATTGCCCGTAGAGACCCCTGAGGCATTCAGCCAGTCGGGGGGTGAGCGGCTGGTGCCGGAACGGTGGTGGCTGGATCTTCAGGACAGCAGTTTGGATCGGCTCGTCGAGCAGGCCCTGGCAAACAATTTTTCCCTGCGTGCGACCTGGGCGCGGTTGCGCCAGGCCGAAGCCGTGGCCCGGCGCGAGGGCGCGGCACGCCTGCCGACTCTGGACGCCCGGGGCAGTCTGACCCGGGCGGACGGGAGCGATACGCGGGTCTCCACGAGTCGTCAGCTGGGTCTGTACGCCGGTTACGAGGTGGATCTGTGGGGCCGGGTCAAGGCCAGTGCGGACGCGGCGGCGCTGGATGCCCAGGCTTCCCAGGCGGATCTGCGCACCGCGGCGCTGAGTCTTAGCGCGAGCCTGGCGGACACCTGGTATCAGCTGGTGGAGCAGCGGGCGCAGATCGAACTCATCGACCGCCAGCTCAACCTCAACGGGCAGCTGCTGGCGCTGATCGAGGGCCGTTTCAAAACCGGTCAGGTGTACGCCAGCGATGTCTACCGTCAGCGCCAGCTGCTGGCCCAGACCGAAGGGGAGATGGCTCAGGCGCAGACCCGACTCAAGACCCTGGAGCATCAGTTGACCATCCTCCTGGGTTCGGCGCCCGGCAGCCTGACCTTGCCGACGGATGCCGAACTGCCCTCTCTGTTGCCCTTGCCCGATACCGGGCTGCCCTCCGAACTGTTGACCCGGCGACCGGATCTGCAGGCCGCTCTGCTGCGGCTGCAGGCCTCCGATGCCCGGGCCGCGGCCGCGGTGGCCAACCGCTATCCGCGTCTCGATCTGAGCGCCGCACTCACCACCCCCGGCGCCACCGGGGGGGTCTTCGACGGCTGGCTCGGTAATATCGTCGCCCAGTTGAGCGCACCCCTGTTCGACGGGGGCCAGCGGCGCGCCGAGGTGGCGCGGACCGAGGCGGTGGTGCGTGAGTCCCTCAACGACTACGCCCAGGCCCTGCTGGAGGCCCTGGGCGAGGTGGAGGACGCCCTGGTGGCGGAGGCCGGTCAGCGCCGCTACCTGTCGACCATCGATGCCCAGCTGGCTGCCCTGGCCACGGTCGCGACCCAGGAGGGACAACGCTATTTCCAGGGTGACGCGGACTACCTGTCGGTGCTTGACGCGATTCGCTCGCGTCAGTCACTGGAGCGCCAGCAGGTGAGCGCGCGGCGCCAATTGATCAGCGACCGTATTGCCCTGGTTACGGCCCTGGCCGGTGGCTGGTCCATGACTTCCGAGGATGAACCCCAATGAGCAATACCCCCGAATCATCCACCCTTTGGCGTTTCACCCGGCGTGCGATTCCGTCCCTGGCCGTGGTGCTGGTGGCGGGCGTGGCGGTGACCTATCTGATGAATACTTCGAGCCACGCCAAGCGTGGCAAGCCCACCCGTGAGGCGCGCCTGGTTGAGGTGGTGACGATCAGTCCGACGACCGCGCAATTGACCCTGGAGGCCTGGGGTGCGGTGGAGCCCGCGCGCCAGATCGAACTGCAGGCCCAGGTGGCGGGGGAGGTGCAGCGGATCGGTGACAACCTGGAGCCGGGCGCCTATGTGGATCAGGGTGAGCAACTGGTGCAGATCGAGGCTTCGGACTACCAGCTGGCGGTGCGTCAGCGTAAGGCGGACCTGGTGAAGGCCGAGGCGGACCTGGCCCTGGAAGCGGGTAAGGGAGCGGTGGCGAAGCAGGAGTTCACCCTGCTCAAACAGACCTCGACTCCCTCTCCGGAGCAGCGCAGCCTGATGTTGCGGGAACCCCAGCAGGCCACGGCCCGGGCATCGGTGGCTGCCGCGGAGGCGGCTCTGGCGGCGGCGGAACTGGATCTCGCGCGCACCCGGATCGCGGCGCCCTTCAACGCCCTGGTGCTGGAACGCCAGGTGGACAGCGGCGCCCGGGTGGCGGTGGGCGGCAGTCTGGCGACCCTGGTGGGCACCGACAGTTTCTGGGTTGAGCTGGCGGTGCCCGCCGCCAGCCTGCGCTGGATCGGACTGCCCGGGGCTGAGCAGCCCGGTTCGACGGTCAGGCTCTACCAGGAGTCGGTGTGGGGTGAAGGCCGCTACCGGGAGGGGCGGGTGATCCGTCTGCGCGGCGACCTGGATGAGAAGGGGCGCATGGCGCGCCTGCTGGTGGCGGTGCCCGACCCGTTGGCGCGGCAGGACTCGGCTCAGGATAGGTTGCTGATCGGCGCCTTCATGCGAGGCGAGATCGCCGGCCTGGAACTGCAGGATGTACTGGCTCTGGAGCGGGCCTGGCTGCGGGATGAGGACGCCCTGTGGGTGATGGACGCCGAGGGCAAGCTGGCCATCCGCAATCCCGAAGTCATCTATCGCGGAGTGAACCAGGTGTACGCCCGCGGCGGTCTGTTGCCGGGGGATCGCATCATTACCAGTGAGTTGTCGGTGGCGGTCGAGGGCATGCCTCTGAGGCTGGCGGACGAGCCGCGATCCGGGAAGGATGCGCAGGCCGCGCCCGGTAACTCTTCCGAACGCGGGGGAGCATAGTCGTGAGCCGTGCCTGGCAAAAGGGCCCCATCGCCTGGATGGCCCGCAATTCGGTGACCGCCAACCTGTTCATGCTGGTGCTGATCTTCGGCGGACTCTACACCACCACGAAGATCCAACAGGAGGTGTTTCCCGCCTTCGACCTGGACCGCATCACGGTGAGCATCGCCTATCCCGGCGCTACCCCGGAAGAGGTGGAGCAGGGGGTGATACTGGCGGTGGAGGAGGCGGTACGCAGCCTGGAGGGGATCGACGAGATCAGTTCCACCGCTTCCGAAGGCAGTGCCAAGGTCTCCCTGGAGCTGCTCGCCGGGGCGGACGAGCAGAAGCTCTACCAGGACGTGCAGCAGGCGGTGGCGCGCATCACCACACTGCCGGAGGAGACCGAGCGGCCCAGCATCTCCATGGATGTGCACAAGCACGGGGTGGTGGAGATCCAGGTGTATGGCGATGCGGATGAGCAGGCCCTCTACCATGCCGCTCAGCGGGTGCGCGAAAGCCTGTTGCAGCAGTCCGGCATCACCCAGGTCGACCTGGAAGGCGCCCGGGACCTGGAGATCCATATCGAGATCCCCGAGTCGGTGCTGCGCGCTCACGGCTTGAGCCTCAGTGAGGTGGCCCAGGCGGTCAAGGCGATGGCGGTGGACCGGGCCGGCGGCAGTATTGAAACCCGGGGCGGGGAGATCCTGCTGCGGGTCAACGAACGGCGTCAGTGGGCGCGGGAGTTCTCCGCCCTGCCGGTGATCAATGGCGAGGGGGGGGTGCTGCTGCGCCTCGGGGACATCGCCCGGGTCTCCGAGGGTTTCGCGGACAGCAACCGCATCGCCACCTTCGATGGCAAGCGGGCCATCGGGGTGCAGGTCTCCCGAGTGGGCGAGGAGACCCCGCTGGGTGTCTCTGATGCGGTGAACAAGGCGCTGCCGGAGATCGTCGCCAGCCTGCCGCCGCAGATTCACGCAACCATCCTGCAGGATCGTTCCGACATCTACCTGGAGCGCCTGCGCCTGCTGCTGAAAAACGGTTTCATGGGGCTGCTGCTGGTGCTGGTGTTTCTCAGCCTGTTTCTCGAGTTCAAGCTGGCGTTCTGGGTCACGGTGGGGATTCCCACCTCGTTCCTCGGTGGGTTGTTGTTTCTGCCGGGGATGGATGTCTCCGTCAACATGGTCTCCCTGTTCGCCTTCATCATCGCCCTGGGTATCGTGGTGGACGATGCGATCATCGCCGGTGAGAACATCTACGAGTACCGCCAGCGGGGCATGGGTTTTCTGGAGGCCTCGATACGCGGCGCCCGGGACATCGCCATACCCATCAGTTTCAGTATCCTGACCAACATCGTGGCGTTCCTGCCGATGCTGTTCATACCCGGTTCGTTCGGCAAGATCTGGGCGGTGATCCCCCTGGTGGTGAGCAGTGTGTTCATCATCTCCTGGCTGGAGGCGCTGTTCATCCTGCCGGCCCACCTGGCTCATGTAAAGGACCGACGCAACAGCCGCTGGGGCGAGGCCCTGCACCAGCGCCAGCAGCGTTTCAGTCTTGCTTTCCGGCATTTCGTCGAGGATGTCTATGGTCCGTTCCTGGAGCGGGCGGTGCGGCATCGCTACCTCACCGTGACCTGCGCCCTGGCGATCCTCGCCGTGGTGATGGCCATCCCCATGAGCGGCCGCATGGGTTTTATTCTCATGCCCAAGGTGGAGTCGGACAGCGCGGATACCACTGTGACGCTGCCGGTGGGTACGCCCATGGAGCGGGTCGAGGCGGTGCGGGATCGGATGCTTGCGGCCCTCGACAAGGTGGTGGCTGAGCAGGGGGGCGAGCAGCTCAGCAAGGGGGCCTTCGCGATCGTCGATGACAACACGGTGCGGGTGCGGGTCTACCTGCAGCCCCCCGATATCCGTCCGATCAGCACAGCCCAGCTGGTGAAGCTGTGGCGCGAGGCGGTCGGTACCGTTCCCGGCACCGAATCGAGCAAGTTCGAGTCGGACCGGGGCGGCCCCGGCAGCGGCGCTTCGATCAGTGTGGAGTTGAGCCACCGCAACAGCGATATGTTGGATCGGGCCAGCAGCGATCTGGCGGAACGGCTAGAACCCTTCGCCAACATCAAGGACATCGATGACGGTTATACTCCGGGCAAGCGGCAGTTCGATTTTCGCCTCACCGAGGCGGCGCGCAGCCTGGGCCTGACCAGTCACGAGATCGGCACCCAGATCCGCTCCGCGTTCTACGGCGCCGAGGCGCTGCGTCAGCAGCGGGGCAACGACGAGGTGAAGGTGCTGGTGCGTCTGCCGGAGCAGGAGCGCACCCGGCTCTACGACCTGGAACAGCTGCTGATCCGTACTCCGGCCGGTGGCTATGTGCCCCTGGCCCAGGTGGCGGAGTTCAAGCCCGGCCGGGCGTTTACCCAGATCGAGCGGCGCAACGGACGACGCACCATCACCGTGACCGCCAACGTGGAGCCGATCAGCGAAACCGCGCGAGTGCTTGCCGAGGTGAAAACCGAGCTGTTGCCGGCCCTGCTCAAGGACTATCCCGGGCTGAGTTACAGTTTCGAGGGGCGCCAGGCGAGCATGCGCGACGCGGTGGACAGTTTCATCGTCAGTGTGAGTGGTGCGCTGGTCGTTATCTACGCCCTGCTGGCGGTACCGTTCCGCAGTTACATTCAACCGATGATCGTCATGAGCGCCATCCCCTTCGGCGCGGTGGGGGCGATCCTCGGGCATCTGCTGATGGGTTACAACCTGAGCATGATCAGCGTGATGGGGATGATCGCCCTGGGCGGCGTGGTGGTTAATGACGCCCTGGTGATGATCGACTATGCGAACAGCCGGCGCCGCGAAGGGCTGGATGCCTTCGAAGCCATGGTCGCCGCCGGGGTGCGCCGTTTCCGGCCGATTCTGCTGACCACGGTGACCACCTTCGGCGGTCTCGCGCCGATGATCTTCGAAACCTCGCGCCAGGCCCGCTTCATGATCCCCATGGCCATCTCCCTGGGTTATGGGATCCTGTTCGCCACGGCCATCACCCTGGTGCTGGTACCCAGTCTCTACGTCATCATGGATGACATCGGTCGTCGGCGTGGGCAGGTAGACGAAGCGCTGGCGGTAACGTCTGTCCGGCACCAGGGCGCCTGAATGCACCTCGCAGTCAGCCAGGAATCGTGAATGTCTTAAAGCTCTTGGTCGCGGACCTGGAATGCCTGGCTGACCAGCAAACTGCTGGACCCTTGTGACAAGGGCGTTTATGCTTCCTCTAACCGAATTCTCATAGGTATTCGGGTTTCAGCACGGCCAATCTTTGAGTCTTGGCGGGTGTTGATGCAGGGTCAAAATGGGGGGTTCGGTGTGATCATCGTGAATTATTTCAATCCGTCCACCGGAGTATCCAGACTCTTCCTCTGGGTTGCATTGATCACCCCGTTTGCGCCGAGTGAAGCGGCGGAGCCGATGGTGCTTGCGAGTGATGAATTGTCGTTGTTGTACGGTGATGAAGAGAGCGTAAGCATCGCCACGGGTTCCGCCAAACCGATCCATCTGGCGCCCGCGGTCACCAGTGTGATTACCACGGAAGAGATGAAGTCGATCGGCGCCACCCGCCTTGAAGATGCACTGGTTCTGGTGCCGGGTCTCTATGTCGGCATCTCGCCGTTCAACCGCCTCAATCCCAACTGGACCATGCGCGGCATCACGTCGGATCAGACACCCCATGTGCTGCTGCTACGTGACGGTGTGCCCGTTACCTATTTTTATAACGGTGCCCGACCTAACCTCTTCCTGCTGCCGGTTGAGGGCATCGACCATGTTGAGGTCATACGCGGTCCTGCCTCAGCGGTCTATGGCGCCGACGCCTTTGCCGGGGTGATCAACGTGATCACCAAGACCCCCGAAACCCTGGCCAGTGGTAGCCTGGGCGTCCGCTATGGCACCTTCGACACCCGCGACGCCTGGGCTCAGTATGGGGGCGAGTGGGCTGGTTGGGACATCGGTTTCGACATCGAATACACCCACAGCGACGGCGACGACGATCGCCGTGTGGACAGCGATCTGCAGAGCGTCTTCGATAATGGCTTCGGTACCGACGCCAGCCATGCGCCCGGGTCGCTGTCAACCAACCACGAGGTGTTGAACACTACCCTCAGGTTCAAGCAGGAGCAATGGGATCTCTCCCTCTGGCACTGGCGAAACATGGATACCGGCGTGGGTGCCGGCGCCTCCCAGACGCTGGATCCCGATGGCCAGCAGCAGAGTGAACTCAGCCAGATCGATATCGGCTATCGCTTGCGGGAGCTGCCCCAGGACTGGAGTTCGGATCTGCGGCTGTCGGCAAGACACCTGCATGACCATCCGAAATTCGTCCTCTTTCCCCCGGGTACGAGCCTGCCAATCGGCGCCGACGGCAACATCGGATCATCGCCCCTGGGCGGCATCGTGACCTTTCCCGACGGTGTCATTGCGCATCTGGATCAGGTTGAGAAATTCGGTAATCTCGACTGGACCTCGATCTATGGAGGCTGGGTCGGGCATCAACTGCGGGTTGGCCTCGGAATCACCTACCAGAGCGAGGAGGCACAGGAGAAGAAGAACTTCGGCCCGGGGGTCATCGATGGCAGCGAGGGCAGCGTGGACGGCACCCTGATCGATGTCAGTGACACCCCCTATGTCTTCATGCCCTACACCCAGCGAACCATTAAGTACCTGAGCTTGCAGGATGTCTGGAACATCTCCTCCGACTGGGAGCTGACCCTGGGCCTGCGCGCCGATGACTACTCCGATTTCGGCACCACCTATAACCCCCGGGCCGCGCTGGTATGGGCCATGAATTACAATCTCACCAGCAAGCTGCTTTATGGCCGAGCCTTCCGCGCGCCCTCATTCGGCGAGCAGCATGTGCAGAACAATCCCGTGGTCCTCGGCAACACCAACCTCGATCCGGAGACCATCGACTCCTACGAGATCGCCTTCGACTACCGTCACAGCGCAACCCTGAATGGCAAGTTGAATCTGTTCCACTACCAGATCGAGGCGTTGATCGACTATCTGCCCGACACCGCTGGCACCACCAGCACGGCGCAAAATGTACACGACCGCACCGGTCATGGAGTCGAGCTGGAAGCCGATTGGAAACCCTGGACGGAACTGCAGATCAAGGCCAGCTATGCGTGGCAGTATTCAGAGGACCGTAGTACCGGTCAGGAGATCGCCAACACCCCCGGGCAGATGGCTTCGATCCTTGCGCTCTGGCGCCCCGCTCCTGCCTGGACGCTGGCGGCACATACGGCCTGGCTGGCCGATTTTCTGCGTGAGGAGGGGGATAGCCGTCCACCGATCGACGATTACAGCCTGACCGACCTGACCCTTGCCTACCGGGTTCAGACAGAGCCACTGGAGCTGCAGTTCAAGGTGAGCAACCTGTTCGACACGGATGCCCGCGCTCCGACCCTGTACAAGCCAAATCTGGGGACCGCGGCGATACCCTCGGACTATCCGTTGCCGGGCCGGGCATTCTGGATCAGCATGAGTTACCCGCTGTGATCGGCTTTGTGGAAAACACCGCGGTGTACAGGAGCCGGTTTGCGCTTCGGCGTGGCACCCGGTTGCTCAGACTTGGGATGGCCTGGACGCGTGATTCGCTGTCGTGTGCACTCATTCTGCTGATGATGCTCAGCGTACCGGCGGCGGCCGGTGACATGAAAGTGGCGGTCATCTATCCTCAGGTGCAGAGCGCCTATGCCAGGGTCTTTGAAAACATCATCGACGGCATCGACGCAGCGGATGGCATTCAGGTACTTAGCAAAACCATTTCCGAGGGGAGCGAAGTCGACGAGTTAAACCGCTGGCTTGACAGTGAACAAGCAGACGCCCTCATCGCACTGGGCCAGCATGGCTATAAGATCGCTAAACAGCTGCCGTCCTCGCGTCCGATGGTTGTGGGGGCCGCACTGGTCACCCCCAACCACCTGAACGGCATCAGCCTGGCCGCGGATCCTGAGCAGTTTTTCAAGCGCCTGGGCAATCTGACCCCGCCGGTCAAACGGGTCTACCTCGTTTATAGCGAACAGAACAACGGCTGGCTGATTCCCCTGGCGCAGGCCGCGGCCAAGCGTCACAGTGTGGAACTGCACTCCTACGAGGCGGATGATACGCGTACCGCGGTGCGTACCTACCGTGACATCCTGGGCGAAGTGAAGGATCTGCAGGATGCCATCTGGCTGCCCCTCGACAATATCGCCCCGGATGAAGCGGTACTGCCGATGGTGCTGGAAGCCGCCTGGGAGAAGAAACTGGTGGTGTTCTCAAATAACCCATCCCACGTCAAAAAGGGAGCGCTGTTTTCCCTTTTTCCCGACCATCGGGAGATGGGTGAGGAGCTGGCCAGAATGGTGATCCGATTGATGCGGGGCACCGGCGCTCCACCCGGTATCGTGCCGCTTCAGGATCTGAAGGTGGCTGTCAACCTGCGTACGGCTTCGCATCTGGGTATGCTTTTTACACCCACCCAGAGAAGCGGCTTCGCCCTGATCTATCCCAGTCGCTGAACCGTGGGCAGTCCGGCGCTCGACTCGCCTGCAGTGGCCGAACTCCCGAGTTTCCGGCGCCAGTTGTTCATGACCATCGCGGTGGGAATGGTCACGCTCTCGGTCATCGTTTCAATCGCGACCGCCTGGGTAACCTACAACCGGTCCCGCGATCTGCTGCTGGCGCAAGGTATTCAGATCACGGGCAATCTGGCCAAACAAAGCGTTCTGGCGCTACTTTATGGCAGTGCGGAAAATGCCCAGGAGGCGGTACGTACGACCCTGGCCTTTCCCGAAGTGCACGGCGTTTCCATCTACGACACGCATCACCATCCGTTGACCGTGACCGCTGCCGAAGCATTGTCGGAGCGGTTTTTGCAGGACGGCCATTGGCCGGCCATGGGGGCAGAGCTGGTTGCGGAAAGCAAGGGTAACTGGCACTTCGTGGCGCCGGTGTTCACCCGTGCTCCAGAGGGTGAGGGGGATCTGCCCGAGTATGTCGCGGACCGCCCGAAATCCGAACTGCTGGGCCATGTGTATGTGGTGATGGGCAGCGAGGCTCTGCGTGAGATGCAGATCTCCCTGTTTTTCGCCAACACCTTGATTGCCTTCACCTTCACCTTGGTGCTGCTGCTCCTGCTCAAGTTCATTCTCGAGCGTCTGACCCGGCCGTTGATGGCGCTTTCCGGGGTGATGCTGCGTGCCGAGGGGGGGGACACCAACGCTCGCGCCGAGCCCAGTGGTCCGCGCGAGATCGCCAGAATCGCAGAGGTGTTCAACAAGATGATGGAGGCGCTGGCGTTGCGGAACCGGGATCTGCGTCAACAGACCGAGGTGCTGGAGTCCGAGGTTGCGATGCGCACCAAGGATCTGGTCTACGCCCGGGATGCCGCACTCGCGGCCAGCCGTCAGAAGAGCGAGTTTCTCGCCAACATCACCCACGAGCTGCGTACCCCGCTGCAGGCGGTCATCGGCTATACCGATCTTGTCATCGAAGGTCTTGAGGATGAGGGCGTCGATGAGTACACGGCAGACCTGCAGCGGGTGCTGCACAGCGCCCAGCATCTGATGTCCCTGATCACCGATGTGCTCGATCTGGCCAAGATCGAAGCCGGACGCATGGAACTGAAGATCGAAAGCGTTGATCTGGAAAAACTGCTGCGCGAGGCCGCAGAGACCGTTCAGCCCCTGGTCGCGCGTAACCATAATCAGTTGCTACTGAACTACGAGAACGGCTCCGGCCAGACGGTAGAAATCGATCGTGGAAGGGTACTGCAAATCATTCTCAACCTAATGAGCAACGCTGCCAAATTCACTGAGCACGGAAGCATCGAGGTCAGGCTCATGATCAGCCAGGTGTTGTTGGTCCTGGATGTGGAGGATAATGGTATCGGCATGAGCGATGAGCAGCAGAGCGTCATTTTCGAGCAGTTCCGACAGGTCGACGGCACTACCACCCGACGCTTTGAAGGTACCGGGCTCGGGCTGAGTATTACCCGAAGGCTGTGTACTCTGATGGGAGGGCAGGTCGGGGTAGTCAGCGCGCCAGGAGAGGGCAGTCGCTTCAGTGTTCGGATCCCCCTGCCGATAGAGGTCTCTACGGAGATGGAAACCGGGGTAAGGTCTCCTGGATAGTGTGACGTGCTTCGTCATTGGACAGGTTGAAATCGGAAGACTCTGTAAAACATCGTAATATTGTGGAAAACCCTATAATGTATAGGGTAAAAATCGCTGTAGGGTACCATTGCGGTTGCATGCTGAACCATGAGAGATACTGCTCATCTGCTACTGGTGCATCCTGACGAAGAGACTCGGGGTGTCCTGCTCTCCTCGCTGCGGGAAGCCGGTTACTCACGCGTCAGTGAAGCGGAGGATGGGGCGTGCGCACTCAATTTTCTGCTGGGTAACCGAATTGATCTTTTGATAACCGAGATTCCGCTGGGCGCCCTCGATGGCTGGCGGTTGGCGCGCCTGGTGCGATCGGGCGTATTTCAAACATCGCGGGAGATACCGATACTGGTGTTTACCCGCAGTTTCAGCGAGCGCATTGCCGAGGCCACGGCTAAAGAGTACGAAATCAATGCGCTGGTCCACTTTGAACAGCGCGCCCAACTGCCCTCTGTGGTTGCCTCGCTGCTCGAACGGGGACCGATCGCCCCGCCCCGCCCCACGCTGCTGGTCATCGAAGACAATCCGGATACCTGTGAAATCGTGCGTCGGGTATTGGGTAAGCGTTTCATGATCGAATCAGCGGCGGACGGCCTCTCCGGGCTTGCATCCTGGCGGGCCACTCGGCACGATCTGGTGTTGCTGGATGTGATGTTGCCCGGCATGTCGGGTCCGGACGTTCTGAAGGCGATGATCAAGGAGCGGCCCAGTCAGTCTGTGGTGATCATGACCGCCGCCAACACCCCCGAGCACGCCAGTGATCTGGTATTGCACGGGGCCGCCGATTTCATCGCAAAGCCGTTTCGTGCGGAACAGCTGCGTCGGGTCTGCGATATCGCTGCGCGGCGTGAAGACTACATGCTCAGCAACACCCAGTTCGCCCGGCGGCTGGACCTGCTGGACCGAGAGAAGGGACGGGCCATTGCCACGCTGGAGTCGATCGGCGACGGGGTCATCACCACCGGTACCGACGGTACCATCGAATACCTCAACCCAGTAGCGGAGCGCCTCACGGGATGGACCCAGAAAAATGCGGTTACCCGCCCGTTGAGTGAGATCTTTCAGCTAACCAATGAGTTTACCCGCAGACCGATATCCGATCCCGTGCAACGTTGCCTGGGCGAGGGGCGCATCATCGAGTTGGGGTTGCACAACATTCTGGTCCATCGAACCGGTTCGGAGACGGCCATTGACGCGGTCGTCTCTCCGATTAAAGACCACAGCGGTAGACTGGTGGGCGCCGTGCTGGTCTTCCATGATGTCACCCAAGCGCGAAAGCTGAATCGCCAGCTCACCCACCAGGCGACCCATGACAGTCTGACCGGACTCATCAACCGTACCGAGTTCGAACGGGTTCTCGCCCGTTTGCTCAGCGACAGTCAGAGCAACGGTTCGGAGCATGTGCTCTGTTACCTGGATCTGGATCAGTTCAAAGTCGTCAACGACACCTGTGGGCACATGGCGGGAGACCAGCTGCTGCAACAGATCGCGGTGATCCTGCAGCAACAGGTGCGCAAGTGCGACCTGCTGGCGCGACTCGGTGGCGACGAGTTCGGGGTGCTACTGGAGTTTTGCACTTTGCAGCAAGCCCAGGAGATCGCCACCAAACTGAGCCAGGCCGTGCAGGATATCCGCTTCAGCTGGCAGGACAAGCTGTTCGCCGTTGGCGTGAGCATCGGGTTGGTGCCGATCACACCGGAGAATCTCGGCATCCAGGACGCCATGGCCACCGCGGACGCCGCCTGCTATCTGGCCAAAGAGAGCGGGCGCAATAGGGTCCATGTCTACAGCCCCAACGATGGGGAGATCGCCAAGCGGTACGGTGAGATGCAGTGGGTATCCCGCATCAATCGCGCGCTGGAGGAGGATCGTCTCAGGCTCTATTACCAACAGATTGTTCCGAGCGACGATCGTGATAACAAAGGGGAGCACTTCGAGCTGTTGATCCGCATGGTCAACGAGGCGGGCGATATCATCCCGCCGGGTTTTTTCCTGCCGGCTGCCGAGCGATACGACCTCACCTCGGCACTCGATCGCTGGGTTATTCGCACGGCTCTGAACTGGTTGGAAGAGAATCCCGAGCGGCAGAGGCAGTTGATCTGCTGTGCCATTAATCTCTCTGGCAAGTCGTTGAGTGATGAACATTTTCATGACTTCGTGGCTGAATGCCTCGAGGTCTCGGGATTGCCGCCTGAGAAACTCTGTTTCGAGATCACGGAGACTGCCGCCATAACCAATCTGCAAAAGGCGACCGATTTCATCCATCGCTTCAAGAGCATGGGCTGCTATTTTGCGCTCGATGATTTCGGCAGCGGCATGTCTTCTTTCGCCTACCTGAAGAATCTTCCGGTGGATTACCTCAAGATCGATGGGCTGTTCGTCAAGGATATCGCTGACGATCCGATCGATTACGCAATGGTTAAATCAATCAACGACATCGGTCATACCATGGGGTTGAAAACGATCGCCGAGTTTGTAGAGAACGATGCTATTCTGGAGTGCATACGGGAGATTGGTGTCGATTATGTCCAGGGTTATGGAATCGCATTGCCCAAACCGCTGGAAACGTGTGATGACTGGCATCCGGACGCGCAATGCGCCATCTCCACGATGGACAACTCCGACTAACGGACGGCGGCTGATAGCCGGAAAAAACCATGGGGTTTGTGCTATATACTCCTAGTGGAAGCGGAGTAATTTCTCGTTACACGGAGGTTATCAATCTGAATTCAACCTTCTCCGGTGTATCACTTGCTTCGAATTGATGGTTCTCTGCTGTTCCGTTTTCTGTTGTTGCTGGCTCTGTGCGGCGGGTGCCCGGTGGGTTATGGCTGGGAGCAGCTGGATCCGGAGAGCGAAGCGGCCTTGAAGCTGACCCCCAACCTTGAAAACGGACGCTGGGTCTATGAGGGATGCGCGGTCTGCCACATGCCGGAAGGCTGGGGCACCCCGAATGGAGCCTATCCCCAGATTGCAGGGCAGCATCGCAGTGTGATCATCAAGCAGCTGGCGGATATCCGCGCCAAGAATCGGGACAATCCCTCGATGTTTCCCTTCACGCTGCCGGAGGAGCTGGGGGGTATCCAGTCGATTGCCGATGTGGCGCAGTATATCGAACGCCTCAAGATGACCCTTGCGACCCGCAAGGGTGCGGGTGACGACCTGCTGCGCGGCAAGCGCCTCTACGAAGAATACTGTGTGGACTGTCATGGTGAGCGGGGCGAAGGTGATGCGTTGAAGGTCTATCCGCGGATTCAGGGACAACACTACCCCTATTTGTTGCGGCAGATGGAGTGGATCAAGTCCGGCAAGCGCAGGAATGCCAATCGCACAATGGAGGAGGCGATCCGGATGTTCAGTGAACAGGATCTGGAATCGGTTTCGGATTACGTTTCCCGCATGCTTCCCGATGAGTCCATGCGCTCGGCCGGTGACTGGAGCAACCGGGACCATGACGCTCGATAACCACGACCCCTACTCCGTGGAGATCTTGGAGCCCTTGCCCGATCAGCGTTTTTCGGCGCGGCGGGAGATGATCACCAGTTTCCTGTGGCTGTTTCTGCCGGTTTCATTGCTCCTGGCGGGCATCTTCTTCGCCTTCTCCAACCAGACCGAGAAATATGAGTTGCAGACCACCCTGATACGCGAGGAGTCCGCGATGCGCAGCGCCAGCGAGCTGACCTCGTTGGTGTTCGTACAGAAACTTTCGGACCTGTTCGTTCTGGCCGAGGGGGAGATCCTCAAAAACTACCTGCACGACAAGAGCCTGGCCAACTGGATTCGCGTGGCGCGGGAGTTTTCCCTGTTCGCCCGGCGCAAGCCCAAGTATCAACAACTTCGCCTGATCAACCTTGATGGCGTGGAGGAGATCCGCGTCAACAACCGGCCCGAGGGTCAGGAGATTGTGCCCCGCAATGCGCTCCAGGATAAGAGCGATCGCTATTACTTCAAAGACTCGGTCAAGCTGGGACAGGGAGAGATCTATGTTTCGCCCCTGGATCTGAATGTGGAAAACGGCATGATCGAGCAGCCGATACGCCCGACCATCCGTTTCGCCACCCCGGTGGTGGACGGCTACGGTGTGAAACAGGGGGTGCTGGTGATCAACTACACCCCGGATGAGTATCTGGCGCGGATCGAGGAGATCTTCAAGGACCGGCAGGGTCAATCGGTGATGCTCAACCGCGAGGGTTACTGGCTGCTGGGCGTACCCGAGGAACAGCGCTGGGGCTTTATGTACGGTCGGGATGACACCTTTGCCAAGCGCTGGCCCAGGGTCTGGGCCGCGATCGGTTCCGCTGACAAGGGCTCGTTCATTTCTGATGATGGGGTGTTTGTGTTTCAGAAAGCCTATCCGGTCAACCCGGCGCATCAGGGAACCCTGGAGAATCTGGGTACAGATGAATCCCTGACGCCAATGGAATCGTCCCGTCTCTATTGGATCTTTCTCTCTCACATCTCCCGGGACACCATCAAGGAGCTTACCGCGAAGCGTTTCCTGATCGGGTTTGTGACCTATCTGCTGCTGTTTATCGTAACCGCCATCATCAGCCTGTTTTTCGCCCGCAATGCGGTGCAGAAAAAGCAGGCCTATCTGCGCCTGCAGCAGTTCGCCACCACCGATCCCCTGACCGGGCTGGCCAACCGCCGGGAATTCGAGGCGGTGGCGAGACGGGAATTCCGCCGGGCTCAGCGTTTCCAACGGGACTTCTCATTCATGATGATCGACCTGGATCACTTCAAACGGATCAATGACACCTACGGACACGGTATCGGTGACGAAGTGCTGAAACACGTGGTGGATATCTGCGAAGAGGCGATCCGCAGTCAGGACTTCCTGGCACGTTACGGGGGTGAGGAGTTCGTGGTGCTGTTACCGGAAACCGATCTGGCGGGGGCCTATCAGTTGGGCATGCGGGTTTGCGAGTGGGTTGCGGACCGGCCTTTTGTCTCTGAAGATGTCCGCATCGCCACCACTGTGAGTATCGGCGTGAGCAGTATCCACGGGGAGGATGAGCAGGTCACGGATATCCTGCGGCGTGCGGACAATGCCCTCTATGAAGCCAAGCGCAGTGGGCGCAACTGCGTGGTGATCTCGGATCCCTGCGGTAAATGGGTTGAGGCGGATTTGAGCGGGAATATTTGAAGCTGAGTTAACGCATGCGATGGGGTTGTATCTGGTGAATGCCGGTTACCTTGTTGAAGCAGCCGCAGCGCCGTACTCAAACGAGTCGGAGTAAAGCGCCTCACCGGACAAGCCATGGGCCAGAAAAGCCTCTTTACCCGCCTGGATCATGGGTGGCGGACCGCTCATGTAGATCTCGAATCCGCTCAGGTCAGGATGCTGCGCCACCACGGTTTCGTGTACCCAGCCGGTCTCGCCCTGCCAATCCGCATCGGGTTCCGAGAGGACCGGAATGTAGCGGAAGTTCGGGTATTGGCTGGCCCAGCGCTCAGGCAGGTCCGGCAGATAGAGATCGACCCGGGAGCGCACGCCCCAGTAGAGGTGCATGGGTCGCTTTACGCCGATCTGGAAGGCGTGTTCGATGATCCCTTTCAGCGGCGCGAAACCGGTGCCGCCGCCCATCAGGATGATCGGTTTTTCCGAGTCCTCCCGTAGGAAGTAACTGCCCAGGGGCGCTTCGATGCGCAGGATGGTCTTTTCCTTCATGCCATTGAATAACGAGTCGGTGAAGGCGCCGCCGTTGACATGCCGGATGTGTAGTTCGATGAAGTCGTCATCGTGAGGGGCGTTGGCGATGGAAAAGGCTCGCCGGCTGCCGTCCTGCAGCACGAAGTTCAGATATTGTCCCGCCAGAAACTGCAGGCGTTCACCTTCCGGCAGTTTTAGGTAGAGGCGGATTACATCGTCGTTGAGGCGCTCGATGCGATCGATTTTGCAGGGCATGATTCGGGTCTGGATGTCCTGGGCCTGGGTGATTTCGGTGATCCCCAGGGTGATATCCGAACTCGGGCTGGCCTGGCAGGTATAACAGGCTTCGGTTTCATGCTCGGCCATCACCGGGGGCACTCCATCGGGGTAGTGCACCCTGCCGCTCTTCAGGGTGGCACGGCAATCCCCACAGAAGCCATTGCGACATCCGTAGGGCAGATTGATGCCCTGGCGGATCGCGGCTGCGAGAATGGTCTCGTCCTCTTCTACGGTGAACTGGTGACCACTCGGCTCTACCTGCACTCTGTGACTCATGGGCTGCCCTGCGATGGATTCATTGGTTAAACTGGGTCTGCGGCTGTACTTCTGCACCCGTGGCGATGGGAGCCTGCTGTTGCGAAGTGTGGCCATCTTACTGTAAGGCCGCGATTCTCGCTGATTTTCAACAGGAATAAAACCGGGAGTCCTTTGGGTTATGGGTGTTACGATCGTGGGGTGCGGCGACATCGGTCGCCGTCTGGCTGAGGCATACCAGGTCGATGAAGTGCCGGTTCGAGGCTGGGTGCGTTCCGAAACCCGTCGTCAGCAGTTGGCTGGAGCGGGTATCGATGCTCTGGCCTGCGACCTGGATGAGTCGATTGTATCCCCGCCAGTTCTGGCGGATGAGTCCCTGTTCTATTTTGCCCCACCTCCGGCTAAGGGGGTCGAGGACACCCGGGTGGCGCGGCTGATCGACGCTTTCGCTGAAACGGGTCAGCCGGGCAAGGTGGTCTACCTGAGCACCACCGGGGTATACGGGGATTGCCAGGGAGCGTGGGTGGATGAAACTCGGGCGCCGGCGCCCAGCGTGGACCGGGCGCGGCGGCGGCTGGATGCCGAGCAGCGCTGGCGGGCCTGGAGTGAAGCCACAGGGCGTCCGTTGGTGATCCTGCGGGTCGCGGGTATCTACGGGCCGGGTAAGCTGCCGGTGGAGCGTTTGCGCAAGGGATTGCCCATGGTCTCCGAAGCCGAGGCGCCGATCACCAATCATATCCACGCCCTCGATCTGGTACGGGTGGCCCGTGCGGCCATGGAGCGGGGCGTTTCTGGCGAGGTGTATAACGTGTGTGACGGCCATCCGGAAAGCATGACCCGCTATTTCAACCGGGTGGCGGATTTTCTGGGTATGCCCCGGCCGCCGCTGATCGGTCTTGCCGAGGCGCAAAGTCAGTTGTCCCCGGGGATGCTTTCCTATCTTGGAGAGTCCCGCCGCTTGAGCAACCGCAAAATGCTGGAGGAACTGGGGGTGACCCTGGTCTACCCCGAACTGGCGCAGGGGTTGCCCGCCTGTCTGGAGTGATTCCGGTCTGCCTCGAGCCGTGCGTCACATTTTTGCGGCCACTTTATTGTTTGGGGTGCTTTGGTCTGCGAATGTAACAGTGTTGCTCTGATTGCGGACTTTGCGCTGATGTGGGTCTCAAATCGGTGAACGGATCGTTGAATGTAAATAGGGACAGAATCATGAGCGTAGGTCGCAGAGGTTCACTATCGAATTATCTTTTCGCCGCCTTAATTTGTATCTCGAATGCAGGCTTTTCGACAGCCAACGCGGCACCGAGTTTCGGCAATCAATCATCGACTTTGAGTATTGATTGGGATTTCGACTTTGTCGAGACATTTGATGGCTTGGCGGACTGGGTGCGTACAGAAGGCCGAATTGGAAACACGGACGATGTTTCAAAAATGCCCAAACTCTTGAATGGTTCTGATTCAGCCTGGGGTTACTATTCCATGTGGGGTGATAGCCGATTGCCGCCGGATAATTGGATCGGCGCTTTCGGGGATGATCGGGTATGGAGAGGGAGTAAATCAGTAGCCATCGATATCGGCGAGACCGCGGCCGGACCCAGCAGGTTGGGATTTTTCATGGGTGAAGGCTACGAAGAGTTCTACCTGTTTTTCATGGTGAATATCCCAAAAAATGAGTTTCCAACATCGTGCCTTGGCGGGTCATGTCAGGCGGGTGCTACAGGGGTCTATACACCCGGTGAAGACTACACCTGGTATTCATCTTGGAAGTTCACTACTTTCAATATCGACTGTGCTTCTGCGATGTGTCCGGACAGAAACACCTATAGTGAATACTGGAGTATTTTGTCTCATATCAAACAGTATAACTACGGTTCCGCTCCGGGCATCACCATTCATGTAGAAGGTGATGATGGGGATCAGAATGATAAATGGGCGTCGGATGGGGACATGAATCTTAATGCCTATCTGGGAGGCTGGTTTGGAATCGAATACCATGTAACACAACATGCGACCACGACGGACTGGGATATCTGGGTTTATGATTCTGCTGGGAATGCCACTCAGGTCATGGACAATAAAACCTGGCCCACACCGGCACCCGCGCAAGGCAGATTGTGGAATCAGATATTCTTTGGGGGGAATAACAGCAATACCTATTCCTGGGGGTCGACAATGCAGTCAGCCTATTACCTCGATGATGTGATCGTTGATGACAAGCGAATTGGCCCTAAATATTTTTCGCTCATTGGCTCAAGCAGCCTTGCTCCGCCGTCACCGCCTGTCCTGATTAGTATCGATTGATAAATTTATCGCGCGGCCACGCTCCGCGTGGGATCGCTGTGATGCTCACTAAAACCGGCGGGGCTGGAACTCGCTACGCTCAAACAGCCCGCCTCGGAGCTCCAGAGGGTTGATCCCGGGTTCCGCTGCTTCGGACATGCGGGAATCTCAGGAGTAGCGATTCTCACCCCGTACCGGGATCCGGCAGAATGCGAAGCACTGCGTGATCATACACCCCCCAGATGTCTCCCTTCGCCCTGAGTGCAGCAATCAAGGCAGCATGGCGATGCTGACATGACTCCAGTATTAATCAGACAACCAATTTTCTACCTTCAACCCGGGTACGCGAGTGAATACGCGGGTGTTTGCAGTGACGACAGCAAGATCCAGTGAAAGCGCGTGGGCGGCAATCAGCAGGTCGTTCGGACCAATAGGTATCCCTCGGCTTGACAGGTACTGTCGGATATCTCCGTAACGATGATCGGCCGGTACTTCCAGGGGCAGGATTTCCAAGGCGGAGAGGATCAGATTAACCCGATCGGATAGTTGTTGGGAGCCTGACTTTGCTGCGCCAAATCGGAGTTCTGCGGCAACAACGATACTGGTGCAGATGGTGTCTTCTCAAACTTCGCTGATACGTTTAGCGATACTGCCCTGGGGGTGTCTTATCAGATCGGAAAGGATATTGGTATCTAGTGCAGTGACCTATATAAATCATATATTTAGACGAGGCCTATCCTGAGATGGCGTATAAATCACATCGCTCGCCCTCCGGGAAGCCACTCAAGCCACGATTGCCGCGTTGCAGCCCTTGGAAAGGGAATAGCCATTCCCTACGGGCTGTGCCCCGAAGGAAATGCCCTTGGGGTACGCCTTGCACTCGCGGCTTGAGTGGCTTTCTAAATACATGATTTATATAGGACACTACACTAGGAGATAGCGCAAAGCCATGTTCAGAGTACGATATCATCCAGTGGGAGTAGATTCTCATCAATATCTGGAAAGGATTCCTCCAGGGGTTTGAGTGTTCCGAGCAGTTCGAGCAGCCGGCCTTTGCGGATGGGCTCCACGATGAGTCGATCACCCTCTTTGCGGAGAAGTGCTTCGTTGCCGTCCAGCTCAAACTCTCGGGGAATACGCAGCGCCTGGTTGCGTCCGTTGCGGAACAGGCGGACATGGCGTTCTGAGTGTGCCATCGAAGCGTACTCCTGATAAAGGCATATACATCGGTATATGCCTTTGTTTGATAGGTTGTCAATGCTGCTTGTTTATTTGGGTATAGGGCTGTCGGGGTCCCTTTCTGACTGGCTGAATGGTACAGAATCTGTATCGGGGTACACTAACGATCCTGTCAAGCTGGGTCAGTGCCGAGAGCTATTGGTATGCGTTCCCACGCAGAGCGTGTGAACGCGGCTGGTGGGAGAAGTGACTCGCCTGGAAAGTTTGTATTGTCCCGCGTTTCTTCGCATCCTGCCGGATCCCGGGTTCCACTTCGTTTCACCCGGGCTACATCGGGGTGATACCGGCGATTTACTCAGACAACTAGCGGGACGGGCTTTGTCTAGACCGCCAGCCAGCGAATCAGGGGATCCCAGAGAACCACGTCGTTGTAGACCTGGGTGGGCGCCAGTTCGAACAGGGCCAGGCCTTTTTCCGCGGAGCGGATATAGTTCTGGCTCTCCTTGAGGTGGGTGATGACAGGCACCTTGAGATGACCCAGGTAGTTCTCCAGATCGTGGTAGATGCGGGTGTTCTCGCGCACCCGGTTGGCGACGATGCCGATCCGGGTCTGCTGCCGGGAAACCCGTCCGCTGGCCAGGAGCTCCTCGAGAAAACGGCTGCAGGCGCGCATGTCGATGGGTGAAGGCAGTACCGGCAGGACCAGGGTGTCGACCTTCTGCAGCATCGCATTGATCTCTTTGCCGTGCACCCCGGCCGGAGCGTCCATGATCAGCACCTGGGTTCCCTTGCCCGGTTTCACCGGTCCGGCTAGGGCGTCGATCGCCTCGATATCCGGGATGCCTTCGTAGTCCCGGCGCGCTTCCAGCCAGTCGAGGGTCGATTTCTGCGGATCGAAGTCGGCCAGCGCAACCTGCTTACCGTCATCGGCGTAATAGGTGGCGAGATTGGTCGCGAGGGTGGTTTTACCACACCCCCCCTTGGCATTCATCAACATGATCGTACGCATTCTAGCTTCCTGTCTTCGTGGTTACTCCGCGGGTTCACGTCCCGCTCGCGCGGTAACGGCCCGATAACTTTGACATCCCGGGATCCTTGCGCCGAAATCCTGAGAATTTGTAATAGTTTAGTCGATTCCGAGCTGATCCCAAATCTGCTCGACCCGCTGCTTGACCGATTCGCTCATACGGATCGGCCGACCCCATTCGCGCTGGGTTTCACCGGGCCATTTGTTGGTGGCGTCGAATCCGATCTTGGAGCCGAGACCGGACACGGGCGAGGCGAAGTCGAGGTAGTCGATGGGGGTGTTCTCCACCAGGGTGGTGTCACGGGCTGGATCCATGCGGGTGGTCATGGCCCAGATCACGTCGTTCCAGTCCCGGGTGTTGACGTCGTCGTCCACCACGATGACAAACTTGGTGTACATGAACTGGCGCAGGAAGGACCAGACGCCCATCATCACCCGTTTGGCATGCCCCGGATACTGCTTCTTCATGCTCACCACCGCCATGCGGTATGAGCAGCCTTCGGGGGGCAGATAGAAGTCGACGATCTCCGGGAACTGCTTCTGCAGGATCGGTACGAAGACCTCGTTCAGCGCTACCCCGAGGATCGCCGGTTCGTCCGGTGGCCGTCCGGTATAGGTGCTGTGGTAGATCGGGTCCTCCCGATGGGTGAGCCGATCGATGGTGAATACCGGGAAGTCGTCCACCTCGTTGTAGTAGCCGGTGTGGTCGCCGTAGGGGCCTTCCGGGGCGGTGTCCCCGGGATGGATGTGACCTTCGAGCACGAACTCGGCGGAGGCGGGGACCTGCAGGTCGGAGCCCCGGCATTTGACCACCTCGGTGCGGCTGCCGCGCAGCAGTCCGGCGAAGGCGTACTCCGAGAGGCTGTCGGGCACCGGAGTGACCGCCCCCAGGATGGTGGCCGGATCGGCCCCCAGGGCCACCGCCACCGGGAAAGGCTCGCCCGGGTGGGCCGCCTGCCAGTCGCGGAAATCCAGGGCGCCGCCCCGATGAGCCAGCCAGCGCATGATGACCCGGTTGGGTCCGAGTTGCTGCATGCGGTAGATGCCCAGGTTCTGGCGACTCTTGGCGGGACCGCGGGTCACCACCAGACCCCAGGTGATCAGAGGCGCGGCGTCCTCCGGCCAGCAGGTCTGGATCGGCAACTGGGTCAGATCGACCGCGTCGCCCTCCTGGACTACCGCCTGGCACGGCGCGTTGCGCAGCTCCTTGGGCGCCATATCGAGTACCTTGCGGAACACCGGCAGTTTCTCCCAGGCGTCCTTCATGCCCTTGGGCGGATCGGGCTCCTTGAGAAAGGCCAGCAGTTTTCCAACCTCGCGCAGCGCCTCGACGCGCTCTTCCCCCATGCCCATGGCGACCCGCTCCGGAGTGCCGAAGAGATTTCCCAGCAGGGGATAGCGGGAGCCTTTGACCTTTTCAAACAGCAGGGCGGGACCGCCTCTTCTCAGGGTGCGGTCGCAGATCTCGGTGATCTCCAGGTGCGGATCCACTTCGACACGGATGCGCTTCAACTCCCCCCGGGATTCGAGTTGCTGGATGAAATCTCGCAGGTCTTTGTACTTCATGGGAATCTTCGTCTGGAAATCCGGACATTGACATTACCAGAGGCATTCTCTGGGTCAAGTGGACTGCGGATGATCGGGGTCCGGCTTACGCCGGCAAACCGGCGTATCGCGCTACACTATGAAAAAACACTAGAGGAGAAGGCGCATGTTTATCGTAGCCAACCGGGTACCGGTGGCCGAATCCTACCGGGCCATGTTCGAGGCGCGGTTCCGGGAGCGTGCCGGTAAGATTGAACAGCAGCCCGGATTCGTCCGCATGCAGGTGTTGCAGCCCGCCCGGTCGGGCCTGCCCTATGTGGTGCTGACCACCTGGGAGGACAAGGCTTCGTTCGAAGCCTGGGTCGGCAGTGAGGATTTTCGCAGCGCACACGCCAATCCGATGCCCTCCGAAGCCTTTGACGGGGAGGGTTCCCTGGAGATGCATGAGGTGATCATCTCTGCGGGGGCATGAGCGGATCATTCGATTCCAAAAGAACAGAGATTCAATGGTTTAGTTGACCCCATTCGCAGGGCATTCTATCCCGAAGCGATCATCTGCCGCGGCTTCCGAGCATCAAGTTTCCGGTTGCTTTGCCGATTTCACCAGTGATAAGGCGGGTTGTCCGGCAACTCCGGGCAGTTGCCGCAGTGCGGGTGTCAGGACAGCAGGCCGCGATTGGCCGGACGGTCAGTGGCAACAGATCCCAATGTGACGCTCTGGAGAGGCGGAGTCATGAGAAACTTCCTGTGGTTATTGCTGGTCATGCTACTGGCCGGGTGTGACGGGGAGCCGGCCAAGGAGTCACAGCCGCCCCAGCTGTTGATCTATTGCGGAATCACCATGGCGCACCCGATCAAGGAGATCGCGGCCATTGTGGAGCGGGAGAAGCATGTCAGGATACTGATCACCCAGGGAGGGTCCGAGGATCTCTATCGCAGCCTGGCTCTGAGTCAGAAGGGCGACCTGTATCTGCCCGGTTCCGCCTCCTACCGTAAGCGCCACCTCGAAGAGGGGTTGCTCGGCGATTATGTGGAGGTTGGCTACAACCAGCTGGCAATGATGGTGCATAAGGGCAATCCCCGTAACATCGGCAATGATCTGAATGAATTGCTGCGTAAGGATATCGCGGTGGTGATCGGCAATGCGGACAGCGGCAGCGTCGGACGCGAGAGTAAGCGGGTGCTCGAAGCGGCGGGCATCTATGATCAGGTACTGGACAATACGGTCTATCTGACCACCGACTCGCGTAATCTCAACCGGGCGCTCAGGGAACAAGAGGCGGATGTCATTCTCAACTGGCGGGCGACCGCATTCTTCGATGAAAACCGGGAGGATATGGAGGTCATCGAACTGGACCCGAAACTGGCCACCCCCAAGCAGTTGCTGCTCAATCAGCTGGTGTTTACCGGGTATCCGGAGCTGAGTCGCTATTTCATGGACTATGCGGCCTCGGCCGAGGGCCAGGCCGTTTTTCGCAAATACGGATTTTTGGATAACCAGAACCGCTTCTGATGTCATCGGTTTTTACAAACAAACAGGCCGCGTTCAAAAAGAAAGGACTCTCATCGAGCAAGATCTACCTCCTGCTCGCCATCTTTCTGATGGGATTTCTACTGCTGTTCCTGCTCAATACCCTGTTCGCGTCGCTGATCGGTGAGCTCAATTCCCAGGTGGACAACGAGCGCGCCCGGCTGATGATTGGCGAGATGATCGTTCTCGACCTGAAGGAAGTGGAGTCGGGTTTTTATCAGATGGCCACAGTCGCCAATGAACGTGGCCAGGACCGGATCCGCAACAAGATCCAGGAGTATGTGGATGAGTTGCGCAGCCTGCTGGACCTGCTCGAACATGGGGGCACCTATGTGCGGGTCACCCCGCTGAACATCGAGAGTCTGGAAGCGATGCGCCGGGTGATCACTTATCACAAGCCCGCCGTCGACCGTTATGTTCTGGAACAGATCGATCTGTCGCCAAAACTGCTGCAGATGGAACAAGAGAGTGAGCGGCTGAGGAATCTGCTGCAGCATGAAGAGTTGAACCGCGCCACCCACGAAGATCTGGTGGAACATGCCGATGAGATCAAGAAATACCTGCGCACCCTGCCGCAACTGTTTCTGCGCGCCATGGAAAATGCCAACCGGTTGCTGTTCAAGAGCCAGCAGCGTATGGAGGCATTGGAGAAAGATATCGAGTATCAGCAGGAAGCCTACCGTACCCTGCAGATCGAACTTTCACTGAGCGTCATTTTGGTCAGTATGGTGTTGGGATTCTGGATATCCCGGGCGGTGCAACATTCCAACGAACAGCTCGCCACCTTAACCCGCGATCTGGAGTTGCAGAAATTCGCCGTGGATCAGCATGCGATCGTGTCCTCCACGGATGTGCACGGAAATATCCTTTATGCCAATGACAAGTTCTGTGAGATCAGTGGGTTCACTCAGGCGGAGCTGATCGGCAGGAACCACCGTCTGGTGAAGTCGGGGTTCCATGATGAGGCCATATACCGGGATATGTGGCAGACCATCACCACGGGCAGAGTCTGGCATGGAGAACTGAAGAATAAGAGCAAGCACGGTGACCCCTACTGGGTGGCGGCGACCATCGTGCCCATGGTCGATGAAACGGGTGCCCCCTTCCAATACATCTCGATTCGCACGGACATCACCGAGCGGAAAAAGATGGAGGAGTCCATCACCGAGAGCAACCGGTTTCTACAAGGCCTCACCAACACCATGGGGGAGGGTGTCTACGCCCTCAACAAGGAAGGGGAGTGTACCTTCGTCAATCCCAAGGCTGAGCAGCTGCTCGGTTTCAGCAAATTTGAAATACTCGGTGAACATATCCACGATCTGATCCATCATCATAACAAACAGGGTGACCGGATACCGTCCGAGAATTGCCCGATCCTGCAAAGTGTCATGCAGACTCACGAATACAACTCCGATGATGAGCTGTTCTTCACCAAGTGGGGCAAGGCCTTTCCGGTTTCCATGAGCGCCACGCCGATCTTCAAGGACGGCAAGGTCGATGGGCATGTGGCGGTGTTTCAGGATATCTCGGGGCGCAAGGAGCAGGAGCGGGTGCTGCAGCAGGCAAAAGAGCAGGCCGAGGCGGCCAGCCGGGCCAAGAGCCAGTTCCTCGCCAACATGAGCCATGAGATCCGCACCCCGATGAACGCGATCATCGGTATGACCCATCTGGCCCTGCAGACTGAGCTGACCCCGGAGCAGCACAATTTCATCACCAAGGCCAACCGTTCCGCGGAATCCCTGCTGGGTTTGATCAACGATATCCTCGATCTGTCCAAGATCGAAGCGGGCAAGCTGGACATCGAATCGACCCGGTTCCGCCTGCAGACCGTGTTCGACGATATCGCCAATGTGCTCAGCTACACCGCCGAGGAAAAGGGCATCGAACTGCTGTTCAACATCCAGGGCGAAGCACCGGCCTTCCTTGTCGGGGATGCGATGCGACTGGGGCAGGTGCTTCTGAATCTGAGTAATAACGCGCTGAAGTTCACCGAGCAGGGTGAGGTGATCGTCTCCGTCGAGGTGGCGGAGCGCAAGGGATCGGAAGTGGTTCTGCATTTCACGGTCAAGGACACCGGCATCGGTATCAGTGAAGAGAATCAGCGGAAACTGTTCGAGTCCTTCAGTCAGGCGGATGCCTCCACCACCCGCAAGTACGGCGGAACCGGTCTGGGCCTTTCCATCAGCCGCCGGCTGGTGGAGATGATGGGGGGCACGATCCGTGTGGAAAGCCGGGAGCGGGTGGGCAGCACCTTCCATTGCTACCTGCCGTTCGAGGTGCGCAGCCAGGATGATTTACCGGTGTCCTCCCTGGACGTGGAGGCGTTGCACGGCTGTCGTTGCCTGATCGTGGATGACAGCACCAGTGCACGCATCATCTTCAAAACCATTCTCGAATCACAGGCGGTCGTCGTGGAGAGCGTGGGTAATGTGGAGGATGCGCTGGAGATGCTCTCGGAGGGCAGTCACTTCGATTTTCTCCTCATCGACTGGCGCATCGGCGATGCGGACGGGGTGGAACTGATCCAGCGCCTGGGGGATGTGCTGGACAAGCCCCTGCCGCCGGTGATCATGACCACGGCTCATGGGGTGGACAACCTGGAGCGCCACCTGTCCAAGCAGGAAGTGCAGGTGTCCGGTGTGCTGGGCAAACCGGTGCTGATCGAAAGCCTGGTTCGTGCGGCGGCCAATGCCGTTGATGAGGGGCACTCCAGCAGCCTTAAGCAGGTTAAGCAGGACTATCGTTCGATCCTGCGGGGTCGGCACCTGTTGGTGGTCGAGGACAACCCCTTCAATCAGGAAGTGGTGGTGAGCCTGCTCAAACATCAGGGCATCAGCGCGGATGTGGCGGAGCATGGTCGACAGGCGCTGGAGATGCTCGAATCTTCGGTCTATGACGCTGTGCTGATGGATTGCCAGATGCCGGTCATGGACGGCTACGAGGCGACCCGGGCGATTCGTCAGCAGGCGCGGTTCGCCACCCTGCCGGTGATCGCAATGACCGCCAATGTGATGAACGAGGATATCCGCGATGCCCTGGCGTGCGGTATGAACGACCATATTTCCAAACCGATTCATGTGCAGACGATGCTGGAAACGCTGGTCAGATGGTTGACCCCCTCGCGCGGCGAGTCCCTGGTTGAAACCACCCGCATAGCCCACCCGGAGCGTGGATCCGAAGGCCTGGGAACCCGCCATTTCGACTATGCCCGGGGACTTCGGGACCTGGGTGGTGACCCGGACCTCTACCATCGTCTGTTGGGAAAATTCGCGGACAACCAGAAACTCACCATCCAGGAGACCCGCAAGGCCCAGACGGCGGGTGAAACCGTTGAGGCGTTGCGTCTCCTGCACACCCTCAAGGGGATTGCAGGCACGCTGCATGCCGAACGGCTCAAAGAATTGGCGACCGAGGCGGAAGCCGCACTGAAACAGGACCCCCTGGCGCCTCTCGACTATCAGAACCTGGAGCAGGCCCTGCAGGATGTCATCGGAGAGATCGCGACACTGACCCCGCCGGGGAGCGAGCAGACCGATCCCCAGGGTGCGAGCGACGCAACCCTGGGCACGTTGATCGAGGAGTTGCGTGAACGCCTGGAGGCCTTCGACACCGAGGCTGAGGATGTACTGCTGAAGCTGCAAAGCCGATATCAGGATCAGGCACTGGGCGCGACCCTGAGGTTGATCGCCAAGGCGGTGGATCAATATGACTTCGAAAAGGCGATCGGTCTGCTCGACGAAGTCGACACGTCTGGATACGGATGAGCAGAATCATGCAGGAAACCGTAGCAGGCCATGATTCGGTGTCCGCCAAAGCCGCGGGTCAGGCATTGCGGAAGCAGGTGATTCTGGTGGTGGACGACACCCCGGAGAACATCGCGGTGATGAAGGGTATCCTGGTGGGGCAGTACACCGTGCTGGCCGCCACCAGCGGAATCATCGCCCTGAAGCTGGTGGAAAAGCGCAAGCCGGATCTGATCCTGCTGGATGTGATGATGCCTGAAATGGACGGCTACGCAGTCTGCCGGCATCTGAAAGCCAACCCGGAGACCACTCATATACCGGTGATCTTCGTCACCGCGAAAACCGACTCGGAGGATGAGCAGACCGGCTTCGATGCCGGTGCGGTGGACTATCTCGCTAAACCGGTACATCCTTCGGTGGTACGGGCGCGGGTGAAAACCCACCTGGCGTTATCCGATCAGCAGCGGGCCTGCCGACAGCAGGTGATCGAGCGCACCCAGGAACTCGAGGAGTCCCAGCGGGCGGCGATCTTCATGCTGGGTGACGCGGGTCATTACAATGACACCGACACGGGAGTGCACATTTGGCGCATGGCCGCCTATTCCGCGGCCCTCGCCCGGGCCGTGAAGTGGCCGGTGGAAGAGGCGCAGATTCTGGAGCTGGCCGCACCGATGCACGATACCGGCAAGATCGGCATCTCCGACGGGATTCTCAAGGCGCCGCGTAAGCTCACCGACGAGGAGTGGGCGATCATGAAGACTCATTCGATGATCGGCTACCGGATTCTCAGCAAGAGCAACAGCCCCCTGTTTCAGATGGCGGCCACGGTGGCGCGTTATCATCATGAACGCTGGGACGGCGAGGGGTACCCGGAGGGACTCGCGGGCAAGGCGATACCGGAATGTGCGCGCATCGTGGCGATTGCCGATGTGTTCGACGCGCTGACCATGCGCCGGCCCTACAAGGATTCCTGGCCGGTGGAGGAGGCATTGGCGACCCTGCGCGGGAACGCAGGCAGCCATTTCGATCCACGGCTGGTTGACGCATTCGAACAGATCATTGATGAAATCCTGCAGATCAAGGACGCCTGGGATCAGAAAGAACAAGAGACCGATATTGGTGAAAACCCGTAAAGAAAATCCCAAGCGCCACTTGTGTCGGGAGCACTACATACCCGCCAAACCCGCCCTGCTGTCGCAGATCCAGAAACTGACGGCAAACCGGGACGTGGACGTGCTAAGCCTGTCCGAACTGATCAGCCGGGACGTGGGGCTCTCCTCGGCGGTGCTGAAAAGCGTCAACTCCGCGTTTTTCGGTTTGCGCACCCATATTTCGGACATTCGCCAGACCGTGGTGATGCTGGGCGTGGACAATGTGGTGAACCTGGTCTCCGCCCATGAGATGAAGCGCGCCTTGAACCAGAAATCCTGCCTGAACCTGGAGCGTTTCTGGGACACCGCGGCGGAGGTCGCCAAGGCCTCGGTGTGGATAGCCCGGGAGCTCGATGTGCCGGTGCCGCTGGAGGATGTTTACGCGGTCGGGCTGTTCCATGACTGCGGTATCCCAATCATGGCGAGCTGCTTCGAGACCTATCGCAACACCCTGGATGAGAGCAACGGTAACTATGACCGCTCGATCATCGAGATCGAGGAGCAGTACCATGACCTGAATCACGCGGTGGCCGGATTCATGTTCGCGGAGACCTGGGACCTGCCCCGGTTCATCCAGGAGATCATCCTTCAGCACCACGATCCGGAGGTCTGGAACAGCATACATGACAAGCAGGTTCTGGATTGTCTGGCGGTGCTGAAACTGGCGGAAAATCTGGTCGACCGCACGCATCGTCAGGTGGTCAATGTGGATTGGCCGCGTTATGCGGAAGCGGTGATGAAGCGCCTCAGGCTGAGCTCGGAGACCTACCCAGAAATCGAAGAACGCCTGATCGGCCTGATGCAGGATTGAAACCGACAACCGTCCCGACCATTGATGCTTTTACCATGACACAGACACAGACACACCCCGAAACGGATCCCGCCGCACCGCTCGATCAGCTCCGCCAACAGATCGCCGAGGTGGTGGCCCAGCGCGATGCACTCAAACAGGCCATCGAGTCGCGTCAGGTTCCCGCATCCCAGGGGTTGCGGACACTCATCGAGCTGGACGAGCGGCTCTCGAAACTCGACAGCGCCTTCAAACAGGGTTGGGATGCGCAGCAGTAGCGATCCGATTGGCCGCGCCCCATGACCCGAGTCGACAGAGCGCCCTGAAACAACGTCTGATGGCCGGGCTGATTTTCTGTTCATCGTTTTGCTGGGCCTGATCGCCCTGATAGGTAGTGAATGATCGATAATTAACCCAATCATTGCATAACGCACTGGGCTGAAAAGGGGTGGTCCGGATAGGGAAAGCTGATCCTGGGTTCGGTAGAACAATATAGGGTGCGGATGAACTCTGTTCTCTCCGAATAGACCCCCTCTCCCCTTGTGGGAGAGGGCTGGGGAGAGGGGGCATCAAAAGAGTGTGCTTCCCTTCGTACCGTTGAGAAAATCGTCTGATCTCTCAACGGTAACTAACGGATCGGTTTTCCCCTGTCGTAGAGCCGTAGGTCGGGTTAGCAAAGCATAACCCGACAAGAAATGCGCATTTTTCAACCGCTCGTCGGGTTACGCTACGCTAACCCGACCTACGAATCTAAATCAAACAACAAAAACCTATTGAATGGCATGCAAAAGGCATGAAAAGTGTGGTGACTGGGCATCCTCTCACGACCCTTCACATAACCGGTTTCTTTAACCACGAAGGACACGAAGAGCACGAAGGATCAGACGAGCAATCATTTCATCTCATTGCGTAGCTTATAAGCATTGAAATCCATGAACACGCCGCTTCGAGACCTTCGTGCACTTCGTGGTAAAAATTAGTGTCGGCTACAGAGCCGTAGATCGGGTTACGCTACGCTAACCTGACCTGCGAACCGGGCTTTTGCGAACATCCCTTGTCGCAGAGGGCCGGGGAGGGGGGCATCAATAGAGCATGCTTCCCTTGTTGTCGTAGAAAAGTCTCCATAGTGCGAGTGATAATCTTTAGGCAGCTAACTGACGGATAAGCTTTGCCCCGTCGCTGTTTTCCTCATCTTTTGCCAGCGCTTGTTTCGCCCTCCTGGGCGAGTCACTTTTCTTTTGCGCCAAAAGAAAAGTAACCAAAAGAAAGGGCGCCCGACTATCCCGCCCCTGCGGGGACCGCTGCGATGCTCGCAAAAACCGGCGGGGCTGGAACTCGCTTCGCTCAAACAGCCAGCCCCGCTGATCGGTTTTTTCTGCGCTTCTCGCTCGGGACAGACGGGGTTGATAAGAGGGGCGGGTATCACCGGTCGAGCCGGTAGCCTGGATGATATGAACTCCAAGATCAGATAGAACAGTGACCGGTGCGAATAAACCCAATCATAGTGAAAGACCCACAGACTATGGCAGCGTTAGACCGGTACCGGCCAAAAGTGGAAGATTGAGCGACATATAGTATGATTTTTTCTTGCGCTCTAAAGCAAACCTATACTTTGTGCGGTGCAATAGACCGCGAACGACCCATAGCGGACATTTGCATAGGTAAGATTTTTTACTCTGACGTTGATTATTGTCTTTTCACAGAGCCGTAGGTCGGGTTAGCGAAGCGTAACCCGACAAGAAATGCGCATTCTTCAACCGCTCTTCGGGTTACGCTACGCTAACCCGACCTACGAATCAAATCAAACAACAAAAACCTATTGAATGGCATGCAAAAGGCATGAAAAGTGTGGTAACGGGGCATCCTCTCACGACCCTTCACATAACCGGTTTCTTTAACCACGAAGGACACGAAGAGCACGAAGGATCAGACGAGCAATCATTTCATCTCATTGCGTAGCTTATAGGCATTGAAATCCATGAACACGCCGCTTCGTGACCTTCGTGCACTTCGTGGTAAAAATTAGTGTCGGCTACAGCCCTTAATAACCGCAGTCGTTGTCCGGACCCATATGCCCTGTGCGTTGAGCATTTGTGATCGTGTTGTTTACTCGAATTAAATCCGTTCTGAACTGCGAAACATGAGTTAAAAACACCTGACATAGTAAGTGCCACGCCCGGTACCTTTTGCTTCTATAAGGCCCATCTTAACCAGCTTATCAAAATCCAGCTTTCTCGATGCCAGGCTGCGCGATGATATTTGGCCATATTCCCTCTGTGTAATACTGCCATGTTCTTCAATATAGGCCAGAATTTGACGATGATGTGGCTCTAGGCGAGGTTTAGGCTCTGCTTGCTCAGGCAGAATCTTGCGCACACGGCGAAGCTCATCCAATATGCCATCGGCGAAATACTCTAACCAATCTGAAAAATCGATATCATCCTTCAAATCATAGAAATCGCCTTCAAGCCCTACCGCCTTAAAGTAGCGCGTGATGTTCCGATTGTAATAATTCTCAAAGCTGAATATCTCAAACAGGTCAAGGCCTGACTTCCCCAGGATTGCGGTGGTTAACAACCTTGTTGTTCTACCATTGCCATCAATGAAGGGATGAATAATGACACATTGGCGATGAAAAATGCCGGCGAGAATAATGGGGTCGATCTTCCCGATATTACCTTCAATAAAGTTGAATAAATCACCGGTGAGCTTTCTAACGTCTTTGCTGTCAGGTGGGATGAAAACGATCTCGTCAATTTTTCGAGGATTACGAATAATGACCGGTGCTTTCCTCAAAGCGCCACGATGTGCAGGGTTGTCCATCAATCCATGAACGACCTGCCCCTGAATTTTCTCAAGTGTTTTTATATCCAGCTTGAACTTACCCGAGCGCACATCGGCATAAAGAGATTGCAGCGCACTATTGTAATTCAGCACCTCACGTTCCGTATCGCGCACATGCTCTTTTCGTGTCTTCAGAAGGCGCTTCACATCGGTGAGCGGTAAGGGGTTCCCCTCAATGCTGGTGGAGGCATAGGATGATAACTCCCTCGCCTCAATCTCCAACTTGGCCAAATCCTGATCACTCAGATGGAGTGATTTAAGCTCTCCCAGAGATTCCCCTATTTCACGGATCGTTGAGAGAAGTTTGTTGCTTATTGTGTATTCAGGTGTCCATGCCATAGCCTTAAATTAGCCGATAATTAGCCTTAAATCAACTATATGAGGAATCATAAGTATTGTCGAATTACGGCAGGTCACTTACCTGACCTTTCCGGTCATCATAAATTGACTAGTAGTCGAAGGCATATCTGATGAAAGTGGACGAGGCCCTTTCCTTAGAGAATGCACGGAACCGGCTAAAAAGCTGACCCTTGTAGGTTCAGGTAACACCAATCCAGATTACTTAATAGCGGACATTGGAGCGGCGAGTTGGTCGGTCCATCCCAATTGGACCGATGAATCAATTAACCCGTTATCGAAGGCCCTTTAACTGATCAAACGGACTGCAAACATGCTTGTGATCGGGTGTGATGTGCGTATAAATCATCGTGGTTTCAACGTTTTTGTGACCAAGCAGGGTTTGGATGGTTCTGATGTCCGTTCCGGCTGCCAGCAAATGGCTCGCAAAACTATGCCTCAGCGTATGCGGCCCCACATGTTTGTGGATTTTGGCTTGCTGCACAGCACGCTTGAATGCCCTCCGAAGTGTACTGGGAGACGCATGCCATCGCGCCATCTGTTGGCTATTGAGCCAGGGCCGAACCACCGTTGAAGGGAAAACGAATTGCCAGGCCAGTGAGCTGGAGGCGGAAGGGTACTTTCTGTACAGGGCATTGGGCATCGGGGCTAAGCCATTTCCGCGGAGAATATCAGATGTGTGTAATTGCGCCACCTTGGTTAGATGGTCGCGCAGTGCCGGGATCAGGGCCTCTGGTAGCAGCGTAGCTCGGTCCTTATTGCCCTTAGCAGCACGTACCGTGATCGATCGAAGATCAAAATCGATATCCTTAACACGCAGGGTCATACACTCATGGATTCTCATTCCTGTGCCATAGATCAGTTCTGCCATCAAGCGAGTGGTACCGCTCATCTGTGCGAAGGCGGCCGACACCTCCTGTGTCGACATCACCACCGGGATGGATTTGTAGGGCTTGATCCGCCTCAGATTATCTAGTTCAGGTATTTCCTGTCGTAAAACAGCACGATACAGGAAAACGATCGCATTGAGAGCGCCTGATTGGGTACTGGCAGAGACGTTGCGACGGGAGGCCAGGTGGTTGAGGTAGCCTTCGATTTCTTGCTTACCCATCTCGTTGGGATGGCGCTTGTCATTGAACAAGATGAACTGACGGATCCAGTAGACATAGGACTTTTCAGTTCTATGACTGAAGTGTTTCTGCCGACAGGCAGTTCGGACCTGGTCAAGTAGACGTGGCTTGCGTGATTCAGCGGGGTGACCCCATGATTTTCCTCCGAAATCCACAGTTTGCCACTGTCACGACTTGCTGAGAATGAATAACGAGACGCCAGGAAGCTAACTCATTGATATTCTGCGCATTAAAGTGTTATATAGAGGTCTTACCAAAAATGTATAACGAGACGCGGGGTCTCGTTAATAAAGCTGTTATGAATTTTGTGCACCATGACTAAACCACTCGTCATTTATGTAGATGTTGATGAAACCTTTGTAAGGAATTACGGCGTTAAGAGAATTGCGATGCCGAATGTGATTAAACATATTAAAGAGTTAAAAAATCAAGGGGCAATCATTTATTGCTGGAGCTCAGGGGGTTCTGATTATGCAAAAAAAGTGCAATGGAATTCGGAATTGATGATTGTTTTGAAGGTTTCCTTCCAAAGCCAGAAGTCTCAATAGATGATCTCCCAATCTTCAAGTGGAGGAATTTATTGGAGGTCCATCCCAATGAATGTGATGGAAAAACAATTGAATACTACAGGCAAAAACTAAGTGAAAACAAAGCAAAATCATAACAAGAGCCTCCATCGGATAAACCTACGCTACGCTCCGGCTTACCGCTGAGGCAGGCGTTATAACTCGCAGGTAGCAAGATGGTTGGTGAAAGATTAATCAATGATCATAATTTTGAGTGTGACAATCTTGAAGGAATGGAAGTAGAGCATTTTTTGGGGTTCTACGAAGGAAACATTCCAAATGGTATGAACATACTCATGCTTAAATTAAAAGAAAAGGAATTGTGGCAACGATTTTTCTTAGATGCGGGTATAGGTTTTTGGGAAGAATGGGATGAAGATGGTACGTTTTGTGACTATGAAAATATGCCGCCACTTGACCTTGCTAAAAAATATTCCATTACAAACAAACCTATACGAAAGATAATGTGCAATGGTTCTTATGAGGTATTTTCATATATCATCTTTGAAATTGGCGAGATTAGATTGAAGCTAAGTTTTCTGGATACTAATGATATTGATTCAGAGACAATTATCGAAAAGTTTTAAAAATGTATAACGAGACGCGGGGTCTCGTTAATAAAGCTGTTAGAACACTAGAGTCATGTTCAAATACTGCCCATATTGCGCTCAACGTTTAGGTTTTGTGTCTCTCGTAAAGCAGCGGTTATTTGCAAAGGAAGACGTTGCATTAGTTTGTGATAAATGCGGGTCATCCATTTCATCATCTGGGAGCGCAAGGGTTAGCCTCTTAATTGGTGGGGGTGGGATGTGCGGATACTTCTGGGGAAGAATGCTCGGTGAGTTCGTTCCGTTTGAGTGGCCGGTAGTGGTTTCTAGCGTGATGGTAGCTGGTGTCGCTATAGTTCTTCTTGCATATTGGTCTGCACCAATCAAATCAGGCTAGACTAAAATTGAAAGTTCGTGTTCTAACAATTTGTTCAAATCGTTCGCTTTGCTCACTGGGACGCTCCGCTTCGCTTCGCGCCCCTTAACAATGCATTATGTTTGCCCAGTTAGGAAGTTTCCGGTATGTCAGATGAGGAATTAAATAAAATAGCAACCATGAGCTTGCCTGTGGGTCATTTGCTAATTATCTGGAATGTGTTGTCTACCAAGATTTCAGGTTCACTAACAAATAATGAGTTTACCGAAGAAGAAAAAAGGGCGATATGGGCACTAGAGGATATGTGTGAAAGAGAACTCATTAATCAAGGAATAACAGAAATGCCTAAAAATGAATGGGAGCAATTAGTTGAGCGTGCTACAGAGTTTGTTAAAACAATTCCAGCCGAGTTTCTTGACTGAGTGTATGTCAAGTAACCAACATAAAAATGTATAACGAGACGCGGGGTCTCGTTAATAAAGCTGTTAGCCATAAAAAACGAGCGATATGAGCAAGAAAGACCTCGACTTGATTACTGATTCACTTTACAGAGTAAAGAGAGGCCTTGCCGGGTATGCAAGCTATTTGGCTGCGTGCGAAATGAACGAAGCATTCAGCGAATACGTTCTATATGAACCAATTCTACGAATTCTCACAGCTCGGGGATTTGCAGTTAAATCGGAAGTTGAATGCCCGGGTTACCCCCCTACAGGTAGAGGCGATGCGAAACGCCTAGATTTCGTCGCACAAGAAAATAATGCGCACTTTGCCCTTGAAGTGAAATGGGCAAAAAATAGCAAACCCCGTGTGAATGGTGATCTTGAAAAACTCCTGAAGTATCGGAAAGAGCATGGAGATGCTCAAATCTTTCTATGTGTTTTTGGTCGCAAAAGTGTTCTGTCAGGTCTGTCCTTACCGGAAGGATTCAAAGAGAAGGGAACCCCGGTTTATGCCGAATTTGGCCGCACAAGGTATGGTTGCCGTATGTTTGCAGTTAAAAATGGCTAACAAAAACATCAACCCGGACCCAGCAAAGCGGTGCGGCTTTTGTGGCCCTCGATACGGTCGATTTTGCCACAAAAACCGCACCAGCTTTGCTGGTCCGGTTATGTTGGCGTTATGCCTTAAAAACATGAAACTTTTGTTGGTAATTAGCTTGATACTTCAAGTTGCCTTAGTGGCTTTGTTTTTGCTCTATGTACATCAAGCTGATCTGGCTATGGGGAAGGACGGTATTGGTGATGTTGAAAGATTTAACACCTTCAATAAATATGCAGGCTTCTCGTTCTATTCCGCAGTGGCGTTTTGGGTGTTTGCGTTTGTGTCATCTTTGATGACAAAGCAATTTAAGTCAAAAGAAGCTCAACTTGCTATTGCGGCATCTCCAATCGCAGTTATTGTAGGCTGGGTATCATTATGGTTCATTTAACTACAATCAGGCATAACCAGTCGTTCCAGCCGACCCCAACACCGCTACGCGCTTTTCGGTCGGCTGAGCTTCAACGTTAGCGCGCCGCGCAAAGCGTGGCGCATCTGGTCGGATGAAAGTCCCGGCATGGAAAGGGTTAACCACCCACCATTACCGAGTGTTGCGCCCCAGGCGGAACGGTGTTTTTGTCATGAAGACTGGAACATGCGTGAACAAGCGGGGTGAAGCGTACACAGGGTATGTTATAGGCCGTT
>JBNLFS010000052.1:0-4224 GCA_050305635.1 Candidatus Thiodiazotropha sp. | reverse complement strand
TCTGCGTGGGAATGCATATTAAGCCGTGTAGTTTTGCCCCGATCCGATGTGTTCGCATAAGCTCGGGTCTGCATTCCCACGCAGAGCGTGGGAACGAGGCGATATTTACTATTGGCGTTCATTTGCCAACTCTAATGAATGCAGCAAAATGAACCCCGAAACTTGAGATGAACATTCACACCCTACAGATCATTCTCATGCTGCTCGGTGTCTCCGTGCTGATCGTCACTCTGTTCCGACGCCTTCACCTGCCGCCGATCCTCGGTTACCTGATCGTCGGCATCCTGGTGGGGCCCTTCGGCGGCGGACTCGTGGCCTCCAACGAGGACACCCGGTTCATCGCCGAATTCGGCATCGTGTTCCTGCTGTTTGCCATCGGCCTGGAATTCTCCCTGCCGCAGATGATGGCGTTGAAGGGGGCGGTGTTCGGTTCCGGCGGCAGCCAGGTGCTGCTTACCGCGGCCCTGTTCGGCGGTATCGCCTGGCTGCTCGGTATCGCCCCCATGGGCGCGATCATCATCGGCGCCATCCTGGCCCTCTCCTCTACCGCCATCGTCACCAAGCTGCTGTCCGAACAGGCGGAGGTGAATACGGAACATGGCCGACTGGCAATCGGCATCCTGCTGTTCCAGGACCTGGCCGTAATCCCGCTGCTGGTGATCATCCCGCTGCTCACCCAGGACGGCTCCCAGGGACTGCTGTGGCCGCTGACCTGGGCGGTGATCAAGGCCGCCGGGGTGTTCGCCATCATCATGGCGATCGGCCACTGGGTACTGCGCCCCCTGTTCCATGAGATCGCCCGGGCGCGTTCCGCGGAGCTGTTCACCCTCACCGTGCTGCTGGTCTCCCTGACCGCGGCCTGGCTGACCCATGAGGCGGGCCTGTCCCTGGCCCTCGGAGCCTTCCTCGCCGGCATGATGCTCGGCGAGACGGAATACCGGCACCAGATCGAGGCGGACATACGGCCGTTTCAGGATGTCCTGCTGGGTCTGTTTTTCGTCACCATCGGGATGCGCGTGGACCTGGTCTCCCTATGGCCGATCCTGCACTGGGTACTGCTGCTGGCGATCGGACTGATTGTGGCGAAAGCACTGATCATCATGGTCCTGGCACGCATCACCCAGCGTTCCCTGGAGGCCGCCTTCCGTTCCGGTCTGCTGCTCGCTCAGGGCGGGGAATTCGGTTTCGTGCTGCTCGATCTGTCCCTGCAATCGTCCCTGCTCCAGGACCGGGCCGGTCAGATCCTGTTCGCCGCGATCATCATCAGTATGGCCGCCTCCCCCTTCCTGATCCGCTACAACGGGCGCATGGCGAAACTGTTCTGCGCCCTGCGCAACCCGCTGGACCTGACCGGTTCGGTGCTCGACCTGAAGCAGGAGACCGAAAACCTGGAGAAGCACGTAATTCTCTGCGGCTACGGGCGCATCGGTCAGAACCTGGGACGCCTGCTGAATCAGGAGGGCTTCCCCTTTGTCGCCCTGGACCTGGATCCGCGGGTCGTCCAGGAGACCCATGACGCGGGTGACCCGGTGTTTTTCGGTGACGCCTCACGGCAGGAGATCCTCCACGCCGCGGCCATCGAACGGGCCGGTGCGGTGGTGGTCACCTATGAGGCACACGCTACGGTGATGAAGATCCTCCACCATCTCAAGGCGCACTATCCGGAGATCCCGGTGCTGGTGAGAACCCGGGACGACACCCATCTGGAGGAACTCGAAGCGGCCGGCGCCGCCGAGGTCATGCCGGAGATGGTGGAGGCGAGCCTGATGATGGGCGGCCAGCTGCTGCTGCTGTTGAAGGTGCCCGGTTCACGCATTCTGAAGATCATGCGCGAGATCCGGAAGAATCACTACAAGCTGTTGCGGGATTTCTACCACGGCCAGGAGTCCATCGATCTGGAGCATGGCGAGGCGTTCCAGGAGCGGCTGCATACGCTCACCCTGCCCGAACGGGCCTTCGCGGTGGGTCACACCATCGAGGATCTGCACCTGTGGGATTGGGACATCAGTGTCACTGCGGTGCGTCGGGGGGGGATTCGCGGCGAGGCGCCGGGACCGGAAACCCGGCTGCAGGCCGGAGATGTGCTGGTGTTGGCGGGCACCGCGCAGCATCTGGAACATGCCGAGGGGTTATTGCTTTATGGGCATTGAGCCGGTCTGAGAGTGAAACGCTTGTGCCGCGACCGTCCCGGATTCCGCGTTGCGGCATCCGGGCTACGTGATCGAGGCTGGCTCATGATTCGAAAGGTAGCCCGGATGCAGCGCAGCGGAATCCGGGTTTCGATCTATGTGATACCCACCGTCCGATCAGAGTTCCAAAGTCCGTATCAGCAAACAGCCAACCGATGGGCATCCGAATCACTGTTTACCGGCTTGGGTATTAAAGATATCCAGGCTGCTGTCATACACACTGCTCTGTACGTCCAACGCGCCCAGCACACTGTGAAAGATGTTGTCCTGGGAATGTTCGGTCTGCTGCTTCAACAACGCGCTGGAAATACCTTTGGCGCTGGCGAATCCCTCGGACATCCAGACGATGAACGGCACCTGCTTCTGCACATCGGGGGCGATGGTATACGGGGTGCCATGCAAATAGAGGCCGTGCTCACCCAGTGACTCGCCGTGATCGGAGATGTACATCATCACAGTATCTGTACCGTCGAGGCCTTTAAGTAGCTCGATCAGGCGATGCAGCACGTAGTCCGTGTAGACAATCGAATTGTCGTAGGCATTCACCAGCGCCTCGTTGGAACATTTGCTCAGTTCAACGGTTTCACACACCGGCTTGAACACCTCGAAACGGTCCGGATACTTGGTATGGTAGTCCGGGCCGTGACTGCCTTTCTGATGCAGCACCACGAAGATCTTGTTAGCTGCGGAGGATTGGATGCGTTCGGCCAGTCCGCTCAGCAGGACCTCGTCCCCCTCGCAGCCGGAATCGCCTTTGCAGCGCGCCTTGATCTCGGAATCCTGCTCATAGGTTGCGACCTTAAGCGGCGGCTCCCCCCAGTTGCGGGTACGCCAGATGACATCCGCGCCGCTGCGTTGAAGATAACTGGGCAGGGGTTCGTAGTGTCCGGAGAACAGGGTGTCGTGATTGTCGTGGGAGAGCAGGCAGCTCACGGAGGCCGTGGTGTAGGTGGAACAGGCCTGGGTGTTCCGCATCGCCACCGCACCATCTTCGCGGAGCATCGGGTTGGTGGACCGTTCGTATCCATACAGTGAGAAGTTGGCCGCCCGCGCCGACTCACCGATCACCAGTACTGCCACGGTACGGGTGTCGGAATCGATCCGCGCCGGCGGCAGCGGCGTCTGCTCCCTTGAACTGGCCAGGAGTTCGGTTTGATAACGGATCGAATTGATGACATAGGACCAGGGCAGGATCATGCCTCCGAGCTTCTTGGCGTTCTTATCGATCCACAGCCAGGTGCTGGCGTTGGCGTACACCCAGCCCACCCCCAGCACCAGGCTCAAGAGCGCGAGCAGCGCAAGACGTAACCGGGTAGTTTGCCGGTAGCGCCTGAACAACAGCACGGCGCTCGGGATCAGACCGAAGAGCACAATATAGAGGAGCAGCATGGGATGAAAAAAACTCGACGCCTCGTTGACATCGGTGTTCATCACATTGCTCATCATGGTCTTGTCGAGCACGACCTGGTAAGTCTTGATGAAATAGAGCGCCACCGAGTTACCGATCAACATCACGATGCCGACCGGTTTGAGCAATCGCTGGCTGATCAGCAGCAGCAGCGTCAACAGGATCAGGGTCACAACCAGGATGACCACAGACAGGGTGATCAGTATGAGCACCGTATCGAGGTTCAAGCCGTCGAGATTGTCGAATGCAAAGCGGTACAGAGGCCAGTGGTAAAGCGCCAGATTGAACAGGCTGAACATCAGCAACAGTCCGATGAGACCGCCCGGAGATCCCGACTTGCCCTCAGCGGTCTGTCTGCCGTTCGCCGCCCGCAGGGGTTTGAGCAACGGCAGCCGATCGTTTGTCATGGCAGCGCGCTCCGGTTTCGCAGGCCCTGCGCCGGTAGCCATCGGGATCGGCAACCCTGCATCAGCCGCGCAGTCGCAGCGAGACCACACAGCCCGGACACCCCGAGAATGATGGCCAGTTCCGGCTTTTCGAATGCCTGGTAGCAGAGTGACAGGCTCATCAGCATCAGGATAATGCTCACCAGGCAGCGGGGTATGGAACCCGGTTGCAGACGCCACC
>JBNLFS010000051.1:0-10555 GCA_050305635.1 Candidatus Thiodiazotropha sp. | reverse complement strand
GTCAGTCTCTATCTGGCCAAGGCCAAGAACGGCACCACCAACTGGGACGATCTGGCCGGTCAATCCAAACCTGAAAAGAAATCCGCGGGTCCGAAAGTCGAGACCCCGAAAGACGGGGAAATGGGGCTTCTTGCGTTTACTGTCGGGGGTCTGAACGTGTCGGATGCCAACCTGGTCTGGGACGACCAGAGCACCGGCAACCACTACGAGATCAGCAACATCCGGCTCGAGACCGGCGAGGTGGCGCCCAAGCAGCCGGTGGATCTGAATTTCGGACTCTCCTTCGCAAGCGCGCAACCCCGAATGAGCAGTGATGTCTCCCTGACCACCCAACTGATGGTGGATCCGGATGAAGAGTATCTGAGGCTTGAAAAACTCGTGCTGCAGGTGAGCGCCCAGGGTGAGGGACTGCCGGAAAAAGGGGTTCAGGCTGAACTCCTGGCCGATCTGCGAATGAGCCTCAAGGAAAACAGCCTGGATGTGCAGAACCTGGAGGTCACGTCGGGCAAACTGATGCTCACCGGCAACATGGAAGCGGTGGATATCCAGTCCAAACCCAGCTTCAAAGGCAGTCTGCGGCTGGCTGAGTTCAATCCCCGGGACTGGATGAATCAGTTCGGCATTGCAGTACCTGAAACGGCGGACGAGAACGCCCTGGAGAGCCTGCACGTCGCCACCTCGTTCAGCGGTAACGACGGCCAGGTCAAGCTGCACGATCTGCTGGTCAAACTCGACCAGTCGATCCTTAAAGGGGAGTTGGAGATCATCGATTTCGCCGATCCGAGCTACCTGTTCAACCTGGATCTGGATCGGATCGATCTCGACCGCTACCTGCCGCCGCCCCAGGAGGGCAGCGCCCCCGCGCCACGCAGACCGGCCAAGGGCGGAGCCGCCAAGGAGGAGCCGCTGCTGCCCGTGGAGACCCTGCGAAAACTGCGTTTCGACGGCACTGTGCGGGTCGAGGATCTGACCGTCAACAAGCTGCATGCCAAGGCGATCCAGCTCAAGTTGCGCGGCCGCGACGGCAAGCTCAACCTGGATCATGAAATCGGGCGTTTTTACGATGGTTTGTTGAAAGGCGATGTGCAGCTGGACGTGAAAGGCGAGCAGCCGAGGCTGAAGATCAACGAGGCCGCCTCACGCATCCTCTCCGGTCCCCTGCTGATGGATCTGACCGGCAAGGACACCCTGCTGGGTAGCGGTAACCTGGACATGAACCTGACCACCGAAGGCAACACGGTCACCCAGTTCAAGCGCTTTCTCAACGGTAATGTGAAATTCGATTTCCGCGACGGCGCGGTGAAGGGGTTCAATCTGGCGAAGATGATCCGCGACACCAAGGCCAAGCTCAAAGGCGAGAATGTGGTGACCCTCGACGAGCCGGAACAGACCGACTTTTCCGAGCTGACCGGCAACGCTTTGATCGAAAACGGGGTGGTCAACAATCAGAGCCTGCTGGCCAAGTCTCCCTATATTCGGGTTGAGGGCAGCGGCAAGGCCTACCTGCTGGAAGAGCGTCTGAAGTACGAGATCCGCCCGGTAATCGTCAACACCGCCACCGGACAGGACGGGGAAGCCCTGGAGGACCTCAAGGGCATCCCGATTCCGGTGAAGATCAGCGGCAACTGGAACGATCCCGAGTTCTCCATCCAGCTTGCCAAGATTCTCGAGGATCAGCAGAAGGCCAAGCTGCGGGAGAAGTACAACGAGAAGGTCGACGAGGCGGTCAGCGACAAGCTCGAGGAAAAGTTGCCGGAAGACCTCCAGGATCAGCTCAAGGACAAGCTGAAGAAACTCTTCTGAACCGTTCTGCTCCCAAGCCGACCGTGAAGACCCGCAAACGGTCGTCACCGTCGGGTGATCCCCAGTCCCCCCGCGACAGCGGTTTTTCCGACCGGGTGCTCGCCTGGTTCGACCGGCATGGTCGCAAGCATCTGCCCTGGCAGCAGCCCCGCGACCCCTACCGGGTGTGGATCTCAGAGATCATGCTGCAGCAGACCCAGGTCGCTACGGTGATCGATTATTTCGAGCGTTTCATGGCCGCCTTTCCGGATCTTCCCGCCCTGGCGCAAGCCCCCCAGGACCGGGTCCTGCACCTCTGGTCGGGCCTCGGTTACTACGCCCGCGCCCGCAATCTGCACCGATGCGCCCGGCAGGTGTTGACGGAGCATCAAGGCCATCTGCCGGACGATCTGGAAGCTCTGCAGGCCCTCCCGGGTATCGGTCGCTCCACCGCCGGGGCGATCCGCTCCCTGGGTTTTGGTCAGTTCGCACCCATCCTCGACGGCAACGTGAAGCGGGTGCTGGCGCGCCATTTAGCGGTGGAGGGCTGGCCGGGGCAGACTGCGGTGCAGCGCCGGCTCTGGGAATACAGTGGGGCGCTGACCCCGCAGCGGCGCACCGCGGACTACAACCAGGCGATGATGGACCTGGGCGCCCTGGTCTGCACCCGTTCGCAACCGGACTGCGCGCACTGCCCCCTGAAAACCGATTGTCGTGCCCATGCCCAGGGTGAAACCGAACGCTACCCCATGCCCAAACCCCGTCAGACCCGCCCGGTGCGCAGTACCCATTTCCTGGTGTTGCGGGACAGTCGGGGGCGGGTGTTGCTGGAACAACGACCTCCAGTGGGGATCTGGGGCGGGTTATGGGGCTTCCCGGAGTGCGCCGAGGCACAGCAGGCCGCTGGATGGTGCGAACAGGCTCTGGGCTGCCAGGCCACTCTGGAGCGGCAGCTCGAAACCCGGCGTCACAGCTTCAGCCATTTTCATCTGGAGATCACCCCACTGGTACTGCGGGTGAAAAACCCTGCGCAGCGCCTCATGGATGCGGGGGTGCGGGTTTGGTATAACCTGAAACACCCCGACGATCGCGGCCTGGCCGCACCGGTCTCGCAGATTCTGCTAGAGATCGCTACCGGGGAAACCTGAGAATATATGACCAGAGGAGAGGCGAAATGAGCCGTACCGTGCAGTGTGTCCGTCTGAAACGCGAAGCCGAGGGGCTGGAGCGAGTGCCTTATCCCGGGGAGCTGGGGAAGCGCATTTTTGAGAGCGTCTCCAAAGAGGCCTGGCAGGAGTGGCTCAAGCACCAGACCATGCTGATCAACGAGAACCGCCTCAGCCCGGTCAATCCCCAGGCACGAAAATTCCTCGAGGAGCAGATGGAGCAGTTCTTCTTCGGCGAAGGCGCCGAGCTGCCCCCCGACTACCGCCCCCCAGCCTGATCCCTACTCACCGCCCGTAGCCCGGGTGGAGCAAAGCGGAACCCGGGTCGGGACCCCGCCAGATCCCGGGGAAGGCTTGACTCCGACAGGCTTCCCCGGTTTAATACGGCCTCTTCACCGAAGGCCAGGTAGCTCAGTCGGTAGAGCAGGGGACTGAAAATCCCCGTGTCGGCAGTTCGATTCTGTCCCTGGCCACCATCTTCTCAGAACACCCTCTCAAGCGTATTCGAATTTGTCTGGCCCCTCCTGGATCAGATGCTCAGCTTATCTGAGTAGCGCTATCCGGCCTTTCCCGAGTAATGAGCATAAGTCATGGGTACTGCCAACAAGTCCCGAAAGGCACGACGTTCCCGCCCCTTCGGGGAGCGCTGCGATGCTCACAAAAACCGGCGGGGTTGGTACTCTCTGCGCTCAAACTGACCGCCCCGGAGCTCCGGAGAGGTGTTCCCGGGTTCCGCTTCGCTGCACCCGGGCTACGTCGCTCGGTCCAAACGGGAAGCCTCATCCATGTAGCCCGGGTGCAGCGCAGCGGAACCCGGGATCCGGCAGAATGCAAAGCATTGCAGGACTATGCAAAACGCTCCAGGTACTTCCCTGCTCCCCTCGCTCGAAGATCAATGCAGGATGCCCCTGATGAATTTCCCCCTGGAACCGCAGATTCATAAAATCGATCAGTTGCGAGAGGTTACTGGGTAGGGCCAGGAAGAGGGGACAATGCCTATGATTGCAGCGAACACCCAAACCCAACCCAACACTTAAAACCGTTCTTCGCGGTAGATACAATAGCTGAGCTTTATGGGTAATCAGGTATATCTTTGTGATGTTCAGACGAAACTGTAAGCGGCCACACTCCACGATACCAATCATCAATTCGATTCTGCTGATCATGGCGATGTTCGCTACTGATGTGCACGCATCTGATACCTTGGGCGCGCCAGACACGGTTTGCCAATGGATGAGTGAAGAACGGTTCGGAGGGCTGAGTGACTACAGGCAGCGCGGCAGTCAGTATCGCTGTGCCACCAACCGCAAGCCGATCGATCGGGGTGAGCCGGTAAGCAGTGATGTTCGCTATCTGGCGATTGGCACCAGGGGTGAAATACAGGAAGTCCGACTGGAGATGCAAATGCGTTCAGCCAGGCAACCCCAGCAGGTGCTGAAGCGCTTTGCAGATTATGCTGAGGTGCTCAGCATCAAGGCAACGGGCAAAGACTTACCGGAGGAAGTCGGTCGATCCATCTTGTCTGGGATTGCTGGTGAATGGCAGGTAAATGGTAGAACGTTCCAGCTAAGCAGGGTGCAGGACCACGGCAGATCGATACGATCTGCATTTCATCATTCGTTAAAGGCAAACGTGATGCAGTGTCCTGATCCGGAACTGATAATCACCCTGTTGGCAGTTCGAATCTAACCCAAGCCGTCATCCATTCATGACATTGTCTGACAGCCTGCCGATCGGATCGCCCCGAGTGATAAGTCTCACAAACATCATTGAACTTTAACTAGCTTGCCAGCAGTTTCCCACGCGACCGCAAGCCAGAGAGAATGGCGTCGGAACTCCATAGCCAACTCAAGGAACATACAACCTTTCTCGTAACAGCAGGGCAGATTGGTTTGTTACCTGAATATTTCTCGTTGGCACGGCTACTGCAGCCGGTGATATTCGTCATAGAAGATGCGGATCTCTTGGCAAAGTCGAGAGAGATTGCATGGGGCAAACGAAGAGATGTTGCTCAATCATCTGTTGAACGAAATGGATGGTTTGAAAGAGGATGCCGATATTCTATTTGTACTGTCCACAAACAAACCCGAGGTACTTGAGCAGGCCTTGATCGCTCGTCCGGGACGAGTCGATCAGCTCATGGAATTTCCACTGCCTGACGAGCAGACGTGCGCTGATAAGCCTGCTATACCGCGTCAGATTCAGCTACGAGCATTTGTGTCGCCATTTCTGCGGAAAGGGGTCTGCTGAAAAGATATCCTTGCCCGTAGTCGCATCCCTGGGCAGTGAGCAGGTCGCACTGTTCTTGTGTCTCAATGCCCTCGGCAACCACTTTCAGCCCGAGACCATGGGCCATCGCAATGGCTGCGTTGACCAGTTCCCGGTCTGCGTTGCTGGTGCAGATGCCTTTGACAAATTCGCGATCAATCTTGAGGACATTGAACGGATAGTTACGTAGATAGCTGAGTGATGAATAACCGGTACCAAAATCGTCCATTGCGAGAATTACGCCCAGGCTGCTGATCGCGAATAACGTATCCTGTATGTAACTCTGGCCGCTCATCAGAACGCCTTCGGTGATTTCCAGTTCGAAGGTTGTCTGCAACAGGGATGGGTGCTGCACAATCTGTTTGATAAAGGTCAGTAGATCAGGATCACGGAACTGGCGTGGTGAGAGGTTGACGGCAACGGAGATAGGTCGTCCGAGTCGACGTTGCAAGACGGGTGCTATTTTCAGCGATTCTGTGATGACGAACTGACCAAGAGGGACAATCAGTCCAGACTGTTCCGCGATTGGAATAAACTCATTTGGCTCCACTTCACCCAGGCTCGGACTATACCATCGTAACAGCGCCTCCACGCCGGCGATTGTTCCTGTGTGTAGATCAACTTTTGGTTGATAGTAGACTTGGAATTCACCGAGTTCCAATGCGCCATGCATCCGCTCTTCCAATAAAAGACGGCGGGAGACATCTCTGTTCATCTCATCGGTAAAGTAGGAATAGGTGTTGCGGCCAAGTGCTTTGGAATAGTACATGGCGGAGTCCGATTTGCGGAGTAATTCAAAGGGTTTGTCGCCGTCATCCGGGTAGATGGAGATGCCGATGCTTGCCGTTAGAATCATCTCGCGTCCGTCAATCCGAAAAGAGTCGCGGAACTGCTTCAGCAGTGATTCCGCTACCGGGCGAGCATCGGATGAATCGTTCATACTGCCTACAAGCACGATGAACTCGTCACCTCCGAGCCGGCCAACGGTGTCTCCGCTGCGCACGCTCTGCTGCAGGCGCAGGGCGGCCTGCTTGAGTAATTTATCCCCGATATCATGACCAAGTGTGTCATTGACCTTCTTGAAATCATCCAGATCCAGAAACAGAATCGCCACCTGCTTTTGCTCGCGGCTGGCCTCCTTTATCAATTGCGAAAGCCGGTCCATGGTAAGAAATCGGTTGGGTAATTCGGTTAAAGTATCGTAATGGGCTTGGCGGATGATCTGCTCCTCCTGCTGCCTGCGTTCGGTGATATCGTGGCCGATGCCCAGTACGCCGATCAGCTCTCCCTGTTCATCGAACATGGGTGTTTTGGTGGTTTCCAACAGCTCTTGGTGCCCGTCACTGGCGAAGGTGATCCGTTCCTCGTTAACAGAAGGTGCGCTATTTCGTATGGCCTTGGAATCGTGTTCACGAAACGAATCGGCTAATGATTGATCGACAAAATCGTAGTCAGTCTTACCCGTTATCTCAGATTCAGTATTACCGAAGAAGAGTTCGAAGCGGGGATTGCAGGCCAGATAGACGCCGTTCGGATCCTTTAGCCAGATCAGGTCAGGCAGGGTTTGTATGAGGGTTTTGAGGAAACTGCGTTGCTGGTTCAGGGATTGCCTGGATTGATCCAGCTGAGCGTGGACCATTCTACCCTGAATTGCGGTCGCCAACGTGCCCAGTACCGGTCGCAATCCGTTTATCATGCGTGGAGAAAACAGGTCCTGATGTGCGGTTTGCATGAGCAACACACCTTTTCCGGAAAAAGGATAGATGGCGAATGTCAGTCCGTTTCGGGAGATGATGGTTGGCGTTGCATGTTCAGAGCGATTCTCTGTATGGCCGATAATCGACAAAAGGGTCTCTTCGTTTGTCGTCTGTGGCAGTAAGGTCAGCGGCTGCAGGTCATCGGTATCGGTTTCCCGCCACCACAGAGATGCGCCGGTCAGATTGTATCGGGAGATGAGAATTCTCAGGAAGTTGCGGCAGATCCCGGAGAGGTCCAACTCCTTTCCGACACTCAGGGCCAGTTCGTATAGTCGAAGCAGATCCTCAGTGACGCTGGGTTCGGATTTGTGGCTATTCATGCAGTAATGCCACCAGGAATGTCTTATTGTAGAACTCGAGGCTGCTGTGCCCGTTTCCGCAGATCTCCCCCAGGGCCAGTACCCCCTGGAAGGGGCTGTCGGTGATGTTTTTCAAGGCCGTACCGGCCTTGTCCAGTTCGGAGGTCAGTTCATCGCCAAGCATCAACGCCCGGGAATAGCAATCAGAGATGAAACAGATGGAAACCGGGTCTGCTTTGGCGCAATCGGTAACCGCCTGCTGAGCTGCATCGATGAGTGAGTCCTTACTACCCTCAGAGATATAGATGGCCGAGTTTTCCGGTACGTCAGACAGGCATAGAATCTCATCGGCATGGTTGATTCCAAATGGGTCCCGTACGACATCTTCAGCCGCCTGTTTGCCGATACTGAGCGGAAAGCGGCTAACCAGGTCCGGAAACACGGGCTTGTCTTTCAGGTCAGGTGCCAGTGCTTCGACCTCTTTGCGGTAAAAACTGCCTGCGGCTTCCCAGTTCAGTTCCTGAATGATCTTGCCGTTAGTCCGCGTGGCGATAAACGGACCGGCCACGCGTTTCCAGCCATGCCGGACATTGACCGTGGATGGATGGGGGAGCAGGATCAAAAGGCTGCCATGTTCAATGAAACCGGATTCTGAAAAGATGCTCGGAGCCTGGCGAAGGTCCCGGTATCCGGCGCCGGCGCCGGCAAAGTGGACCCGGGTGCCGAATTGATCAAAAATCGCCTCCATAAAACCGGAGATTCCCGGTGACTGGCTGTCCATGAACAGTAGGGCGCTGTCGGTGGTGTCAGACGACACTGCTTGATGTTTGCCCATCCGGGGGTCGTTATGTGGGTCGAGGCTCCCGGTGATCAACTGGGCCTTAGGATGTAGTGGAATGGCGATGACCCCCTCGTCGCGCCGCTGGTTGTCATAGATCAGACCGGGGAAAATTCCACCGCAGAACCGCAGTCCCTGATCTGCGGCTGTTTCAAAGAAGGGGGGCAACTGGTCGGCATGTTGGTCTGAGAAACAGAGCAGCCAGAGGGTGCCGCTTTTCTCTACGGCAGTTAATTCGTCTACAAGCGTCTGGGCAGAGGTATAAGAAAGGTACATTCTGGATAGATCTCTTCCTGTCCGAGCGCTGATTCCTTTAGCGACACATCCTGCGCAAATCTGCGGACTTTCCTGAAACAATCATATCGCCGGATGGATGGCCATGCCAGAAAAGCCAAGATATAACAGTGTGTTGAGGGAAGTGGCTTCGTGGTATACCGAATACCGGTCGCTCACAGGATAGCATCCATAACACCTGTGTTCTTCCAAATGGTGCTCCCCGTCTGAGCCGGAATCCCGAGAAATCAACAGGTTACTTGATCCCGTACTGGGTCCCGACATTACATCATGTTGTTCGAACATTAGGTTTTAATCGGTTTGGAGCGTGCTGCCATTCCCTCGACGATTGCCATGCTTGTGTGTGGCGGCATGCCGGCCCTATCAGCGGCGTCTACGGCATGCTCGCAGGCCGTATCGAGGCGCTCGCAATACGTCGACCGGCGGTTGCTCATTACACGCTCAAATGACTGAATCCTCGGTCTCATTCAGATTTGTGCGACCCATGCGGTCGAGATATTCCTGCGGACGCAACCGTTCCAGGGACTTGACCGGTAGACATACGGGGATCGAGATTCGGTTCTCCAATTCTCGAAAGACCCTTGATAACACGGGCATTCTGGCGATGTGTCACCCGCCTCTAAGGCCGGGGGTTCGACACCTCGGTGCGTCGCCAATGGGCACCCCGAGTTAGACTGGAGGTGGTGCGGTCACAGACGGTCAACACGAAGTGCATCCTGAGTGTATGGGTTGGTTCGCACACACACAGCGCGTGATGTTGCTAAAGCCGCATCAAGCTGTGAAGCCGGCTGTTGTCAGCGAGATTAGAAAAGGGTTGTCCGGTGTGATGTTCATCTGGCACTATATACGGAAAATCGTATATATAAAGAGCCAGCTATCTATGACTGCTGGTCTTTTCCGCTGATCACCCGGCGGATGTCCCTATTTCGACATCCGTGATTACAACACTCGTTCGTGAATTCACCCACTTGATCGTTGAGCGGGTTGATTGAATGAGCTGAGCCACGTTAGCCCATTGGGCCACAACCTACAGAGCGCCTGCCATGAATTCTATCCACAAGCCTTTTCGACGGTTCTTTTCCGCCCTTATCCTGTTGTTCGGAGGTGTCTCGGCGGTTGTCGCGGACGGCGCATTGACATTGAATAAAGTCAGCGACGATGTCTACGCGGTGGTCGGCCCCTTCGGCAACCGTTCGCCCGAGAATCTCGGTAACAACGCAACCTTCGGGGTTGTGGTGACCGATGAGGGTGTGGTGCTGATCGATCCCGGTGGCAGTTACCAGGGCGCCGCGGCGATCGATGCGATGATCCGTCAGGTTACGGATAAGCCGGTGAAGATCGTGATCAACAGTGGCGGCCAGGATCACCGTTGGATGGGTAACGGTTATTTCAAGGAGCGGGGTGCGCGGATCATCGCCAGCGCGGCCGCTGACGATGACCATCGAGCGCGCCTGCAGGACCAGATGTTCGTGTTGGGCAACCTGGTGGGTGCGGAGGGTATGAAAGGCACCGATCCGGTATATGCCGACGAGACCTTCGAGGAGCGCATGACGCTCGACTTTGGCGGGAAGACCTTGCAACTGCTCAAGGTGGGTCCCGCGCATACACCAGGGGACAGTCTGGTGTGGCTGCCCCAGGAGGCGGTCGTGTTCAGCGGTGATGTGGTCTACGTGGGACGTATGCTCGGGGTGATCCCGGTATCCAAAAGCAAACATTGGATCGAAGCCTTCGAGACGATGGCGGCGCTGGAACCGAAAACCGTGGTCCCCGGGCACGGTGCGCCCACCGACCTCGATCAGGCTCGCCGCGATACCCTGGATTACCTGACATCTCTGCGTGAGTCGGTGGGGGCCTTCATGGAGGAGGGGGGTGATATCACCCGCATCGGCACGATCGATCAATCCCGGTTTTCGCATCTTCAGGACTACACCACATTGAAGGGGCGGAATGCCCAGCAGGTGTATCAGGAGATGGAGTGGGAGTGATTGGTTTGACATGCTCGTAGACCGGATGCAGCGCAGCGGAATCCGGGATGTCTCTGTCCCTGTGCAGTGGTATAAACAACAAGTCGTAGGTCGGGTTAGCGCAGCGTAACCCGACAATGGGGGTGGATTAGGGCGCATTGCGTCGGGTTACGCTGCGCTAACCCGA
>JBNLFS010000050.1:0-95507 GCA_050305635.1 Candidatus Thiodiazotropha sp. | reverse complement strand
CAGACCGTGGAGCGATCCGACAGATCCGTAGGTACCTGTACCTTGATGATGTCGCCGACAATCTCCAGGATATGGGTGTAGTGCAGTAAGGTTTGAGACATGGACCTACCTGTTCTCCGACAGAGGGCGACGCGACCCGGGTTTCAAATAGTTACAACTACTCGCCGAGCGCAGGCAGCCCCATGCGGGGATGTCCGTTTGCGAACGGCGCGACGTGCAGGTTGATGTGGCTGTGCAGCATGCGGGGTGAAATCATGGTTTGTGTTTTCGTAGCGATCGCATGAGACAGGAGGAAGAACAACCGATGCCAACAACAATACTGGCAAGGATAGACCAGTAATCGCATCGTGCCACCTTGATGGTGCAGGTTCAATACACGATGGTTGGGTGTTGGGTGGGGGCGGCCTCCAGATCCCGTTCCCGGGAGAACCCCGTCGAACCGGGGTGACTAAAAAGTATACAGATGTAAACCTGATGGATTTGATTTGGTTGACTGTTGTCGGCCGATCCTTACACTAGCGGTTCAGCCACCCTCAAGCGGATGAATCCCATGACCGAACACCCCCTGCGCCACGACTGGACACTGGACGAGATCGAAGCCATCCTGGATCTCCCCTTCAACGATCTGCTGTTTCGCGCGCAGAGCGTGCACCGGGCCCATTTCGATCCCAACCAGGTGCAGATGAGCAGTCTGCTGAGCATCAAGACCGGCGCCTGCTCCGAGGACTGCGGCTACTGCTCCCAGAGCGCGCGCAACGACTCCGGTCTGGAAGCGGAAAAACTCATGCCCCTGGAGGATGTGGTCAAGGCGGCGCAAGCGGCCCGGGACAAGGGCGCGACCCGTTTCTGCATGGGCGCCGCCTGGCGCAATCCTACCGACAAGAACCTGGACAAGGTCATCGAGATGGTGGAAGCGGTTCACGGTCTGGGTCTGGAGACCTGTCTGACCCTGGGTATGCTCACCGAATCCCAGGCCTTCAAGCTGCGGGATGCGGGGCTCGACTACTACAACCACAACCTCGACACCTCCCCCGAGTTCTACGGCAACGTGATCACCACCCGGACCTTCGACGATCGTCTCGACACCCTGGCGCATGTCCGGGATGCGGGCATCAATGTCTGTTCCGGGGGCATTCTCGGCATGGGCGAGTCGCGCCGGGACCGGGCCAGCATGCTGCGGGAACTGGTCAACCTGCCCAAACACCCGGAGTCGGTGCCGATCAATATGCTGGTGAAGATCGAGGGCACCCCGCTTTCCGGAGTGGAGGATCTGGATCCCCTGGAGTTCGTGCGCACCATCGCCACGGCGCGCATCCTGATGCCCGAATCCTATGTCCGGCTCTCCGCCGGGCGTACCGCCATGAGTGACGAGATGCAGGCGCTGTGCTTCCTCGCCGGGGCCAACTCCATCTTCTACGGCGAACGCCTGCTGACCACCGACAACCCGGAAGCGGACAGGGATCTGGCGTTGCTCAAACGTCTCGGCATGAATACCGAAGAGTGGGTGGAGACCGAGGTCAAGGCGGCCAAGGTGCCTTGCAGCAGTCGGGCCGGATGAAGACAGTCCAATCCCGATGAGCGCATGGACCGATGAGCTGGCGCGACGCCGCGCCGCCGGGCTTTACCGTGTCCGCAGGGTGACCTCGTCCCCCCAGCAGGCGGAGATGACGGTGGACGGCCGGCCCATGCTGAGCTTCTGCAGCAACGACTACCTGGGGCTGGCCAACCATCCGGAGGTGGTTCAGGCCGCCACCGAGGCGCTGCGGGAGTACGGACTGGGCAGCGGCGCGGCACACCTGATCAACGGTCACTCCCATCACCATCATGCCCTGGAGGAGGAACTCGCCGCCTTCACCGGCCGTCCGAGAGCCTTGCTGTTTTCGACCGGTTACATGGCCAACCAGGGGGTGATCACCGCCCTGCTGGGGAGTGCCGACGGCCTGTTTCAGGATCGTCTCAACCACGCCTCCCTGGTGGATGCGGGGCAACTCAGCCAGGCCCGGGTGAAGCGTTACCAGCACGCGGATCCGCAGAGCCTGGAGCGTCAGATCCAGGCCTGCGAGGCGCGTCACCGGCTGATCGCCACGGACGGGGTTTTCAGCATGGACGGCGACCTGGCGCCGCTTCCGCAACTGGCGGAAATCGCCCACCGTCACGGGGCCTGGCTGATGGTCGATGATGCCCACGGCCTGGGGGTGTTGGGTTCACAGGGCGGCGGCAGTCTCAGCCATTTCGGCCTGGATGCGGATGCGGTGCCGATCCTCATGGGTACCCTGGGCAAGGGCTTCGGCAGCTTCGGCGCCTTCGTCGCCGGCAGCGAGGCATTGATCGAGACCCTGATCCAGCAGGCCCGCAGCTACATCTATACCACTGCGACACCTCCCGCCATTGCCGCCGCCACCCGGGTCAGCCTGCGCATCGCGCAACAGGAGCACTGGCGGCGCGAACGCTTGAGGACACTGGTGGCGCGCTTTCGTGAACAGGCGGCGCAGATCGGCCTGCCGCTGATGGATTCCATGACCCCGATCCAGCCGGTGCTCGCCGGTAGCGCGGAGCAGGCCCTCGACTGGAGCCGCCAGCTGGAGACCCGGGGTATTCTGGTCACCGCCATCCGCCCGCCCACCGTGCCGGAGGGCAGTGCCCGCTTACGCATCACCTTCAGCGCCTCGCACACCGACCGGCATCTGCAACGCCTGTTGGATGCACTGGCGACACTCAGCGCCACACTCAGCGGAGACCCGGCATGACCCTGCATGCGGAATCCATCGGACAGGGCCCGGATCTGGTCATGCTTCACGGCTGGGGCATGAACTCCTCGGTGTGGCGGGATTTCGCCGAATCCCTGGCGGGGGATTACCGGGTCACCCTGATCGACATGCCGGGTCATGGCCACAGTCCCTATCAGGGGCAGACCCGGCTCGAGGAGTGGGCCGAGGCCGCTCTGGATGTCGCCCCCCGGCGCGCTGTCTGGCTGGGCTGGTCCCTGGGCTCCATGGTCACCCTGCAGGCGGGTCTGCTCGACCCGCAACGCTTCGCTGGGGTGCTGGTGTTGGCCGGCATGCCCCGTTTCGTGCAGGGTGAAGACTGGCCCCATGCCATGGCCCCGCGCACCCTGAACAATTTCATCGAGGTCCTGGGTGACGACCTGAGCCGGGCCATGGAGCGCTTCCTGGCGCTGCAGATGCTGGGCAGCGATCTGGCGATGGAGACCCTGAAAAAACTCAAGCTGCGGCTCGAGGAGCGCCCGAATCCGTCGCCAGAGGCCTTGCAGGCCGGACTCGACCTGCTCAGGAGCGGGGATCTCAGAGACCAGCTCGATCGCCTGACCTGTCCCACCGCCTGGATCTATGGCGAACGGGACACTCTGGCCCCGGCGGCCGCGGCGCAGCGGCTCGGTGACTGGCTGCCCCAGGCACGTACCCATACCATCCCCCGGGCGGCGCACACACCGTTTCTCTCTCATCCCCGGGAGACCGAACGCCATGTACGGGAGACCCTGGAGTCCTGGCATGCCTGAACACGAACGTCCCCCGATCGACAAGCGGCAGGCCCGGGCGGCTTTTTCCCGTGCCGCCGATCGCTATGACGAGGTGGCGGAACTGCAGCGGGAGATCGCCACCCGCATGCTGCAACGTCTGAGCTACATCCGGCATCAGCCGGAGCGGGTGCTGGACGTGGGTTCCGGCACGGGAGAGGCCACCCTGTCGCTGGCGAAACACTACAAAAAGGCCCAGACCATCGCCCTGGATTTTGCCTACCCGATGCTCCAGCAGACCCGCAAGCGGGGTAGCTGGCTGCGACGCCCCCGGTGTGTCTGCGGGGATGCCGAACAGTTGCCCCTGGCGAGCCAGTCGGTGGACATGATCTTCTCCAACGCGGTGCTGCAGTGGTGCAACGACCTGCCGGGCACCCTGCGGGAGTTCCTTCGGGTATTGCGACCCAAGGGCATGTTGCTGTTTTCCACCTTCGGCCCGGGCACCCTCCACGAACTGCGTTCGAGCTGGTCGGCGGTGGACGGCTATTCCCACGTCAGCCCGTTCCTCGACATGCACGATATCGGGGATGCCCTGGTGCAGGCCGGATGGGCGGAACCGGTGGTGGACGTGGACCGGATCCGGGTGACCTACGATGACGTTTCCACCCTGATGCGTGACCTGAAAACCCTCGGCGCCCACAATGTTACGGACCAGCGTCGACGCGGTCTGACCGGCAAGGGGCGCATGCGCGCCATGATCGAGGCCTATGAAAGCCTGCGCGAAGATGGCAAACTCCCCGCCAGTTACGAGGTGGTTTACGGGCATGCCTGGGCACCTGAGCAAAGACACGAACATGGCGTGACCCTGATCCCGGTAGAACAGCTGAGATCCGGTATCCCTCGCCGATAACCGGATCGATTGATATTATGGGCGCAGGTTTTTTCATTACCGGGACGGACACCGGCTGCGGTAAAACCGAAGTCACCCTGGGTTTGATGCAGCGTCTGCAGCAGCAGGGTCATCGGGTTCTGGGCATGAAGCCGGTGGCCTCCGGCGGAGAAAGCCTCGACGGAGAACTCAGCAACGAAGACGCCCGGCGCATCCGCGCGCAGGCCAGCATCGAACTCCCCTACCGCGATGTCAATCCCTACGTCTACGAAGCACCGATCGCCCCCCACCTGGCCGCACAGATGGCGGGGCAGAGTATCGATCTGGAACATATCGCCGAGGTCTATGAACGCCTGCAGCAGCAGGCGGAGCTGGTGCTGGTGGAAGGTGTGGGTGGTTGGCACGTGCCCCTGGGCGAGGAGACCACCGTGGCGGACCTGGTCCTGCGCCTCAAACTGCCGGTGGTGCTGGTGGTGGGCATGCGTCTGGGCTGTATCAACCACGCCCTGTTGAGCGCCGAAAGCCTGCTGCATGCCGGGGTGAATTTCGCCGGTTGGGTGGCCAACCGGATCGATCCGCAGATGCAGGCCTACGCGGAGAACCTGGCGACCCTGCGCAGCTGGTTGCCGGCCCCCTGTCTGGGCGAAATCCCGTTTATGGATCAACCTGACCCGGAACAGGTCGCAGGCTATCTAGTCTTAAAATGATTCAATATTTAAAGGGCGCTCCTGGATCATAGCTGGGAGAAGGGGAGTCACGGATCGGCTTGCCGTCTATCGTTGTTCTCCTCATGCCCGATATCGCCGGTTTCGTCCTCCTGGGCAAGTCACTTTTCTTTTTCGCCAAAAGAAAGGGCGCCCGACTGTCCCGCCCCTACGGGGACCGCTGCGATGCTCACAAAAACCGGCGGGGCTGGAACTCGCTATCGCTCAAACAGTCAGCGCCGGAACTCCGGTGGGTTGTTCCCGGGTTCCGCTTCGCTGCACCCGGGCTACGATGCTCGGGACACGGGTATCTCAAGAAGAGCGCGTGTCATCCCGTAGCCCGGGTGAAACGCAGTGGAACCCGGGATCCGGCAGACTGCAGAAGCTCTGCGGGAGCAAACAAAATTCTCCAGGCGCATCTCTTGTCCCACCCGTGATGATCAATGCAAGATGGCGTTGCTGATCCTTGGCGATAGCTGCTACTTTATAAAATCAATCACTTGGAACGGGTTCCTGGGTAGGGACAGGGAGAGGGGCAAAGCCGATGAGCGCATCGAACAGCCCAACCCAACATTCAAACCCGCTTCAGGCAACGTATTCTATGGCTGAGAATCATGGGTAATCAGGAAATGTTTACCGCGAAGAACACGAAGGGTGGAATATAATGAACGCCAGCATCGATTCTTCGTGCGCTGAGCTACACTCCGGTGACGGTGTACACGCCTGATCCCGATCCTCAATGGAGTGTCGGTTTGGCGTTGTACTGCTGCAGCAGTCTCTCCGCCTCCTCGGCGGTGACCGGTGCGCTGACCAGGGTGCCCTGGATCTCGTCGCATTCGAGATGCTTGAGCACCAGCCGCTGGGCCTCGGTCTCGACCCCTTCCGCGATCACCTTCAGCTCCAGGCTTTTGGCCAGTGAGATGATGGCCGTGACGATGGCCTGGGCATGGTTGTCCGGCAGCAGGGAGTTGAGGAAGGAGCGGTCGATCTTGATACTGCTGATCGGCAGCTTCTGCAGATAGTTCAGGGATGAAAATCCCTTGCCGAAATCGTCCAGGGCGAACTTCATCCCCGCCTCGTGCAGTTTCATCATGATGTCCCGGGTGTGCTCGAAATTCTCGATCAGCGAGGTTTCGGTGATCTCCAACTCGATCTTCGAGGCATCGATTTTGCGTCGTTCGCAGATGCGCAGGAATTTCTCCACCAGGCTCGCATCACGCAGTTGCACGGTGGAGAGGTTGACCGCCAGATTGATACTCTGAAATCCGTTCTTGTGCCAGCGGCGCAGATCCGCGCTGGCCTTCTTGAAGACCCAGATACCCAGCTTGTTGATCAGTCCGGTGTGTTCGGCCACCGGAATGAACTCAGAGGGCGGAATCATGCCTACCTTGGCATGGGGCCAGCGGGCGAGGGCCTCCATACCGGTGATCCGGCCACTCAGGATATCGAATTTGGGTTGATACACCAGCTCGAACTGCTGCCGCACGATGGCCTTGTGCAACTGGGTTTCGAGCCAGATGCTGTGATAGGCCTTGCGGTTGATCTCGCGGGAGAAAAACCGGATGCGGTTGCTTCCCGGGTCCTGCTTGGCGACTCTGCGCGCGGTGGTGGCTTTCTGCAGCAGACCGCTCGGGGTGTCGTCGTCATAGGGAAACAGGGCGACGCCCATGCTGAACGACAGGTAGAGTTCCTGGTCGTCCACGTGGATCGCCTTTTTCAAGCGGCTGAGGATTCGGTGGGCCACCCAGGTGACCGACTTGAAATCGCTGACTCCGGTGACGATCAATGCGAACTCATCCTTGTTGAGGCGTGAAATACTCGGTGACGAGGTGTCCTCCTGGTCATCGATTACCGCGATGGTGTCGGTTTTACGCAGTGATAGAATCAGGCGCTCCGCAATCAGTTTAAGAATCTGGTCCCCGGTCACATAACCCAGGGCGTCATTCAGACGGGCGAAATTATCCACGTCGAGGGAGATGATGGCGGTGGACTGATGGTTGCGTTCGCTACGCGCCAGTTCCTGGCTGATGCGGTCATTGAAGATATAGCGGTTAGGCAGTCCGGTCAGTTCGTCCTTACCCTCACGGCGTTTGATCTCTTCCCGGGTGTATTCCAGTTCCGATTCGAGTTGACGTATCAGGTCCTCGAGTCGCAGTACTTCACTTTGCAGGCGTCGTTCCGCCTCGGTTTTCTCCCCGCCGTTCGAATCGATGAAGGCGTTCACCGAGAGTATGGGATCCAGTCCCGGCTTGTCGATCAGTTCCGGTGTCCAGGCCACAATGCAGTTGCGTCCGCGCTGTTTCGCTTCGTACAACGCATGATCCGCGTTGTTGACCAGTATCATGGAATCATCGATGCCCTTTTCCAGAGCGGCCAGTCCGATACTGATGGTCACGGTTTTCGGGGTGTCGAACAGGGCATGGCACTTCTGCAGGATATCCATGCGCAGCCGCTCGGCAATAACCTGGGCCTGCTCGGTGTTCGCATCGGGCAACACCACCGCGAATTCGTCACCTCCGTATCGGCCCACCAGATCCTCAGGCCGCGAATTGCTACTGAGAATTTCCGAAATATGCTTGATCACCTTGTCGCCGTTGGCGTGACCGTAGAGGTCATTGATCTGCTTGAACAGATCGATGTCCACCATCATGAAAATCAGATCGCGGTTTTCCCTTACCGATATTTTGAACAGCTGATCGAGTTTCTTGAAAAAGGCGCGTCGGTTGAGGCAGCCGGTCAAGGAATCCCGGGTGGCGAGGAATTCGAGTTCAACGGTTTTGCTGCGCAGCGCCTTTTCGGAAATGCGTAGTTTCAACAATGCGGATTTCAGTTGGCGGTAGTGCTTCTCCAATTCGGTCATGTCATCGAAGGTGGCGAGCACGCCACGCAGATGACCGTCATTGTCGAAGATCGGGGCGCTGTTGACCGAAAACACCCGGTCATTCTCATTGCCTGATTCGAAGCGGACCGGAATCCCAGTGACCCGCTCGCAATTGTTGAGACTGATATGCCAGGGAAGATTCTCGGGGATATCGGAACCTTCGCGTTGCTTCCACAGCAGCTTATCCGCGGTCTTGCCAATCAGGCTGTCACTCCGGTGTCCGGTTTTGTTGCTGAATGAGTCATTCGCGAGAAGGATGCGAAATTTTTCATCCATGATGAGCAGTCCTTCGGATAAGGCATTGAATGCGGATCTGACCCGTTCAGGGATGATGGATTTAATGACGGTTTCATCGGCGGTACCGCGCCGCCACAGCTGATAGACGATAAGTCCGCTGAGTATCGTCAGCAGTGCAAGTTGCACTAATGTGGTCGCATTGTTGCGAACACTTTCATGAATGTTGAGCTTCAGACTGCCGAGTACCACATATCCCCGGCTGATGGGTACCTCCAGCATCCGACCGACAACCGGTTCTGCGGTATTGGCGGTACTAAAGTGATTTTCAAATGAGAGACTGTTGCCGGAGTGGGTTCGGACCGTCAAAGCATCGATATCCGGATTTTGTGCCAGCGAATCATTGAGGATGGATTCGAGACGCTTGAAATCGCTTTTCTGAGTGGCCTCAAAGAGTCGGTCCGCGAGCGCTTCGGCAAAGCGTTTCCAATGTTGCAGGCCCTCGTCGGCCTGGCTCGGCAGTACATGCATCAACTGTCCGGTGGAAATCACCAACAGTGCAATCAGCGTCAGGGCGGTGATGGCTTTTACAGGCTGATGCAGCGATGCCATTGATCACACTCTGTCATAACATGCTGTACAGAGAGTCTGATTCCCTGACTGATCATGAAGCTAACCCGGACAAAGACGACAGCCGGGTATGCACCGTTGGTGCGTTGACGTTCTGATTGGAGAGCATAATGATCACTACCTTCATGACATGATCCGAAAATACCAGTCGTTTCCAGTCGTCGCCTCAGTCAACCGGCATTACGGTGATATTGACTGATTTGTAAACCATGCACGAGAAATGGCAGCGGGTTGCATCCCTGGATAACCATTTCGACCAGCGTCATTTGAGCTTTAAGCGTTTCGTCGCCCCATTTAGCCCGTTGGGCGGAATACCGGCCTGATTGCAGATCCGGAGGGGAATGCGCTTCTCGCCATCCACCTATTGCGCGAACCCCTCAACATGGGCGGCCGGAAATCGCCCCATGAACCTGACTCAATCAATCCAGCGGGCACCATGCGGTTGGTTGGGGCGCCTGAGAGACACAAAAATAGTGAATCGAATTATGCGCTTAGCCTGTGGGTGTTGATTTGTCGCAGTGCCTTGGCGAGAACCCTTGATGCCCCGGATGGATGATCGGGAGGTGTCTCTGCCACAAGGTCAGGTACGGTATGACGATGGCTCGCTGCTCATCTGAAAAATTATGTAAATTCCTGTAAATCAATAAATTCCTGTAATCATCCTTTGGCGAAAGAGATTCCGTCGATTGACATATGAACAGTATCCAAAAACGGTTTATATCAGATCGGCACTGCCTCATAAACTCCCGTCAGGGGATCATGGGATCTGCCTGGAATGGCGGTGGTCCGCCTTGACAGGTTCGATTCTGCGGGGGGCATGCGGGCCTGGATAGGGGGCCGATCAGGGGGGGCGGTGAGTGGTTGCTACAGGTGCCGGGTCTATCCGGACTTGGGAGATCCGTGTTTGGGCTGAATCTTACTTCATGGCGCAGATTGGCCGACGGTGCCTACGCACCGTCGGCTCAAATGACTCAGGCCGCCAGTTGTCCTTTCAGTTTGTTCAACGCATTCTTCTCGATCTGTCGGATCCGTTCGGCTGAGACCTGGAATCGCTCCGCCAGTTCATGCAGGGTGGCCTTGTTGTCACTCAGCCAGCGTGCCTCGAGCACTTCGCGGCTGCGCGCATCCAGTTCCTGTAGGGCGTCGAGCAGCTGCTGTTTCATCTGCTCCTCGGAGTCGACATGTTCGAGCAGGGTCGAGGGTTCCATGCGCATATCGCTCAGGTAACCCGCCGGGGTGGCCGTAACCGGTTCCTCTTCGTCCTGTTGCGGTCCATCGAACGCGATGTCCTGACCGGAGAGCCGGGATTCCATCTCGAGTACGGTTTCGGGTTTGACCCCAAGGTCCTGCGCCACGCTGTCGATCTCCTCCTTGGAGAACCAGCCGAGGCGTTTTTTGGCGCTGCGCAGGTTGAAGAAGAGTTTGCGCTGGGCCTTGGTGGTGGCGACCTTGACGATCCGCCAGTTTTTCAGGATGTACTCGTGAATTTCCGCCTTGATCCAGTGAACCGCGAAGGAAACCAGGCGTACGCCCATATCCGGGTCGAAACGTTTCACCGCTTTCATCAGACCGATGGTGCCTTCCTGAACCAGGTCTGGGAGGGCCAGACCGTAACCGCTGTAGTTTTTCGCGATCCGCACGACGAAGCGTATATGAGAGGTGATCAGGGTCTGGGCAGCCTGGAGGTCTTTATGGTCGCGCAGGCGCACAGCCAGATGATGTTCCTCTTCCGCACTCAGCATAGGCAGCTGGAAGGCTGCGCTGATATAGGCATCCATATTGCCCGTCGGCAGCATGCTTAATGCGATCTCTTTGCTCATTCCAAATACCCCATTCGTTTTTCTGTCAGAATATTAGCACTCTCGCTCAATGAGTGCCAACCTACCCTTGAGACTCTCTCGCATGGGGAAAGTTCCGGGTGAGTGAATTTGAAATAATTATATAATAAACAAACGGTTGTAATATCGCCGTTGGGTTCGTGGTTTGTCGTTTGAGGGTTAAGGGGCTCAGGAGGGCTGGATAGCACTGAGGTGACGGCCGACCGCCAGCCAGGCCCCCAGCAAACCCAGCAGGGCGCTGCCGCCGAGCAGGATCAGGGCGGTCTGCGCATCCAGATTACTCAGGTCGAAGCTGCTTTTGTAGAGCTGGGCGAGGGTCGCGACAGGCCCGCTCAAGAGGCTGATCGCCAGGGCGACCAGGCTCCATGCGATCAGACCGCCGAACAGCCCGTACCAGAAACCGGTATACAGAAACGGTCGGCGGATAAACGCATGGGTGGCGCCGATCAGTTTGGTGACTTCGATTTCGGTTCTGCGGTTTTGAATCTCCAGTCGAATGGTGTTACCCACGATCAGCAGTACCGCCATGCTCAGCAACGCGGTCAACACCACCACCGCTCGTTGCGCGATGATGGTGATTGCCTGCAGCCTGCGCACCCACTGCAGGTCGAGTTGAACGATGTCCGCCTCAGGCAGCAGGCGCAGCTCCTGGACCAGTTGTTGGGCCTTATCTGCGGTTGTGAAGTCGCTCTTCGGCTGGATGAACAGCAGATTCGGCAGCGGGTTGTAATCCAGGGCCTGCAGGGCGTCGGCAAAACCGCTCTGACGCTGAAACTCTTCCAACGCATCGCTGCGAGTGATCAGCTGCACCTCCTGAATGCGCTGATGCCGACGCAGTTTTTCCGCCAGCGCCGCAGCCTGCTCATCACTCACCTTTTGTTTCAGAAATACCGAAATACTCGCACCGCTTTCCCAGCTGCCGCTGACCTGCTGAAGATTGTGCAGCATCACATGCAGTCCGACAGGAAGGGCCAGGGCGATACCGATCACCGCGCAGGTCATCAGCGAGGAGAGGGCGTTCCTCGACAGTCGCCCAAGGCTGGAGAGCGCCACCTGGGCGTGGCGTTGCAGCCAGATATGGATTGGGAAAAGTAGGCGGGGCTTACGGGACATGCACGGTTTCCGTCTTGCTGTCCGCCACCAGGGCGCCGTTACTGAGAGTCAGGATGCGCTTGTTCATGCCACGGATCAGGGCGATGTCATGGGAAGCGATGAGTAGGGTGACCCCCACCCGGTTGAAATCGCTGAACAGGTCCATGATTTCCTGAGATAGCTCCGGATCCAGGTTGCCGGTGGGTTCGTCCGCGAGCACCAGCGGGGGTTTGCTGACCACGGCTCGGGCGATGCCCACCCGCTGTTGTTCACCGCCGGATAAGGTGACCGGTGCGGCGCGCTCCTTGTGCAGGAGTCCGACCTTGTCGAGCGCGGCGCGCACCCGGCGACCGATCTCCTTATGACCGAGACCGGATACCACCAGGGGGAGGGCGACGTTATCGAAAACCGTGCGGTCGAAGAGTAGGCGGTGATCCTGAAAGATCATGCCGACTTCACGGCGATGATAGGGAATCTGCCGGTTCTTCAGACGGGTCAGGTTGCGCCCGTTGACGTGGACCTGGCCGCCGCTGGAACGTTCCAGCAGGCCGATCAGTTTCAGCAGAGTGCTCTTGCCGGCGCCCGAGTGGCCGGTGAGAAACACCATCTCCTCTGCGTCGATGCGCAGATTCACGTGACTCAGGCCGCTATGGCCTCCCGGATAGCGTTTGCTGACGTTATCGAAATGGATCAACTGTTCTGGCCTGATGAGTCGTGAGTGAACAGGGCATCCACGAATTCCCCGGGGTCGAACTCGCGCAGATCCTCGATCGCCTCGCCCACGCCGATGAAGCGGATCGGTACCTTGACCTTGTCCGCGATGGCGAACACCACACCGCCCTTGGCGGTGCCGTCCAGTTTGGTGATCACCAGCCCGGTCAGGCCGACCGCCTGGTGAAACTGCTCGGCCTGGTTGACCGCGTTCTGCCCGGTGCCCGCATCGACCACCAGCAGCACTTCGTGGGGCGCATCGGGGTCGATCTTTTTCATCACCCGGGTGATTTTCGCCAGTTCGTCCATCAGGTTAGTCTTGGTATGCAGGCGTCCCGCAGTGTCGGCGATGAGGACATCCACCCCGCGCGAGGTGGCGGCCTGCAGGGCATCAAAGACCACCGAGGCGGCATCGGCGCCGGTGTGCTGAGCGATCACCGGAATGCGGTTGCGTTCGCCCCAGGTCTGCAGCTGCTCCACCGCGGCGGCGCGAAAGGTGTCCCCCGCCGCAAGCATCACGCTCTCCCCGTCCAGCTGGAACTTGCGCGCCATTTTACCGATGGTGGTGGTTTTGCCCGCGCCGTTGATGCCCACCATGGTGATCACCAGGGGCTTACCCGGGGTGCGCTCCTTGAGCGGTGTGTTGCAGGTCTCGAGGATTTCCAGCAGGTGCTGTTTGAGGATGCGGGTCAGAGTGTCCGGATCGTTCAGTTCCTTGCGATTGACCCGGTTGGTGAGATCCTGAATGATCCGGTTCGTGGCTTCGACCCCCACGTCCGCGGTCAGCAACAGGGTCTCGAGTTCCTCCAGCAGATCCGCGTCGATGGTCTTGCGGCCCATCATCAGATTGGCCAGGCCGTCGGTCAGATTGTGACGGGTACGTGACAGACGCTCCTGAAGGCGGGAAAAAAAACCGCGCTTTTCTTCACTCGCCGGGGTTGTCTGGTCAGGCTGGGGGGCGGTTGCCTTGTTGCGTTTTCCGAATCCGAACATGCTGTGGATCACCACTGAATAGGGTCGGGAACGCGGCGTTTTCGTCTGGCCCCCGGTTGTACTTGATCATACCTCGACAATCACGCTAGCCTGCCCGGTCACTGGGTGCGGCCTGCAGCGCAGGCTGCGTAAACCGGAACAACTGGGTAAAGTCCAGCGGGTTGTTGGGGGGACATTCTACAGGTCCGGCGGCAAAATGATAAAGTGGCCAACCTTTTCAGCTTGGCTGGCCTGTGGAAGGGTGGGTGAGTGATGACAGCGCGGGTTTTGCCACTTTCCTGATAACCTCCGGGTGAATCGGATCGAACTCCAACCCGGTTTTAAAGGTCAGTGGATGAAGGTTATGTCGGAAGACAGGAATGACTCAATGCGAAATTTGTTGATCGGTCTGGTTTTGGTCTGGGTTATGTACCCGGTTCAGGCGAGTGTCGTGGAGCACCGGCTGGACAATGGTATGAAGGTGATCGTTAAACAGGATAAGCGGGCCCCGATCGCAGTCTCTCAGGTCTGGTACAAGGTCGGTTCCAGCTACGAGCACGGCGGCATCACAGGCATTTCCCATGTGCTGGAACATATGATGTTCAAGGGCACCGACAACCACGCTCCGGGGGAGTTCTCCCGCATCATCGCGGCCAACGGGGGAGAGGAAAACGCCTTCACCGGTACGGACTACACCGCCTATTATCAGACCCTGGCCAGCGACCGGCTGGATGTGGCTTTCGAACTCGAATCAGACCGCATGCGCAACCTGAGATTGCTTGAGGATGAGTTCATCAAGGAGGTGGCGGTGGTGATGGAGGAGCGTCGCATGCGCACCGAGGACAAGCCCCAGTCCCTGACCTACGAGCTGTTTCAGAGCGGAGCCTATCAGACCTCTCCCTATCGCCACCCGATCATCGGCTGGATGGCGGACCTCGAGAACCTGCGGGCGGATGACCTGCGGATCTGGTATCGCAAATGGTATGCACCGAACAACGCCACCCTGGTGGTGGTCGGTGATGTGGACCCGCAACAGGTCATCGCCATGGCGGAACGCCATTTCGGCGCCCTCAAGGCCGAGCCCATCGCCAGCAACAATCCCACAACCGAGCCGGTACAGCATGGCGTCAAGCGATTCACCCTCAAGACCCCGGCAAGCCAGCCCTACATGGTGATGGGGTACAAAGCCCCGGCGCTGACCACAGCGGACCCCGAATGGGAACCCTACGCGCTGGAGATGCTCACCTACATCCTGGATGGGGGTTCCAGCGCCCGGCTGGCCAGTGAACTGATCCGGGGACAGGAGCTGGCGGTGTCCGTGGATACCAGTTACGACGCCTTCTCCCGTCTGCCCGGGATGCTGGTGTTCGATGCGGTGCCCCGTCCCGGGGTGAGTGTCGCGCAGGTCGAAGCGGCGATCCGCGAACAACTCGAGCGTTTCAAGACCGAGCTGGTGAGTCCGGAGGAACTGCAGCGGGTGCGCAATCAGATCGTCGCCGCGAAGGTGTTCCAACGGGATTCGGTGTTCTACCAGGCGATGCTCATTGGACGCCTGGAGACTGTGGGACTTGATTGGCGCCTGGCGGATGATTACGTGGATCACCTCAAGGCGGTGACCGCGGAACAGATCCGCGATGTGGCCCGAAAATACCTGGTGGAGGACAACCTGACGGTCACCGTGCTGGAGCCTTTGCCGATGGACGGAAAAGTCGCCTCGCAGGCTGACGCGGGAGGTCGCCATGTTCGCTAAAGGGCTGTTCAAAGGATGTTTGCTGATCTTGGGTATTGTGATGGTCAGTGGGGTTCATGCCACACCTGAAATAGAGCGCTGGGAGACCAGTAACGGGGCCCGGGTACTGTACGTCCGGGCGCCCGAGATACCCATGCTGGATGTGCGCCTGGTGTTCGATGCGGGCAGTGCCCGTGATGGCGACAAGCCGGGGTTGACTTCATTCACCAATACCCTGTTGGAGCAGGGGGCGGGTGACTGGAACGCCTACCAGGTTGCCGAGCGTCTTGAGGGTGTGGGTGCGCAACTCGAAGTCGGATCTCTGCGTGACATGGCCTGGGTGGCCGTGCGAACTCTGACCGAACCCGAGGCCCAGAATACCGCCCTGGAAACCCTGAGTGCGGTGGTCGCCCGGCCGCGATTTGATCCGGAGGATCTGTCCCGGGAGCGTCAGGCGATGCTGGCGAGCCTGACCGAGGATGAACAGTCCCCGGGCAGTGTGGGCAAGAAGGAACTCTACCAACTGGTGTTCGGCAACCATCCCTACGCCAGCGATCCATCCGGTACTAGAGCCTCTGTCGAGGCGATCACCCGGGAGGATATCCAGGCAACCCACAAACGACTGTATGTGGCGAAAAACGCCGTGGTGGCGATCGTCGGTGACGTGACCCGCAAGCAGGCCGAGGCGATCGCGGATCAGGTCACCCGGGAACTGCCCGAGGGCGAGGCGCCACCCCCTCTTCCGGAGGTGGCATCACTGGATAAGCCGGTGGAACGCCAGATCGCCTTCCCCTCGACCCAGTCACACCTCTATATAGGCCAACCGGGTATGAAACGGGGGGATCCCGACTATTTCCCCCTCTATGTGGGTAATCATATCCTCGGCGGCAGCGGGCTGGTTTCGATCCTTAGTGAAGAGGTTCGGGAAAAACGCGGCCTGAGTTACAGCGTCTACAGCTATTTCCTGCCGATGCGTGAGAATGGGATCTTTCAACTGGGCCTGCAGACCAAGAACGACCAGGCCAAACAGGCGCTGCAGGTGGTCAAGGAGACTCTGGAACGGTATATCGAGGCCGGGCCGGATGAAGAGGAACTGACCGCGGCCAAGCAGAACATCACCGGGGGCTTCCCCATGCGTATCGCCTCCAACAGTGACATCGTCGCGTATCTGGCGGTGATCGGTTTCTACGATCTCCCCCTCGATTACCTGGATACCTTCGTCGAGCGGGTGCGGGCGGTGACCCGGGAGCAGATTCGCGATGCCTTTCGTCGGCGCCTCGATCCTGAACGCATGGTGTTCGTCCAGGTCGGACAAATCGCGGACGCGGTCGCCCGGGTTGATGAAAACCTAGCTGGCAAGTAACCGAGAGTATTGCTACATTCAACCCAATAAGACAAACAAGAACTTGAAAGCCCATTCAGAGGGTGTCAACCCGCGACAAACTTCGCCACATATTGCACATGCTTCTATGTGGTCTGGGGTTTTCAGCGGAGAGAGATCGGTTTTGCACCCATCTGATGGTAATTTATAGATCTGTTCACAGACGGCGATTTGATGATCCACTCCGCTTCCCAGATTCGTATCATCGGTGGTGAACACCGGGGGCGGCGGCTTCCGATACCCGATGTTCCGGGGCTGCGCCCCACCGGTGACCGGATCCGGGAAACCCTTTTCAACTGGTTGCAACCGGTATTGCCCGGAGCCCGCTGCCTGGACCTGTTTTCAGGCAGCGGCGCACTGGGAATCGAGGCGGCCTCCCGGGGTGCCGGTGAAGTGGTGATGATTGATCGAGCCTCCGTGGTGGTCAGGCAACTGGAGGAGAACCGGCAAACTCTCGGCTTGGATCAGGTGAGGATCATTCGTGCGGATGCCCTGCAATGGCTGGAGCAGGAACCCTCTACCTTCGATATCGTATTTCTGGATCCGCCGTTTTCCGCCAACCTGCTGGAACCCGTTTGCCGCAAGTTGAGTCAGGGCTGGTTGAAGCACCATGCCCACGTCTACCTCGAGGACCCGGCGTCTCGGGGTATGCCGGGACTTCCCGAAGGTTGGGAGTTGTTGAAAGATAAACAGGCGGGTCAGGTCAGCTACGGACTGGCGTTGGCAAATCAGCCCGGGTGACAATTGTCATTCCGGGCGTCTGGCTCTGATATTATTATGTTTTCGTTATCTATTTCAGGCTTATGATTGTTGCTGTCTATCCTGGTACCTTCGATCCGATCACCAACGGACACAGTGATCTGGTCAGACGGGCTGCCCAATTGTTCGATCGCGTGATCCTCGCGGTGGCGAAGAATCCGGGCAAGAATCCCGTCTTTGATCTCGATCAGAGAATGACGCTTGCGCACACGGTGCTCGACGGTATCGAGAATGTGGAGATCTGTTCATTCAGCAATCTGCTGGTTGAATTCGTGCAGCAGCGGGGGGCGAATGTGATCCTGCGCGGTCTGCGTGCGGTATCCGATTTTGAGTACGAATTTCAATTGGCGGGCATGAACCGGCGTCTTGCGCCCACCATCGAAACTTTGTTTCTCACACCCGCTGAGCAGTTTGCTTTCATTTCCTCAGGATTGGTCCGGGAAATTGCTGCACTGGGTGGGGATGTCACGGAGTTCGTGCATCCGGCGGTGCAGGACGCATTGAGTCGACGCTTCAGCTAGCCTACAATTTCAGCGCCATTAAAAACAAGGTGACTATGGCGCAAACGTCCAAATGAGTAGGAGAAAACCGTATGGCATTATTGATCACCGATGAATGCATCAACTGTGATGTCTGTGAACCCGAGTGTCCTAATGGGGCTATCAGTCAGGGTGATGAAATTTACGAGATCGACCCTGATCTGTGCACGGAATGCGTCGGTCACTATGAAACGTCACAATGTGTTGAGGTATGCCCGGTAGACTGTATTCCCAAGGATCCGGCACACGAAGAGAGTTACGAAGAGCTCTATGCGAAATACCTGAAAATCACCGGTGATTCGGAATAGATGCCCCTCGTTGAGACGAGACATAAGAAGGCTCCCTTGTGGAGCCTTATTCGTTTCTGGCGCCGCGATCGCGCCGTGTTGACCGGCCCAGCCTTGTGGCGTCAAACCCGACGGAAAGTGGCGACTGCGGGTAGGTGTTGCTTGTCTCAGGCCGCGCTGTTAGTCCTGTGTGGGTTACACGGGCTCCTCAGCGTCGCCTATGCGGAGGGTCCCTCAAAGGCCGCCATCGCCAGCGCCCACCCCATGGCCACCGAGGCGGGACTGGATATCCTGCGCGCCGGTGGCAACGCCTTTGACGCAGCGGTGACGGTCAGCGCTGTGCTGGGTGTGGTGGAACCCTACAGCTCCGGATTGGGCGGCGGCGGTTTCTGGCTGCTGCACCGTGCCGAAGACGGGCGGCAGGTGATGCTCGATGGTCGGGAGCGGGCGCCCTTGTCCGCGCACCGGGACTTGTTTCTCGATGACCAGGGTGAAGTGGTGCCCCGTCTCTCCATCGATGGGCCGCTCTCGGCGGGTATCCCGGGGCTTCCGGCCGCACTGGTGCATCTCGCCGATCGTTATGGTCGGCTACCCCTGGCGAAAACCCTGCAGCCCGCGATCGAGATCGCCGAGCAGGGTTTTCCGGTGGATGCTCACTACCAGCGCATGGCCCGCTGGCGTTTGCAAGTGCTGCGGGCCGATGCCCAGTCCCGGGGACAATTCCTGGACCAGGGCGAAGTGCCGGCGCTCGGCTACCCAGTGCGGCAACCCGATTTGGCGATTACCCTGCGTCATCTGGCCGATCAGGGTGTGGATGGGTTTTATCGAGGCGAGGTGGCGCAGCGTCTGGTCGATGGGGTGCGAGAGGCCGGAGGCATCTGGACCCTGGAGGACCTGGCCGGTTATCGGATCGTCGAGCGGGAACCGGTCAGCGGCCGCTATCTTGGGTTGCGCATCACCAGTGCCGCACCTCCCTCGTCCGGTGGTGTGGCCCTGATGACCATGCTCAATATCCTGCAGGATCAGGACTACGCGGCACGTAGCGAACCTCAGCGGACCCATCTGTTGATCGAGGCGATGCGTCGCGCCTACCGGGACCGCGCCGAGTATCTGGGTGATGCGGATTTTGTCGATGTGCCGGTGGAGCGCCTTACTCACCCCTGGTATGCCGCGGGCCTGGCCCGGGATATCCGCATGAATCGCGCCACTCCTCTGGATGAGGAGATCCCTCTGAGCGGTACGGAAGGCCAGGATACTACCCACTTTTCGATACTCGATAAGGCAGGCAACCGGGTTGCCGCGACCCTGAGCATCAACTATCCGTTTGGATCCGGGTTCGTCCCACCGGGCACCGGGGTGTTGCTCAATGATGAGATGGACGATTTTTCAGCCCGTCCCGGGACGCCGAATGTGTATGGGCTGGTGGGGGGCGACGCCAATGCCATCGCCCCGGGCAAACGCATGCTCTCGAGCATGACGCCGACCTTTGTCGAAGATGCGGAGCGGGTCGCAATTCTCGGTACGCCGGGGGGCAGCCGGATCATCACCATGGTGTTGCTGGGTATCCTGGAGATGGCGGAGGGTGAGAGTCCCGAAGCCTGGGTCAGCCGACCCAGATTCCATCATCAGTATCTGCCGAATCAGGTCCAGTATGAGCCGAACGCCTTTGATGACGAATTAATCAAGCAGCTGCAGGCCATGGGACATCAACTCAAACCCCTCACGGACGAGTACGGAAATATGCAGGCTGTTCTGTGGAACAAAACCACGGGTGGTGTCGAGGCTGCGAGCGATCCCCGGGGTATCGGGCGCGGCGTGACGGAGTGAATGGCCGGGCCGGTTGCTGCAATATGGAACCTATCCTGGTGTAAAGAGTGGGGATTTTTTGCAAATAAGATCTAAAAGTTGGTAATGCGGCATTGAATTTGTTTAACTTTTAGCTCAAGCTTTGGGGTCAGACGAAACCGCTCCTGGGAAACTCTGTATCGGCGAAGAGCAGCTGGATAGATACGGAGCGTCTGCCAAACAATTTCAAAATCAGTAGAGAGATCGAGAGTTATCATGAAAAAGACCACGAAAATTGCCGCTATGATTCTCAGTGTTGGAATGCTTGCCGGTTGTGCGACCAACAGCAGCCTCGAGGCTGATGTTGCCAATGCACAGGCTGCCGCTGACGCTGCCATGAAGGCCGCCAAAGAGGCTCAGCTGGATGCCGCAACCGCTCAGGGTACTGCCGATGCAGCTCTGAAGGCTGCCAACTCCGCCAAGGACAGCGCAGAAGCTTGTAATGAGCGTTGCGGACGGATGTCTGAAAAGGCTATGGCCAAGTAAGATGTCTTGAACGGGCCAGCCCGTTCAGCTTAAGGAAAACCCCGGCGCCTCAGGGTGGCCGGGGTTTTTTTATGCCTCCCGGGAGGCGGGTTAGGCTCTGGCCGGCTCCGCTATTCCCTATCGGCGATCTCATCACCCTGCAACAGGAACAGGGGCATGGGCAGGCCGGTTTTCTGGTCTGCGTAGTAGCGCAGCTGCTCCCAGTCGGGACGCCGGTTGTCGGACATGAGTTTACTGATCACCGCGTCCACCAGCTCGGTGTGGTTGTGCCCCTTCTCCTCGACGTACTCAGCCAGGGGAGGGTGAACCTGGACGTACAGATCCCCATTGTGCCAGCCCGCCTTGTAGGGTTTGTCGATGATCCGTACCGGTACTCCGATCTGGATATCCTTGAAAAACTGCTCGATATTTTCGGGATAGAGGCGAATGCAGCCGTGACTGACCCGCATGCCGACCCCGTAGGGTTTGTTGGTGCCGTGCAGCAGGTAGCCGTTCATGCCCAGGTAGATGGCGTGACTGCCGAGCGGGTTGTCCGGCCCGGGCGGAAAGACCGGTGGCAGCGGGTCTCCCTCTTCCTCATGCTCCTTGAGAATCGAATCCGGCACTTTCCAGGTCGGATTGGCCTTTTTGCCGATCACCCGGGTCTCTCCGGTCGGTGTGCTCCAGCCTTCCCGGCCGATGCCGATGGGATAGGTGACGACCACCGGACGATCTTTCGGAAAATAGAACAGGCGTAGCTCCGCGAGGTTGATCACGATGCCTTCACGGGGGCCGGGGGGTAGGATGTACTGCTGAGGGATGACGACCTGAGAACCTTCTCCCGGCAACCAGGGATCCACGTCCGGATTGGCGGCCACCATCTGACGGTAGCCGATATCGTAGATTCGCGCGATATCCGAGAATGTCTCTTCGTAACGAGTGGTCACGGTGAAGGTCTGTCCGACCAGATCGTCACCCTCGGGGGGCAGGTCGAAGGTTACCGCCCGCGCGCACAGGGGGAGCAGCACGACCAGGAGCAACAGTGGAATACGCGTGTGTAACATGTCTCTGAACAGTCTAAAGTCTCCCCGGTCGCCCGTGCAGCCTGCCAAGTCCTCTTTTCAGACCGATTCAGGCGCCAAAGTCCTTGTTTGATTAGACATCCCTGATCGGCCGGTGCGCCGGAACGGACGCTGTAAAATTTGCTGAAGGTGTCAAAACCCTTGACGATGACATTAGTGTAACCGACATCTCTGCTCGATGTTTGGGAAATATCAGGCACTTCCGCGATCTGACCCACGTAATCTGTAAAGGTTCGTGTGGACGGGTCGATAGCCTGACTACGGACCTTGTACATGCGACCATTGGGTTTGCGTACCCTCGTACACGGCAGGCATCCTGATATCCGCCGGGTTGCTGCTGATTTCCGGGTGATGTGACGGGTTCAATGCTGGTTGCCGGTGCGGTCTACGACGATGGCGCAGTCCGCACCCGGGGATGGCATCCACCCCAAGACTCTCAGGAACAGGCATGAGGCGAATTGCGCTGATCAATCAAAAGGGCGGTGTGGGTAAAACCACAATTACCACCAACCTGGGGCACGCCCTCAGTCTGGCGGGACACCGCGTGACCGTGATCGATCTGGATCCGCAAGGTCAGTTGGCATCGAATTATGGTTTGTTTCGCGCACCTCAGAAGGGAATTGACCGGGTCCTGCTGAATGAGCAGACGCTCTCCTCGGTACGCCAGGGGGTGCGTGACCTGCTGACCCTGATCCCCTCGGGGAGTCGGCTCCAGGAGGTGGAATATTTGCAGGACGGCGGTTCGAGTCGTGCCCATCTGTTGAGGCAAGCCCTCGATGACCTCTCCACAGATCAGGATTTTGTGCTCTTCGACTGTCCCCCATCCGCGGGTCTGCTGGTGATGAATGCCATCTTCGCCTCGGATGAGGCGTTGATCCCTGTGAGCGGGGATCACATGTCGCTCAACGGTCTGGCGAAAATGCTCAAGACCCTGAAAAAGTTTGAACCTTACCTGAAGCATCCTTTGGGGCAGTGGATGGTACTCAACCGTTTCTTTCCACGCCGCAGACTGTGTCAGGAGGTGGAGGGGAAACTGCGTCAGCATTTTCCGCAACAGCTGTTGAATGTACCGATCAAGGAGTCCGCGGCCATCGCCGAATGCCCCGGTGTGGGTCGGACCATATTCGAGTACCGCCCAACCAGCCACTCGGCCAAAGAATTCCGTCAATTAGCCGATGAATTGTTGACCCGTACGCCAAGCTCTCCGGGCTCCCTGTTACAGGATCCTGAGTGAGGCTTGTCCGTGAGCGGCCCAAGGGGCCGGCGGGATGATCCGGATTCCATTCCATCAAAGTCACCCCTGACTGCAAAGATGGAGCCGGCACCCAGGGGCGGTATGATGGCAGGGTGTGAGGTCGCCCAAACAGAACCGAAAGAGTTCTTGGGCCCCCGGGCAGGATCGATACATTCAAAACAGCGAGAGAACTATGTCCATAACCAGTGAAATCTCAGCAGACGAAACAACCGTCACCATCAAGATATCCGGACGATTCGATTTTTCCACTCATCAGGAATTCATGCAGGCCTACAAGGCCTACCCTAAAGGGGAGAAGTTGTTTGTTGTGGATCTGGCGCAGGCAGAGTATCTGGATAGCTCTGCCATGGGGATGCTGCTGCAACTGCGTGAACACAGCGGCAATGTGGACCGAAAAGTGGTGTTGAAAAATGCTAACGATGCGGTGCGCGATGTGTTGGCTATTGCCAATTTCGAAAAACTGTTTCAGATCGATTGAATCCGTGACGGGATAAACGAGGTCGCTCGGGGACGACGCCCCGCAGGGGCGACGCGCTTCACCCGTTTCCGGCAAACAGCCTTACATAACGCTGTTTCCGTTGTGCTGAGTGGGTTTCCTCTTCGTCATTTCCAAGCGGGTAGTGCACATCCGCTGAGCTTTCCGGTATGCTTCCCCCTTTTTCCCCGGGGACTGCCTTCATGGGTTTCAAATGCGGTATCGTCGGCCTGCCGAATGTCGGAAAGTCGACCCTTTTCAATGCCTTGACCAAGGCGACCATTGCAGCGGAAAACTACCCCTTCTGCACCATCGATCCCAATGTCGGGGTGGTTCCCTTGCCGGATGAGCGGCTCGATGTGATCGCTTCGATCGTCAATCCCCAGGCCATCATCCCCACCAGCATGCAGTTCGTCGATATCGCCGGTCTGGTCGCCGGGGCGTCCCGTGGCGAGGGACTGGGTAACAAATTCCTCGCCAATATCCGCGAAACCGATGCCATTGCCCAGGTGGTGCGCTGCTTTGAGAACGACGACATCATCCACGTGGCCGGCCGGGTGGACCCCGTGGGGGACGTGGAGGTGATCAACACCGAGCTGGCCCTGGCGGACCTGGAATCGGTTGAAAAGGCCCTGGACAAGACCGCGCGCCAGGCCAAGACCGGGGATAAGAAGGTGCTTGCCCGCAAGGAGCTGCTCGAGCAGGTGCGGGATCAACTGAACAACGGCAAACCGGTTCGCAGCTTGGGCCTGAGTGATGATCAGCGGGCTGAACTGCGGGACCTGTTCCTGTTGACCGTAAAGCCGGTGCTGTATATCGCCAATGTGGCCGACGACGGATTTACCGACAACCCTTACCTGGATGCCCTGATCGCACTGGCCGATGGGGAAGGCGCGCAGGTGGTGCCGGTGTGCGCCGCCATCGAGGCCGAGATCGTCGAGCTGGACGAGGGGGAGCGGGGCGAGTTCCTCGCGGACATGGGACTCGAGGAGCCCGGTCTGAACCGGGTGGTGCGGGCCGGCTACCGGCTGCTCGGCCTGGAGACCTACTTCACCGCCGGGGTCAAGGAAGTCCGGGCCTGGACGATTCCGGCGAAGGCCACCGCACCCCAGGCCGCAGGCGTCATACACAGTGATTTCGAGCGCGGTTTCATTCGTGCGGAAGTGATCGCCTACGATGACTTCGTCGCCTGTAAGGGGGAGCAGGGCGCCCGTGAGGCGGGTAAACTGCGTTCCGAGGGTAAGGAGTACGTGGTCAAGGACGGGGACGTGATCCACTTCCGCTTCAACGTCTGATATTGACACCGGGGGGCGCCATCAGTATATTCTCCGCCCTTCAAACAGCTTACTGGCAAGGTAGCTCAGTTGGTTAGAGCACAGCACTCATAATGCTGGGGTCGGCAGTTCAAATCTGCCCCTTGCTACCATATTCGAAAGTACGATTGAACTGGTGGATTTTCCAGAGCGGAAAAGACGTCGGGATCGTGAACGGTGATACTAAAAGGCCTGACTTGCGTCAGGCCTTTTTTTTAGGATTTGCTCCACACCAACTGGATGGTGGCGCTGCGACGGATGTCGGTGAGCCGATCGGTGAATTCCTGAATGTTCTCGCTCAGCAGGTCGGCCAGTTCGAGTTTCGCGTCCCGTTCCTCGATCAGTCTTTCGCGCTCCAGACGGATCTGCGCGATGTTGTTGCGCTGGCGCTGCTTGTTCAGTGAGACTACGTTGGGGCGGGCATTGCGACGCTCGAGAAACTGGGCTTTGCGGCCCTGTACGATGGTGCGATCGAGCTCGAGAATCTCGCTGTTGAGCTGCTCGATCACTTCCAACTGCTCATCCCAGATGGTGAACAGGTTGTCCACGCCCTCTTCGATCCAGTTCTGGATCTCCTGCATGTGCTGGACCCGCAGCAGCCGCATTACCTGGGTCGTATCCGGCAATAGCAGCAACTGTTCGTAGAGATCGATCCAACCTTCTTCCCGGTAGCTGAAGAGCTTGTTCATGTAGTAGAGCAGCAGGCCCACGGACTCGCTGTAGTCGTAACCCGGGTAGCTGTGGCTGAGGATATTGATGATATCCGCAAAGTTCACCGCGGTGACGGCGAAGGCCCGGTCGTCCTGTGCGTTGACACCCTGGGCATAGATGCGGGTCAGGCGTTTGAGCATGCGCAGATAGCCGTCCGCGCGGATCTCGGTTTTTTCGGAACGGATGAATCGGGAGATTTCCACCAGCATTTCACGCAACTGGCCGATGTCGGTGGGTTCCACCCGGCGGGTCAGGGAGTATTCGAGGAAATCGAAGTATTGCTTGACGATGCGACAGGATTCGTCTTGCGCGAGCATGGGAAGATGATCGACACTCTCGACCCGGAAGCGCTCGGGGCGCTCGTCCAGCATGAGTGCCGCGGCATCATTTTGTAGCTCATCTTTCATTAGGTTTAAGCCGCCGCATAAAAATGATTTTTGATTCACTAAATTATATTAACGACTACTAATATATCAAGTTTTTTCGACAATCCAGTCGCTTGAACCTCGATGAGCTGCAGGATTATCTGGAATATCGGCGGCAGAATCAGGAACTTGAGATGCTTTTTACCGACCTTATATGCCTAACTGCATGAAATTTCTGGCTTAATTGATTTTTTGCGGGGATTTTTGTACATTTCACGGTCTTTCATGACTTTTATAATCATAATTTGCAGTTTTCCCGGGGGGAAACACAATGAATAGTGCAGATACCGCGTGGATCATGACATCCACGGCATTGGTTTTATTGATGACCTTGCCTGGATTGGCGTTGTTCTACGGGGGTCTGGTTCGCACCAAGAATGTCCTGTCCGTACTTATGCAGTGTTTCGCCATCGCCGGACTGGCGTCGATTCTCTGGCTGGTGATGGGTTACAGCCTGGCCTTTGGCGAAGGCAATAGTTGGATCGGCGACCTGAGTCGCGCTTTGATGGCCGGGGTGGGTAAGGAGAGTTTGTCCGGCACCATTCCGGAATCCCTGTTCATGCTGTTCCAGATGACCTTCGCGATCATCACGCCCGCGCTGATCGTGGGTGGCTTTGCCGAGCGCATGCGCTTTTCCGCGATGCTGCTGTTCAGCGCCATTTGGCTGCTGCTGGTCTATGTACCGGTGACCCACTGGGTCTGGGGCGGTGGTTGGCTGCAGCAGATGGGTCTGTATGACTTCGCGGGAGGCACCGTGGTGCATATCACCGCGGGTGTGGCTGCTCTGGTGGCCGCTGTGGTGATGGGCCCGAGGCGCGGCTTCGGAACCTCTTCCATGATGCCCCACAACATGACCATGACCATCTCCGGAGCGGGCATGCTTTGGGTGGGCTGGTTCGGCTTCAACGGGGGCAGCGCCCTGGCGGCTGACGGCAACGCCTCCATGGCGATGCTGGTGACCCACATCTCCGCGGCCACTGGCGCCATGACCTGGCTGGTGCGGGAGTGGATGAAATTCGGCAAACCCAGTGCCTTGGGTGCGGTGACCGGTATGGTGGCGGGTCTGGGCACCATCACCCCGGCCTCGGGATTCGTCGGCCCCGCCGGTGCCCTGGTGATCGGTGTGCTGGCTGGCATGGTCTGTTTTACCGCCACCAACTACCTGAAACAGGTACTGAAAATCGACGACTCCCTGGATGTCTTTCCGGTACATGGCGTGGGGGGCATTCTGGGCACCCTGCTGGCGGGCATCTTCTCCTCCACCTCCCTGGGTGTCTTTTCCGGTTACGGGTTCGCGGAAGGCATCTCCAGCATCGGAGGACAGTTCAAGGTGCAGCTGATCGGTGTGATCGCCACTCTGGTGTTCACCGCGGTGGTGACCTTTGTCATTCTCAAAGTGGTGGATGCATGGGTGGGTCTGCGCGTCACCAAGGAGCAGGAGATCGAGGGTCTCGATATCGTGCTGCACGAAGAGCGCGGTTACAACGAACTGAACTGAGCATTACGGCGGGTTAATCCCCGCTTGCTCCAAGCCCTGGCGCAATCCCGCGATTTAGCGGGTGCGTCGGGGTTTTTTTATGGGGGATATCGACAGGCTGCGAAGTCGGGCGGGAGTCGCCCTGTTTAGGATTTGCGGTAGCTGGCCAGGGCGCTGTCGGTTTCATGCAACGCCACTTCCACCACGGGGAAGCCACCGGACTGCACATGCTCGAAGATCAACCGGGCGATGTTCTCGGCCGTGGGATTGTCACGCATTACGTAGACGGTCTCTCCCGCCTCCTGTAACAGGGGCAATACGGGATCCTCGGCATGCAGCAGCATGGTGTGGTCCAGATTCTGATTGATCCAGGTTTTGACATAGTCACCGATATCCGTGAAGTCGCACACCATGCCCAGGCTGTCGAGCTGTTCGGACTCCAGGCGGATCACCGCCGTCGCGTTGTGGCCATGCAGGTGTTTGCACTTGCCCTGATGATGGAGCAGGCGATGGCCGTAACAGAAGTGGATCTCTTTGGTAACCGTATACATCTTGATCGGTGGCAGGGTTGAACGGGCCTTTGCGAAATAAGCTGGAGAGTATACGGGGAGGTGCTACGGACCGCCACTAGTGGCGTGATCGAGCCCTCAGCTGGAACGCTCATCCGCGCTTCGCACGGAAAGCCGGGAGGTAAAGGTTTCACGGTTGCAGCCGATGTAACCGTAAGTCGGTAATTAAGCATCGGAACAGTCATGGCTGATGATGGGGAATTCTTCGAGGTGGCGCGGGAGGCTGTCGGGCAGCTGAAGAAGCTGACCCGGGATTTTCCGCATCTCGCGACCAAGCCGGTGCGGCATGCGATCGAAACCTGGAATGAGGACCTGTTTCGCCGGGGTGAACTCATTTGGGAAGAGCGCCAGCGGGTCAAGCGGGAACAGACGGCCCTGGAAAACCGGGCCATCGAATTGATCGACGTGAACCACGTGGATGACACCCTGGACATGCTGATCGAAGAGTTTCAGCGAGACTTCGATTACAACGACTTGATCGACATGGTGGGCAAGGATCGCTACATCGCCGCCCTGCGTCGGGAGGCTATCGAATTGCTGCAGAACTCCATCTCACCTGAGCAGACCGCCGATCTGTGGAACAGCGTGGGCAAACCGCCGGTTGGCGGTGAACGCTGGAATGCGGTCGGGGTATCCGTGCTGATGGGGTGATGCGGATCTCCTCAACCCGGCAATCCAGTGGATTGCTCACCTGATCATATGGGACTCAGGTAACATCCTGTGTAGAGATGCCCCTCGTCCGTGGCGTAGCATCCATGAAACCGCAGATCCCCGGGGAAACGGATGTCGCTTTGGGGTGCGGCTGAAAAGCCAAAGGTTTTGGAGATGGGATCGATCTCCAGAGAGACCGCCTGAAATCCGATGAACTGTTTCAGAATCGGGTAGTAACACTTATACAGACTCTCCTTGGCACTGAACACCAGACGTTCCGGCAACTCCGGATTCTGTTCCAGGAATGCGGTTTCCCGGGGGGTGTGCACATAACTCGACACGCCTTCGGGTAAGGGGGACAGGGGTTCCACATCGATACCCAGACCCGCCACATCGGTGATTCTGGCACATATCGCCAGGCAGACCTCACGGCAGTGGGAAATGCTGCCGAGAAAACCCTCAGGCCAGAGCGGCTGACGTTTGTCGCCGCGTAACAGGGGTTGTCGGGGCGCCTCAAGCCGGGTCAGGGCCAAGTGGGCCGCATGCCGGCCAGCCCGGAATTCCCGCTGTCGCTTCTCCCGCGCCCCTTCGATCAATACCTCTTCCTCCGAGCAGAGCGGGGTGGTCCACATGTCCGTATCCGCCTTGACGAGGCTGGCTTGAGGGGGAAAGCATTCGCAGAATTGATCAAACATGGTGTATGGGTTGGTTGTATCCGTGCGGTGGCTGTCTCCGGATCCCGTGGTCGAGCTGAGCGCATCCGGCGACCGGCAAACCCTAGCAGACTCGACGGCGCAAGGCTATGTATTACCCGTTCGCGGATTGCCGACGGAAAAGCACTTGACCCACAGTTCAATCCCGTGCGATTCTCGCTCCATGAACTTTATCAACCTGAACCGCCGGATGAACAAACCGCGCCGACTGCGCATGTGGGCAGTCTGTGCCGTCATCTGTGGTCCGGAGGGTTTGATTCAGCGATTCTGATTTAGCGATCAGCCAGGAAATTCTCAAGGCCGCAGATGGAAACATCTGCGGCCTTTTTCGTTAGGGAGGTTGTGATATGTCGGTGCCTGCCGCATTTTTGGGCGTTGTGCTCATCTGGGGGACCACTCCTTTGGCCATTCAGTGGAGTGGCCAGGGTGTGGGTTTTCTGTTCGGGGTGACCGGTCGGATGCTGATCGGGGTCACCCTGGCCATGCTGGTGCTGCGCCTGATGGGGCTGCGCCTGCCCTGGTATAAGTCGGCGCGACGTACCTATCTGATTGCCGGGCTGGGCATCTACCTGAGTATGACCCTGGTCTACTGGTCCGCCCAGTACATTCCCTCGGGATGGATCTCGGTGGTATTCGGTCTTTCGCCCATCGCCACCGGACTGATGGCGCGAATCTGGCTGCAGGAACCCGGATTGACCCTGCCCCGGCTGCTTGCGGTGCTGGTGTCTCTGGCTGGGCTGGGGACGGTCTTCAGTGTGGGGGTTCAAGCCGGGATCGAGTTCGCCCTGGGGTTGGGAGGGGTGTTGCTGTCGGTGATCACCCACTCCGCCAGCTCGGTGTGGATCAAGCGCATCGATGCTCAGTTGCATGGTCTGGTGGTGACCACCGGCGGTCTGATGGTGGCGGTGCCCCTGTTTCTGGTCAGCTGGTTCCTGCAGGGGCAGGGGTGGCCGGAAGCGATGAGTGAACGCACCCTGGTGGCGATCTGTTATCTGGGGGTGATCGGCTCGGTGCTCGGGTTTACGCTCTACTACTACATTCTGCGCTATGTGGAGACCACCCGGGTCGCCCTGATCACCCTGATGACCCCGGTGATTGCCCTGTTTGCCGGGTCCTGGCTGAACGCAGAGACGATTGAGCCGCAGATCTGGGTCGGTACCGGTCTGATTCTGGTGGGTTTGGTGGGGTTTGAACGCCCCGCGATCCGCTGGCCGGGTCAGTGGCGGCCAATCAGGGCCAGGGAGAGCGAGGGCCAGTAGGTGATGATCAATACCGCGCCAAGCAGCAGCAGGAACCAGGGAAGGGTGGCGCGGTAGATGGTCATGATCGGTTTGTCGAAGCGGTAGCTTGCAATGAACAGGTTCATGCCCACCGGCGGGGTGAAATAGCCGATCTGCATGTTGGCCAGAAAGATAATCCCCAGGTGTACCGGATCGACCCCGTACTGGGTCGCCACCGGCAGCAGCAGCGGTACGATCAGCACCAGGGCGGAGAAGATATCCAGCAGGGTGCCGAGGACCAGCAGGAACAGGTTGAGCAGGATCAGGAAGGTGAGCGGGTCGTGGACCCGCTCATGCAGCCAGTTGAACAGCTCTCCGGGGACATCCGCGTCGATCATGTAGTTGGTGGAGGCCATTGAAAGCCCCAGAATCACTAGGATTCCGCCAACCAGCAGCATCGATTCCCGCATCAGGCCCGGGAGGCGCTGCAGGGGGATTTCCCTGTGTACGAAGACCTCGGCGATCAACACGTAAAGTACCGTCACCGCAGCGGCTTCGGAGATGGCGAAATAACCGCTGTAGATGCCGAACAGCAGCAGGATCGGCAGTGGAATCTCCCAGGCGGCTTCGCGTATCGCCTCCAGGGCCACCGGGAGGGAAAACCGGGTCAGGGGAATCTGACGGCTTGCATACAGGGCCCAGGCCATGAGCACACCCAGCATCAGGAATCCGGGCAGAATGCCCGCCAGGAACATGTCGTCCACGGTGATCGATCCGCCCAGGCCCATCTGCTGGGCCACCACCGCGTAGAGAATCAGGGGTAGGGCCGGGGCGAACAGCAGGCCCAGGCTGCCTGAAGTGGTGACCAGTCCCAGACTGAAGTTGTTCCCGTATCCGGCCTGTTGCAGGGCCGGGTAGAGCAGTGCGCCCAGGGCCACGATGGTCACCCCGGAGGCACCGGTAAAGGCGGTGAACAGGGCGCAGGCGACCAGCGCGACGAAGGCCATGCCGCCGGGCATCCAGCCGAGCAGGGCCTGGGTCAGCCTGACCAGCCGATAGGGGGCCTTGCCTTCACTGAGCAGATATCCGGCAAAGGTGAACAGGGGGATGGCCATCAGCACCGGGGTTTCGGCGAGACGGAAGAACTCGATAGCGACGATGGAAAGATCGATCTCGGATTGGTGAAAGCCCCACAGGGCCATGGCGCCGATGACCACGAACAGGGGAGCACCGCTGACCGCCAGCAGAATCAGGCCCAGGGTGACGATCATGGGGATTCTTCCCGGAGTGTCTTGAGCGGGATGTTGAGCAGAAACTTCAAACCCATGAGGGTGAAACCGAGGGGAATGATGAGTTCGCCCAGCCACGCGGGTACGTTCGAGAACAGGGTCGATCCCTCCTGCCACTCCACGTAGACGAAACGTGCGGCATGCCAGCCGATGGTAAGGCAGACAACCGCGCTGAACAGATCATGCAGTTTGGCGAGCAGTGCCTGATTCGTTTCCGAGAGGGTGTGCGAGACCAGGTCGATGCGCAGGTGCCGATGATCCCGGGTAGCGGCGAGGGCGCCGAACAGGGCGATCCACAGCACCATGATGCGCAGTACCGGATCGGCCCACACCAGGCCGCTGTCGAACAGGTTGCGTAACAGGATCTGGCTGCCCGCCAGCAGGATCATGGCGCCGAGCAGGAGCGCCATGATGAGCTCCTCGAGGCGGGTGATGCTGCGCTGAACCCGGGGCAGCCAGGCTTTCATGGATGGGCTTGGCCCGTGCGTTGTGCCTGGATCAGGTGTTGCATCTCGTCCAACAGATCGCTGGTCTCCAGTTTGCCGGCCTTTTTCAGAGCCTGAAGGGTGGCATTCGCATGGGACTCCCAGGCCTGCTGCTGTTCCGGCGTGGGGGTGATGAAGGTGATCCCCTGTTGTTGCAGGGCGGACAGGGCGGCCTTAGTGTCTTCCCGGTTCTGCTGGTTGATCGTGATGAAGGTCTGCTTCATGGTCGCGCTCACCAGGGCCTGATCGGCGTCGTTGAGCTTGTTGAAGGCCTTCTTCTCGATCACCAGGGTGGCGTAAAGGTAGGCCAGGGGAACCCGGGTCAGGTAGTGCACCCGGGTGTACCACTGCAGCGCAATGGCGCCGATGGGTGCGCTCGCAATGGTGTCGATGAGGCCGGTCTGGAGGCCGGTGAGCACGTCGGTCAAAGGCAGAGGTATGGGGGTGATACCCAGTTTGCTGAACATGCTGGCATTGATCTCATCACCCTCCGGGATCCAGATCTTCAGTCCCTTCATATCTTCAGTGGTCTTCACCGGGCTGTTGGAAAACAGGTAGGCGAAGCCGCCTTCGCTGAGACCGAAGCTGATGTATCCGGAAGTATTCAGGGCGTCGATGATCTGCTGGTCCATGACCTTTCGCACCGCGTCCACTTCGTCCAGACTGCGGAATTGAAACGGCAGTGAGAGGGTCTGCGAATCCGGGTTGATGGCGCTGAGTCCTCCGCCGGTGATTGCACCGCCCTGCAACTGGCCCATACGAATCTTGCGCAGCACGCTGTTGTCGTTGCCCATCACCCCACCGGGGTAGAAGCGGATGCTGACCCGTCCCTGGGTTTGCGCTTCGATCGACTCGGCGGCGGCCCGCATCTCCTTCATCCAGCTGCTGCCGTCCGGGGCCAGGGTGGCGATCTTGAGAACGGTTTTTGCCTGGCAGACTCCGGCCAGGCTGAACATCAGGAGTGCAAGGATCAGAGTGCGCAGCAGTCGGGTTGTACGATGTGTAGACAGAATCATGGTGGTGGAATCAGCTAAGGGTGTGGTGTGTGGCTTCACACTGCGGCATCAAAAATAGTCTTCCTGCAGCAGCGCGCGGGCTTGTTGTTGGGCCAGGATATTGCTTAGGGTCAGCCCTGGCTGATGGGGGTCGGCTTCGATCACCTCGTTGAGCAGTCGGTCGTGGAGGGTTTTATCAAAAACCAGACGGGCATAGTGTCGAGCGTATTCCAGTTTGGCCATCAGGTCCTTACCCGATGAGTAGGCAATGGCCTGTTCGAAATGGGTCTTGCCGATTTCGGGACGGCCGCCCAGGGCTGGGGGGATCTGGCTGTTGATGACTCCGAGATAGAGTTGCGCGCGGCCGCTCTCGTATCCAGGATCCTGCCGCACGACCCGTTCCAACATGGCCTCCACCTTGGCCAATTCCGCCACCGCGTTCCAGTCGTCGCTGTGGGCCTGGATCCAGCCCGCCCAGCTGGCGGCATACAGGTAGAGACCCTCCAGGTCATCGGAATCACTCTGGTTGAGGGTTTCAGCGAAGCGCTCAAAGGGTTGCTTGAGATTATCGCAGATCCGGGTCTCGGTTTGGCAGAAACCGCGTTTGGCATAGTCCAGCGCCTTGTCGGTGAGGATCTTGCGTCGCCTGGAATCTTCCACCAGGCCACCGGCATAGGCGCCGTAGAGGCGTGCACCGGCGTACAGCAGTGGTTTGTCGTCCGGACTGTCCGCAATCAGGGAGTCGATCAGCAGCAGATAGGAGGGGGCTCCCTGACGGACGATCTCCGGGTCGGTCTGCTCGAGCATGGCCTGGGACAGGCTGGCGGCCAAACGGTCGGTGCCCAACGATACACACCCGTTTGAGAGGGCGACGGACAGACCGAACAGAAGTGTGGCGAGTGATTGGCCGAACCGGGATTTGTTCATCGGGAGATTGTGACAGATTTTAGGTTGTTTTTTTAGTTGCGAGGATGCCGGGTCTGATCAGGGAAAGACGGGCGAGTCGTTAATCCTGGGTATTTTATGGCAGCCTTCTCTGTTTTCAGCGGCTGTTTCTATGTCCACCTCGGTGGGAATCTGAAAATGTCACAGGATGGGTTGTTTGGCAATCGGTTTCTTGTTAACCCTTGATGCTCAGCCAGTAAAGTGGCCGTTGCCATAACCGTTGCGTGGGGCTGAGGGTTGCGTTGAGAAGTTCGCTACGCTCAGGGTTATCGGGTCCCCCTCTCCCTGGCCCTCTCCCGCAAGGGGCGAGGGGATTTACGATTCGGGTTAGGTCGTGCGCGGGTACTAACGGTAGGTCGGGTTAGCGCAGCGTAAACCGAAATGAAGGGAATAACGCTGTTCGTCGGGTTACGCTGCGCTAACCCGACCTACCACCGGATTGAGCAGGGCTGATTTTGAAGGGGAAATTCCGATCAGTTTTATCAACCGGTCCGGCTGATTGATGGGTCCCTGTCTGAGTGCCTGCCTGATTTCAAATGCTTTCAGACCGGCTCTGCCTCCCTGTCACCGGCGCAATCCGATGGGAAGACGTACCCCCCCACTGAGCGAGGTTTGCTTGATGTCGCGCGATCTAGCCATTATCGTGCGGAAAAGCATAAAACCAATAAGGGGGATAGCACGTGGAGTTTGTCACCAATCTGATCAGTGGGTTGAACGGAATCGTCTGGGGACCCTTGATGCTGGTTCTGATTCTTGGAACCGGCCTGTTTCTGATGATTCGACTCAATGCCATGCCGCTGGCGCGTCTGGGTTACGGTTTCCGCATGTTATGGCGCGGACGCGAGGGCCGGGGTGAAGGGGAAATCAGTCCGTTCAACGCCCTCATGACCTCGCTCTCCGCCACCATCGGTACCGGCAACATCGCCGGTGTCGCCACCGCCATCGCCATGGGTGGTCCGGGAGCCCTGTTCTGGATGTGGTGCACCGCCCTGGTGGGCATGGCTACCAAGTATGCCGAGGCGGTGCTTGCGGTTCGCTATCGAGAGGTGGATGAAAACGGTAACCATGTCGGCGGGCCCATGTACTACATCAAGAACGGTCTGGGCAGTTCCTGGACCTGGCTGGGTACCCTGTTCGCGGTGTTCGGTGCGCTGGCGGGTTTCGGTATCGGCAACACGGTACAGGCCAACTCGGTTGCGCATGCCCTGATGGATCACGAACAGTTGGGCATTCCGCCGATGCTGACCGGTATCGTCATGGCGGTGCTCGCTGGACTGGTTCTGATCGGTGGCATCCGGCGGATTGCCGAAGTGGCGGGTAAGCTGGTGCCCTTCATGGCGATCGCCTACCTGCTGGGTGGTGGTGTCGTGCTGATATTGCATCTGGGCGATATCCCGGGTGCCATTGTGCAGATTGTGCAGCATGCCTTTACCCCCACCGCGGCGACCGGCGGATTTGCCGGCGCCGCCGTCTGGGCGGCGATCCGTTTCGGTGTGGCGCGGGGTGTCTTCTCCAACGAGGCGGGCCTGGGCAGTGCGCCCATCGCCCATGCCTCGGCCGCCACCGACAGTCCGGTGCGTCAGGGTACGGTGGCCATGTTGGGTACCTTTATCGATACCCTGATCGTCTGCTCGGTGACCGGCCTGGCGATCGTGGTGACCGGCGCCTGGACCAGCGGTGAGACCGGCGCATCCCTCTCGTCGTCCGCGTTCGAAATGGCCCTGCCCGGGGTGGGCAGCTACATCGTCAGTTTCGGTCTGGCGATCTTTGCCTTTACCACCATCCTCGGCTGGAGCGTCTACAGCGAGCGCTGCGTGGAGTACCTGGTCGGGGTCAAGGCGATCACTCCGTTCCGGGTGCTTTGGGTGTTGATGATTCCGGTCGGCGCCATGGCCCAGGATCAGCTCGATTTCGTCTGGCTGATCGCGGACACCCTGAACGCCCTGATGGCGATTCCCAATCTGGTGGCCCTGTTGATGCTCAGTCCGGTAGTGGTGCAGTTGACCCGGGAGTATTTCAAGGATCGTTGAAATGGGGTGAAAAGAATGGACGCCCAGCTGTCCCGCCCCGGCGGGGAGCGCTGCGATGCTCTCAAAAAAACGCGGGTGTGGAACTTGCTGCGCTTAAACAGCCAGGCCCGGTTCTACGGAGGGGTGCTCCGGAGGGGGGTTCCCGGGTTGCGCTCCGCTGCACCCGGGCTACGTTGCTCGGGATATACGGGAATCTCAAGAGGCGCGAACATCCCGTAGCCCGGGTGAAACGAAGTGGAACCCGGGATCCGGCGGAATGCGCAGCACTACGGGACAATACGAAACGTTCCCGGCGCTCCACATATCCCCATTTGTGGAGATCCATGCAGCACGGTGTTGCTGACTCTTCCGGGGACCCGCTGAGTGATGAATTCCACCACTTGGAATCGGTTCCTGGTTAGGGAATGGGTCACGACACTAGGATCGGCCCTGCCAGCGGGCCAGGTTTCGCTCCACCTCGTAGAGGTCCTGCAACAGGGTGATGCCCTCCGGCATCGGGGTGTCGGAGTGAAAAGCGTCTCCGCCCACCCAGATTTGGATGGCCGGGTTCACCATCTGGCGCAGTCCACTCAGCATCACCAGGGCATCATCCCGCTTGAAGTAGGCGCTGAAAGAGAGGCCGATGATATCCACCTGGTGGGTTTCCGCAGCTTCGATGATGTCCCTGAACGGCATCTCGATACCGAACGGAATCACCTCGGCGCCACCGAGTCGCAGCAGCGCCTCCACCATCAGAAGTCCGAGCCCGTGCTGCTCCCCGGGTAAGGTGGTCAGCATGACCCTCGGTATCCCGTGTTCGATCTGGGATTCGACCAGGGACTGGCGGATCAGGGTGCTGATCATCTCCGTGTAGAGGTGTTCTTCATGGATTTCCAGCTCACCCTCTTTCCAGGCCTCGCCCACCCTGCGATTGGCGGGCACCATCACCTGGTGGATGAAGGCCCGTAACCCCCGGGTCTTGAGCTGTTGCGTCAGGGCGCCGCGCAGTTCCGATGCCTGCCCGGATTTGAGCATCACGCTCATCTGATTGAAATCCACCTCGGACGGGTTGTCCCTGAGCAGTTCATTGAGTTCCGGCAGCGCCATTTTTATCAGCTTGCCGGGGCGCTTTCCCTGATCGATCAGTTGGCGAATTAGGATCAGCTTGTCCAGCTGCTCCTGAGAGTAGACCCGGTCGCCATTGTCGTCCCGTTCGGGTTTGGGGTAAGCGTAGCGACGCTCCCACATGCGCAGCAGATCCTTGGGGATGCCTGCGATGCGCGAAACGTCACTGATACTGAGATTTGCGTTCATGGGTTCCTGGCTATGCTCCCGGGCCATCCAGCGGCGCGGCAAGTCGCCGCTTCATGAGGGTGACTATTGTACTCAGCAGGGGCAGCTGCTGGAAAATATCCAGGGCGTCCCAGTAGTCCCGGTGCGAATCGACCCGGCCATCCCGGCCGAAATGTAGCCGGCTCGTGCCTTCGACGGTAATCGCACGTCCCTTGAGTCCGAAGCTGAATCGCCAGGTGAGCCATACAATGGCCCCGTCGATCTGCCGGTCCAGAACCTCGAAAGCTGGTGACTCCGTGGTGTCGAACATGTGTTGAAAGATGCCCCGGATGGCGGGAACTCCCTGCACCTTGTTGAACGGATCCTGAAACTCGGCCAGCTCAGTGTAGAGTGTGCCGATCTCATCCAGTCGTCCGGGGGTGAGCCCCTGGTACCAATCAATCAGCGGTTCGAGTTTCATGAGCGGGCCACCCGGGTCATGAGACTCAGACGCAAGGTATCCGGCAGCCGGCTCAGACGTTTCAGCCACCAGGAGAAACGCCTGGGAAAGTCTATCTCGAAGCGACCCTTGGATAGCCCCTTTATGATCGCGCGGGCCGCTTCATCCGCGCTGATCAGTGCCGGCATGTGGAAGTCGTTCTGTGCGGTCATCCGGGTCTCGACGAAACCGGGATTGACCAGATAGACACCGATGCCCCTGGGCGCCAGGTCGGCATAGAGGATCTCCGCCAGGTTGATCAGGGCGGCCTTGAAAGGACCGTAGGCCAGGGCCTTGGGCAGCCCGGTGTAACCCGCCACGCTGGCCACCAGGCAGAGGCCCCCGGAGCCGCGCATCAGGAAGTGGGGGACGACCCGGGAGATGAGGTGATAGACCCCTCCCAGATTGATCTTCATGCCCTGTTCAATTTGCGCCAGATCCAGGTCCCAGCTGCGCATGGGTATGTAGATACCGGCGGAGTAGATGACCAGGTCGATGCCGCCCCACTCGTCGAGCAGTTGCCGATGTGCCTGGACCATCGCCTGGTGGTCGCTCACATCCAGGGGCAGCACCCGGTCATCGGCCCCGGCGACTGCCCGCAGGGTTTCCTCCCGCCTTGCACTGAGCGCCAGACGGGCGCCACGCAACCGCAACTGGTCCGCGAGTGCGGCGCCTATGCCGCTGCTCGCACCGATGATCCACACCCGTTGGTCCTGCCACGCCTCGAGTCGGGGATTGAGACTCATTGCGGGCGTCTCTGGAAGAACAGGGTCACTTCGCCGAGGCGGAAACCGAATTTTTTCATCACTGAGCGGTTGATCAGCACCCCGTCATCCTGCAGGTACATCCAGTCATCGAAGTTTACGTCGTAGACCTTTTCGCCCACCGGGAGCTGCAGGGTATAGGTCCAGTGCAGGGCATTGCCGGAGACCTGGCCGGACGCGGTGCCTACCACGTCATCCGCGGTCCCGCTGTAGTGTCCGCCGGGAAGCCGGTTGAGGGTCCAGATCCGTTGTTGCCGGGTGCCGTCGCTGTATTCGAAGTGTTCGTCGAGGATGCCCCGGTCACCCTCCCAATGGGCCTCCACCCGGACCTTGAAACGCTTCACCACGCTGCCGTCCCGTTTCTGGAACTGCCCCCAGCCGTCCAGGGTGCCGTTGAAATAATCCTCGAGACGCAGCTCGGGGCGTTCCGTCTGGTAACGGCTGACCTCGATCCCGGAGCAACCGGTCAGGGTCAGTGCGCTGAGCAGAAACAGGTGCTTATATGACATATCCAACCTCCAGTGAGCGTCGCCAGCGAACCAGCAGTACGGCGGTGATCAGCTTGATGAAACAGGGTAGGCCTGCATAGAACAGGGCCAGAGCCAGCAACCCATCGGACCCCCCGGGCTGATAGCCGAATCCGGCCAGCAGCGGCAGGCCCAAACCGGCCGCCAGAGCCAGCACGCCTTTGTTGATCAGGCTCCAGATGCCGAAATAGCCGGCGCTGCGGCCCCGTTCCGGTGTCGGGATGATGTCCGCCGCGATCGCCGCCGGCAGGGCCAGGTCGGCACCCAGGGCAATACCGGAGAGCAGGCAGACGATGGCGTAGGGCAGTGCGTCTCCCTGGCCGAGTTGCACGGCCCAGATGAACCCGGCGATGGCCATCAGGGCGCTCAACGCCCAGGCCCGGGTGCGGCCGAAGCGCTGCGCGAGTTTCAGCCACAGGGGCAATGATGCGGCGCCGCTGACGAAATAGAGGGCGAGAAACAGGCCGCTGTATGCCTCAAGTTTCAGTACGTCCGCAATGTAGAACAGGGACAGGGTCCCGGCCAGGGCGACCGCCAGGCCGTTGAGCAGGAACAGGGTGGCGAGTCGGCGGAACGGTGCGTGACTGAGAGGCTGCAGCATGCCGGATGGGCTGAGCTGAGCGATGCGCGGAGTCGGGGCATGCGTAAGCAGTACCCAGACGGAGCCTGCGAGAATCAGGGCAAACAGTCCGCTGAAGAGCAGCCAGGGCCGGGTGGCGTGAAACCAGTGGCTGAACAGCATCGGCAGCAGACTGGCGAGCACCACACCGGCAATGGAGAAGGCTTCCCGGTAAGCCACCAGTCGGGTGCGTACCCGGCTATCGTCGCTGGCGTTGGCGCCCCAGGCCAGGTAGGCGATGTTGAGGGCGCTGTGGGCGGTGTAGACCAGGATCAGGCACAGGCCGAACCAGATCGCCAGTCCGGTGCCGGCCCCGAGGGGCGGATTGAACAGTGCGAGGTAGGCGATCATCAGGCTCAACGTGGCGCCCGTCGCCAGCAGGGACCTGCCTCCGGGGACGTGCTGCAGCCGATCCGCCAGGCGCCCCAACCAGGGATCTTGAAGGGTGTCCACGATCCGCGCGAGCAACAGGATCAGTCCGGTCAGGGCCAGCCCAAGTTCTAATTCATCCCCGTACAGACGGGGGGTATGGATGTACACCGGCAGGGCCGCCATGGCCAGTGGCATTCCAAGCAAACCGTAGGCGAGATACTGGCGGGTGGTCACTGCGCGGTTCCCAGCAGACGCTGGCGCAGTTCCGGTTCCCGGGTGTCCGGGGCCAGCCAGATATCGAAGAAGGCGCCGGCCAGTTCCGGATCCTCCAGACGGCCCAGGTAGCCGTCAGGCCCGTAGAACAGCGCGGCCTCACCCGGCAGGTGCACACCCAGCAGCCGGTCACCGGGCGAGACATCGTCGAAGAGTGCCTCGAAGCGTGTGATCAACCGGTCCCGGTCACCGCGAGTTCCGCGCATCCGCTCGATCTCGTCGAGGGTGGCCCGGGCCAGTTGGGTGCGGCTGAAGGCGCGGCGATAGGTCAATTGCAGGGCATAGGGACCCTCGGCCTGAAATTCACCCAGGGGGGCCAGCAGAGTGGCCTCGTAGAGTGGGATACCCCACCAGCTCAGGGAGCCGCTGCCCACTTGGCTCATCGCTCGGGTTTGCGGAGCGGATTGTCCCGATCCTTGAACCTCCGATACGAGTAGCGTCAGTGCAAGTAGCAGACCGGTGAGAGACCGTGTGTCCATCAGTCAGACTCCTTCACCAGGGCAAACTGCAGCAGGTCGATGCGCCGTTCGTCGAAACCGGCCTCGCAGTAGCTCAGGTAGAAGCGCCACAGCCGCTGAAACGACGCGTCAAAGCCCTGTTCGGAAAGCCGGGTCTGTTCGTGTTCGAAGCGGTCGCGCCAGCGGCGCAGGGTCTCGGCGTAGTGATATCCGTACCGGGCCATGTTTTCGATGCTGAAACCGTGTTGCTGGGCGAGTTTACGGATGATCCCCGGGGAGGGCAGCATGCCGCCGGGAAAGATGTACTGCTGGATGAAATCGGTACTGTGACGGTAGTTTTCGAAATGCTCATCAGCGATGACGATGGTCTGGATCGCAGCCCGCCCGCCCGGGTTGAGCAGTTCATGCAGTTTACGGAAATAGGTGTCCCAGTAGTCTTCACCCACCGCTTCCAGCATCTCAATGGAGACAATGTGGTCATAGCGCCCGGACAGGTCCCGGTAATCCCGCAGTTCAAACCGGGCTCGTTCGCTCAGGTCCGCCTGCTCGATGCGCTGGCGGGCATATTCGAGTTGCCGGGGTGACAGGGTAATGCCCATAACATCGATGTTCCGGCGCGCGGCGTATTCGGCGAATCCGCCCCAACCACATCCGATTTCCAGAACGCGGGCACCGGATTCAGCGCCGCTGAGTTGCAGCATCTGGCGGTATTTGCGGGCCTGACCGATTGTCAGGGGCTCCCGTATGTCACGGTCGAAGCAGGCGCTTGAGTAGGTCATGGAATCATCCAGCCAGCAGGCATAAAAGTCATTGCCCAGGTCGTAGTGGGCCTCGATGTTGCGGGCACTGCCGCGGCGAGTATTACGTCGCAAGCGGTGGCGCAGGCGGTAAAGCAGGTCGAGCAGGCGATTGCGGCGCATGGCCGGCTGCAGGGAGTTCAGGTTGCGTAACGCCAGGGTCAGCAAAGCCGTGAGGTTGTCGGTTTCGACCCGCCCTTCCCGGTAGCACTGAGCCAGCCCCAGGTCGCCGGATCTGAACAGGGTGCGCAGGCACGACCAGTCCTTCAGACGCAGCTCGGCACCGGGGTCGCCGCCGTTGCCGAAACGCAGTGTCAGGCCCTCTGGGGTGATCAGTTTCAGGGTGCCTGTGCGGATACCCTCCAGTGCCCGCAGCAGGGGGCGTACACTCCAGGGCGCGGACGGGGGAGTCATGGTTTGGGTGAGGCTGTTCATCTCAAGGTTCCTCGACGGGTTTCAAGGGGATGCGGGTGTGTCACGCTTGGGGCTCTGTCGATGGGCGAGTTCATGGGAGACTCCTGGGGCGTGGTCCGCATCTCGGGGTCTTCTGACCAGGGACAGTCCCTTGCGCCAGAGCTTGAGGGCCTGCCAGTGGATACGCAGGGTCACTCCGAGGGTTAGCAAGGGTTGTCTCAGCAGCGCCTTCAACAGCACCCTGCTGCTCCAGTCCTGCGAGCGTCCCCATACCGCGGTGTTGAGCTGCAGGGCGCTCTGGTCGTAGTAGTCGATGCTGACTCTGGGGCTGTCCAGGTCCAGGTTGAACTCGAAACGGTAACTGCCGCTGACCGGATAAAACGGCGATACGTAGAAACGCTTCTCGGCGGTAACCTGCTGGAAATCCCCTTTGGCGTCCGGGCGCAGCAGATAGCAGTGACGTTCGCCAAAGGTGTTGTTGACCTCGGCAATGATGGCGCCTACCCGGCCGTCCCCGCGCTGGCAGTACCAGAAGCTCACCGGGCTGAAGAGATATCCGAACACCCGGGGCAGGGTCTGCAGCCAGATCTTGCCGTCACAGTCGAAAACGCCGCAGGTTCTAAGATAGTCCCGCACCCACAAGCGGGGATCCCGCCCGTCGCCGTAGTCCCGGAAGTGAAAGGCCAGAGGCCTGAGCCGGTTGACCCCGAAGACACCCGAGCCGAGCCGGTCGAGTTCGTCCAGGTCGAGCAGCATGAAAAAAACCGGGTAGACGAACTGATTGTGCACCGGCTGAAGCCGACGGTGCATGACCCAGCCGATGACCAGACGACTTACAGGACGACTTCCCATGGGGCCTCCACGCCGAAGTCGGGGATGATCCGCAATGCGGACTTCAGTCCGTCTTCGTGAAATCCGTAACCTCCCCAGGCGCCGCAGAACCAGGCCCGGTTGGATCCCTGGATTCGCGCCAGACGGGTTTGAGCATCGATGGCGGCCTGGTCATACAGGGGATGCTCGTAGTGATAGCAGCCCAGCGGGTTTTCCGGTTGCAGATGTTCCGGCGGGTTGAGGGTGACCATCACCGGGGTGTCGAAGGGCAGGCGCTGCAGCCGGTTCAGCAGGTAGGTCACACAAACCGAGTTTTCTTCATCCTGGGTCGACAGGTAGTTCCATGCCGACCAGAGGCTGGGGCGTCGCGGCAGGAATCGGGTGTCGCAGTGCAGCACGGCCCGGTTTGGCTGATAACGGAATGCCCCCAGCACCTCACGTTCCTGTTCCGAGGCATCCGTCAGGATGCGCAGACTGTCCGGCGCATGGGTGGCAAAGATCACCGCGTCGTACTCCTCGGTGGCCTGTTCCGTGCGCACCCGGGCGGTCAGGGCGTTCCGGGTGACGCTGCGGACCGCCTGTCCCAACCTGATGTCGAGGGGTTCCGCCAGGCGCTTGACGTATTCGCGACCGCCCCCCACGAGGCTTCGCCAGGTGGGCCGTTCGGTGATTTGCAGCAGTCGATGGTTGATACAGAACCTGAGGAAGGTACTGGCCGGGAACTCGAGAATGTTGTCAGGCGATGAGGACCAGATGGCCGCCGCCATGGGCAACAGGTAGCCGTCGCGAAAGGATTCGGAATAACCCTCGTCGCGCAACAGGTGACCCAGGGAGATGCGGCGCGATTCCGACCAGGCCAGCAGACGATCCGCGTTCCGGTTGAACTTGAGGATTTCGGAAAGCATGCGCCAGTAGTAAAGACGTATCAGGTTGCGTTTCTGGGCGAACAGGGTGCCGAGATTTGCCCCGGCCCACTCCAGGTCGCTCTGCGGGAGATTGACGCTGAAGGTCATTTCGGTCTCGTGGGTCTCCACGCCGATGCGATTGAAGAGTTGACGCAGATTGGGGTAGGTCAGGTCGTTGTAAACCAGAAATCCGGTGTCCACGGGATGCCGGAAACCATCCAGTTCCACATCCACGGAGTGGGTGTGGCCGCCCAGGTAATCCGCGGCTTCGTAGAGGGTCACGGCATGTTTGTTGTTCAACAGCCAGGCGGTGGAGAGGCCGCTGATGCCACTGCCGATCACGGCGATTTTCATGAGAAGGTCACCAATTTGTATAGTACATAGCGACTAATGATAGCGCGAAAAATGCGAAATGCAAGATATTGTACTAGACAAACTCCCATTTTGTGCCTAGGTTAATCGGTAATGGGGCCAGAATGCCTCAGTTTTGTACTCTACAGAGGAGATCCATCATGTCCGGCTACGAACGTCAGATACTCGAAACAGAACGGCGGTACGATCAGCTCATGGCGGATAATTCCGCGTCCTGTCCCGGGTTGAATCCCCAGATTCAGTACCCACAGTTGTCATGACACAGACCGAAACCAACTGCCCAAGGCTGGAAATATGATGAAAATCCGACAACTGTTCGACGCAGGCTCGAGCACCTACACCTACTTGGTTTGGGACGAAGTATCCCGGGAAGCCGCCCTCATCGATTCGGTGCGGGATCAGCTCGAACGGGACGTACAGCTGATCCGGGAACTGGATCTGAAGCTTATGTATGCCCTGGAGACCCACGTGCATGCGGATCACATTACCGCCAGCGGCCTGTTACGGGAGCGTCTGGGTTGCAAAGTGGGAGTGCACAACCGGGTGGACAGCGACTGTCCGGATCTCAAGCTGAATGACGACGACCGGATCCCCCTCGGGTTACAGTATCTGGAAGTGCTCTATACGCCGGGACATACGGATACGGATGTCTGCTACCTGACTGATGGCGTGGTATTCACCGGGGATATTCTGCTGATTCACGGCAGTGGACGGACCGATTTCCAGTCCGGGGATGCGGCCCGGTCCTATGATTCGATCACTGGGCGGCTGTTCACCCTGGCGGATGAGACCCTGGTCTATCCCGCCCACGACTACCACGGCTTCACCTGCAGCACCATCGGTGAGGAAAAACGCTTCAACCCGAGACTGGGTGGTGGCAGGAGCCGCGAAGAGTACATCCGGATCATGGAGGGTATGGATCTGGACAAACCCCGCTTGATCGACATCGCCGTGCCGGGGAACCGGGCTTGCGGTCTGGACCGTCAGGGTTGAACTGGCCGGCCGGGTTGCAGGTTAGCGCCCTCAGGAGCGGGCCTCTTCTCCGGGTGGTGCAAAGCGCTGATAAAGGAAACCGATGATCTGGTCGGATTCATAGCGCCAATCCGCGCCACCCGGGTGCTCGATCCTCAGGCAGGGGGCCTGTATCCTGCCGCCCCCCTGCCTCAACTCACGCTCCCACTCCAGGTTTTTCGCGATGTTGCGCTGTTCGATGGGCACATTCAGGCGGCGGATCACCCGCCGTACCCGGGCGCAGTATCCGCACCAGGGCAGGGTGTAGAGAATCAGACCGTGGGCCGCTTCATCCAACGGCCGTTGCTGCTCCGGGGTGCGCTGGATCGGCAGGTAGAGGCGTCGGCCGAGCCAATCGAACATCAGGGGGTCTGCTTCGAGCCGCCCAGGCATTCCGGGGACTCGCGGACCGTACCCCCGTGATTGAACCAGTCCTCCGGGGTCAGGGTGTGCAGAGCCAGGGCGTGTATGCCCCCCTGCAGCTCTTCCGCGAGCACCTTGTTCACCTGGCGATGGCGGGCAATCAGTTTCTCGCCTTCGAAGGCCTCGCTGACGAGGACGATCTTGAAATGGGATTCGCTGCCTTCCGGCACATTGTGGTTGTGGCTCTCGTTGATCACCTCCAGGTGCAGGGGTGAAAAGCTGGCCTGGAGTTTGTCCTGGATGTTTTGCTGCATGGTGGTCATGGATCTGTTCCTAATTGGGGAAACGCTCAGCCCCGTTGCGTTCCTCTCGGGGACTTAGCAGGCTGTTAGGGGTGGTCAATCATTCGACTTAGTATAGCCTTTCACAGTTTCAGGATTTCCCGCACAAACGGGATGGTCAACCGTCTCTGAGCCGCAAGGGAGGCCTGGTCCAGCCGATCCACGAGGATGGTAATGAAATGAATGTCCCGGGGAATGCGCTGGAGCAGGAAAGTCGCGGTTTCGACACTCATCGACAGCCCCCGGCTGTGGGCATTGCGCAGCAGCAGTTCCAGACGCTCCTCGTCATTCAAAGGTATCAGGTGGTAACAGGGACCCCAGGTGAGGCGCGAGGCCAGGTCCGCCAGCTGGATCGACATGCGGGCGGGCGGGCGGTCACAGGCGACCACCAGTTGCGCGCCCCGTTCCCGCAGGTTGTTGAACAGGTTGAACACGGCCCGTTCCCACTCAGGATGCCCGGCCAGCCGTTCCAGATCGTCCAGGCATACCCGTTGAAACTGCTCCAGCCCGTCGAGCATTTCCGGGGCCAGTTGCTGTTCCGCCTTGAACGGCAGATAGGCCGCTTGTCCACCGTCTCCCTGAGTCTGCTGACAGGCGGACTGCAACAGATGGCTTTTGCCAGACCCCGACTCCCCCCACAGATAGAGGAAAGGGTCCTGCATGACCCGCAGCCGGGAGAGCACTTCCCCATTCCGCCCCGGAATGAAGTGGGAAAAATCCACCCGGGGACGGATGCTCAGGCTCAGGGGCAGTTGCGCCGGCATGGCGTTCAGCCATGCCCCGCGAGTTTCTGTACGGTCTCGGCCATCCTTCGGCCCTGGGTTTTGCAGATCTGCTTCTCGTCATCCGTGATGGGATTGCGGCTGTCCTTACCGGCCAGGTGACTGGCGCCGTAGGGGGTGCCTCCGCTCTGGGTGTGCAGCAGGGCGGTCTCGCTATACGGAATGCCCAGCAACAGCATGCCGTGGTGCAGCAGGGGCAGCATCATGGAGAGCAGGGTGCTCTCCTGTCCCCCATGCAGACTGGACGTGGAGGTGAACACGGAAGCCGGCTTGCCGATCAGTTTGCCGCCCATCCACAGGGTGCTGGTGGCGTCGAGAAAATACTTCATCGGTGCCGCCATGTTGCCGAACCGGGTGGGGCTGCCGAGGATCAGACCGTCGCATTTCGCCAGATCCGCCACGCTGACATACGGGGCGCCTTCGGACGGTACGCTGTCCTGGGTCGCCTCGCACACCGTGGAGACCTCGGGTACGGTACGCAGCCGGGCGGTAACGCCGCTGACTTCCTCGACGCCCCGGGCCATCAGCCGGGCCATCTCGGCGGTGGCGCCATGCCGGCTATAGTAGAGAATCAGAACTTCTGCCATGGGTCTTCCTGTGTAATGGGTCGGTGCAGTGGGTCAGCGTCACTGAGCCTGAGAGTGGGGATTCAAAGCAGATCCAGCACTTTCTCGGGGGGACGGCCGATGGCGGCCTTGCCGTCCTTGATGACGATTGGGCGCTCGATCAGCTTGGGGTGTGCGATCATCGCATCGATGAGCTGTTCACGGCTCAGCTTGGGATTGTCCAGACCCTCGGATTGGTACTCCGCCTCCTTCTGGCGCATCAGGTCCCGGGGTTCCAGTCCCAGCATCTCCAGGATGTCCTCCAGGGTCTTGCGGTCCGGCGGGGTCTTCAGGTATTCCACGATGTCGGGTTCAACGCCCTGTTCCTGGAGCAACTGCAGGGTCTGTCTCGATTTACTGCAGCGGGGGTTATGATAGATTTCGATACTCATGGTTTGGCTGCCTTGCAGACTATATAAATGGTTTCGCGGCGATCGCTGTCTGCATCCCCGGGGAGCGTGCGACAATAGCCACGGATGTCGATTTTCAAGGCGTCATTGTATCCAGGCAATCGGGTTGACTCCACCGCCCGGCGGATCGACGATTTTTTCTGCCTGGCATACCCGAAGGCGATCGTAAGGAGCGTTACAGGTGAATCAGAAGAACCTCCGGGAGCGGTACTTTTCCTGGGTCCAGCACATACCGCCCTTCCTGAAACTGGTGATGCATCACTTCACCGCCGATGGCGGGGTTCAGCATGTGGCGGCGTTGACCTACACCACGCTGCTCTCCCTGGTACCGTTGATGACCGTGGCGCTGGCCCTGTTCTCCGTGTTTCCCGCATCGGATCGCATGTCGGAACAGATCGAGAATTTCCTGTTTCAGAATTTCGTGCCCGCCGCGTCCGAGGTGGTGCAGCAGTACCTGCGGGATTTCAGTCAAAAGGCGGGCAAACTCACCGGTGTTGGTTTTGGCATGTTGATCGTGGTGGCGCTGCTGCTGATGAACAACATCGACAAGGCGTTCAACACCATCTGGCATGTGCGCAAGCGGCGCTCCGCGCTGGCCCAGTTCACGGTGTACTGGGCGATCCTCTCCCTGGGTCCGATCCTTATTGCAATCAGCGTCGCGGGAACCTCCTATCTGGTCTCCATTCCCTTGCTCGATCAGGCCGAAGCGGTGGCCCAGGTGCGTTCCCGGCTGTTGAGTCTGATGCCGGTGATCCTCTCCACGCTGGCCTTCAGCCTGCTCTACGCCCTGGTGCCCAACCGCACGGTACCCTGGCGACACGCCCTGGCCGGAGGGCTGCTGGCGGCTGCTCTGTTCGAAGTGTCGAAGCGGGGTTTCGCCCTCTATGTCACCACCTTCCCGACCTACGAGGCCATCTACGGGGCTGTGGCCGTGGTGCCGATCTTCCTGATCTGGATCTACCTCTCCTGGATGGTGACCCTGCTGGGCGCGGAGTTTACCTACTGCCTGGGAATCTACCGGGAGAACTGGCAGGAGACGCTGCATCAGCGGGGCGGGGATTTTCTGCTTGCTCTGCGTCTGCTGGGTGAGATGCGGGAATCTCAGCGTGATGGGAGCGCACTCGGTACCCGGGCGTTGCTGGAGCGCATCGCAGGCGCCACCGAAGAACGGGTCGAGAAGGTCCTGGCTCAGCTCAGGGCGGCGCGTCTGGTGCTGCGATCCGATGAAAAGGGATGGGTGCTCGCCCGGGATCTTCGTCAGGTCTCATTGAGCGATCTCTATCAATCCGCCCACTATGTGCTGCCTTCGGACGATTCCCTGGATGAGGTGTCGGAATCCCTGAGGGTCCTGATTCAGGGCCTGAACGGGAACCTGCGTGAAGGCATGGACCGGCCCCTGGAGGAACTGCTCTGACGGTCCGACGGTGAATCCCGGACGGAGGCGCTATACGCTCTTGATGCGAAAGCGTTCGAAACGGGACGTGGTTTCAAGCAGCTGCAGGGGGGTGATGCTGGGCGAGGGCACCATCTCTTCAACCCGGTACTCCTGTCCGATGACGAAGAAGTGCTTGGGTACGATCAGGGAACTCCTGTGGGTATGGTCCTGGTCGATGAAGATCCCCGGGTGATCCTTGACCACCTGATCGTCCTGACGGTTGTGCGCGACTCTCAGGGTGATCGGTTCGATCTTGCCGCTGAGAAACTGTACCCCGATTTCGATGCGTTGATCCTCGGTCTTCGAGGCCCGCTTGACCACCCCCATTTTCCAATCGCCACCCTGGCGGCTGGTGTGACCCGAGAGCAGAATGAGTTCGCCGATCAGCGGCATGCTGGATGCGGACCGGGGCAGCTGCAACGCCACCCCCGAACGGCTCTGATTGCTGCGTCGGGCGGATATCTGATGACCTGAGCCCCGGGCGTCCAGGGTGTTGTTCATCCCCATGGGCTGGCTCATGGTGATCTCTTCGTCCTCGAACTCCTGTTGCGTGGCCTCCCCCGCCAGGTAGGCATGTACCTGGGGCACCCCGATCCAGACCATGACCTCACCCGTGGTATTGAAGCGTTCGCTGTCCCGTTTCAGCCGGATATGCCAGGACTTGAGCATACGCGCCAGCAGGTTGTTGATCTCCCGGAGGTTGAGTTTTGCAAAGCTTTCCGGTTTGGACTGTTCCGATCGCTCCAGGTGCCTGAGCTGCTGGTGCAGCACCTGGCTGACCGGACCGATGTCGTAGAGAACGAAGCGCGCCTGTTCGAGGGTTTCAAGCGCATCGGGGTGAAACAGGTAGGGTGGCACTTCCCCCAGACGATCTACCACGTAGAGGCCGGTGGTGGCGGAATCCTGCCGGGTTTGGGTGAAACGGGCCTCTCCCGCAACGCTGTCCAGGTAGTCGAAACAGATTCTTGGTTCGCCCTCCTGCAGGTGGCAGGGATCGAGGAGCATCATCAGCATGAAACGGTTGTACAGATGTGCGATGTTGGCTCGTTCGGGGTGCAGCTGGTCCTTGTCATCCACTGTCTGCAGGTGCAGGTCCTGCTCCATGGCGAAGGTCATCAGGCGGGAGATCTGACGATAGAGGTTCCCGGAGCGGCAATCGAAGTCCTCGCAGGCGAGCAGATACTCCAGCAGAAAGTATTTGATCGCGAAATAGATGCTATGACTCAGCTGGGTGAGGTTCTTGCGGTTGGCCTTGTTGCTGAGGCAGTCGTTGGCGATGTGGCAGTAGCCGTAGCCCATCTCCTGCATCACCCGGCGGATCTGCGCCAGCGGGGCCTGACCCTTGCGCTGGTTCAGGCCGTGTACCAGTCGCAGCGCCGGGGTGGCGTAGATTTCCATCAGTTCGGCGCGCTTCCTGATCGACTTCGGGAATCGGTTCAGACGCCCCAGGTGGGTGGTCATGCTCTCGGCGAGTTGTTGGGGATTGGCAAACGGCAGCGCCGCCGCCCAGAGTCGCAAGGGTTCCGGCTCGGTCTCGACCAGTGGGTTTTCGAACGGGTCCGCCTGGGGCACCGTGAAGAGCTGCTGTCGGGGAGCGGTTGTGCGTTGAGTAAAGAAATCAAACATACGCGTAACAGTCAGCGTCCAGCCCTGGGAAATTCATTGGATATGATCGGGATGCCGCCATGGGCAGGCGGCTTCTTAGCCCACCCAAGTATCAGACCAGGGTAATCAGCCGAAAAACGACGTGCTGAAATGTCTGGTGACATGCATTGTTCGTTGCGTAAGACCACAGCGATCTCCTTGTCCTCCCGATCGGCTCATTTCTGACCGGATGTCTGCTGCCGGATTAATCGTAGGGGTTCCTCATAAGCACCAGCGTCCCTGGCAGCGGTCAGAACTGTGAAACTATATCACCAAAGTTCTGTTTTCGGACGGGGTAAAAATACCGCTGAACTTGCTCCAGGATTGAGCAGTAAATATCATGAGGGCATCGGGTCTGTGTGTGTGTTAATTAATCCAATAGTATCAGTGATCTATGTTAATTATTGGGCGTTGATTTTTGCATCTGTACTGGGCGGCTGAGAATCGTCGGAGTGCGGTGTGCGGGTTAATTCATGAGGTTCGTTCCTGAAATGGCCGGATCACCCCGGCCCAGCGGATTAAGGTTTACCTCAATTGCACGGATAGGAATTTCGACTGAGAATGAGGGTCTGAAGCGGCTACTTCTCAGTTCCACTGTATGTCATATCGGAGAGAATTATGCCCCATTTGAAATCCCCTGCTTATCTGCTCCTGCTGGGCTTGTTGTTATGTGCGCAAACCATACTGGCCGAGCCGGTCGATTTCGAACTCAAGGGGTTGGACGGCAAGACCTATCGCTTGTCGGATTACCGGGGCAAATGGGTGCTGGTGAACTACTGGGCGACCTGGTGTCCACCCTGTCGTGAAGAGCTGCCGGAACTGGAGGTTTTTCATAACAACCACAAGGAAAAGGATGCCGTGGTCCTGGGGGTGGCGATGGAGCGTATCGATCCGCCGCGTCTCAAGGCCTTTGTCGATGAACAGTTCCTCAGCTATCCGATCCTCATGACGGAACCGGCGGCGCGTACGGAACTGGGGCGTATCCCCGGATTGCCCACTTCATTTCTGGTCAATCCCAAAGGTGAGCCGGTGGCCCGGCAGGTGGGGCCTGTGACCGTGGAAGACCTCGAGGCGTTCATCCAAAACACTGCCGAATAAAGAGGAAAGTGATGTCCCGATTCAACCTGCTACTGATGTTGCTCTGTCTTACCCTGGGTACTGCCCATGCGGCCACCCGGGATCCCGGAGCCTACTTCTTCGATCAGTTTCTGGGAAATTTCAAGGATGAACTGCAGATGGCCCGGGACGAAGGCAAGCAAGGCGTGTTGATCATGTTCGAAATGGACGAATGTCCGTTCTGTCATCGTATGAAGACCCGGGTGCTCAATCAGGTTGATGTCCAGGACTATTTCAAGGAACATTTTCTGATCTATGCGGTGGATGTGGAAGGTGATGTGGAGATCACCGACTTCCAGGGACACCCCATGAAGGAGAAGGACTTCGCCTTCAAGCAGTTCAAGGTCAGGGCGACACCGGTGTTCGGCTTTTTCGATCTCGATGGCAACCTGATCACGAAATTCACCGGTGCGACCAATGACGCCCAGGAGTTTCTCTGGTTGGGTGAATTCGTGGTGGACGGGCACTACAAATCGACAAATTTTTCCAAGTACAAAAGAGCCAAAAAGAGCGCGGCCTCGAACCCATGAGCAAACCGGCAGGGGTAAGCATGGGCGTTTCCAGATGGAATGTGCGATGGCTGGCGCTGCTGCTCGTCATCGGGTACTCGGTCGGTGGCATGGCGGAACCTCTGCCTTCACCGCTTACCCTCGAATATGCCCTCTCCCTGGCCGATGAAGCGCACCCGGACCGCCTCTCCGCGGATGCCTCTCTGGCCCAGGCCGAGGCCCGCCGGCAAGAGGCGGACGCGGCGGATGATTTCAACCTCTCCCTGTCGGCTGAACTACGCGCCATCGAACCCTCGGAGATCGCTTACTATCAGACCCGCAATGACAGTCTTGCGCGGATCAGTCTGAGCAAACAGCTTTATGACTTCGGGCGTACCGCGCATGCCCGGGAGGCCGCGGAGGCGGGGCTCGACTCGCAGCGCTGGCAACTGGTGGAGGTGCGTCAGCAGCGGCGTCTGGATGTCATGGAGCGCTTCTTTGCGGTACTGCTTGCGGACCTGGAATTCGCCCGGGACAATGAGGCCCTCTCCATCGATTACATCCGCTTTGATCGGGCACGGGCCAAACAGGAATTGGGCAAGGTCTCCGATATCGATCTGCTGGAGTTGGAAACCGCTTACCAGCAGTCGAGACGCAAGCTGAGCCTGAGCCGAAACCGGCAGCGAATCACCCGCTCACAGCTGGCGATTGCCCTGAACCGTCCCGGAGATCTGCCGGCCAACCTCTCAGCGCCGGAGTTCGAGCCATTCGAGGTTGCTCCGGAGGTGGAGCCATTGATCGACCGGGCACTGCAGGACAATCCCCGACTCAAGGCCCTGCGGGCGCAACTGCAGGCGGCGGAAAAACAACTCAGAGCCCATGAGGCGGAGGGCAATCCGGTGATCCGGGCGGAACTGGAAGCCGCGGCGTACAAACGGGAACTGGGGGGGCGCGACCCCTTGACCGCAGCCCTGGTGTTCGAGTGGCCGCTCTATCAGGGCAGCCGGGTCGATGCCCGGGTAGCCGAGCAACGCGCCTCGGTGCTGCAAAAACAGGCTGAGCTAGCCTCCTATGAGATGGCACTGCGTCAACAGCTACTCGATGACTGGATGGCGATGCAGGAGCTGCAGGTGGAGCGCGAGGGTTTACAGGTCAAGGGGGATTACCGGGATCTCTACCTGGATCGCAGCCGTACTCTCTACGATCTCGATCAGGCAACGGATCTGGGTGACTCCATGACCCAGATCGCCGCGGTACAGTATGAGCGGGCCCGTAATCTGTATCAAATACAACTGACACAAGCGCGACTGGACGCACTCACCGGTGGCATGCTGGAGCCGGTCGGGACGCCACAGGAAACGCAATGATGGGGGGAATCATGAAGGGGTTGTTGATCGTTTGTCTGCTGTTCAGCGGGCCGCTTGCGGCCCGGGATCTGGAGGCGGTTACCGACTGGGTGCAGCGGGTGGAGTTGAGTACCCCCGTGAGTGGCATGGTGGGTCATGTGAACGTCAATGTGGGCGACAAGGTGACCCGGGGAACGGTCTTGGTCGAACTCGATCAACGGCTATTTCAGACCCGATTGGCGGCCGCGGAGTCTCGGGTCGAGGCCACATCCCAGGAGAAGGATGAATCCCGACGTGAACTGGATCGATCCCTGGAACTGTACGACCGGACGCTGCTGTCGGACCATGAGCGCAAATTGGCGGAGATCGAGGCCGCGCGCACCGACGCGGCTTACCGGAAAGCCGATGCGGAGCTGGCCAAGGTGCGTCTCGATCGGGAATACAGCCGGATTGCAGCCCCTTTTGATGGCATCGTCGAACAGATCTTTGTCCAATCCGGTCAGGCGGTCATCAATCGGACCCAGGCCATCCCCCTGCTCAGTCTGTGCGAAACCGGGCGTATGAAGGTGGTGAGCCGGATCGATGAGAAGAGCGCCGCGGAGCTGAAGCCGGGTACCCCGGTACAGGTCGGTGTACGCGGTCAGTGGCTGGACGGTCGCTTGTCCATGATCGGTCTGCAACCCGTGGGGCGTGACAGTAACGGAGCGAGCTACGTGCTGGAGGCGCAGTTCGATCTGCCGGATGAACTGATGCTGCGTGCCGGAGAAAAGGCGGTGGTGAGGCTGCAGGATGAGTGAGGATGCTGTTCAGAGCCCGATCTGTATCCGCTGCTATGTCGCGGGACGGGTGCAGGGGGTCTTTTTTCGCGCCTCGACAAAACATGAGGCACAAAGACTGGGACTCAAAGGTTACGCAAAAAACCTGCTGGATGGGCGTGTGGAGGTGATCGCATGCGGCCCTGTCTCAGCCGTGGATGAGTTGCGGGAATGGTTGCGCAAGGGCCCGGCCAACGCGCGGGTCAGCGGGATCTCCTGTGAGGTGATGGATTACCAGGCGTATAGCCAGTTCACGGTGAGCTGAAACAGGGGCGTTCCCCTGTTCGCTCACTGAAGACCTGCGGGACTATTGGGAATATCCCGGCTGGTCGAGGGGGCGGAATTTGAGCCCGGACTCCTGTGACCCATCGTAGCCATTGAAGCCCTGCCCCTGATAGGGGTCGACCGGCGCGGAACCGTAGGGTTCGTTATAACCGCCAACCGGACCCGGAGGGGCAGGGTAGGTGGGTGCCGATTCATAGCCCGCTCCGTATGTGTCCTGGGGCATCGGCTCATAGCCGTCCACATAACCGGGTTGCGGCGCCGGATAGGTCTCGGGCGCGGTGGGGTAGCTGTAGCTGCCCGGTTGGTCGTAGGGTGTGGACGGTTCGGCATAGCCACTGCCCATATTCGGTTGCGTATCCATGGGGCGGAAACTGTAGGCGTCTTGGGATGGCTGTTGCCAATAGCTCGGAGGCGCGGCCTGGGGCTCGTAATAGGTCGGGGACGGTGATCGATCCGGTTGTTGACGTGCAGCGGGGGGGGGCTGTGGCACGGATTGCGGTTGGGGTGGGGCATAGTAGTACCCTGGGTAGCCGCTGCCATAACCGGAATAGGGCTGTGGGTAAGCGCCGCCCGGGTAGCCGTAATCCCCCGGGTAGCCCGGTGGTCCGTAATAGGATGGGTTGGCGTAATAATCGTTATAGTAGCCACGATCCCGATCGGAACCGCCGAACATCCCGCGCATGGGGTTCATCATCCCATCCATCACATTGCCCGGATTGATATTGAATTGGCGGCTGTCCTGACTGTTGTCGGCCAGAGTGGCTGGAATGTTCAGCACTGACAGAATGCTCAGTGCCAGCCATGTCCATCGTGTCATGCTCGGATCCTCTTTGGTATGGTCGTTATTATCAGCGGCCGGATGAATGCCTGATTCGGGTATCCCAGACGCGACCGTATCTGTCCATGCAGCGGCGGTTCGGTTTCATCGGGTCTCTTTTAGATAATACATCGGAATCACAGACAAACCATATTCCCATCGAATTCATGCCATGCAGTTGCCACCTCTGACCCACGCAAGGATTCTCAGGCGCTACCAGCGATTTCTCGCGGACGTGGTGCTCGAAAATGGTGAACAGGTCACCGCCCATTGTCCGAACACCGGATCCATGGCCGGTTGCTGGGCTCCCCAGGCCCCGGTGCAACTGAGCCATAGCGACAACCCAAAGCGGAAGCTGGCCTGGACCTTGGAACGGGTCGATATGGGGCAGGGTTGGATCGGTGTGCATACGGGGCGAACCAACCCGGTAATCGAGGAGGGATTGAAACTCGGGCTGATCAAATGCCTGCGGGGATATCCTCAGGTGCGTCGGGAGGTGACCTTCAACGGTATTCGGGACAGATCCCGGTTCGATTTTCTGCTCAGCGGCGGGGATCGCGCCGATGCCTGGGTGGAGGTCAAGAATGTGACCCTGTGGCAGGGGGATCGGTTGTGTTTTCCAGACGCGGTGACCCAGCGCGGAAGAAAGCACCTGGAGACCCTGGCCGAGGCCTGTGCCCAGGGTTGTCGGGGGGTGATGGTGTATGCCCTGAACCGTCCCGAGGGTCGGCTGTTCGCGCCGGCGGACGAGATCGATCCCGGCTATGGGGAGACCCTTCGGCGGGTGATACGGGAAGCGGGGGTTGAAGTGATCGCTTTGCGGATCGTCCACGACGGGACATCGATGAGCGTGGGTGAGGAGATTCCGGTGATGCTGTCCTGAAGATCCGCTCAGGATCGGGCTGGCAGGCTGTTGAAATGCTATTCAGACGGTACGATCCTGGGTTGAAATTCGCCTCAACATGCTCATTTACTTCAGTAAATTGCGCTTTTTCGGCGAATTCCGCCTTGTCTCGTACGCGTCTGAGCGAATTTCAACAGCCTGTAGTACAGGCCCTAGAGGAACCGGCTTGATCAGTAGCCCATGGAGGCCAGATCGAGCCCCGAGGGAATCTCAGGCATCGAGCGCACGCCGCTGAGAATCTCCCCATTGGGCTGCAGGCTCAACCAGCGGTACCCCGGAGGTGTGGGGTCGATGGAAAAGTTGTCCTCACCCGCGGCGAACTGTACACAGGTCGAGGGTGAGCCGAGAATTTTCAGGCCCTGATAGGTGGTTTCAAAATTCTGGTGGATATGCCCGCAGAGTATGCCCCTGACCTGGGGATGACGCTGGATCAGATCGAAAAAGGGGGTGGGATTCTCCAGCACCATGGTATCCATCCATTGACTGCCCACCGGCAGCGGATGGTGATGCATGCAGATCAGAGTGTGCTTGTCGGGATGGGATTCGAGCAGCACGGAGAGCAGGTTCAACTGTTCCGCGTCGATTCTTCCCCCGTCCTCGTCCGCAATCGTGGAGTCGAGGAAGATCAGCGACCAGCCCTTGGCCTGCACGCTGGGGATATAGTGAACATTGTCCTGGTTGAGCAGCTGTTTCATGCGTGCGGGCAGGTCGTGATTCCCGGGCAGGCAATAGGTGGGAATCTCCGTCAGCTTGAAACGTCCCAGCAGGCGCTTGTATCCGGTTTCCGACGCGTCGTGCACCAGATCCCCGGTGGCCACCAGCAGATCGGGGATGCCGGTCTCCTGAAGGGACTGGGCCAGAATCTGGTCGAAGGTTTCCAGGGTATTGATCCCCAGCAGGCAACGGGATGGATCCGCGTAGAGATGGCTGTCCGTGATCTGCAGGACTTTCAAGCCGTCAGCGGGGAATTGCTGGAGGTCGTTTGAATTGTCATCGGGACGGCTACTCATAGAGCGGTTCATCTTTCGGTTTTTCAAGCTGACGAGCAATGTGATTCTCCAGGCCCCAGCAGGATCATCATCCTGCCATTATAGTAGTTCAGGTTTCGCCAAAGCTAAAACGGATATTTGCTTCTATGTCCTAAACTTACAATTTATTCCATATCCGGTCCTGTTTTCTGTTGAAGTGTTAACATTTTTTGTCTCTATTAAATTTTTCTATCCATGGGTCTAAAATATAGATCATGACCCTCAACGAACTTCGATACATTGTTGCGGTTGCCCAAAAGCGGCATTTCGGACATGCCGCCGAGGCCTGTTTCGTCAGTCAGCCCACGCTCAGCGTGGCGGTGAAAAAGCTCGAGGAGGAATTGGGAGTCGGCTTGTTCGAGCGCGGTCAGGGGGAGGTCAGCCTCACCGCCGCGGGAGAGCGGATCGTGGCCCAGGCGCAGCGGGTGCTGGAAGAAGCCGGGATGATCCGCCAACTCGCCAACCAGAGCGTGGATCAACTGGCCGGTCCCTTGCGGGTCGGAGCCATTCCCACCGTGGGACCCTACCTGTTTCCCCAGCTGATCCCGGTACTGCATCAACGGGCGCCGAAAATGAGCCTCATCATTCGTGAGCAGATGACCTCGGTGCTGACCGAGCAGCTCAAGCAGGGGGAGCTGGATGTGGTGATTGTCTCGCTGCCCTATGATGAACCCGGTATCGTTACCCGCCCGCTCTACGACGAGTCCTTTTCGGTGTTGTTGCCGAACCAGCATGTGTTGACTGCTCAGGACAGTATCGAGATCTCGCAGCTGGAACGGGAAGAGGTGCTGTTACTCGGTCCGGGCCACTGTTTCCGTGAGCAGGTGAAAAAAATCTGTCCGGGATGTCTGCATACCGCCAACGGAGACACCATCAAAAAAAGCCTGGAAGGTGGTTCCCTGGAAACCATCTGCTACATGGTTGCCAGTGGCATCGGTATTTCCGTGATTCCCGATTCCGCTGTCGGCAGTCAGCACTCCTGCTGGAATCTGCTCACCACCCGTCCCATTGCGGGCAAGCCGCACCAGCGTCGCGTCGCCCTCGCCTGGCGCAAGAGCTTTCCCCGTCCCCTGGCGGTGGAGTTGTTTGCCGATTCGGTGAATGCCTGCCCGATTCGGGGTGTGGTCATGGCGGAAAACGAAGAGTTGGAACTGATGCAGGCTTAGGCGGCTGTCGAGATTCGCTGGGACGAGTCATATATAAGGCAGCCCGATTACCCAGCCTGGCTGATCATGCTGGGTAATCGGGATATTTCAAGTGCGATCCTGGAACAATGTTCCAATTCTTACTGATTGGAGCTTTGGTCCTACGGACAATACACAGGACTCCCATGGCGCTGAATTGTTAACCACGAAGAACACGAAGCGCACGAAGGGTGGAATTTGATGAACGCTCGAATCGATCCTTCGTGTCCTTCGTGGTGAGATAGATTGGCCCTGCAAACCAAGGCATTGGAGAGGATAATACCGATTATCGGTCATTCCCACGCGGAGCACGGAAACGAGACATGCGAGAACCTTAAGAGGCGCAAGCATCACAAGGGAGCGGTCAGATCACCCGATCGTTGCCGCCATCGATGGGGATTTGCGCGCCCGTGGTTTTGGCGAAGCTCGGCCCGCACAGATCCGCGGCCAGTTCAGCCACATCCTGACGGGATATTTCACACCCCAGCAGATTGCGCTTTTTGTATTCCGCAACGGACAGGCCGTAGTGCCGGGCCCGGTTTTCCAGAACATCCGTCGTCCAGATGCCGGTGTCGAACACCGCGTCCGGGTGCAGGCTGTTGACCCGGATGCCGTCCGAGGCCCATTCCAGCGCCACCACCCGGGCTAACTGGTTGAGTGCGGCCTTGGAGGCGGAATAGGCCGCTGCGCCCTGCCCCGGCGCGGGTACGTTCTTCGAACCGATGATCACCACCCGGCCATATCGGGATGCCTGCTTCAGGTAGGGGTGTGACTCCCGCAACAGGATCAGGTTGGCATCCAGGTTGACCTGCATCACCTGGCGCCAGGCTTCGTCCTCGAGTTCCGCCACCGGACAGCTTTTCGGGAACATTCCCGCATTCAGAATCAACATGTCCAGACCGCCGAAGTTCAGCAGGGTCTGCTCCAGGGCCTGCTTCACGGCAAGCCGGTCGGTGACGTCGCATTGAATCCCGAGAAAACCCTCGTTCAGGGATTGGGCGATGATCGCCGGATTACGGTCCAGTCCCACCACCGCGGCACCACGCTGCAGCAGCGCGCTGACACAGGCCTGACCAATCCCCGAGGCGGCGCCGGTGACCAGAGCGACCTCACCCTGAAGTTCGGGAGCCCGTTTGTTGCGGATGAGTTTGGCCTGTTCCAGCTCCCAGTACTCCACATCGAAAATCTGCGGGTCATCGAGAGCCTGCCAGCTTTCGAGCTTTTCAGCCCGCTGGATGATCTGCAGGGTATGGCGGTAGATATCCGCCACGATACCCGCATCCCGGCTGGTGGCGCCGATGCTCAACAGCCCCAGTTGCGGATCCAGCACCACCCGGGGCGCGGGATCGAGCATCTCCACCGGGGTGCGTGCATTGGGGGCATGCCGTTCGAAATAGCGTTGATAGGCCCCGACGTATTCGATGACCTCGGTGCCGAGCATGGGTTTCTGCTTGGTACGCAACACATGATCGGGGGTGGCCGGGCCGCGCTGTGAGATTTCATCCAAATCAGGGCGTTGGCAGAAGGCCAGATCCTCGGGGGTGCGGTGGCTGCGCATGATGACGGGAAAGCCGGCCACGTCCGAAATTTCACGCCGCAGTCGCGCCAGGGTGCGTGGTTGTGGGTCGGGTAGCGTGTGGGACAAAGACAATGTCCAGGCACCGGCATGCCGGAGCGCCTCCTCCGCCTCGTCCACCAACTGAATCATCCGCTCATAGGATTCCCGGGCGGTCGCGCCGAAGGTGAACAGGCCATGGTTCATCAACACCATGCCCAGGGTGCCTTCATGGGCCTCCCGGGAAAACTGTTGGGCAACCTGTCGGGCCAGGTCGAAGCCGGGCATCACATAGGGAATGATCACCACTCGGTCCTGATAGAGATCGCGGATCCTCTGCATCCCCGAGGGGGTGTTGCTCAGGGTGACAATGGCGTCGGCGTGGGTGTGATCCACATAGGTATAGGGCAGGCAGGCGTGCAGGATCGATTCCACGGAAGCGGCGGGCGCATTGGCACGGATCTGGTGGGTTTTCAGCTGATTGACCATCTCGCTGTCACTGAGACGTTCGAGTTGCGCCAAGCGCAACAGATGATCCATTCGCAGGGGGGTAAACCCTTCCGCTTCGATGCTGGCCAGGTCCCAGCCACTGCCTTTGACGTAGAGTACGGACTGTTCATCACCAAACAGGTCTGTCAGGCTGGCCTTGAGCGAGGTATTGCCGCCGCCGTGCAGCACCAGGCAGGGATCCGAGCCCAGCAGCCGGGAGCTGTAGACCCGCAGTGCGAGTTCATTCTGGCAGACGTCCGCGGCCTGCTGATTCCAGCGACTTTTCATCTATTCTCGTCCCACCACAGATTGATCCCCATGCCCGATGGCGTTGCTGCGAGTATGCAACAGACTCTCCGGTGGCTGGGATTGCATACCGCCTGAATTGCCGGATGTCAGGTTGTGTAAATAACCGAAGGGTACGTGGGGAATCAAGTCAGGCAGTGTGGGTGAATCAGAAATTTTCGGTGGAGGTGAACAGGCCCACGCGCAGATCCTTGGCGCTGTAGATCTCCCGTCCGTCCACTTTCATGACACCGTCCGCCACGCCCAGCACCAGCTTACGGGTGATCACCCGTTTGATGTCGATGTGATAGGTCACCAACTTGGCCGTGGGCAGCACCTGACCGGTGAATTTGACCTCGCCCACGCCCAGAGCGCGACCGTGCCCCGGATTGCCGATCCAGGCGAGAAAGAAACCGACCAGCTGCCACATGGCATCCAGGCCCAGACAGCCCGGCATCACCGGGTCGCCGGGGAAGTGGCAGTCGAAAAACCACAGATCGGGATTGATGTCCAGCTCCGCCAGAATCTCCCCTTTTCCATTGCTGCCACCCTCGTCGTTGATCTTAACCACCCGATCGAGCATCAACATGTTGGGAGTGGGCAGTTGCGCGTTACCGGGACCGAACATCTCTCCTCGGCCGCACTGCAACAGCTCATCGTGATTGAAGGAGTTTTGTCGGGTCATGGGTACGCCTCTTTGCGAATGGGGGCCGAAGTCTGAAAAGCGACTTAGTTTCCCTGCATAGGCTGAGAGTGTCAAATCGCGCCGTTTGGGGCATGGGAGCGGATCGGGTGCATTCGATACTGAATCGGAATTGTCCTGAAACAAGGTATTCTGAGACTGATTCGCTATACTGCTGTGCCGGATATTCCCGGACAGCGACATCCCGACCCTGGGTGAAAGGTGCGGTGGTGGCCATTGTTACTTCTTGAATACAGGAGATGTTTCGGCATGGAGTGGCTATTTGCCCTATTCGGATTCATTCTGGGTAGTGTGCTCACCTCATCGGAAGAAGGCGTTGTCCTATTCTCGCTAATGGGGGCGGTTGTCGCCCTTATTATCTCTCGCTATAAGCAGCAAAAGCGGCTGACGGCCCTGGAGCAGGGCCTGGAGGCACTGCGCGAAAGGCTGCAGGGTGATGCTGAGCAACCGGGGGATGCTGCGGTATCACCAGAGTCGGACGAGGAGGGGCGGCAGGATGAACGGTTCGATTCTGAGGCCTCTTTCGCCGGAGAAGAACCCTCGCAGGAAAGGGTCGTCCGTGAGCCGATATCTGAGACGGTGTTGGATGATGAAGCGCTGACGCTTGATCTGGAATATGTGGTTCAGCAGCTCGATGCCATCGTGCCGGATACTGAATCGGCTTTGGCCGAAGAGGCCCTTTCGACTCAACGGTCTGAGCCGCCCGCAAGGACTTCAACGCAGCGTCCGCCGAACCTGCTGCAGCGCGGTGTGACCGCGGCGCGAGCTTGGCTGATGGCCGGTAACCCACTGTTGAAAGTGGGACTTCTGCTTCTGTTTCTTGGTCTGGCCTTTCTCCTGCGTTATGCCGCGGAGCGGATAACCGTGCCGATCGAATTCCGCTATGTGGGCGTGGCGGCGGTGGCCCTGGTTCTGCTGCTGATCGGTTGGCGGCTGCGGTTGAAGAATACGGCTTATGCGCTCTCCCTTCAGGGGGGTGGTGTGGCCGTGCTCTATCTGACGGTATTTGCGGCGCTCCATCTGCATCAGTTGCTGTCTCCGCTCATGGCTTTCTCCCTGCTGTTGGTGGTGGTGATCTGTGCCACCGTGCTGGCGGTGGCGCAGAACGCCCTGGCGCTTGCGCTGGTCTGCACGGCAGGCGGTTTTGCCGTGCCACTGTTGACTGCGGTAGACAATCACCTGTCCCTCTTCAGTTATTATCTGTTGCTCAATCTCGGTATTGTGGGCGTGGCCTGGCATAAGGCCTGGAGGCCGCTCAATCTAGTCGGTTTCATCGGTACTTTCAGCATCGGTCTCTGGTGGGGGCTGCGGTACTACCAGCCGGAACTTTGGCTACAGACTGAGCTGTTTCTGGTGCTCTTGTTCCTGTTGTATGTGTTTATCGGTCTGCTGTTTGCGCATCGCAAATTGAGACAGGACAGCGATGCGCCGCCTGATGCGACGCTTACCGCTTTGATGCGCTGGGCGGCAGGGCGCACCGATTACATCGACGCCACGCTGATGTTTGGTCCGCCGCTGGTAGGGTTTGGCATGCAGTATGCCATCGTTTCCCGCTTCGAGCTGGGGCCTGCCTACAGCGCCATGCTGATGGGTTTGTTCTATCTGGGACTGGCCATGGTGCTATGGCGTCGCATGGACAGGGTGCGGAACCTGCTGGTGGAAGTCTATCTGGCGTTGGGGGTGATTTTCGGCACGCTCAGCGTGCCGCTGGCTCTGGATGCTCAGTGGACCTCGGCTATCTGGGCTGTGGAAGGCGCGGGTATCTATTGGGTCTCACTGCGTCAGCACAGGACCCTTTCCCGGTTGTTTGCGCTGTTGTTGCAGGGTGGGGCGGTCATGGCCTTTCTGCCCACCTTGTCCCTCGGCGAGCAGACGGTGTTGCAGGGCGCCTATCTGAGCGCGCTGATGATCGGACTGGCTCTGCTGTTCAGTCATGATCGGGTGATGCGCAGTGATGGGCCTGTGTGGCGAGGGTGTCAATCGGTTGACTGGTTGCTGGTGTTGGTCGGTTTCGGCATGCTCTATCTTCTGCCGGCGCTGTTGTTCTCCCTTGATAGCGGCGTGATGGTCTGGGCGTTGGCGGGACTGGTTACACTCTATATCGGATTGCGTCTTGCCCGGTATCGGTATCTTGTACCGGCCTTTGCGATTCAGTTGGTAGCCTGTGGATTGTTTCTGCTGCAGCTCACGCCAGAGGATTCCGTCACTGGCGGCGCGGTCTTCGAGAGCGGATGGCAGGGCCTTTTCAGCGCCATGCTGATCTGTGCCTCGCTTTTGGCGGGTGCCTGGCTTGCGTTGCGTGACCGGGTGCTGCGCGAGACGCCTCGATTCAGCTCGGGCAGTACGGTTCTGGTGGTGATCGGGCTGGGTTTGATGAACCTGGCTGTGCTGTTCGTCCTGCCCTGGCAGTCAGCCAGCGGGGTGTGGGCGGTCAGTGGTCTGGCCATTCTTTGGATGGGAGGGATGCTGGGACACCGGCCGACCCTTTTCTTTGGACTGGCGATCCAGTTGGTGGGGGGTGTCGTCTTCTTGCAGCAGATCCTGGACCTGCAACTCTTCGCCAGCGGAGCTGTGTTCAAACCTTTAAGCGGTGCCTTCTTCTGGTCCCCCGTCGCGCTCTCCCTGGTGGCCTTTTTCGCGGCCTATCTGCTGCAGAGGCAGGCCCGGGCGAATGCCGACAATGCGCTCTTCGGGCAGTGGCGGGTGATTTCGGATGTCGCATTGATCTGGGGTGCCGGTTGGTGGGCCTATACACTCCACAGCCAGGTCACTCTGACCTTTTCCACGGAATATTGGAGCGCTTATCTGTTGTTGGGGGCGACCCTGTCCTGTCTGCTCTGGTCTGTGCCGGTGAAGCGACTGGTTTGGACGTCGTTAGGAATGCTGGGTCTGATGCTGGCGCCGGTGGGAACGGTCATCCTTCTGCTGGCGATACACACCGACTATCATCCGGCAGCGCATCTGGGTTGGATCGGTTGGCTATCTCTTTTTGGCGCCCATTTCTGGATGCTCAAGCGGTTGGAGAAGATCCTGCCCGAGGCATTTGTGCGCACTCTGCATCTGGTCGGTATTTGGTTGTTACTGGCGGTGGTTTCTCTTGAGCTTCGCTATCAGCTGATGGCGTTGGCAGAGCAGCACAACGCCTGGCGTTGGCTGGGCTGGGCCTCCGTGCCGAGCCTTTACATCGTACTGATGACCTTTGTCCGGCGCCTGCCCTGGCCGGTATCCGCCTTTGAGCAGGAGTACCGGGTGTGGGCGGTAGTGCCCATGGCCGGGATACTGGCCGTCTGGCTGTTGGCGGCGATGCTCTTCAGCGATGGCTCGGCCCTGCCGCTGCCCTATCTGCCGTTGCTTAATCCGCTGGCGATCAGCCTGCTGCTGGTGACCTTTTCCCTTTATCACTGGTGTCAAATCGGTGGTTTTTGTTTGAGATGGCCCGCGGGTATTCAGAGGGTTCAGGTGACCTCGGCCGTCAGCCTCTTTTTGATTTTAACCACTGAGGTGTTCCGTATCGCGCATCAATGGCTGGCTATACCGTTTGAACTCAGCTCATTGTTGGCTTCGTTGCCGGTGCAGGTGGGGCTGTCGCTGTTGTGGACTCTGATGGCGTTGGCGGCCATGGTCTTCGGGACACGACGCGAGAAACGTGCTGTCTGGATCGCCGGCGCCGCGCTGATTGCCGTGGTGGTGCTCAAGCTGTTTTTGGTGGAGCTGAGCCAGCATGGCAGTATTGAGCGCATCCTCTCATTTATCGGTGTGGGTGTTCTGCTGTTGGTCGTCGGCTATTTTTCGCCGCTTCCGCCAAAGTCCGAAACGGTTCTGGAGGAGCAGGCCGGTGAATAGCGTAAAACAGTGTGCTGTGTTGCTTATCATCGGGGCGCTCTGTACGAGCATTTCGGTTCGGGCCGCTGTTGATGGGGATAAGATCGGGCAGGAGCGTTTCGCGACACACCATAGTCTGTCGCTTGAGGGGGAAGGGCCCTGGTTTCAACTCGATCTGCCTGCGAATTTGCGCATGGCTTCACGTCGGAGCGATTTTGCCGATTTCCGTGTCTTTGACGCGAAAGGCCGGGCGATGCCATTTTCCCTGCTGCGTCTTCAGACGGAATACCGCACGGCTGAGACCCTTCGCGAGGTGGCGATTTTTCCACTCTTCAGTGAAAGCGAATCCGATGTAAATCCGCTGCCGAGCGTAAAACTGGAAAGCAATGCGCGGGGCACTTTGATCGAGGTGATTCCGGACCGGGGGGCAAACGCGGTTCCGGCCCGAGTACGAAGAGGCTGGTTGCTGGATGCCAGCGGAGTAGAGGGGGCGATGGTGAGCCTGAAGCTGGATTGGCCGGCGGCTGAGCAGACCGCCTCTTTCCATCGTTTCAGTGTCGAGAGCAGCGATGATTTGCAGCGCTGGCGGAAACTGGCCGACGGCCAGATTGTAAGAATGAGCTTCAATGGGGCGCTGATCGATCAGAGGGAGATCCGGTTGCCGGCGGTGAGAAGTCGCTACCTGCGCCTGATCTGGCAGGAGCCTGAGCAGGCGCCCATGTTGCAGAGGGTCAGTGTGATGAGTCGCCGGACCCTCTCTCAGTCGCCACCGCTGAGTTGGTCCGATTCTGTGTGGGCCGAGAGAAGTTCCGAGGGAGATTACCGGGTGATACTGCCTCGGGTTCTGGCGGTCGAGCACATACGGGTCGATCTGCCGCAGATCAATACCTTGTCCCCGATTCAGGTGAGCGGGGGTTATCGAGATCGCAAAGGACGTGAGGTCTGGAGCGAGTTAGGGGAGGGGTTGATTTATCGGCTTGCGGTCGGTGGACAGGAAGTGGTGCAGAACAATATCGCACTTTCTCCCAGGGCTTACGATAGCTTTCGCCTGCGTGCCGACGGATTGGATATGTCCAGGCTGAAGGTGCTGTTCGGGTTGGCTCCCATGCGGCTGGTTTTTCTTGCTCGTGGCGAGGCGCCGTATCATCTTTCGCTGGGTAATGAAGAGGCCCTGTCCGCCGACCTGCCGATCGAAAGTCTTATGCCGCCCATCGCGGGGCATACGCCGCAAGCGGGTGTTGCTCAAGTGGGAGATCAGCTGGAAACGCTATTGCCGGTTATCGGCGAGAACGCAAATGAATCTCGAGAAGGGACGGAATCGGATTGGAAGCGTTTTATACTCTGGGGCGTGCTTTTTGTCGGTGTCGCTCTTCTGATTATGATGACCGTGCATATTCTGAGAGGGTCCAAACAAGAGTAACCCGATCGTTGCGCAAATGGTTGGACTGACGGTGCTTCGTTCTTGTGAACTTTTAATCAGGCGCAACCCGAAGGGCTGAGACTATTTTCAGGGTTTGAGGAATGTATATGAACAAGCACAGGTTAATACCGCTTTTGTTATTGTTGCCGATTGCGGCGTCGCAGGCGGGAGAGGTCCGGGTGCGTCCGTTGGAATGGGCGCAACCCATGCTCGGAACGGAACTGGAGAACTTCTATCGTCTGGACGCCGAGGTCTATCGGTCGAAACAGCCCGATGACGAGCAGATGAAAGTCCTCGAGTCGATGGGAGTACGCTCTATTCTCAATCTGCGGGAGTACCACACCGACAACGATGAGGCGGATGAGACCCGACTCAATCTTTTTCATGTGCCCGTGGATGCCGGCAAGATCGATGATTCGTTCGTGGTGAAGGCCCTGAGTATCATCCGGCAGGCGGAAAAGCCGGTTTTGATCCACTGCTGGCACGGTAGCGACCGCACAGGTGTGATCTCCGCCATGTATCGCATGGTTTTTCAGAACTGGCCGCGGGAGCAGGCCATCGATGAGTTCGTCAACGGCGGCTACGGCTATCACGCCAGTTTTTACCCCAATATCGAGCGCTATCTGGAGACAGCAGATGTCGCCGATATTCGGCGTCAGGTGATGGCGGGCGAGCCGTTGTCGTCAACCAGTCATCGCCCCTGATGAGCGGGAGCGATGTCCAGGGTGCGGTTTACCGCACCCTGCAGATGTCTGTGGTTATTCGTGACCAGCAGACCTGGATAAAGGCGAAGACCTTCTGCTGGCAATGACGCAGTTCTGTTTGCTAACCCTTGTATGAAACGCCATCATCGATAACAGGAGCCACAACAACAGGAGATCAATACCTCCCCCTCCGCCGCCTTTCGATGATGAGGAGCTATCCGTGCTGCTGATTCGGGTGGCCACACCGCCCGGATCCTCGATGGCATTGTTGGCGAGGCCGTCGGCATCGTTGGGACCACCATCCTCAAGGGTCAGCTGAACGCACCAGTAGCCTTCGTTGAGACCCTCGATATACGCAATATCCCCCGGAGGTGGACAGTAGCCTTGCGTGCCGGGTGCCGAGGCGAGGCTGTTGGCTTCATCGACGACAAAATCGCGCCAGCCGCCCGATTGGGCTTTACGATAGACCGCGTTGGCGGGTATGGCCGCCAGTTGCGGCACCACGATCTGCACCGACTGGCCGATCACCGGCACCTCTTCGATCACGAAGTCGAACAACCCGCCCGGGTAGTCGTATTGGCTGTCGTTGTCAAAGCCGCCGAATCTTTGGACCTCCTCGATACCGACATGGGCGCCTCCGTCGTCACGCTGCAGGGCGACGCGTCCGAGCTGCAACCGCAGACTGGGTTCGCCCTCGATCAGGTAGTTGTCGTTCATCCCGCGCTGTTCCTGCAGTACATTGGCGCTTGCGATGGCGTCGAGGTAATCGGCCACGCCGTCGTTGTCGCTGTCGCCGAAACCTTCGCTGGCATCGTCCGTTCCGTCTCCGTCACTGTCCTGGGTCGAACTGAGTTCGGGGGCGGCGGCGATTACATTGAGAGAAATCGCCGTGGTGTCGCTGGCGCTGCCGTCACTGACGGTGAGGCGCAGGGTGTAGAGCCCTGGGGGCAGGACGGATGGATCGAAGGTGTAGCGGTCGACGACGGTGTCCAGGTCCGAGAGTGCGCTGTCGGTGGCGCTCCAGTCGTAGCTGTGTTGATCACCCGGGTTGGGATCGGTGACCTGGCTGCTGATCACCACCGGTCCATCTTCGCTGACCACCGTATGCGTCGTGCCCATGCCCTGATCGGCGCTCAAGTCGACCCGTGGCGGCACATTGCCTTCGAGCAGCTGGATGGTATGGATACTGTGAGCCCCCACCACCGCGTTGATGGGTGTCTCCATGGCGATGACGATCTGTTCGGCGCCTTCGCCTGGCCCATCATCGAGTGTGGTGAATTCAAGCCGGGTTTCGAGTCCGCTGGAGATGGTGGCAACGCCGTCGGTCAGGTCATGATCGCTGCCGTCGACCGCCGCCGATCCGGCCAACACATAGGGTACGGTCACCGGGTAGCTGACTGCGGAACCGTTGAGGATCACCCGGACACTCACCCCGGCGCCCTCGGTCGTCGTCTGATCCTTGCCGAAGGAGACCAGGGGAATCACATTCACGGTCTGGATCGCGCTGCCTGTATTCCCCGCGGCATCGGTGGCGCGCCAGGTTATCCGGTGGCTGCCGGGACGGTAGTAGTCGACTCCGTCCGAACTGGGAGTCAGAGCGCCGTCCAGGACGTCAAAGGCGGTCGCTGTTCCCAGACTCACCGGCGTGAAGAGCCCGACGGCATCGAGGGTGATGTCGTCCGGAGGCGTCACCACGGGTGGATTGTCGTCCAGATTGGGATCCAGGGAAGCTCGATACTCGTCGAGATTATTGATGCCGTCCCCGTCCAGATCGCCACCGGCATCGCTCGGGTCAAAGGGATCGAGGCCGTGGGCCAGTTCCCAATCGTTGGGCAGGCCGTCCCCATCGATGTCGAGATTCTCCGTCACGGTCAGATCGAAGCTGAGCGATGCGGATGCGGAGCCGTCGCTGACGCTGATGACGATGCCCGTGGTGGTTCCGGTGTCGTTGTTGGTCGGGGTACCCGACAATTCGCCGGTTGCCGGATCGAAACGGGCCCAGGCGGGCCTGTTGACGATGCTGAAGGTCAAGGGGTCGTTATCGCTGTCAGTGGCGGTGGGGATGAAGCGGTAAGCCGTGTGGCCGCTGACGAGGGTTGCGGGTGAGCCGCTGATCACCGGAGGCTGATTGCCTGGGGTGCCCTGGGTGACGGTCAGGTTGAAGGCCGGCAGTGTGCTGCTCAGGCTGCCGTCGCTGACGGTGATGACGATTCCGTTGGTGGTCGATCCAACATCTCCCTCGGCGGGCGTACCCGAGAGTCTTCCGGTAGTCGTGCTGAAGGTCGCCCAGCCCGGTTGGGTGTTGATGGCGTAGGTCAGCGTGGTACCGGCATCCGGATCCGACGCGCTCGGCGTGAAAGTATATGGCACGCCGCTGCTGGCGGAAGCCGGAGGCGTTCCGGAGATGGTCGGCGCCTCGTTGACGCCGGTCACGGTGACCGCGATGGCCTGGGTGTCGCTGAGGTTGCCGGTACCGTTGTCGGTGGCGCTGACCTGCACGTCGTAGACATTGTCGGCGCCGCTGTCGGTGGGTGTCTCGTAATCGGGTGCGCTGCTGAAGGTCAAAGCGCCGCTGGCGCTGTTGATCGAGAAGCGTGCGGCGTCCGCGCCGCCGGAGATGGAGAAGCTCAGGGTGTCGCCGGAGTCTACATCGGTGGCGGTGACGGTGGCTACTGCGGTGGTGTTCTCGTTGATTGAGGTGGATGCAGTTGCGCCGCCGCCGTTGCTGGTGATGACCGGCGCCTCGTTGGCGTTGGTCACGGTGACCGCGATGGCCTGTACGTCAGTGAGGTTGCCGGTACCGTTGTCGGTGACGGTGACCTGTACGTCATACACATTGTTGGCACCGCTGTCGGTGGGTGCTTCGAAGTCGGGGGCACTGGCAAAGACCAGCACGCCGGTACTGCTGTTGATGGAAAAGAGCGCCTGATCCGCGCCGCCGCTGAGGGAGTAGGTCAGGGTGTCGGCCATGTCGGGGTCGGTGGCGGTGACGGTCGTGACGGCGGTCTGGTTTTCCGCCGCGTTGAGCGAAGCGCTGGCGCCGCCGCCGTCGCTGGTGATGACCGGACTGTCGTTGGCATTGGTGACGGTGACCGCAATAGCTTGAGTGTCGGTGAGGTTGCCGGCGCCGTTATCGGTGACGGTGACCTGCACGTCGTAGACGTTGTTGGCGCCGCTGTCGGTGGGCGTTTCGTAATCGGGCGCGCTGCTGAAGGTCAAAGCGCCGCTGGCGCTGTTGATCGAGAAGCGTGCGGCGTCGGCACCGCCGGAGATGGAAAAGCTCAGGGTGTCGCCGCTGTCCACATCGGTGGCGGTAACGGTGGCCACGGCGGTAGTGTTCTCGTTGACCGAGGTGGATGCGGTTGCGCCGCCGCCGTTGCTGGTGATGACCGGAGCCTCGTTGGCGTTGGTCACGGTGACCGCGATGGCCTGAACGTCCGTGAGGTTGCCGGCGCCGTTGTCGGTGACGGTGACCTGCACGTCGTAGACATTGTTGGCACCAGTGTCGGTGGGCGATTCGTAGTTGGGCGGGCTGCTGAAGGTCAAAACGCCGCTGGCGCTGTTGATTGAAAATTGTGCGGCATCGGCACCGCCCGTGATGGAAAAACTCAGCGTGTCCCCGCTGTCCTGATCCGCGGCCATGACCGTGGTGACGGCGGTCTGATTCTCCGCGGCGTTAACCGAGGCGGTTGTGCCGCCACCGTTGCTGGTGATGATGGGGTTTTCGTTGACGTTGCCGATGGTGATGGACAGGTCCTGGCTGTCGGTGGCGCTGTGGCCGTCGGTCGCCGTAACCTGCACGTTGTAAACGTTGTCACTGCCGTTGTCCGCGGGTGCCTCGAAATCGGGTGTGATGCTGAAGCTCAGAGCGCCGGTACTGCTGTTGATGGAAAAGCGCGCCTGGTCGACCCCTCCGGTGATGGAGTAGGTCTGGGTTTCTCCAGGGTCGGGATCGGTGGCGGTCACCGTGGTGACGGCCAGGGTGTTTTCATTGATGGTCGTGGACCCGGTGGCACCGCCACCGTTGCTGGTGATGACCGGTGCGTCGTTGATCGAGGTTGAGACCAACGTGGTGGTGGTGTCGGTGCCATCGACGGTTCCGTCATTGACAGTGATCGTGAACGTGGTGGTCTCGGTGGAACCGGGAGCGACCCGGTCGTCGCTCGGGTCGAAGACCAACAGCCGGATCGCGGCCTGGGCGCTGGCCGGAGTGGTCGAGGCCAGCGTATAGGGGCCGCTGCCGGTGAATCCCGAAGCGGTCAGTGAGGCGCTGGTGAAGATCCCTTTGGCATTGACGTCCAGTGCGACGCTGGTCGTGACATTGTCCCCATCGGCATCGCTGATGGTGACGCCGGAGAAGGGGATCAGGGTGGCATTATCGTTGACTGTCTGTCCGGCTGAGGTTCCGCCGATGGTTGGAGCGGTGTTGATGGTGGTGAAAACGAAGGTGTCGAACAGGGTATCGCTGAAGATGCCGTCGTCACCGTTTTCCGTAACGGTGAAGCTGGTAATGCCATTCCAGTTGACGTTGATATCGGCGCCCGCTGTCGAGGAGGTGACATTAACCGCACTGTTTCCGCTTCCTCCCACCGGTGTGAATGTGTAGTTCATTACGGCTGACTGGCAGGCAAAGCGGAAGGTCGAGAGGTTAACCGGACTGCTGAAACTGAAGGTCGTCAGATTGGTGGTCTGTCGGCCTCCCACAAGGACGGTTCCGGAGGTGCCGGCGAAACCGCCACCGTCTCCCAGCCAGAAGGTCGAGTAGGGATCGGTCACGGTCAGGGTGACGCCGCTGACGGTGGTTGTTACCGTAGAGGTTTCGGTGCCCGCCGCTCCTTCGAAATCATAGGTCGCCAACAGATGCGGGTAGCGGGCGCTATGAGCAGAGAGAAGGGGCATCGAATCGACCTGTCCGTAGCTGCGTTCTAGCACCCAGTCACCGCCGAGTGCTGCAAATCCGGTGTCATTGTCGGAGGCGGCGATATCGGCTCCCGTGAGTGTTCGGAGTCGCCGCAGGAAGGTGTCGCCACGTTGGCCTTCCGCAATCCGACAGCCATAAAACAGAATGTCGCCATCCCGCGCCAGCGCTTCGCCAAGGATCTTCAGATCATCGGCATGGCGGTTCAGGTTTTGTTCATCGATCGTGGCGCTGCCCAACCGCAGGTTTCCCGGCCCGCCGTGGGAGATCAGGTGGATGGTCTTTAGGCCGCTGCGTCCGCGCAGGGATTCCGCCAACTGATGCAGACCGTCGATTCCAGCCTGGAGGCGGATCACGTCGATGCTTGGGTCGAGGCCGTCGATCAATATTTGTGGGTCAGCAACCGCGCTGTCGAGTACGAGCACCGATCCTGGTGGCTGGGTTTGTTTGAGCGTCACCCCGTTGCGAGCCGTTGAAACGTCATCGAGCAGATGATCCGTCATCGCCTGGACATTGCCTATCAGTGGGAAAGCGAGCATCAGCACAAAACTGATCTGAGGGAGCCAATTGAACGTTTCAACGCGTTTCATAGATAAATTCCTTTTCCTGTACCGATCGACCCCGACAGTGGCCGGGTGATCGTGTCAACCCCCCCACCCCAAGCAAACAGCTTTGGCTATTCTGCATTCTTTAACGATGCCGATTCCGTCATGGCAAAGAGGCTGTTCGCACAAGCGTTCCGTGTGGGAGCGCTTGGCGAACGGGCGGCTTTAGGGCCGCATGGGATACTCACCATTATAGGCGATGCAATACTTCAGGGCCTGTTGGGGCGGGTAGCTTGCGAAGGAGTTTCCTCCTCCGGTATTGCCGATCTGTACCGAGCCGCCACCGCCTGAAACACCGCCCAGCGCAACGCCCGAGCCCGCATCGGCTTCAGGGATGAATTTCGGCGTACCGCCCAGAGGATTGTTGGAGGCGATATAGTCACCTGCGGCAGCCTGTGGCTTGGTCGCCTGATTGGTCGATGCCAGAACTGAGGTTGAGCCAGTGGCAGGAACAAAGGTTGCCGCATGTGAGTGAGCCGGTATCTGCAGAATCGACAGCGTCGTAAACTCTACGCCGCGTTTCATGGCGTAGGTTACCGGGTTCAGGCCGGTTCCCGTGCCGACGCCGACCGGAGTCCTTCCGCGCATGTCGGGAACGGCGAAGGTGCTGGTCCCGTTTCCTCCGTAGTAGTTTCCCAGCAGAGAGAAGAGGGCTTGGTATTGACTGATCTGCAAGATCTGGCCGTTCGCTTCTATGTAGACGCCCGATGGGCAGAAGCTGGCTGCTGTGATGCACACGGAACCGATGTATGGGTCGGAACTGCAGGCTTGGGTCGGTGTGGCCGTCAGCACCCCCGCTACGGCCACAAGGCTGGAAATTCCCTTGGTAAGATACCCTTTGGTGAAGTTCATTCCTTTCACTCCTGTGTTGTTAGTGATCTATCCAGAAAATGAAGTCGCCCTACAGGTATAGATGTTTTTTTCTCGCTTCGGAAGAGTCCGCGGCTGATAAGCATTGTTAAATTGAGGAATAATGAATTCGTGGTCTTGATTTCAAGGCTGACGGTTGTCGTGGTTATCTGGATTTGCCGGGAGGGTATCTCCCGGTTCCCGGAATATTCCATCAACCCGAATCGCGATCCTATTCCCGGTTGGCATCCAAGTGTGTCCTTGGCGAGATTGAGTTGTCAGCTCCTCGGATTTTAATGAACAACAGCCCCCCCAGTGTGCGATACGAACTATGCGATCGTTCTGTTGTTCTTTTATTAGCGTTGAATGTCAGCCCTTAGGGTTTGTTGTCTCCCCAAGGACTGGCTATCGGTCAGAAGATCTGTTCACGAATAAGTGCGACGATCTCGTCGAGTGGGATGAAGCTGTTCTCGCTCTGGGTGCGGGCTCGGTACTCCACCTTGCCTTCATCCAGGGATTTTTCACCGATCACGATGCGGTGGGGGATGCCGATCAGTTCCATGTCCGCGAACATGAAACCGGGGCGTACATCCCGATCATCGAGGAGTACATCAATGCCGGCGGCCTGCAATTCGGCGTAGAGCTTTTCCACCGCCTCGCGCACCCGCTGGGATTTGTCCATCTTCATGGGGCAGAGCGCCACCTGGAAGGGGGCGAGGGCGGAGGGCCAGGTGATGCCTTTGTCGTCGTGATGCTGCTCGATGGCAGCGGCCACCACACGGGTCACGCCGATGCCGTAGCAACCCATGGTCATCACCACCGCCTTGCCATTTTCATCGAGCACCGTGGCATTCATGGCGTCGCTGTACTTCTTACCAAGCTGGAAGATGTGGCCCACCTCGATACCCCGGGCGATGGTCAGGGTGCCCTGTCCGTCGGGGCTGGGATCGCCCTCGCGCACATTTCTCAGGTCAGCGATCTGAGTGGGTTCCGCCAGGTCGCGGCCCCAGTTGATGCCAAAATAGTGTTGGCCGTCCTGGTTGGCGCCGGCGCTGAAGTCGGCCATTTTCGCCACCGTGCGGTCGATGATGCAGGGGATCGGCAGGTTCACCGGACCGAGGGAGCCGGGGCCGGCGCCGATGGCGGCGCGGATCTCCGCCTCGTCGGCGAACTGCAGGGGTGAGGCCACCTGGGGCAGCTTGTCGGCCTTAATCTCGTTGAGTTCGTGGTCGCCACGCACCAGCAGGGCTACCAGTGCATATTCCATCTCCTCGGCCGCCTTGACCACCAGGGTCTTCACGGTCTGCTCAACGGGTTGATTGAACTGATCTACCAGCTCCTGGATGGTCCTGGCGTTGGGGGTGTCGACCAGGTTCATCTCGATGGATGGCGCGGGACGCTCACCGGCTGGGGCCACTGCTTCGGCCAGTTCCACGTTAGCGGCGTAGTCACTGCCTGTGGAGAAGGCGATGGCGTCCTCACCGGAATCGGCCAGTACGTGGAACTCATGGGAGGCGTTGCCGCCGATGCTACCGGTGTCCGCGGCCACCGGGCGGAAGTCGAGGCCGCAGCGGGAGAAGATGCGTGAGTAGGTGGCATGCATCACCTCGTAGGTCTGTTGCAGGGATTCCTGGTTGAGATGAAAGGAGTAGGCATCCTTCATGAGGAACTCCCGGGCGCGCATGACGCCGAAGCGGGGACGCACCTCGTCGCGGAACTTGGTCTGGATCTGGTAGAAATTGATCGGCAACTGCTTATAGCTACGCAGCTCGTTGCGCGCCAGATCGGTGATGATCTCCTCATGGGTAGGGCCATAGCAGAAATCCCGGTTGTGACGGTCGTGCAGGCGCAGCAGTTCGGCACCGTACTGCTCCCAACGGCCCGACTCCTGCCACAGCTCGGCGGGTTGCACCGTGGGCATCAGCACCTCAAGAGCCCCTGCCCGGTCCATCTCCTCGCGGACGATGGTCTCGACTTTACGCAGCACCCTTAGGCCCAGGGGCAGCCAGGTGTAGAGTCCGGCCGCCAGCTTGCGGATCAGGCCGGCGCGCAGCATCAACTGGTGGCTGGCGGTCTCGGCGTCGGCGGGGGTTTCCTTGACGGTGTGCAGGGGGAACTGGGAAGTGCGCATGGATTGGGTCTGCCTAATAGTGCAAAAAGTGCAATTCTATCCCGACTGGCGGGCCGGGTCATCTGGTGCAAAGGGGCCTGTACCGGGCCGCATGTGCTGACTTTCGTGCACGCTATGTGGAAATCCCGCGGCCGGCAGGTTTGCAGGTATATTCTGACGGGGTTATCCCTAGTGTCGATCCACTGGAATTTAATCTACTCTATGCAACTCTGCTCGGACGTGGTCTGGTTTTGTCGATACACCTCATCAACCGGAATTGATCATGTCTTGACGCACACTGGCCGATTGAGTCGGTGTGACTAGAGTCGTATTTCAACAGCCTGTTAGTCGCCGGGTTAATAAAAAGGACTTTACCGATGACAAGAGTCTTCATGGCCTGGATTTTTCTTTCACTGGCTCTGGCTGCTTGCGGATCAGGGAATACCCTATCGAGCGAAAGCCGTGTACCCAGTCCATCATCGGCCCAACAGTTGAGCATGAGCCACCTGAGTTCCCTGCCAGGTTACTCCCGTTTTGAGCGCTCCGGATTAGAGCTGAATCTGGTATCGAAGAAAACCGATGAACTCGGTATGACCCATTTGCGCTATCAGCAGCAGTACCAAAACCTGCCTTTACAGTACGCGGAACTGATGATGCATGTGAAGCAGGGCGCGGTTTATCGCGTGGATGGTCAATTGGCCGAATTGGATCTCTCCTCAACAACCCCGGATATCGATGCGGAACAGGCGGTTATTGTGGCGACGGCATTCAAACAACTCAGCCGGCCTTACACCTACGAAACCCGTTTGCTAATTACAGCGACGAATCGAATCTATAATCGCCTGGCCTGGGAAGTGACCATCAGGAAAGGCCTGATGCGCCATATCTTTCTGGTCGATGCGAAATCGGGAATGGTCATCAAGGAAATACCTGGAATCAACACTTTTAAGCAAAATTAAACCCCCGGATACATAAAGGAACGTCCGATGAAACATACAAGGATTGTGCTGCTCAGCGCATGTGTCGCCGTCACAACGGCATCTGTTGCCAACACGGGTGCCTCTGATGCCCTCACCGCATACCGGATAATCGAGCCATCGATGCTGCAAACAATGCAACCGGCTACCCAGGGCACTGGACTGGTGCCGCATGCCAGCGGACGGCGATTGAAGTCTGTCAGGGAGGATGTCTCTCAGTCTGGAGTGATCGGGTCGAAGCGCTTCATGGGCGCGAGTGAGATGCTGTTCGAACGGTTCGCTCAGCTACGTCAAAAGAGTCGCTCGCCATCAGAGGCGAAAGCCGTAGGAATCGATGCTGTCCAGCAACAGGCGCTGTCCCGGCTGGCTGAGGGGATGCCGGATCAAGCCAAGGATTTTCGGGCCTATTTTGATAGAAATAACAGCACACCCAGGTTCATAAAGTTTAATTTGCCCGCACCGGTTATGGCGATGAGTGGTACGCCGGAGCAGCTTGCCAAAGCGAGTTCCCGGCATTTTTTGGACGAGTTCCGGGATTTGCTGAAGATCGACAACCCCGACCAGGAGTTGAAATTAACTCGGGAGAGCCTCGATGATCAGGGTAACCGGCATTTTCGCTATCAACAGACGGTGAATGGCGTGCCCGTCTGGGGAAGCGAATTGATGGTTCACCTGCGCAAGAATCACAGCGCCTATCTTCTTAACGGACGGTTCCAGCCCACTATCAAACTCGACACGACTGCGGAGTTGACCCCGGAAGAAGCTGAGGAGCGTACGCGAGAGGCGCTTGGTATCTCTTCGGTCTCTCGTATCAGCAGTGAATTGATTGTCTTTCCAGTTGAGAGCAACGAGCCCAGGCTGGCCTATGAAGTCGATGTGCTGACAAGTCTGGTCGACCGTTGGCTGTACTTTATCGATGCTCACAATGGCGAGGTGATCCATCGCATCAACTATCGTCAGCAAGCTTCGATTAATGCATCCGGGGCCGATGAATTCGGCAATACGGTAAACTTTCGCGCCTGGGAGGATAACTCGGTTTATTACCTGATCGATACCGAGGCGCCATTGCCGGGAACCAGCCCCGATCCAATTCAACAATCACCCAGTTCCGGTGATACCATCATTTTGGATGCGCGAAATAGGGATGAAAATGGCTCGCCTCTGTACCTGGTGGCCAGTAACTCTGTGAATAGTGGATGGGATCCGACCGCAGTAAGTGTCATGGGTGGGTTTGCGAAGACGTATCAGTATTACCTCGATACCTTCAATCGTAACAGCATCGATGGCGCCGGTCAGAATCTGATCGGAATAATTCATTACGGTAGCAACTATGCCAATGCCTTTTGGAACGGCGGTCAGATGGTATTTGGAGATGGCGATGGCCAGAATCTCAGTTCACTGGCACGCTGCGGGGATGTGATTGCTCATGAGTTGACTCACGGGGTCGTTGGGGCGACTGCCGGACTCAAGTATGAAAATCAGAGTGGGGCGATGAACGAGGCGTTTGCCGATATCTTTGCCGCCATGGTCGATCGGGAGGATTGGACCATTGGTGAGGATTGTACCCTGATTGGGAACGGTTACATTCGAAATATGGCGGATCCCACCAAAGGTTATCCAGCCCAACCGACCAAAATGAGTGAATACCAGAACCTGCCGAACACAGAAGAGGGTGATTGGGGTGGTGTTCATGTCAACAACAGTATCCCGTCGCTTGCGGCCTATCTGGTGACGGAAGGACTGACTGCGAAGGGGCTGGGCAATAGTATCGGGCGTGAGAAAACCGAGCAGATATTCTATCGCGCCTTGACCACCTACCTGACGGCCTCGTCACAGTTTATCGATGGACGCCATGCGACCTTGCAGGCAGCGGAAGATCTTTATGGCGCCAATTCCGAAGAAACCCGTGCAGTGGCCCTGGCCTGGGATGTGGTAGAGGTGACCGAAGATGGTAGCACCCCCACAGATCCTTCTCCGACACCGACCGATCCGGTAAATGGAAATGATCTGATGGTTTATATCTATCCGGACGAGAATGGTTATAACGGTCTGTACGCTCAGATCATGAACGATCCGCTGAGCTATGTCGCAGAGAACGATTTGAATCTACAGTCCGGCAGCGTGGACGCCTCGGCCAACCCCTTGGTACGGCCTGCCGCCTACACAAGCGCCGATGAGTCAGTTGTCTTTTATGTGGGTGAGGATGAAAACTTATACGAAATCGATATTTCTCAGATCGGTAGTGGTTCTCCGATCTTTGCACATACCCAGATCACCGATGCGGGTGGTGTCTGGAGTATCGCGCTGGCTCAGGATGGTCATTATTTCGCGTTTACGAGCACGGCTGAAAATGACAATAACATCTACGTTTTGGATCTCCAGAGTCAGACGAACTTCACTTTTCCGATCACTCCGCCGGACTTTTCCGATGGCGGAAACCAGGGTACGGCATCGGCTGTACTCTATGCAGACTCACTGGCGTTCGATTATACCGGTCAGTACATCACATTCGATGCGTTGAACTGTATCTCTTTGGATACCAACACCTGTGAAAGCGGCGGTGGCTATCGTTACTGGTCGATCGGAGTCATGGATGCGACGGATGGCAGAATCTTCTACCCGGTTTCCAGTCAGTCACCGAGCCTGGATATTGGCTACCCCTCGTTTGCGCAAAATAACAATTACGTGATCGCGGTGGATGTGGTCGATTACAGCACGGATCCGACAAATCCCTCGTCTCGGTCGATGACCCTGGATTTTGAAAGCCAGGAGAGCCTTCTGCTGCACGATTTTGGCGCAAGCAGTGAGCCGCACTACGGTGTGCCCTCCTTTTGGGGTGATGATCTCAGTGTTACGCTGCTGATGCCGGGGTCCAGTGATACCTATGCGGTGCGAAAGAGGCTGAACACAAACGGTGACAGCCGATGGGAAAGCGCCAATGCGGCGAATGACGTGATCAATCCGTATGCCGTGCGCAGTCCGAATATGCACCGTGTCGGTCAACGCACGAAAACGGGTGGAGTCTCGCCATCCAGCAGTGAGATCAATTTCGGATCGGTTAATATCGGTGAGCAAGGTATATCCACAGTAGTGTTGAATAATAATGGCAACAGCGATGTGAACATTATCGACATTCAGATGAATAACTCCGAATTTTCTCACAATGGCACCAATGTGCTAATCCCCCGGGGCGGTAGTGTGACCTGGACGATTGGTTTTGATCCTTCATCGACAGGGGCAAGAGCGGACACGTTGACGATTACAACCGATGCCACAATAGCGACCGTAGCCATCGCCTTAACCGGAACGGGTGTCGACTCTGGGAGTGGCGGGGGTACGGATGATGGTGGTGACCCCGGAACCGGTGGTGATCCTGGAACCGGTAGTGACCCCGATGAGGGTGATGGATCAAGTAATGGCGGAGGATCTAGTGATGGTGGTGGGGGTTCAGCAGGTATTGGTTTCCTGTTTGTCGGATTGCTGGTAAGCCTACTCATTAGGCTGCGTCGTCCGTGGCCGTTGGGAAAGAGTAAAATAACTGCGTTACAAACGTGATGAAATTCGTGGGCGTAATCCGCCCATGGAAAGATTTTCAACGATCAAAGATGCTCCAGCGTTCTTTCTGAACCCTACATCATAAAGATGTTGGCGTTGAACATCTTGGCAAGGGAAAGGCTCTTATCTGCCCGATACGCCCGAAGGAAGTACTCCTGGGGTACGCCCGAAGGAAGTACTCTTGGGGTACGCCCGGAGGAAGTACTCTTGGGGTACGCCCCGAAGGAAGCGCCCTTTGGGTTACACCTGCGATTAAGAGCGGCTGGATGTCCTGCATCGGACCTGTTTGGTTGCCGGGTGAATCATACAGACGCACTGGATAGTAAATTATCCTGGATTCAGAAAATGTTGCATTTCAAGAAGTCTTCGATATTCCGCGCAGTCGTGAATGAGACTGTTGTGGTTACCCCGGGCTGAAATGGCTCCCTCATGGAGCAGCACTATTTCATCCATTCTTTTCAGCCCGCTGATTCGATGGGTAACCAGTAACAGGCTACGATGTTCCACCCATTGAAGTAGGTTTTTCAATAACTTTGATTCGGTATGCGGATCCAGGCCCTCGGTAGGTTCATCCAGTATCAGTATCGGTGCGTCCTTGAGCAAAGCCCGGGCTATCGCCAGACGGCGGCCCTGTCCGCCGGAGAGGCGCAGCCCAAGTTCCCCGACCTGGGTGTCGTATGCCTCAGGCTGGGCGAGGATGAAGTCGTGGATACAGGCCAGCCGGCATGCGGTTTCCATCTGCTCCTGACTAGCGTTCGGGTTGGCCAGAAGCAGATTGTCGCGGATACTGGCGTTAAACAGGTGATTGTATTGGGTGGCGACGGCGATCTCGTTTCGCAGGGTTTCGCCGCGCAATGCCTCGTAAGAGATGCCTCCCAGGCTTATCTTGCCCTGGTCAGCGGCACGAAATTTCAACAGCAGTTGCAGTAAAGTCGTTTTACCGCTGCCGCTTGGACCGATCAGGGCGATTTTTTTTCCCGCACTCAGACTCAGACTGATCTCCTGCAGAGCCGGGATTCCAGATGTGTTGCCTGGATAGGTGTAGTGAATGGACTCAACGCTCAGGGTTCGATCATTACCCAATGGCGCTGAGTGCTCGGGTTCCGAGACCTCCGCCCTGCGATCCACCAGTTCGAAGATACGCCGGGCCGCTTCCAGGGTCTCCCCCAATCCCTGAAACGCGGCGGGCAGGGGTGCGATGGCCTCGAAACTGGCCAAGGTGAACAGGGCCAGCATCGCCAGATGCACCGGAGGTAATTCCCCTTGATTCACCAATGGGATCGCACTCAGGGTGATCAGCCACATCGCCAGGTGGGCGGATAGTCCCACGGCTCCCTGGGCGATGCCATCCAGATGGCTCATATGGGACTGCGCCGCCGCCAGTTCCTTGCTCAGGGTCTCGATGCGTCGGGCGTGTCTCGTGTCCGCGCCGTCAACCAGCAACTCCCCGAATCCCTGCAGGTCGTTGACCAGGTGGGCGCGCAGATCGCTGGAACAGATACTGATACGTTGTCCGTAGGGTGCTGCCCTATGTCGGATGAAAAGAGGCAGCACTACCCCTGAAAAGCCGAGCAACAGGGCTTCGATCAATGCCAAAAGCGGATTGAACCAGGCGAGCGTAGTGACGAATACCAGGCTTGCAACCAGCGCCACCCCCAGGGGCAGCACCAGACGCAGGTAGAAATGATCCAGGGTATCGATGTCGGCCCGCAGGCGGCTCAGCACATCGCCGCTGCGGTAACCTTCCAGAATGGCCGGGGCCAGAGGTTCGAGGCGTTCATAGAACCAGACCCGGAGGGTGGAGAGCAGTCTCAGGGTGGCTTCGTGGGTTACCAGCCGCTCGCCGTAGCGACCCACGGTACGCACGATGGCGCAGGCGCGGATCACCGCGGCCGGGGTGAAGTAGTTCATACTGACACCCGCGACTCCGGCAACCGCCATTGCTGCGATGAACCAGCCGGATATGGCCATGAGGATCACGTTGGCGAGCAGGGTAACAAAGGCGATCACTCCACCCAGCAGCATCCAACCTTTCACAGGGCCGAGAATACTCAGCAGCCGGATCACCGGGGTCATGTGGCACCTCCGGCATAGGCGGTGGCGATGCGGTGATAAACCCCCTGTTGTGCCATCAATTCGGCATGGTTTCCTGATTCGACCAGACGTCCCTGATCGAGGACCAGAATACGCGGCAGGTTGCGGACCGTGATCAGTCGGTGGGCCACCATGATCAGAGTGCGTTCCCGGGACAACTCCTCCACGGCCTGACGGATCAATGCCTCACTCTCCGGGTCGAGGTGTGCGGTGGCCTCATCGAGAATGACCAACGGGGCATCCTTGATAAACGCCCGGGCGAGGGCCAGGCGTTGAATCTGACCACCGGAAAGCCCCCGCGCCCCTTCACCGATCTGTGTTTGGTAGCCATCGGGCAATTGCTGGATGAAGGCGTGCGCATGGGCTCGTTTGGCTGCCGCTTCCACCGCAGCCTGGTCCGCATCGGGCCGGGCCAGGCGGATATTGTCCGCCAGGGTGCCCTGGAACAGGTGGGCCCGCTGTGGCACCCAGGCCAGGTTTTTTCGCCATTGCCGGGGATCGATGCTTTGCAGGGGTTCACCGTTGACCCGTATTTGTCCCTCTTCCAGGGGCATAAAGCCGAGCAGCAGATTCAGTAGGGTGCTCTTGCCTGCCCCACTGGGTCCCACCAGGGCGATAGGCTCGCCGGGTTCGATGCTCAGACTCAGCCTGTCCAGTCCCCGTCGGCCGTCAGGATAGGTATGACCCACTGACTCCAGGGTTATGCCGATGGGACCGGCAAGCGGCTTGCCTTTATCAGGACCAAGCGGGTATGGGGCGACCGGTGCTTCGAGGATTTTGAGCATGTTATCCGCCGCTCCGATGGCGGCCATGCGCGCGTGGTAGTGGGTGCCCAGGTTTCTCAGGGGCAGATAGAACTCCGGTGCGAGCAGCAAGACGAAGAAGCCGTACAGGAAATCGAGTTCTCCCCAGAACAGGCGGAAGCCGATCAGTACTGCAACGATGGCAATACTGACAGTGGAGAAGAACTCCAGGGCGAAGGAGGAGAGAAAGGCCAGTCGCAACACCGACAGGGTGGTCTTGCGGTAGTCATCCGAGATGCGCGCGATCATGACCGCTTCACGGCGGCTGGCATTGAACAGCTTGAGACTGGTCAGTCCCTGAATCACATCCAGGAAATGGGCGCTCATGTGCGCCAGTTGTTGCCACTGTTTCTGATTGCGCCGTTCCGCACCCTTGCCAATGAGGATCATGAACAGGGGGATCAGCGGGGCGGTGCCGAGCATCACCAGGCCGGAGATCCAGTCGATGGGAAAGATGAACACCAGGATCGAAAGCGGAACCAGGGCGGTGAGTGCGATGGCTGGAATGAAACGTGCGTAGTAGGCCTCCAGGGCCTCGACCCCATCGCTCAGGGTGTTGACCATGTCGCCGGTGCGCTGTTCGCTGAGCCAGGCCGGTCCGAGTTGTCTGATTCGGTCATACAGGGTCTTGCGCAGACTCAGCTTGACCTGTTGTGCCGCCGCCTGAGCGGCCCATTCGGATGCCCAGGCCAGGCTTGCGCGAATGACAAAGATCACCAGAAGCGCCCACAGCCAGGGCATCACATCGTGCAAGGTACGCTGATCGAAGATCACCCCGGACACCGCCTTTGCCAGGCAGCCTGCCTGAAGGATCAGTAACCAGCCGGAGAACAGTCCGAAAACCACCGCCAGCTTCAGCCTGTTGCCGGCGAGGGGCTTTTGCGCTTTCAACCAATCCGCGGGCAGTGTGGAACCTGTGTCGGTTGAATTAGAATCGCTCACAAGTATTTACTCCCCATCCCCGGATAGACTGTAACCGCATGAGCCAAGCGGGAACAGACTAACCCGTTTCTCTAGAGAGGGCAGACTCGCCGGCGGATGGCACGATTGCGAATTGAGTGACTGCGTGGATGGGGGCGGCGCCATTGAGTTTATCGGCAACGCCCCTCGCCCGATGGGCGAGGGGCGGGTTAAGGTGGGGAAGTGGGTAGGTCTCTCAACACACACCATCAACTCAAAACTCATAACTAAGAACTCAAAACTTAATTATGAGTCTGTTGCGCGGATGCGCAACTACATTGATCAATCCTTCATGGAAACGGAATGGGTCTCCTCGATATAGGCCTTTTCCGCTTCGGTCAGTTCGATATTGTCGTAACCGCTGATCATGGTTTTGATGTAATGGGTCGGGGTTTTGCCCGTGGTTGTCATATACACATGAATGATCACGAAGGTACCCATCAAGTAGGCGGCGGCGGTATGCACGAAGGCGATGGTGGTCAGGCCCTGCCTCGACCAGCTGTAACCGCTCCACAAATCATAAAGCAGATAGACGATGCCCGAAGCCCAAAGCGCCGGACCGATCAATAACATGAAGCTCATGTAGGCCAGCGACTGCAGGGCGTTCTGTTTGCGTTGCAGGCCTTTCTTGTAGGGATGGGGCTCACCCACCAGAATGCCGTAGGCATAAAAGCGGATGACCTTCATGACACCCTCATTGAACAGATACTGCCGCCATTGAACGGTGGTGAAGTTCCAGAAGGTGGTGAAGATCCACAGTACGATCAGCGCAAGCGCGGCATAGGTGTGCAGGGTCACCGCGGTACGGAAATCGAGCCAGTCATGCAGGCCGTGCAGCCCCAGTCCGGTGTAGAACAGCGTGAAGATCAGCAGTGCCTGTGACCAATGCCAGAAGCGCTCGTAGCGGGTGTAGATCATCACATAGTGCTTCTCGCCCCGCTGCTTGAAGTTGGCCGTCTGCCTGCAAATAGTGGAAGACTTATTCATGGTGCGCTCCTTGTCTGTTTTTCATGCGGAATAGTTTGCGCAGCAGGCCATGAAGTAATACGCCGACCAGAGCGCCGCCCAGGGCGAGATACCCGAGAATGTCGAGCCAGCGGAAGTTGTCGCGACCCGGCATATAGAAGCCTTCCAGGTTTTGCAGACGACCGTCCCGGCTGTGGCACTCCGTACAGCTCAGGGCATCCTCGCTGGGGGCCACCATATGTGTGATCGGCCAGAACGAGTAGGTCTCGACGAATCCGTACTCTCCGCTGTAAGGGATATGATTCTTTTCCATGCCGACCTTGATGGCGCGGCCGAAATCGTAGTTGCCCCAGTAGGCGTCGTCATCGTCCCCCCACAGATGCATGTAGACCATGGTGTTATTGCCCTTGTCATAGGGCTGCACGGTATGCATGCGCTTAAAGGGCCAGATCCGCGAGGTTCCGTCATCGTGGGATCCTTTGAAGCCGTTGATCTCGACCGGTCCTTTTGAGGGATCGAAATGGGTTTCGATGGTGGTGTACAGCATCTGACCATCGAACCAGTCGTAGTAGGGCACCAGATTCTCGCCGTATTCGAAACTGCCCTTGATCGATTTGTAGGTGGCGCGATGTTCACCATTGCCCTGGGTGTAGTTCTTTTCCTTATAGCCTTCCCCGTTCTTGGTCTTGCCGGCGGTGCGCCAGTCCCAGTCGGTCTTGGTGGCCACGCCGCCTCGGGCGATGGTGGGAATATGACAAGTCTGGCAGGCGATCTTGTCCACATGTCCATTGAGCTTGATGCCTACCAATTTGCTGTTGTCATGAGGGTGATCGTTGTGGCAGGACTCACAGGTGGCTACATCGCGACGCTCTCCCGGTAGCCCCAGTCCCTCCGTATCATGAGCCATCACATCATAGCGACTGCCGGCCCACAGATGCTGCTTGGAGACATGGCAGGTGGTGCAGGCAAAGTTGAGGCCGTCTGCATCCATGTGCACGTCGAGTTTCTTGTTTGGAAACTTGAGCGATGAATCCAGGTCGCCGTGTTTCACCCCATCGCCGCCACCACCGTAGAAGTGGCAGGAGCCGCAGTTTTCGCGCCCCGGTTTGCCGACGCTCTGAGCAACCTTCGCCCACTCGATCGGCTGTTTACCCTCGAACATCACAGAACAGGCTTTGTTGCCCAGGCTGTTGGGGGTTTTGTAGTAGGTGCCGGTGCGGTCGTGGCAGACCAGACAATCGATGTTGTCCTGGTTGGTGAAGTCGAAGGTGTCGTCCTTCCAGCCATAGCCCGCATGGCACTGGGCGCACATGCCTTCATTGCCTTTTGCGTTGGTGCAGAAGGTGTTGATGAGGGTTTTTTTGCCGAGTTTCTGGCCGGTCTTGGGATTGTCATACTCCCAGGTCCAGTGAATCGACTTCATGAAATGGCGTCCTGCCTCGGTATGACAGGAGAGACAGGCCTTGGTGACCTCGGGGCCGTTTTTGAAGGGACCCTTGAGGTCTTCAAATTTACTGTGGTCCGCAGTGGATTCCCCGTCGTCTCGGATACTGGGTTTGGTATCCGTGACGATGCGGAAGTTCATGTCCTGGTCCAGGCCATGGGCGGGAGGAGCGGCGTGTTCGTCGCTCGAATGAACAATGTTAGAGAAGACCAGTAACAGAGCCCACAACGAGACCCTGATACCGGCCTTACCAGCCAGTAGGTGTTGTTTATGCATCTTAAAATTCCGTGATACGGTTGTGACCGCGACACATAAACAACTCGGCCCGGCCTAATTTTAACGATCCCTCACCCCTCTTGTAATCGAGTGGTGTTCAATCCAGGGATCAATCTCCCTGGTCGTCGTCATAGTACTCGGCCTCATACCACATGACATTGATAATTCCCATTGCAAGTGCGAGAAGCACCCCAAGTACCCAAGTGAAGTACCACATCGTCTGTTTCTCCTATTAATTTTGTGCGCTGATTCTCAGTATGCCGAGGTTCTCTCCTGCATCTCTTCGATCGAAAGACGGCCCCACATCTTGCGGTAGTTCCAAATGGTGTAACCGATCACGATAGGGAGGAAGATCACCACCGCCCAGAACATCACGGTCAGGGTCAGGTGACTGGAGGGTGCGTCCCATACGGTGAGACTGCTGCCCAGATCGGTGCTCGACGGCATGATGAAGGGGAACAGGGAGATGCCCGCGGTCATGATGACTCCGGTGATGGCCAGTGAGCTGGTGACAAAGCCCCAACCGGGGCGGTCGGCACGGGACATCAGGATGGTGAGCATCACACCCACGAAACCGAGTGCCGGGAAGATCATGGTTAGCGGATACTCGGCATAGTTGGCCAGCCAGGCCCCGGGCATGACTTCCACCGTTTTGGCGAGCGGGTTGGGCAGTGCGTCAAGTGCCGGCTGGGAGACGATCTTCAGCCCGTCGATACCCAGCACCAACCAGATACCGGCGGCGGCGAAGGCCAGCATCGAGGCGATGCCGGTCCACAGGATCCAGCCCTTCACCCGCTCCGTGAGCACGCCACTGGTGCGCATTTGAATCCAGATCCCGCCATGCATGGTCAGTAGCGAGAAACTGACCACCCCGGCCAGCAGGGCAAAGGGATTGAGCAGGGCAAAAAAGGAGCCGGTGTAATAGGGTCGCAACAGTTCATCCAGATGGAAGGGAACCCCCAGCAGCAGGTTGCCAAACGCCACACCGAACACCAGCGAGGGCACAGCGCCGCCGACGAACAGACCCCAGTCCCAGGCATTGCGCCAGCGCGCATCCCCCAGTTTACTGCGGTAGTCGAAGCCCACCGGGCGAAAGAACAGGGCGAACAGCACCAGCAGCATGGCGACGTAGAAGCCGGAGAACGCAGCGGCATATACCGCAGGCCAGGCCGCGAAGATGGCGCCGCCCGCAGTGATCAGCCACACTTGGTTGCCGTCCCAGTGAGGACCCACGGTGTTGATCATGAGGCGACGTTCGTCATCGGTCTTGCCGACGAAGGGGAGCAGATTGCCCACCCCCATGTCCATCCCGTCGGTGATGGCAAAGCCGATCAGCAATACGCCGACGAACACCCACCAGATCAGCTTCAGAATTTCATAATCGATAATCATTGGTTGTCACTCCTTCATTCAGGCGGTAGCGCCGGCATTTTTTTCCAGATAGTAGCGTCCGGTGCCCAAAGAGCTGGGTCCTTTGCGCGCGAAGTGGAACATCAGCCAGACCTCGATCACCAGTAGGAAGGTGTAGAAGCCGATGAAACCGCTCAGACTGAAAATCAGATCGCCCGGGGTGAGTGATGAGGTGGCCAGGAAGGTCGGCAGCACCTCGCCGATGGCCCAGGGCTGGCGGCCGAATTCCGCCACGAACCAGCCGGTCTCGCAGGCGATCCAGGGCAGGGGGATGGCATACAGGGCCAGACGCAGAAGCCAGCGTTTCTGTTCGATGATGCGGCGGGCGTTGTAGTAGAAAGCCGCCCCCAGAATGAACAGCATGGTGAAACCGGCGGCCACCATGATGCGGAAGGTCCAGAACAGTGGGGCTACCTGGGGGATGCTGGCCTTGACCGCCTGGGCGACCATCTCATCGGTGGCGTTGGGAACGTCATCGGTGTAGGCCTTCAACAGCAGACCGTATCCCAGATCATCCTTGTGTTCTTCGAACATCGCTTTGTTGCCTTCCGTGACTTCACCCTTGCGCAGACGCTGCAGATATTCGTAGGCGACCATGCCGGAACGGATACGGGCCTCGTTGTCGTGCATGATCTCTTTCAGACCCTTGACCTCATCCGTGGTGGAACGGGTTGCGATCAGGCCGAGCAGGTAGGGAATCTTGACCACTTCGGTGGTCTCTTCGGCCTGCTGGTCGGAAAACGCGATCAGGTTGAATCCCGCCGGGGGTTCCTGGGTTTCCCACTCTGCCTCGATGGCGGCAAGCTTGGCTTTCTGTACATCACCCAGTTCATAACCCGCTTCATCACCCAGTACGATGACCGAAAGGATGGAGGCGAGACCGAAACCTGCGGCCACCGAAATCGAACGTTTGGCGAAGGCGACGTCGCGACCTTTGAGCAGGTAGTAGGAAGCAATACCCAGGACGAACATGGAGCCGGTCACATAGCCTGCGGCCGCGGTATGGATGAACTTCACCTGAGCCACGGGGTTCAGTACCAGGTCGACGAAACTGGTCATCTCCATGCGCATGGTTTCATAGCTGAATTCGGAACCGACCGGGTTTTGCATCCAGCCGTTGGCGACCAGGATCCACAGTGCGGAGAGGTTGGTGCCCAGCGCGGTGAGGAAGGTCACCAGCAGATGTTGCCGCTTGCTGAGACGTTCCCAGCCCAGGAAGAACATACCGATGAAGGTGGACTCCAGGAAGAACGCCATCAGGCCTTCAATGGCGAGCGGAGCGCCGAACACATCACCGACGTAGTGGGAGTAGTAGGACCAGTTGGTGCCGAACTGAAACTCCATGGTCAGGCCGGTGGTCACCCCCAGGGCGAAGTTGATGCCGAACAACTTGCCCCAGAATTTGGTCATGTCCCGGTAGATTTCCTTTCCGGTCATGACGTAGACCGATTCCATGATGACCAGGATCCAGGTCATCCCAAGGGTTAGGGGAACGAATATGAAATGGTAGAGGGCGGTGATGGCGAACTGCCAGCGCGACAAATCGATCATTGTCGGGTCCAACATGCGAGGTCTCCTGATTTTTGAACGTGGCTCAGCTCAAGCAACCTTTGCGCCAAAGCAACAACCGTCTGATTTCATTGACTTTGCTTCGGTGGCAAGCGATCGAAGAGAGTGCCGGCTGGGTCAAGCGTCCTGAAACTAAGTGATCTGCCTGAGTGGACGAGTGACAAATCGGTTTCGGGATGCCGACACAGCCGGCGGAAGCGGCAATCACATGTCCGCGGAGAGAGAATATGAATGCCGTTCAGTGACAGCCTATAAGCAGCGGTCTGGCGGGGTCATTGACGCATCGCAAAAACAATACGAACAGTAAGTGTTTGTTAGAATTGATAAAAATCAATTAACCCAGCATTTCGATTGGGTTTCATATCCCAATTGACAACCCGCAATTCCTAACCCTTTGACACACTTCGAAAGTATTCATTCACCCGAATGAAATTCCATTTTTTACTAGGCTGTCCTCGGACGCGAATACGCTGAGATTATTTTTTAAATAACGCTAAAAAATTCGCGCACTCAGCGATTGGATTCGTATATTCGGGTCTTCACAGGCATGAAAAGAGGCGTCAACAGGATCGGATCATTGTGAGATGAGTCTGTGACGACGGGTTCAGAAGGTGGTGGCGTTCCAGCCCCAGAGATGATGCTCCGCATTGGAAAATTCGATGTACACCCGTTCGGCGGGAATGCCAAAGATGTCCTGCATGAACCCGCAGAGAGTCGCGGAAAATTCCCGGGTGCGGTCGGCGGGCAGGCCGATGCTCTTCAGTTCCAGATAGGCCAGGGGCTCGGATGAGCCGCCAAACGACATGTTGCCGTTTGGCGTCAAATTGACCATGACATACTGTTCGGGTTTGCCCAGCATCTTCGCGACCAGGGCGGAGGCCTGGTGAATCCGCTCGGCTTGCGCGTGCGGGTCGATAGGTTGATTGAGGGTGATATTTAGGAGCGGCATGGGGGGGGGCTCAGTTGCAATACTCTTTGATCTGGTCACGGGCTTCCTGCATCCGGGACTGACGCTCCTCCTCGGTCAATCGCAGGTAGTCGTCGCCCACTTTATAGAGTCGGTTTCCCAGGGCGGTCAGTGTTTCCAGGTTGTGGCGGGCGGCCTGGCAGTTGTTCTCACGCTGAGCCTTGTCTTTCGCGTTTTGTTGCTGCTCGGCCTTTTTCAGGGCCCGGTCTTCCTCCATGTCCGCCAGTTTCTGGCGCATCTCCTGGAGCTTTTGCTGGGATGCGCTGCTGTCGGAGGGTGCCGTGCTGTGGGTTTTGACCTTTTCCGCCGGTGCGTTGGGCGGTGGGGTCTGGGAGTAGGTGACCACGCCGTCCTCATTGACCCAGCGATAGGTTTCCGCCGAGACCGGGGCGGCAAATAGGATAATCAAGAGTATGGCGGCGAGTTTCGGCACGGCAGTTCCCTGGCATACAGCAGTTATTCGAATTCGCTTAATTATGGAGCAAGTTGTTGGAATCGCAAGCGGATGGCCGGCCAATCCCGTTGCGGCCGGTGATTACCCCAGGAATCCGGGTGTGGTTCAGGGCCCGATCGGGCTTGACCTGCCTGAATTGTATTAGTATTTTGCACTGTTTCGATATTGTTTTGTATTTGGTCGGAATACCGGCGTGACGGGAGGCTTCGACGTGGAACTTAGCGGTGGCGAGATCATCGTCCAATGCTTGAAAGATGAAGGTGTGGAACATGTGTTCGGATACCCTGGAGGGGCCGTGCTGCACATCTATGATGCCTTGTTCAAGCAGAAAGATGTGAAGCACATCCTGGTGCGTCACGAGCAGGCGGCGGGACACGCGGCGGACGGCTATGCCCGCGCCACCGGAAAACCGGGTGTCGTGCTGGTTACATCGGGACCCGGCGCCACCAATGCCGTGACCGGTATCGCCACCGCCTATATGGACTCCATTCCCATGGTCGTGCTGACCGGTCAGGTGCCCACACCGGTGATCGGCAGCGATGCCTTCCAGGAAGTCGACACGGTGGGCATCACGCGACCCTGCGTGAAACACAACTTCCTGGTCAAACGTATCGAGGATCTGGCGGAGACCATCAAAAAGGCCTTCTATATCGCCACGACCGGTCGCCCCGGTCCGGTGGTCGTGGACATCCCGAAGGACGTCACGGATCCCGGTATCAAGATTCCCTATAACTATCCGAGCCGGATCAAGATGCGGTCCTACAACCCGGTGGTCAAGGGACACCTGGGACAGATCAAGAAGGCGGTCAAGATCATGATGGAGGCGGAGCGTCCCGTCTTCTACACCGGCGGTGGCGTGGTCCTGGATGACGCGGCCAAGACCCTCACCGACCTGGTCGATACGCTCGGTTTCCCCATCACCCAGACCCTGATGGGGCTGGGGGCCTATCCCGGAAGCGGCAGAAATTTTCTCGGCATGCTTGGCATGCACGGTACCTACGAAGCCAACATGGCGATGCATGAGACCGATGTCCTGATCGCGGTGGGCGCCCGTTTCGATGACCGGGTAACCGGCCACGTGAAGCAGTTCTGTCCGGATGCGACCATCATCCACATCGATATCGACCCCTCATCGATCTCCAAGAACGTGCGGGTGGATGTGCCGATCGTGGGCTCGGTCAAACAGGTCCTGCGGGATATGCTCAAGGTGGTTACCGAGGGCACCGCACAGCCGAAGAAGCAGGCGCTCAAACAGTGGTGGGAAAAGATCGAGAAGTGGCGCGCCATGCACTGCCTGAACTATGACCAGAAGAGCAAACTGATCAAACCCCAATATGCGGTTGAGATGCTCCACAAAGTCACCAAGGGCGACGCCTTCGTCACCTCCGATGTGGGTCAGCATCAGATGTTCGCGGCCCAGTTCTACCGGTTCGACAAACCCCGCCGCTGGATCAACTCTGGCGGACTGGGCACCATGGGATTCGGTCTGCCCGCTGCGATTGGCGTGCAGATGGCCCATCCCAAGGCCGAAGTCGCGGTGGTGACGGGTGAATCCAGCATCCAGATGTGTATTCAGGAGCTGGCCACCTGTCTGCAGTATGATCTGCCGATCAAGATCATCCTGTTGAACAACGGCTACATGGGCATGGTGCGTCAGTGGCAGGAGTTCTTCTACGAGAGTCGCTACTCTCAATCCACCATGAGCGTCACCCCAGACTTCGTCAAGCTCACCGAATCCTACGGACACGTGGGCATGCGGGTGGAGAAGCCCAAGGATCTGGAAGGTGCCATGCAGGAGGCCTTTTCCATGAAGGACCGGCTGGTCTTCATGGATATCGCGGTGGATCCGGCGGAGAATGTCTATCCGATGATCGCCGCCGGCAAGGGGCACCACGAGATGTATCTGTCACCCGGGAGTGAGTTGGTCTGATGAGGCATATCATATCTATTCTGATGGAGAACGAATCCGGCGCTCTGGCGCGGGTGGCCAATCTGTTCAGTGCCCGGGGATACAACATCGAATCCCTCACGGTGGCGCCCACCGAGGATCAAAGCCTCTCCCGCATGACCCTGGTCACCAGTGGCAGCGATGAGATCATCGAACAGATTACCAAACAGCTGAACAAGCTGATTGATGTGGTGAAGCTGGTCGACCTGACCGAAGGGCGACATATCGAGCGGGAGATGATGCTCATCAAACTGCGGGCGGAACGCACCCAACGCGAAGAGATCAAGCGTATGGTCGATATTTTCCGCGGTAAGATTATCGATGTGACGGACATCAGTTATACCGTCGAGCTGACCGGCGCCACGAGCAAACTGAATGCCTTTATGGAAGCAGTCAACGAAGAGATGATCATCGAGGTGGTGCGTACCGGGCCTTCCGGTATCGGTCGGGGTTCGAAAGGGCTTGGGCTTTGAACTTTCAATTATGAATTTTGAACACTTGATTCATTATTCAACATTCACAATTTAAAAATTTCCGAAGGAAACAACATGGCAATCAATGTTTATTACGATAAAGACTGTGACCTCAACATCATCAAGGGTAAAACAGTCGCGATCATCGGCTACGGTTCCCAGGGTCATGCCCATGCCAACAATCTGCAGGATTCCGGAGTCAATGTCATCGTCGGACTGCGTCAGGGTTCTCCTTCGGCCATCAAGGCACAGAACGCCGGTCTGAACGTCAAATCCATTGAGGAATCGGTGCAGGCGGCTGACGTGGTGATGATTCTGGCCCCCGATGAATTCCAGTCCAAGCTCTACCGCGAGCAGATCGAGCCGAATATCAAGAATTCCGCCACCCTGGCTTTCGCCCACGGCTTTGCCATCCACTACAATCAGGTCGTACCGCGCGAAGATCTGGATGTCATCATGATCGCACCCAAGGCACCGGGTCACACGGTGCGCAGCGAATATGTGAAAGGCGGGGGTATCCCGGATCTGGTAGCGGTCTACCAGGATGCAACCGGTTCCGCCATGGATACCGCGCTCTCCTATGCTTCCGCCATCGGTGGCGGTCGTACCGGCATTATCGAAACCACCTTCAAGGACGAGACTGAAACCGATCTGTTCGGTGAGCAGGCGGTGTTGTGTGGAGGCGCGGTCGAATTGGTGAAAGCGGGTTTCGACACCCTGACCGAAGCCGGTTACGCGCCGGAAATGGCCTACTTCGCATGTCTGCACGAACTCAAACTGATCGTCGATCTGATGTACGAGGGCGGTATCGCCAACATGAACTACTCCATCTCCAATAATGCGGAGTATGGTGAATACGTGACCGGGCCGAAGGTCATCAACGACGAAAGCCGCAAGGCGATGCGCGAAGCCCTGAGCAACATCCAGTCCGGTGAATACGCCAAGCGTTTCATCTCAGAAGGCGCTCTCGGCTATCCGTCCATGACCGCTTACCGCCGCCTCAACGAGATGCATGCCATCGAACAGGTGGGTGAGCGTCTGCGCGGCATGATGCCGTGGATCAAGAAGATCGTCGATAAATCCAAAAACTGATCATCTGCTCAACTTCCGCCTGACCGTCCAGGGCGTTGGCCCTGGGCGGCTCCTCGGTTCTGCCTGCTATTTTTCAGCTTAGGTTTCGGTGCCCAAAATTGCTGCTGCAGCACTACACTAGAACCCGAAGCCACCGCCTGATCACAAACAAAACAAACTCACGGTGTATCAGTCCAGCTGAGCAAGGATTCTCGATGGGCTGAAATCCTCCGCTCATGCGGCCGGCAATGCGGCCTGTCGGGGAATCGTCTATAATCCCTCGTCTTTCACGCTTCATTCCGGGAGATTTCGGATGTCCAAAGATGGCATTAAAAAGGTGGTGCTGGCCTACTCCGGT
>JBNLFS010000049.1:0-21025 GCA_050305635.1 Candidatus Thiodiazotropha sp. | reverse complement strand
GTTGACAATCGCGAACACATAGGGCGGCAAGCGCTTGATTCTATGGAAATCTTCCATTTCGTGCGTGGACACAGATACCTCAGCATTTAGTTGGACCAAAGTGTACAAAGTTAACTGACACTCTATAAAAGATCAATTGGCTCTAGTGCGAGGCTCAGGGCTTTTTCAAGGTTCCGTAATGGGGTATGGTCGAAGTATGAAATTCATACTCGATGAAGCGGGTGGCGGACACCTCATACAGCACTACGCAAAAGGTGAAATCACAGTGAGCGGAATCGTCTATCGGGAAAACCTGCTGGTGATGCCCAATCAGGTCATACCCCAATGGCGCCCCGTCAGTTTTGAGGCGCTGATCCCAGAGGATTTTGCGCAACTGGCCGAACTGGGACCCGAGATCGTGATCCTCGGAACCGGATCAAAACAGTGCTTTCCCAATCCTGCCCTGACCTATCCCTTATTTGACGCCCGCATCGGGCTGGAAGTCATGGATACCGCCGCGGCCTGTCGCACCTACAACATCCTGGTGTCGGAAGGACGTCAGGTGGCGGCCGCGCTCTTCACGATCAATCAATAACCCCTCAGCCAGGCGTCCCCCCCCCCCCGCGCCGGCATGATCAGCTACATTCTCCGACTCGTCCTCCAGAACCACCACATCGTCCGGGTAGGGATATTTGTCAACCACCCGTTTGCTCAGTCGCCGCTGGGCGGCCTGGTGAAGCGCGTCGGATTCCATGAGAATCAGGATCAGCACACTGACCATGATCGGCAGGATCCCCACCCCTCCGATCATCGCCATCACGGCCACCTTTTTCATACCCAGATAGGTGAATCCGATCCAGCCAAACACCCACACACTGATCACAGCCAGCAGCATATAGATGAACAGGCGACTGCGCTCGGCCGCGATCTGCCAGTGTACGTAGACAAACCAGTGATCCTGCGCCTTGGACCGTTTCGCGCGCCTGAGCGTGTAGATCAACAGGCCGAGCGAAACGATCGGCACCAGGGCCAAGGGTTGCCAGTAGGAACTCGCCAACCCAAGCGAGGCGACAAACCACAGAATATGATTGCCGATCAGATTGGTGAGAAAAATATCGTGGGGAATCTTGGCCTTATGCACCAAGTCATCTGAGATCTCGAATTTCATGGGTTCAGTGCCACCCGGCAGCTTCGCTAAGTTATGGTATTCATTGAAAGGACTGACCGAAGTCGATGGCCGAAATCGGGGCACTCCGACCGGGATTCCCCGATCCTATTCCGCCCCCTTGCGCATCGCTCGGCTGAGCCCCCGCCCAACAGTATGTCCATCGCAGCAGAATACCCCGGGATTCCTACTCGGGTAACAGCATCTGACGCCTTGGCTCTCGAAAACAGTCCACCGGGAACAATACACCACCTGTTGCATGCTCTCCCGGCTTGTCGCAAACGGACTGAACGACGAACCTTCCTCTTCAGGATATCGTATCAGAAGTCGATCAGTTCTCTTCCTGACTTCCCATCATTTTGGCAAAAAGCCACTTCTTCAACATAAAAAGCAGTAAAAACAGCACAATACCGATTACTAAACCAATCCATGGCTGTTCCTTGAGAATTGTTATAAACCACAAACCATTACCCATTGTAGAATCCTCGCTTGCGTATCACGCGATGCCCGTCCGGGTTACAATAGTCCGCTGACGAGTCGCACTATCCTGACAGGAATGGCCCCTCACCCGGCAATCGGTTGAGTATACCATTCCGACCTCGCAAGATGCGTTGGTTGTGCGATACGGACACATGCGAACCGTATTGCCCCCTTTGCAGTAACAGAACCTGATCGGATTGTAATGGAAAAGAAGATTATCATCTGGGTCGTCTCCCTGTCTCTGGTGGCGGTGGCCCTTGCCATCCTGCTCCCGGGGGGCCGCAAGGCGGACTCTGACCCGAAACTCCCCTGGGATATTCAGATCACAGAACAACAGCAGGTACAGGTCTTCGGACTGACGCTCAACCAAAGTAATCTGCAACTCGCCCGAGATACCTTTCAGGATCAGGGAAAACTGAACATATTCGTCAGCGACCAGGGGATACCCGCGCTTGAGTCCTATTTCGAACGGGTGTTTCTCAGCGGCCTTCGCGCCGACATTATTCTCACCCTGAAGGCCGACCCGACCCAGCTGGAACAGATGATGGAACGGGGATCCCGTATCAGTCGAACATCGGATTCCACCCACAAGATCGCACTGAGCACCGACGACCAGCTGGTGGCCGCGCAACTCCCTATCGCGCTGATCAACTATGTGCCCGCGGCGAATCTGGACGAAGAACTGGTACTAAGGCTGTTTGGGGAACCAGCGGACAAAATCACGGAGAGTGAAACCGGTATCACCCAATGGATCTATCCCGGCAAGGGCTTGAGTATCGGCCTCAACCCGGACGGTAGGGAACTGCTGCAATACATGCCTCTGGATCGGGTAGATGCCTTTATACAGCAGATCGAACAGAACAATCGCCAATACGAAGCCAGTCATGAGAAACACTGATCGGCTGATTGAGGCAAAGGAGGATCAGTTCGACTGATCCTGGTCCTCCGCATCCGGCATCATCTGCTTCGGAGTCCTTTTCCTGCGGCCTTTGGAAACGTCGTCATCCATGAGAATACGATGCGCCTCACCCTCCAGATCATCGAACTGGCCCGTTCGCGCAGCCCAGAACAGCACGGCCACCGCCGCAAGACCCAACAGAATCATACCGGGTATCAAACCATAGATCACATCCATCCCAGTGCTCCGTCAGATAACGATAAATTCAAGTTCATCAGTGCGTTGACCCATTCGATCGTGTGCGACTGGCACAACAAATCATCTAATGTGTAACCCCGCAACCAGGCTCAACCCGTTCTGACACCCCGGAACAGGGTTCGGATACGCGCTGAATTGCCGATCACCGCAAGGGAACTCATCGGCATGGAGATCGCGGCGACCAATGGCGTCACAATGGCACTCATGGCGAGAGGCACCATAATAATATTGTAGGTGATCGAGATCCCGATGTTTTGCCGGATCGTGCGCAGAGTACGACGAGACAGGGCAATCGCCAGACGAACCCGTTCGAGTTCACTGCTCATCAGCACGATATCGGCGCTGGCGATAGACACATCAGTTCCCGACCCCAGGGCGATCCCCACATCAGCACGAACCAGCGCAGGAGCATCGTTGACACCGTCACCCACCATGGCAACCCGCTTACCGTCCGCCTGCAACTGACGAATGACCTGATCTTTCTGCTCCGGCATCACCTCGGCTATGACCTCCATGCCACCGAGGCGTTCCGCAATCGCTTCGGCGGCCCGGCGGCGATCACCACTCAACAGGGTAACCTGAAGACCTTCGGCTTTGAGGGCTGCGATCAAGTCCTTTGCATCGGATCGGATACGATCCTCCACGGCCACCAACCCCAGAATACGACCATTCACCGCAACCCGGAAAGACCCGACTCCCTGTTCATCCAACTGTTTGACCAGAACATCGATATCAGAGAAACCCTCGCAACCTTCCCGGGCCATTAAACCCTCGTTTCCGATACAGATCCGGTCTCCCTCGACCTCGGCGGTAATCCCCAGTCCCGGTATGTACTCAAAATTCTTGCTCGGCAGGTGCCGGACGCCTTCCAGATAATGATCGCTCCAGTTCACCACAGAAGCAGCCACCGGATGTTCGGATTGTCGCTCTATGGCCGCCAGTTTGCCCATCAGAGTGCGTATGGCTTCGGAAGGCTCCTGATCCTCATGCCAGGAGTCCCCATCCAGGTGGATTGCAACCACCGATAGCCCGCCTTCCGTAAGTGTCCCGGTTTTATCGAAGACCACATGATTGATGGTAGAGAGGGTTTCCAATACCTCACCGTTCTTCACCAGAATCCCGTATTTGGCACCCAAGCCGGAGGCCACGGCGATCGACATGGGGGTTGCCAGACCAAAGGCGCAGGGACAGGTAATAATCAATACGGAGGTCGCAGCCAGCAGTGCCACTTCGAAATTCGTCGAGAACCAATACAGGAAGGTGAGCGTGGCCAATCCCAAGGTCACCGCCACGAACCAGGGTACGATCTGATCGGCCAGACATTGAATCGGCGCTTTAGACCCCTGCGCCTCCTCGACCAGACGTATGATCCGGCCTAATGCGGTATTTTTCAGTAACCCGGTGACTTCAACCGCCAATACGCCGTGACCATTAATGGTTCCCGCGGATACCGGATCACCCGGCATTTTGACCACCGGCTGAGACTCTCCGGTCAACATGGACTCGTCCAGGGTGCTCCGCCCCTCTGTAACCACGCCATCCACCGGCATACGTTCACCCGGTTTGACCCGAATCCAATCGCCGACGGTCACGGCCCGGATCGGGACGACCTTTTCCGAAGCGTCTGAATCGATACGGGTCGCAACCCGTGGCTGCAGATCGAGCAAACGTTGTGTAGCCGCAACAGCCTGACGCTTGGACATCGCCTCAAGATAGCGTCCGACGAGGATGACAAACATGAAATTAACAACCGTGTCGTAGTACACCTCTCCCTGCACACTCCCCGTTACCGTGATGAACACCGAGTAGAGATAGGTGATGGTGGCACCGATCGCGATGGGCAGATCCATACCCAGATGCAGGTTACGCAATCCTGACCAAGCCCCTTTATAGAACGGATACCCGGAATACACCAGAACAGGTGTGGCCAAAGCAAAACCGATCCAGTGAAACATATGCCGGAACTCACCCTCATTGGCGCCGGCGTACAAAGCGATCGAAATCCACATCAGATTCATCATGCCGAAGGCGGCAAAGGCCATTCGGTACAACAGATGGCGATTCTGTTTCTTCAGAGTCCCTTCCGCCGCTTCCGGATCATAAGGAACTGCTGAATAACCGATTTCACCAAGACGTTTGATGATCTGAGATAACGAGATGGCCTTGTTATGCCATTTGACGTGAAGCCTTTTGCCGGACAGGTTGACCTGTGCGGAGGCGATTCCGGGCATGGGGGTTAGGGTGTGCTCGATCAGCCAGACACAGGCCGCACAATGAATACCCTCAACCAGCAGATGGATGTCTCGCTCCTCACCCAATTCGCCCACGAACTCGGACTGCACATCGTCCAGGTCATAGAGGGCCAGCTCCTTGGGAATTTCAGGCGGAGGTGCGAGATCGAGCCCATCCGGTGTCCTGTCATAAAATCCTTCCAGGCCGGCTGCATATATCGCCTCACAAACCGCTTTGCAACCCAGGCAGCAGAAGTGCTGATCCTCGCCTTCAATGGATGCAATGACCTCATCATCAGGCGGAATCGGAAGATTACAGTGGAAGCAGCGGTCGGAAACGCCTGTGCGGGTCACAATCAGGGAATCCAGTCTATACCGACACCAATCCTCTTTGGCGCATTATATTCATCCTCACCGTTGCGGATGCTAACCAGGGTATCCCAGACACCGATCAGCGGAAAACTGACATTAGCCTCATAGAGCCCAGGCCCCACACGGTGCATCGGAGTGGAAAAGTCCTGCTTAGCATCGGAGGGTCGGTAAGCATGAAATACGACTTCATCCCGATCGATCGGTGTTCCCTCCTGATCCATGACCTTGAAGCGGCAGAGTACGGTTTCAGCAACAGCAATCTTTCGTGGGAGTTCGACACGCATTTGCCATTGGGGGTCTCGGGCCTGGCGTTTCAACATGTTCTTTTCATAATCCTGACCACGATCATAAAAATCGTCGACGACCAGGCCGGGATTATTATCCATTGCCAGATAGACCATGATCGCATTCATCGTGAAAAAGATGGCGACCATAGCCACCCACGCAATCACCCAGGGACTCCGCCATGCTGAATTCTTATCTGCCATAACAGTCAATCACACTATGAAATACTTAATGAAAAAAGGCGGACATCGCTGCCCGCCCTCCCTTACAGACTATTGTACCAATCCTACTACTTAGGACCAATAAAGACACTCTTGCGGGTGTTGCTCATTTCACGCTCACCCAGCGTGCCTTCGACCTTGAACACAACCGGTGAGGTTTCATCCTTGAGCATGGTTCTTGGAACCCTCAGGAATACCGTTCTTGCGGTTACCATGCCATGCCGAGCGGTGGTAACCACTTCCGGGTCGACCATAATCAACCCATCCGGACCTTCAGCACTCAATGTGACAGGGATATCCTCAGAAAGTTTATTCAGAATCTTTATAGTGTACTTATTTTGAATGCTGCCATCACTCTGCAATACATAGAGCGGTTGACGGTCATGCAGAACTTTAATCTCCAGTGGGGCGAGCGAGGTCAGGCCATAGACTATGCCCGCCAGAGCCAGGGACATGATAGCGCCGTAGACCCATACGCGTGGACGCTTATGGAGCGGTACCGGTTGTTTGTTGGCTTCCAGAGTCTCGTAGGAGACATAGCGAATCAACCCTTTGGGACGTCCGACCTTTTCCATGACATCGTCACAGGCATCGATACACAGGGCACACATGATGCAACCTTCCTGCTGACCCTGACGGATATCCACACCGGTAGGACAGACTGCGATACACTGCTTGCAATCCACGCAATCACCTGTGGTACGGTCATCATCCGCCTGTCCTTTGACAATACGGCCACGCGGTTCGCCGCGATGAAAATCGTAGGAAGGCACAACCGTTGTCTTGTCGATCATGACGCCTTGAATACGTGCGTAGGGACAAAGCCAGAAACAGGCCTGTTCACGCATGTACCCGGCCAGCACATAGGTGCCGGCGGTAAACATGGCGATGGTGCCATAGGCAACAGGACTGGCTTTCATGGTCAGCAGGTCGTGCCAGAGATCCTGAACATTGTAAAACCAGGCGACAAAGCTGATACCGGTAATCACGGAGATGAGCAGCCAGAGCACATGCTTGGTGAGTTTGATACGTATTTTGGTGAGACTCAGTGACTCTTTGTCGAGCTTGCGCCGCTTAGCCGGGGTGCCTTCCAGTTTGTCTTCCAGCCAGGTGAACACGTCGGTCCAGACGGTCTGAAAGCAGAAAAAACCGCAATAGATGCGTCCCGCCAAGGCCGTCGCCACTGCCAGCAACAGCGCAAAAAACAACAGCGTCAGGGAGAGCATCCAGAAATCCTGGGGAAGAATCGTAGCCCCAAGGATGTGAAACTGGCGATTGGGTATATCAAACAGGATCGCCTGACGACCATCCCACTGAAAATAGGGGCCGATGAAGAAGATGATCCAGAATGAAGCGGTGAGCCACTTGATTTTCCGCCAGTAACCGCCCATGCGTTTGGCATGAATGGTCTCTTCACCCGTATTCAGTTGCCAGTGAGCTGATTCAGCGTACAGCTCGTCTACAACCGACTCTTTGGTTGCGGTTTTCTCATTTGCACTCAACGGATCGACTCCTCTGAAAACAGGCGGAAACTATAAAAATCATAAGACCTGGATGTTCTGCCAGCCAATGCGATTTATCAATATGTCCAGAAGAATTAATCAGTGAAAACTAATAATCGAACGCATTCGCAAATACTGAGACGGGCATGAATAGACGGATAATTTTCCAATAAAAAAGGGGGGCTAACCCCCCCTTATCAGTCTCGGCAGTTGCTTCAACCGCTGTGTTTGTCTGCGTCGCTCTTGATCAGTTTGCCGACTTTGAAGCCGAGATAAACGATGATCACAACACAGATCACAACGCTGATGATCGAGCCCCAAAAAACTGCATCTCCGTTCATAGCAATCCCCTTATTTTACTACCGTGTGAGTCTCCCCGACTCACACGGCCATGGTGGAAAAATGTGCTCTGCGATCTCAGCCTTGGTTACTGTCCACCGCCGAATCGATGCACATAGACGGCCAGCTTCTTGATGTCGTCATCTGACAGACGGTCGCCGAATGCAGGCATCTGAGCATCACGCGTCTTGGGTTCGGTGGCATCATTAACACCGTAGGTGATGGTGTATTTGATACTGTCGCGCAGGGTCTGGTTACCTTCAGGCATGAAACGGTAGATACCGTCGGTGAGGTTTGCAGAACCCAGTACAGCCATACCCTTGCCGTCCATGCCATGACAGGCCACACAGCCTTTCTGGGTGAAGTTGGGATCAGAGGTCGGATTGCCCGCCATGATCGCATCAGCCAGACTGTCGATCTCAGCATCGCTCAGCATCTTACCGTGAGCGGTCATGATACCCCGACGACCGTTGGTAACCGTCTGCTGAATGGTTTCGATGGTGCCACCATAGAGCCAATCATCATCAGCCAGTACCGGGTAACCGGGACCACCCTGACCACCGCCGCCATGACAGGCTGCACAGTTATCACCAAACAGCACCTTGGCAGAGGCCACCACATACTGCGAAAGCCCGGGATCCGCCAGGATCTCTTTTGCGCTCATACCTTTGAGCTTGGTCTCGTACTCGGCACGAACGGCTTCGACCTCGTCCACGCCTTTCTGGTACTCATCCATCTGACTCCAGCCCATAAGACCCTGAGTAGGTTGCTGACCTACAGGCCACATGGGATACAGGAAGCCATAGGCAACCCACCAGATGATCGATGCCCAGAAGGCGATCATCCACCACCGCGGTGGCGGGTTGCTGAGCTCCCGGAGGTTGTCGTCCCAGATATGTCCGGTATTGTTTTCACCCGGAAAAGGATTGTTATCCGCCATTTTTGTCTCCGCTATCATTTGCATCATCGTCCATCGGGATGAACCGGTTTTTCTCCAGTTTCTCCCGGTTTTTTGGACGCAGGGCGTAGAAGTAAACGCCAATCATTAGGAAGAACGTGACCACCGTCATGACCAAACCGATCCAGTCGTTGGTGGTCATCGCCTCCCAGTCTGTATGAAAATACTCTTTCATTTATTGACGATAGGCCTTGTTTTCGTCCAGAGTCGCCATCGTACCAAGGACCTGCAGATAGGCAACCACGGCATCTTCCTCGGTCTTGCCTGACAGCTCACCGTTGGCTGCAGCAATGTCCTCATCGGTGTAAGGCACACCCATGAGACGCATTACCTGGAAACGTTTTGCCATGTCCTTACCCTCGACCAGATTCTCTTTCAGCCAAGGATAGTTGGGCATGACGGACTCAGGAACCACGGAGCGCGGCGCGCGCAGATGCTTCCGATGCCAATCGTCCGAGTACTTACCGCCAAGACGTGCGAAGTCAGGACCGGTACGTTTCGAACCCCATTGGAAAGGATGGTCATACATGGACTCCGATGCCAGAGAGTAGTGACCATAGCGCTCTTTCTCGTCACGGAAAGGACGAACCATCTGAGAGTGACACAGATAGCATCCCTCCCTCTGATAGACGTCACGACCGGCCAGTTCCAGAGCGGTGTAAGGGCGTACGCCATCACCCGGCTTGTGGTCATGCAGAGTCTGACCAGACTGACGCTGCCAGACCAGCTCAGGTGAAGAGTTGTGCTCCATGGTGCTCTTCATGGTGAAAAGCGGAACAATCTCTACGAGACCACCCACGGACAGTGCCAATGCCAGAATAACCAGGAGCAGCCAGATGTTTTTCTCCATCTTCTCCTGGAGGCTTACAGATTGATTATCATTCGCCATTGTTGCGAAACCCCCTTGAAATTAAGCCGTTGCTGCAGCGGTGCGAGCTTGCTGCAGGCTGCCTTCACTGGAAGCTTTCACAACTGTCATCAGGACGTTGATCAGCATCAGCACGGCGCCGAGCAGGAAGATCATTCCACCGATCGCCCGCATCGCGTAGTAGGGATGCATGGCTTCGACAGATTCCGCAAAGGTGTAGGCCAGGGTGCCGTACTCGTCATAAGCACGCCACATCAGACCCTGCATGATACCGGATACCCACATCGCGACGACGTAGACAACCGCACCGATGGTAGCCGTCCAGAAGTGCGCATTGATCAGCTTCATGGACCACATTTCAGTGTGGAAGGTACGCATCATCAGGTGATAGATAGCGCCGATCGCGACCATGGCCACCCAACCTAGAGCACCGGAGTGTACGTGACCTACGGTCCAGTCGGTGTAGTGAGAGAGGGCGTTAACGGTCTTCAGGGACATGACCGGACCTTCGAAGGTGGACATGGCGTAGAAGGCCAGAGACATGATCATGAAGCGCAGGATGTAGTCGGTACGCAGTTTGTCCCAGGCGCCGGACAGAGTCATCATGCCGTTCACCGCACCACCCCAGGAAGGGATGATCATGGCCAGGGAGACAGCGGCACCCAGAGAACCGGTCCAGTCAGGCAGAGCGGTGTACTGAAGGTGATGCGCACCCAACCACACGTAGCCGAACATCAGAGCCCAGAAGTGGATAACCGACAGACGATAGGAGTAGACCGGACGGCCCGCCTGCTTCGGCACGAAGTAGTACATGATACCCAGGAAGCCGGCAGTCAGGTAAAAACCTACTGCGTTGTGACCCCACCACCACTGAACCATAGCGTCCTGGACGCCGGAGAACAGGGAGTAGGACTTAAACAGATCAACCGGCACGGCCAGACTGTTGACCACGTGCAGGTAGGTGATCATGACCATCATGCCCAGGAAGAACCAGTTGGACACATAGATGTGTGACGACTTGCGGGTCGCCAGGGTCATGATGAAGTTGAACGAATAGGTCAGCCATACAACCGCGATCGCCAGATCGATCGGCCATTCCAGCTCAGCATATTCTTTGGTTTGGTTGATGCCCAACGGGAGGGTAATCACAGCGGACACGATGATGAGGTTCCAGCCCCAGAAAACAAACCATGCCAGTTTGTCGCTCCAGATCCTCACGCCGCAAGTACGCTGAACGCTGTAGTACGATGTTGCCATCAACGCGCATCCACCAAAAGCGAAGATCACCGCATTGGTGTGAAGAGGACGAAGACGCCCAAACGTGATGTAAGGAATGTCGAAATTCAGAAACGGCCAGGCAAGTTCTGATGCTATGTAAACACCAACTAATGCGCCTACAACTAAGTAGACCACGGCCATGACGGTAAACCATCGCACAACATCGAAGTTGTACTTTTGCTCGGCTGCGGCGTCCATGTACCCCCCTAAATAAAACAATAATGGATGAAAAACTACGAAGTACGGAAATGCAGGGAAAGACCCCACTACTGCAACTGTGTTAAATGCCACAATCGCAGCGTGACATATATCACTCTTAATTGGCGCAGATGTCAATACGATACTGCCCTGATAAAGGCTGCTTGTTAAGCGTTTAACCTGCTTTTAAAACAAGTATTTAAGCGAGTTTTATCACTAATTGACACAGATCAAAAAAAGCTCAAAAAAACAAAAATTCTAACTGTGTCTAATCGCATATCAGGCAATCACAGTCATGCAATCGCAAACTGATCAGTCATTGATTGAGAACAGATCTCATTAGCTCGTCACTGAGAGGCGTTCGAGGGCACCCGGATCGAGCACCCTGAGGGCATTTTTTCGCAATACAATTATTCTGGATTTCTGAAATCGGGTCAGGATACGGCTGACGGTTTCACGCGCCAAGCCAAGGTAACTGGCAATATCACTACGTGACATACTCAACCCGAGATCCTGCCTGTCCAAGCCACGAATCCCGGATCGCCGCACCAGAGAGAGGATAAAGGCAGCCAGACGCTGCTCGGCATTCTGTTGAATCAAAGAGGTGGTCACCATATGATTCATCGCAACCTCCTGTCCGAGCAGTGTGATCAGGGCGTCCTGTATTGCCTCACGGGATCGCCCCGCCTTTGGCAGCGCCTCGACCTCAAGACTGCATACACTGCTCGCTTCCAAAGCACGCACGGTATACGAGTAGCGTTCGGTGGCCAAGCCATCGGTCCCGATCAGATCACCCGGAAGAAAAAAACCCACTACCCGCTCGGAGTTTGCGAGATCCCAGGTCATCGCTTTGAATGACCCGGATTTGACGGCGTAAATCGTGCGGAATGGCTGATTGAACGTCAACAGCATCTCACCACGGAGTATCGGCATACGCCTGACCAGTATTCCATCCGGCACGCCGCTGTCGGACTCCGCATAGTCGAGTACCTGGCAAATAGGATCCAGGCCGCAATCCCTGCAGGCCACTTCCTGTGGCAGTGTTCTATGTTCAGCGCTGGGCAGGCAGCATGTGCGAGACATCGCAATCCGTTATTTGAAGATGGATTCCACCGAAAAACCGTCCCTTTCCAGAATATCCCTGAGCCTTCTCAATGCATCCATCTGTATCTGGCGCACCCGTTCACGGGTCACGCCCAGTTCGTTAGCAACCTGCTCCAAGGTTGAATTTTCATAGCCGTGCAGGCCGAAACGGCGCTCCACCACTTCCCTTTGTTTGTCATTGAGCTTACTCAGCCAACGATCCAGATTTGCATTCAAGCCATCGTTCTGGATATCCACGGTGGGATCGAGATTTTTTTCGTCCGCGATGGTATCGAGGAGCGGTTTGTCCGCGTCTTTGCCGAACGGCGTATCCACCGAAGTCACTCGTTCATTCAAACCGAGCATACGCTTGACTTCATCGATGGGGCGATCCAGCAACTCGGCAATCTCCTCGGAGCTGGGTTCATGATCGAGGGATTGGGCCAGTTTACGCGCGGCTCTCAAATAGACATTGATCTCTTTGACCACGTGAATCGGCAGGCGAATGGTGCGAGTCTGATTCATGATCGCCCGCTCAATGGTCTGTCGTATCCACCAGGTCGCGTAGGTGGAGAAACGAAACCCCCGCTCGGGATCAAACTTTTCCACCGCTCGGATCAGACCCAGGTTGCCCTCTTCAATGAGATCGAGTAATGCCAGACCCCGGTTCATATAGCGCCGGGCTATCTTCACCACCAGCCGCAGATTGCTCTCGATCATCCGTTGCCTGGCGGCCTTTTCACCTTTTTGGGCGAGCCGCGCATAGTAGACCTCTTCCTCGGCGGTCAACAGTTTCGATATGCCGATTTCGTTCAGGTAGAGCCGGGTGGCATCCATCTGTGCATCACCGGCCTCCAGGGTCCTGTTCTTCAGGGAATCGTTGATGTCACCCTTCTCATAGGTGTTCTCACTGTCTTCATCCGACTCGTCGGACATGATGATTTCACTGTCCTCGAGGTCCTCCAAGGTAGCGTCGTCATCCGAGGGATCCGACTCGACTGAAGTATCAATCATTCTCATCTCCATCTCGTTCTCATCACTTTGGTGCTTATTATGTTTTGACCACTGCTTGTGTGGTGTAACGTATAAAGTGTGCGTATCAGCGTGGCGCTAAGGGGCTTGGCGCTAGGCGCGCTCCGCCGGAAATGGCCCCTCCCTTTCCAAGGAGCGCAACGCCCCGAAGGAAGTGCCCTTGGGGTGCAACGCGCAAAGCCCCTTAGCGCCGCGCCCGAAGGGAGCCCCACAAATCCCTCAATCCAGCGTTGCAGGCCTTGAAAAGGGCGCGCCATTCCCTGCGGCCTGCGCCTTGTCTTGAGGAATTTGTGGGGCTCTGATACGCACACTTTATACGTTACACCACACTAGCGTCGAGGCAGTAGAGGCAGTGGATTGATTGGTTTGCCTTTTTTCCTGATTTCAAAGTGCAAAACCGGCTGGGCATCGCTGTTGGGCGAACCCATGTAAGCCACGATATCACCCTTGGCCAATTTATCACCCTCTTTTACCAGGAGTTTCCGATTGTATCCATAGGCACTCAGGTAATCCCGGTCATGTTTGATGATAACCAGATTACCGTATCCCACCAACCCATCACCCGCATAGACCACCTTTCCGGCCTCAGCGGCCCTGACCGGCTGCCCCTCCCGACCGCTGATCCAGACACCTTTGCGGTTGTGATCCTCGGAGGAAAATGTGCGGACGACTTTCCCTTTGGTCGGCCAGGACCAGGCTAACTTGACGTTCTTTTTCTGCGCTGTGACCGGCGTCGACTTGGGTGTGGGAGATTGGGCGGATTTCTGGGCTGGTAGCGGTTTCGGGATCGGTTGCTGGATCGGTTTCCTTTCCACTGCGGGTTGCTTCGCGGGCGTTGCCGACGGGCGCTTTTGGACGCTTCTCGATTCTCCGGCCACCTTGGGATTGTTGCGATGCTCATGGGGTTTGAGGCGCAGGCGTTGTCCTGGGTAAATCGCATAATCCGGCCCTTTGATTCCGTTCCAGGCCGCCAACTGCCGATGCTCCAGGTAGTGGCGCCAGGCAATGGAGTACAGCGTATCACCGGGTTGAACCAGGTAGTAGGTACGGGATGTCCTGATGCGATTGGGTTTACGGGCCTGCTTTGTCAGGCTGGACTGGGTGGAGACCGGCTTTTGTGCGACCCCGGACTCCCGGGTGTAAACCGGGGCGCTTCCCTTGGATGCGCAGGCTTCAAGAAACAGCAGGGCACAACATACCAGTCCGGTCAGCCAAACCGGAGAACGGCTCATGGTTGTACTGATGAACTTGCGTATCACCTGACGTCTCTCGTGCACTCCCCTTACTTGAAATAGAAAAATAACAGTACGAATGCCCCGACCAACAGCCAACCCACGCGATCAACGTAACGGTGCAGCACCTGTTCCATACGCGGACCACCCCAGGCCATCAGCATCGCCACAAGAAAGAAACGTGCCCCTCTGCCGACTGCCGAGGCGATCAGGAAGGGAACCAAAGCCATGGCCACCACACCGGCACTGATGGTGAACACTTTGTAGGGGATGGGCGAAAAGCCGGCCAGAAATACCGCCCAGAACCCCCAGCGATCGAACCAACCCTGAGCTTGCTGATAGGCCTCCCAATAGCCCCAGTTGTGTAACCAGGGCTCGACGAATTCCATGGCGAAAACCCCGATAAAATAGCCCAGCAGCCCACCCAGTACCGAGGCCAGGGTGGTTAAAGCCGCGTAGTACCAGGCTCGAGCGGGCTCCGCCATGCTCATGGGGGCGAGCATCACATCCGGAGGTATGGGGAAAAACGAGGACTCGGCAAAGCTCAACCCAACCAGGTAGCGGGGCGCATGAGGGTGACGCGACCACTGCATGGTGCGCGCATAGAGCGCGGAAAAAACACCCATCAGATCATCCCTCCCACCAAGGGGACAAAATTGGCGGATTCCAGCTGTTCCTGCTGAAATCCGGTTTCGGTCCGGGTAATGCGTATCATGACTTGTCCGTGTTTTTTTTGCAGTGGCAGAACCAGCCGTCCGCCAACAGAGAGTTGTTCGAGCAGATTTTGCGGCAGACCGGTGGGTGCCGCAGTCACCAGAATGCCGTCATATGGGGCATATTCGGGCAACCCAATACCACCGTCACTGTGCTTGAGATGTATGTTTCGCAGGCCAAGTTCCCGAAACCTGTGGCGCGCCTGTTCCATGAGCGCCGAAATGCGCTCGACGCTGTGTACGCGCCGCACCAGTTGCGCAAGAATTGCGCACTGGTAGCCTGAACCGGTACCGATTTCAAGCACGGTTTCCGGAATCCCGTTTTCGATCAGGGCCTCGGTCATACGCGCCACGGTATAGGGTTGTGAGATGGTCTGCCCATGACCGATGGGCAGTGCGGTCTCTTCATAGGCCCGACTGGCAAGCGCTTCATCGACGAAGATATGCCGGGGAGTGTTACGCAAAGCCTCAAGCACGGCCGAATTCCGGATCCCCTTGTCGCGCAGACGCTGGACAAGACGTTCCCGGGTTCGCTGGGAGGTCATACCGATACCCTGATGCTCACGCCGCATGGTCATCCCTTCAACCACTGCTCCACTGTCGGCAAGGCGCTGTGGCGGGTCAGATCCACCTGCAGAGGGGTGACTGAGACATAACCCTCCCGAACCGCATGGAAATCCGTACCGGGACCGGCATCCTGCTCGGCGCCAGCAGGTCCGACCCAGTAGATGACCTTTCCGCGCGGGTCGCGGCTTTTCACCACCGGTTCAGCCTTGTGACGATGCCCCAGACGGGTGGCCATGAATCCTTTCAATGACGGGTAAGGCACATCCGGAACATTCACATTGAGAATCACCCCTTCCGTGAGGGGCGCTTTGATCAACCGCTGGACCATCTCAACCGCTACGCGGCCCCCGGTCTCGAAATGCATGGGTTCGTGGGAATTCATTGAAATCGCAATCGCCGGTAAACCCAGAAACCGCCCCTCCGTGGCCGCCGCTACGGTTCCGGAATAGAGCACATCGTCCCCCATGTTGGGTCCGGCATTGATACCGGATACGACCAGGTCCGGCTCCTCTTCCAGCAGCCCGGTGATAGCCAGATGCACACAGTCGGTCGGCGTGCCATCCACGCGGATAAAGCCGTTCTCCATGGTGCGTGCACGCAGGGGATTCACCAGGGTCAGGGAGTTGCTGGCCCCGCTGCGATCCTGATCCGGGGCCACCACCACGATATCGGCAAGCGCTGACAGCCTGTCCGCTAACATCAGCAGGCCCGGAGCCTGATAGCCGTCGTCATTACTCAGGAGAATCTTCATACCGGGCACAATATACTGTAAATGAGCCCGGGGCTCACCCGATTGTTTGCCCGGATCCGGCATCCGTAGACCGGGCAGGATTGAGATTCGCCCCTACTCCCCCTAACATGCCGTTAGCAGCGGCACGAGCCCCGGATCATGACCCACCAAAACAGCGACAACGACGATGATTTGACCGCCTTCTTTGAGGAAGTCGGTGATGTTCAGCCGTTGAAAACCAAACGCGTGGCGCCCTACCGTCGACGCCTGCCACCCCGCCCGCTGCATCTGGGTCTGGACGAGGACGACCCGAATCAGGACGGCTACTCCGATCAGGAGATCGAGACCGGAGAGGAACTCCTATTTGCCCGGCCGGGTGTGCAGAACCGTTTGTTACAGGATCTGCGCAGGGGATATCTGGAAATCGGTGCGGAACTGGATCTGCACGGTTTGACCGTGCGCTATGCCCGGGAGGAGCTCAATCATTTCATCGAGGAGTGCCAGCGCCGGCGAATCCGTTGTGTACGCATCATCCACGGCAAGGGATATGGATCAGAAGGCCGGCAACCGGTGTTGAAGCAGAAGCTCAATCTGTGGTTAAGACAACGGGAGGATGTGCTGGCCTTTACCTCCGCAACCCGCAGGGATGGCGGCACCGGCGCCGCCTACGTACTGTTTCGAAATCCCCGCAAAGACCGACGCGGACGTTGAAATCCCGCTTAATCCGAGTAAAATGCTTGGTTATTAGCGACTCAGGGAGTCCCCCTCCCCCGCAATGCAGTATTTGGAAGTGACAGGAGTACCTCAGCTTGGCTATCAGAATCAAAAGTCAGTGGCACGACGATGAAACGGTCCGTTCAGCAGAAGAGATCGGCGGCGCCATCGCCTTCATCGCCTGGCGCATCGCCCTGGACAAAGCCATCAATCTACATGGTAAACAGTTCGTCTATGACGACGACGATCAGCGCCTGGCGGTAATCAGTGAATACCTTATCTATGAAACGCAAATCGCCGATCGCATGATACACGGCATGGTGGACCCGGAAACCCGGGTTGCGATCGTCACGGCGCTGGTGCTGAAACTGGCCGATCACTACCAGGACAATGCCACGGATCTGGTCGGCAAAGGCCATCATGCTCAGGCATTCATCGATCGCTACAACCAACGTTCCGGCGAATATGCCGAGTTCAATTTTGCGGGAGATGGTCCCAGCTACCCTTTCTTTCGGCACCTGGGCTACGAAATTCAGCAGGTGATGAGCAACGCAGCACATGATAATCGCTGGGTGATCGATCAGGTCATGGACGTGGACGGTCCTGAAATCTACAAACAACTGTCCCGCGCGGTCAAAAACCTCTTCGATTAGGAAATCCCATGCGTCCTGCACAACTGCTCACCATCCTCGAACAGGAATTCATCAGCACCCGACAGGGTCATCACACACCGGTCATGCTTTGGGGGCCTCCCGGGGTCGGCAAGTCGGACATGGTGCGGGAAGTGGCCTGTAATCATCAAGCGCCAGTCATCGACATTCGTCTCTCGCAAATGGAACCCAGCGATCTGCGGGGTATTCCCTTCCGCACGAATAACAGCGTGGAGTGGGCCATTCCCTCGATCCTGCCTAACGCCGAACGGCACGGCGCTGAGGGAATTCTGTTTCTGGACGAGATCACCTCCGCGCCGCCCACCGTATCCGCAGCGGCGTATCAGCTGATTCTTGATCGACGCCTCGGTGAATATCAGGTCCCCGATGGCTGGGCCATTTTCGCCGCCGGCAATCGCCAGGGCGATCGGGGTGTGACCTACAGCATGCCCGCCCCCCTGGCCAACCGGTTTTCCCACTTCGAGGTGGAGACACACCTGGATGACTGGGTGGCCTGGGCCTATCGACACCGTATCGACGAGCGGGTCATCGGGTTCCTGCGTTTCCGTCCGGAACTGCTGTTCGATTTCGATCCCGCCCACAATCCGGTCGCCTTCCCTTCTCCCCGTTCCTGGGAATTTGCCCATCGGGCCTTGCAGAAATTTGTTAATCACCCGCAGTTGCTGCAGGGCGCCTTGCAGGCCTGCGTCGGACCCGCTGCCGGCATCGAACTGACTGCATTCGTCAACAGCCTCGACAAAATGCCCGATCTGGACGCCATCCTGCGGGGCGAGGAGGTCCCGACCCCGGCAGAGATCGATTTGCAGTACGCGGTGGCATCGGCCCTGGTCGGGCGGGCCATTCGCGCCCATGAAGCGGGCAACGGCCTGGAGGTTCACGGCCGCATCCTGGAATACGCGGGACGCTTTCCCCAAAGGGAGATGGGTGTGATGCTGGTCTCCGACATGCATCGCGCAGTGGGAGAATCCCTGTTCGAGGTACCCCAATTCAACGATTGGGCTCAGGCGGTATGTGACGTGATGCTGTATGAGTAATTTATGGACAGGGATCCGATCGATACCAAACTGGCGGCGGCCCGCACCAAGCTGATCCTGGACAAACCCTTCCTGGGTGCGCTGGTGATGCGTCTGCCCATGGAGGCGGCCAATCCGGACTGGTGCCCCGCAACCGCCACGGATGCGCGTAAGTTCTACTACAATCCGGAGTTCATCGATCAACTCAGCCTCGATGAGACCCAGTTCATGCTCGCCCACGAGGCGCTGCACTGCGCCCTGTCCCACTTCGCCCGTCGTCAGCACCGCACCAAGCTTCACTGGGACATGGCCTGTGACTATGCCATCAATCCCCTGCTGGTCGCGGACGGACTGAAACCCCCACCCGGTTCCCTGATGCTGCCCCAGTTCCAGGGCATGACCGCGGAGGAGATCTACCCCTGCCTGGATGACAAGAACGACGAACAGCCCCTGGATAACCATGTCTATGACGAGGACAACACCCAGGGTACCGGTTCGGGGATGACAGAAAAGCAGATAAACAAGGATCGAGAGCCATCGGATACCGAGCAGGAGGGGGACGAACACGATCAACCCCAGACCGGCTCCGGTTCCGCCGCCTCGCAACCGCCACCGCTCTCACCGGATGAAGCGGAAACCCTGAACATCCAGTGGCAACAACGCCTTGCCGGCGCCGCACAACAAGCGATGCAGGTCGGAAAACTCGACGGCGCCATGGCCCGCATGGTAGACCACCTGTTGCAGCCGCAACTACCCTGGCGCCTGCTTCTGGCCCGCTACATGACCGCCATCGCACGGGATGATTTCAGTTACATGCGGCCCTCCCGCCGAGAGGGGGAATTCATTCTCCCCAGTCTGCGCAGCAATCAGGTCGAACTGGTGGTGGCGCTGGATACCAGCGGTTCCATTCAGGATCATGAGATGGGGGAATTTCTCGCCGAGATCAATGCCCTCAAGGGGCAGATGCGTGCCCGCATCACCCTGCTGGCCTGTGATTCGGCGCTGGCGGAAGGGGCACCCTGGGTATACGAGTCCTGGGAGGATTTTCAACTCCCCGCCTCCATTACCGGGGGCGGTGGAACCAGCTTCGTTCCGGTATTCGACTGGGTCAGGGACCAGGGTGTACGCCCTGATCTGCTGGTCTATTTCACCGATGCGGAGGGTGCCTTTCCCGAGCACCCTCCGCAATTTCCGGTGATCTGGCTAATCAAGGGGAAAGAGTCACCCCCCTGGGGCCAGAGAATCCAACTGAACTGATCCGCTTAGAGCGGCTTTTTCAGGGTGAATGCTCCGCGCAGGTCACCTTCCTGGTAGCCGCGGGCCTTGTCCTGGGGATACAGTTCATCGAGTTTGGCCGCGACCGGTTCAGCAAGCTCTGATCCGTGACACTTGGTGCAGACTTCACCTGTGGGTATCGCTTTCATCATACGGAATACCTTGCGGCCCTGCTCCTCCACAACCTCGGCCTTGACCAGCTTCATCGGATCCTCTCCCGCCTGTTTGCGCGCTTCGAACTCCTCCAACACAGCAGTCTCCCAGGCATCCGGCGCATTGTCCGGGTTACGGATTTTCAGACTGGTACGTCCCACGTCCCAACGACTCATCTGGGAGTGAGCCTCCGCGAGATGCGGAGCCACGGTGTTGCAAGTGGAAATGGCGCCGACCGGTCCATCCTTCTTCATGCTCTTCTGCAGTTCACCCTTCAAATCGGTCATGAAGGCCTTGATGACACCCTTGCCCTCTTCCACGTTGGCTTGCATGGCCTCATCCGCCTGGATCGCACCACACATCATCATGGACGTCAGTAACACTAATGCGCGTCTTTTCATTCGGGAACTCCCTTCAGGTTTCGTTTGGCCGGATCCGATAAAGTAAAAAATACTGCCGGGTATCCGGACGGTTGGTCGAGACCGGCTAGGGTAAAGCATACCCCGGGCAACACCAACCACATATCTCGAAGACAAAACCCGCGGATCTGTTTACAATGGACTGTCGCGGATTACTCAGCCCAGAACTAGTGTACCCCGTCACAGATTCTGTACCATTCAGAGCCACCCCAATACGCCAGAACAAGGCGCGACTCGCAGGGAATGGCCGGCCCCTTTCCAAGAGCCGCAACGCAGGGCTGGCGTATTGGGGTGGCTCCCCGTGGGCGAGCCAGAAAGGGGCCATCTGGGGCGTTATGCCTCTTGGTAAGGGCTGGGCCATTGCCGGCGAGGCATGCCTACCAGCTGGTCC
>JBNLFS010000048.1:0-121738 GCA_050305635.1 Candidatus Thiodiazotropha sp. | reverse complement strand
TCTGGTCATGGTGAATGAAGCCATTAAGGTCAGGGGTCGCTCCCCATCGTAAAGACCGGATATACGTGAACTTGCTGTATTTCTACCATCCAGCATAAAAAAGGTTGCTATACACGGAGGAGTCCATATACGTTCCCACGCTCTGCGTGGGAATGCATACCCGGTTCGGGTAGAACCTCCCATGCTTCCCGTAACCAATCTGCATTCCCACGCAGAGCGTGGGAACGAGGATGCACCGTAGTGCAACGCTTTCCAAAACCGGTTAAACCCCAAGGAGACCGAATAGTGACAGCCCGTATCATCGACGGCAAAGCCCTCGCCAAGACCCTGCGTGGGAAATTCCGCACCCGGGTGAACGATCTGGTCGCCAAAGGCATGCGGCCTGGCCTGGCGGTTATCCTGGTGGGGGAGAATCCCGCCTCCAAGGTCTATGTAGGCAATAAGGTCAAGGCCTGCGAGGAGTGTGGCGTGGCCTCCTTTCGCCACACCTTGGAAGTCGATGCCCCGGAGACGGAGCTGCTGGCGCTGATTCAGCGGCTCAACGCCGATCCCAATGTTCACGGCATTCTGGTGCAGCTTCCACTGCCGCCCCATATCGATGTGCGCAGGGTGTTGGAGGCGATTGCGGTGGATAAGGACGTGGACGGTTTTCATCTCTATAACGTGGGCGGTCTGGTGGTGGGCAACAGTATCTTTCCGCCCTGTACGCCCTATGGGGTAGAGTTGCTGCTGGAGACCACCGGCGTGGATGTGGCGGGCAAGAATGTGGTCATCGTCGGCGCCTCCAACATTGTGGGCAAACCGATGGCGCTGATGCTGTTGCAGAAGGAGGCCACGGTCACCGTGTGCCACGTCAAGACTCGGGATCTGGCACAGCATACGATCCTTGCCGACATCCTGATCGTGGCCGCCGGCAAACCCGGTCTCATCGTGCCGCAGATGGTGCGCCGGGGCGCTATCGTCATCGATGTGGGCATCAACCGCCTTGCGGACAACAGCATCGTCGGTGACGTGGATTTCGACGGGGTGAGGGAGAAGGCGTCCTGGATCACCCCGGTACCGGGCGGGGTCGGTCCGATGACCGTGACCATGCTGATCGAGAATACCCTGCGCTCCGCCGAGATGCGTCTGGGTGACGGACCGGGCATCGGTCATGAAGGATGGGACGCGGCGGCCCTATCCTGAAGGAAATGCAAACGATCGCGCCATCAGCCTGTATGATTGTTAAAACAACCGCCCGGTAGCCCGGATGGAACGTAGCGCAATCCGGGAGATCCATGATCCGGTCGCCAACCCTGGATCCCGCTGTGCTTCATCCCGGCTACGGGGTGTTCAAGGGTTTTGTTGACCCAATGAATTAGGTTAACTCTCACAATGGATCGAAAAGTGGACGAAACCGATTTTCCTGATTTCGCGGCGGGAGATGGGATACGCATGCCCGAGCAGTTCCGTAGCAATATCGGCTACGCGGTACGAAGGGCCCAGATCCGACTCTACAACGACTTCTACAACGCCCTGACCGATCTGGACACGACGCCGACCCGGTTTACCCTGATGTTGCTGATTCGAGAGAACCCAGGCATTCGTTCGGTGGACCTGGCGCGCACCCTGGGCGTCGCCCGCTCCGGCATGGTCAAGTTGGTCGAGGGACTTGAGCAAAGGGGGCTGATATCCCGGAAGACTGATCCGAAGGATCGTCGCAACCAGACCCTGGTGCTAACCCGGCAGGGACAGCGTACTTTGAACAAACAGGAAAAGGCCGTAGCACGGCACGAAGCCAAAGTCACCGCCAATCTTTCGGAAAACGAGCGGGAACAATTGCTGACGCTACTTTGGAGAGTCGCGGTCTAGGTTAGCTCGTATATTCAGCCTGACATTCCCTGATTTATTAACCCGACATACCCAGTCGTCAGGTAAATATCAACCAAACGATCGGGAGACCACGCAGGCAGCAGGTCAGGAGAATGGTTACTCAGCTAAGGATTCTTGAAATGCTCAAGGTCGGAGACCTGAACCACCTTGGACAGCATGCGAAGTGCGGGTTCGTGATCCTCGTCGCAAGGGGCGATACAGCAGTCTCCGACGACGGTGCACTCATAGTCGAGATCATGGGCGGCCCGGGCCGTGGTCTGTACACCGACATCCGTTGAGCAGCCGACGACCGCCAGGTGATCGATACCCGCATTGCGCAGGATAATATCGAGCGGCGTTCCATGAAAAGCATTCACACGATGTTTGACCAGAACCGTTTCATCCGACAGTGGGCTGGCCTGTGGGACAAACTCCGTACCCCATTCACCCAGTTTCAGTGCATCGAAACGGGAGGCATGCTTGAACAGGGGTGAGGTTTTGGGTTGTTCCCTGTAGTCCGGTGAGAAGCCGACTCGCACATGAATGATCCTGTGCCCCTGGTTGCGCGAGTATTCCAATAATTCAGCGATCCGGTTCAAAGAGTCATGCCTTTGTGCGAAATCCGAATAGCCTTTTGCAGAGAGTTTGCCCTCCGCAGCGATGAGTTCATTGATGAGGTCTATGAGGATCAGTGCCTGTCGCATGGGTGGGGGTGCCGTTAGGGATGAACAGGGGAAGAGGACATGCCAGTTCGCTGTGCGATCTCTGGTTGGTGGTAGTGCGATTGCGCAGTACCGTGGAAAAAAGTTCTCGCCTTGAGCTGACGCCAAGCTTCTCATAACCCCGGCTGCGATAGGTGACGATCGTGGAGGGCTTCAGTCCCAGATCATGAGCAATCTGCTCCATGGTGACTCCGTCGAGTATGCGCAGGATGACCTGTCGCTCTCTCTGGGTCAGACGATCACAGAGTTGGTCGAGTCCACTGCTCAGTGAGTTGTCCGGGGCTTCGTCCGTCTGGCTCGCTAACTGGCTGTGACGCAAGACCATCGTTGCGATGAGTTGGGCAATCTGCAGCAGGGATTTTTTTTCATCCTCGTTGAACAGGCCCAGCCGATTTCGCCGGGTGAGGGTTATGGTAATCCAGGCATGCTCGGAACTCTTGATGCTGATCGCCATACTGTCGACGATCCCCAACGTGTTGTAGAGGCGTCTCAGCGTCACATCGATGATCTGTATCGGGATCTGGCGATGCACCGTGACCGCTCCGATCGGTTGTGGCAACAACAGGCTCTGCAGGTGCAACTGGATACGATCATGGTGGAACAGACCGGGGGTCCGGTCGACACTGAGTTCTTGGTTCTGACGGTCGGCGGTCGAGGCGGCATTGGATAGGCAATGGGGATCTTCGCCCGCATTAAATGCCATGACAAAACAGCCGTCGACCGGAAACAGCGTGTTGATCAGTTCAAGGATTCCGTTCGCCAGTGCAGGGTGGTCAGCGCTGCCGATGACAGAGACCAACCGGCACACGGCACTCGCGTCGATTGCGGTGCTCGAATCTAGGGAAACGTTGTTCCAATATTCCATGATCCCATCCTCGCGTCTAGTCCACAGAACCCATGGAATAGTTATGGTAGTTAACTAATATTTACAGGTCAAGAAATCACTGGGATTTAGATATCGAGAATCGGTATTGGGGGGTACCGGATAAAAGATATCAAGTAACTTGATAAATTGACCCGGCTATGCCAATCTAACACCCAAATTGTTGCATGCTCGCCTGAGCCCGAGGGATCAGGCTATTCGTTATCACGCCTTGCCTTGGCGGAACAAACCCATTCCAGGATATGACTATGACTGAGGCCCAATCCCTGCAAGTATCATCCATCCAGCGTCTGCTGCGTCCGGGTTCGGTCGCGATTGTCGGTGCTTCGCCGACCCCGGGTTCACTGGGTGCGAGTGTACTTGCCAACCTGGAACGCGCCGAATATCCGGGGGATATCCACCTGATCAATCCCAAGCGTGACGATATCAACGGTCGTCCCTGTCTGAAATCGGTGGATGACCTACCCGATGGAGTGGATTGCGCGGTACTGGCTATTCCCCGGGTGGCGGTGCTCGAGTCGGTGCGTGCCTGCGCCCGGCGCGGGGTCGGGGGGGTGGTGATCTTCTCCGCCGGGTTCGCTGAAGGTGGCGAGGAAGGCCGTGCGGAGCAACAGGAGATCGCCCGTATCGCCGAGGAACACCGCATGGTGGTGGAAGGTCCCAACTGCCTGGGGCTGGTCAACTATGTGGATGGTATCGCGCTAACCTTCGTGCAGACCCCCCCCCGGCCCCTGGGCGACCGGCCCGGGATTGCGGTCGTTTCCCAAAGCGGCGCCATGGCGGCGGTTCTGGGCACCGCGCTGGCTGCACGGGATCTGAATGTTTCATTTTCGGTCTCCACCGGTAACGAGGCGGCCAGCGGGGTCGAGGACTACGTGGAGTACATGCTCGACGATCCCAATTCCAAGGCCATCACCATGATCGTCGAGCAGTTCCGCAAACCAGCGCGGTTTCTGGCTCTGGCCCGACGTGCACGGGAACTGGGTAAGCGAATTGTGCTATTGCACCCGGGGCGCAGCAGTGCCGCCCGGGCATCCGCCGCCACCCACACCGGGGCCATGGCGGGGGATTATCAGGTGATGCGCTCACTGGTCGCGCGTACCGGAGTGATTATTGTCGACACCCTGGAAGAGCTGCTGGATGTCTCGGATATCGTCGCCCGTTGTGTCTCGCTGCCCACAGCGGGATGCGCTGTGCTTACCGAATCCGGTGCCTTTAAGGCACTGACCCTGGATCTTTGCGAGGATGTTGGTCTGACACTCTCTACGCTTGGAGAAACGGCCTATGCTGGATTGCGGGAGGCGCTGCCCGAGTTCATTCCACCCAGCAACCCTCTCGATCTGACCGCCCAGGCCCTGGTCGATCCCGATCTCTATCGGCGTACCCTCGATGTGCTGCTCAAGGAGTCCGATTTCGGCAGTATCGTCCTGGGCATCATTCTGACCGACAAGGCGACCAGCGACCTGAAACTTCCCCACATCATCGACGCCATCAAGGCGCTCGCTCCGCAGAAGCCGGTGATCTTCGCGGGCCTGGATGAAGGAGCGGAGATTCCCGAGGCCTATGTATCGGCGCTGCGTGAACTGGGCGTGCCCTTTTTCGCCTCGGCGGAGCGGGTGTTCCGTGCTCTGGCCCTGCTCTCGGCGCCGCAGTCGCTGGATCCGGGGCCTGCACAACCCGGAGAGATCCCCCCTGTGCTGGCTCAGGCCAGTGGGGTGGTGCCGGAGTACCGCAGTAAGGAGATCCTTGCCGCCTTCGGTGTCTCTCTACCGAAAGGGGCCTTTGCGCAGAGTGTCGATGAAGCGCTTGGCGCCGCCGAAACGATCGGTTATCCCGTAGTCCTGAAGGCCCAGTCGGCGGAGCTCTCTCACAAGAGTGACGCCGGTGGCGTGGTGCTGGGTCTGGCCGATCCCGACGCCCTGCGCGCGGGTTGGGACAAACTCTATGCGAATGTGGCTCGGGCGCGTCCCGATCTGACCCTGGACGGGGTGTTGATCGAAGGGATGGGAAGCAAGGGGGTGGAATTGATCGTGGGCGCCCGTAACGACCGCGACTGGGGGCCAGTCCTTCTCGTGGGATTTGGCGGCGTTATGGCTGAACTGTTCCACGATGCGCGGCTGATCCCTGCCAATCTGCCCCCCGAGGCGATCATGGAGGAACTCAATCAGTTGAAGAGCGCCGCACTGCTACGCGGGTTCCGGGGCGCACCCGCCGTGGATGTGGCCGCCGCCGCACAGATCGTGGCGCAGGTCGGTAAGCTGATCCAGTCCGATCCCCGGATTCGCGAAATCGATGTCAATCCCGTGGTGGTCTACCCCGCAGGGGAGGGCGCGGTGGCGCTGGATGGCCTGATCTACATCGATTGATCCCTTGAAACAGATCCGTTCAACGCCAAGAGGATAGGAGTGCGCATGAAAGAGTACCAGCTGTTCATCGATAACGAATACACCTCCTCGGCATGCGCGGAGTATAGTGACGACCTCAATCCGGCTACCGGAGAGGTTTACGCCCGCATACAGAATGCGGGCAAGGATGATGTGGAGCGCATTCTCGCATCCTCAGCCAAGGCGTTCGAGCGCTGGAAAGACCTTAATCCCTCGGCTCGGGAGCGGCTCCTGCTGAATGCGGCGGACCTGATGGAAGAGCGCGCCCAGGAACTGGCCGATGTGCTCATCGACGAGGCGGGTTCCACCCTGCTCAAGGCGGGTTATGAAACCCACCATACACCGACTTTTCTGCGCTCCATGGCCGGTGAATGCCGACGGGTGAAAGGCGAGACCTATCTTTCGGACTATCCGGGGGTCAAGTCCTACTGCATCCGCCGACCCTTGGGCACGGTGCTGTCCATCGCACCTTTCAACTTTCCGTTGTTGCTGGGTATCCGCAAGATCGGCTTCGCCCTGGCCGCAGGGAATACGGTGGTGCTCAAGCCGTCCGAGATGACCCCGGTCATCGGATTGAAACTGGGCGAGTTGTTTCGCGACGCGGGTTTCCCTCCGGGTGTGCTCAATGTGGTACCGGCGCTCGGTGCCGAGTTGGGCGATGGTTTGATCACTGACAAGCGGGTGCGTTTCGTGACCTTTACCGGTTCCAGTCACGTGGGATGGCAGGTGGGGGCGAAGGCGGCGGCACACGGCAAGCGCTTTGCCTTGGAACTGGGGGGTAAGAATCCGATCATCGTGCTCAACGACGCGGATCTGGACTATGCCGTGGATACCGCAGCCTTCAGTAACTACATGCATCAGGGACAGATCTGCATGACCGGGTCGCGGGTGATTGTCGAGGCGGGTGTCTATGATCAGTTTTGCGAAAAAATCGCACGCAAGGTCGGTGGCTTGAAGTACGGTTCCGATCCCCGCGAGCCCGGACTGATCGTCGGACCCCTGATCCGCCCCACCCAGGGGCCGTTCATCCGGGAACAGATTCAGGAAGCGGTTGCCCAGGGGGCACGCCTGCTGACCGGGGGTAATTACCGGGAGAATGTCTTCGAACCCACCGTGGTGGCCGATATCACCCCTGAGATGAGTATCTTCAGGACCGAATGTTTCGGACCGGTGGCATCGGTGATCAAGGCCGATGACCACCTGCATGCCATGGCCCTGGCCAACGACTCCGACTATGGTCTCTCATCCGCGGTCATCACCAATGACCTGCAGAAGGCGATGCTGCTTTCGGAAGGGTTGGAGTCCGGCGCGGTGCACATCAACGGTCCGAGTGTGCGTGACGAACCCGTGATTCCTTTTGGCGGTGTGAAGAACAGTGGATTTGGTCGAGAGGGCGGCCACTTCTCGATCGATGAAATGACGGAACTGAAGTGGATTACCATTCAGACCGGACAGAACCAATATCCCTTCTGATTAGCGAGAATTCCAGGAGATTGAACCATGTCTGAAGGTGTACGTTGCATGTGGATGCGGGGCGGCACTTCCAAGGGCGGCTTCTTTTTGGCGGAGGATCTGCCGTCCGATATCGCAACACGGGATCGCTTTCTGCTCGGTGTCATGGGTTCGCCGGATAAACGCCAGATCGATGGTATGGGCGGCGCCGATCCGCTCACCTCCAAGGTGGCTGTGGTGCGCCGCTCCGCACGGCCGGGGATCGATGTGGATTATCTGTTCCTGCAGGTCTTTGTCGATCAGGCGATCGTCACCGATGCGCAGAACTGCGGCAATATTCTGGCCGGGGTCGGACCATTCGCGATCGAGCGCGGATTGGTGACGGCCGAAGACGGGGAGACCCGGGTCACTATATACATGGAGAATACCGGGCAGGTTGCGGTGGCGCGGATACGCACCCCGAATGGCAAAGTGACCTATCAGGGCGATGCCGGTCTCGACGGCGTTCCGGGCACGGCCAGTCCGATTCCGGTTGTCTTCCGGGATGCCGCCGGTTCCAGTTGTGGTGCGCTGCTGCCCACCGGGCGTGCTCTTGATGTGATCGATGGCATTGAACTGACCTGCATCGACAACGGTATGCCGGTGGTGGTTATGCGCGCGGCTGATCTGGGGATCAGCGGCGATGAGAGCCGCGAGGCACTCGATGCCGACGAGCCGCTGAAGGCGAGGCTCGAATCGATCCGCCTGCAGGTGGGGCCCATGATGAATCTTGGCGATGTGAGCGCCAAGACGGTGCCCAAGATGACCATGGTGAGCGCGCCGAAGGCGGGTGGTGTCGTCTCCACGCGCACCTTCATTCCCCACCGTTGCCATGCCTCTATCGGGGTGTTGGGCGCGGTCAGTGTCGCCACCGCCTGCGCCTTGCCCGGGGCACCGGTGGCAGGTCTTGCGCAACTGCCCGAGGGTCGATCCAAACGTATGCCTATCGAACATCCGATTGGGGCGTCAACCATTCTGGTTGAACTGGATGAGGGGGGTGAGGTCGAGAGCGCCGCGGTGTTATTGACTGCGCGCAAATTGTTTGATGGTGTTGTTTTTGCCAAGACCTGAGTCCCTTGATGAGAGCATGAGAGAGGATTGAATACTGAAAGATCAGAGGCTGCGCGCATCACTCCGGCATGAGCTTCCGCTCCTGCGTATCACGGCGGGAACCCTCATGAAAAGTCCCGGGCGGGTGTTATCGGCGTTTGCAAAACTGCTGAGTAGTCGTTCCAGCTGGGTGTTGGCAGGATGGATTCTGCGCAATCTCGCACTGGATCTGCATCATCTGCCAGACAAATGGCTACCGCTCGCCTTGCTGCCCCGTTATGGCAGTGTTCCACCGCGTCTGCGTCGTTACGTCGGGGCCGCCCAGCGTGGTTTGCGCCGCCAGCGTTGGAGCTATCTCGGTATGAATCTCTACTGGCAACTGGAACTGACCCGGGCGCAGATCCTCTTGCAGCGACTCGGCAAGCGAATCGAACACCTCACCGCCATATTGGCGCTTTGTCAGCATGTGGAACCTGAAAGGGTTTTGGGAAAGAGCCGTAGGTCGGGTTAGCGCAGCGTAACCCGACAAAAAAAGGGCATTTTCCCGCCGCTCGTCGGGTTACGCTGCGCTAACCCGACCTACAGATCGGACTTTTGCGACATCCTTCTTCGGGAGAGGGGCTGGTTTCGAGGCTGAAGACAGGACCGGTCGATCGCGTGTGAGATAGCCATCGGCCATGCGGCATTTCTCGTTCGGGAAACGGACCCGAAACGAGAAATGCCTATTCGAAGGTGGGTTAGTAGGTAATGTTGGCCTGCGGGCCTGTCGCGTGATCCGGTACGGAAGAGTAGACCGTCGACTTGACCGATTTTATCGCGGTGGTCGCTGATGGCGATGAGCCAATGTCGGATAGGGTCGCAGTGTTGAGGATAAAATTCTCAGGTGCATTCGTATCGTAGTTGGGCTCGCAATTTCGACCGAACACACTCATGCATAACGGGTTCGCACTGGAGATATTCGAGTCGAGCGGGGCAAACAGTTTGTTACTGCTCTCCTGGAATATGGGGAAAAAGTAATCGCCCTGTTCGAAATAGTTGCCTTCGACGAGCATGCTTACATCGTCCCCAGATAATGCCGTCGTTGATATCGGTGATCGAGAGATTGCGCATGATGATGTTGGAGGCGGCCCCGTTGACGCTGAGTCCTTTCCCTTTGATCCCGGAATTCGCGCCCAGGCCGATCAGGGTTTTGTTGGAGCCGACAACCAGTGGGGTCTTGCCTGCGTGTCATAGGTGATGTCGTAGGTCGTCTTGCCCGAGCAATAGGTGGACCAATCCAGTATCCGCTCCTGCTTGCCGTTATAACTGCAGCTGTTATGCGAATTCCATGATCCAGGATTGATAGTTGGAACCGCTGCAATTCTGGCTTTGCAGCAAGGCGCCGGATGCCGATGTGGAGCCCTTTACTCCGAGGCAAAGTCCGGCGTTTACCCCGACGATGGGTGAAACCGATCCATCATCAACAGTGGCTGCATTCACGGCTAGTGGCTGATAGGCCATTGCCAGGTAGAGTAGATTCAGAGCAGAACGCTTCATTGGAATTAAACGCCTATGGCAAAAGCGTGAGGACACACTTGGGCTGCACAAAACGGTTGGAACTCTCTTGAAAAGTCCTGGGAGGGGATTATCGGCATCCGGGATGCGGTGGATGCGGCGCAATCTCACTCTGGATCTGTTCCGCCTGCCAGGAAAATAGCGGCTGCTCGGCTGTTGCTTCGCGATCGTAGCGATTGGATCCCTGAGTTTGTATGGAGTAGTCTTGCCTGATCCGGGCCTTAAATGGATTTGGAGAGTAACCCTATCGAAAAAGTGAGGTTTATTCTGTGGTTGCAAACTACCGTTTCAGTGATCTTGTCGATGTTGCTGCCTATTCACGACTGCTGGAGAGCTTCTTTAAAGCGACCGGAATTCCAAACGGTTTGGTCGGTCCTGATGGTGAACTGATCACCCAAGCGGGCTGGTGCAACGCCTGCAATCTGTTCCATCGGGCCGATCCCGAAACCAATCGTCAATGTCAGGCGAGTAATCTCGAGCTCATGGGGATCGTCCGCGAAGGGGAGGTTGCCTGCTGTCTGTGCAAGAACGGTCTCTACGACTATGCAACACCACTCGTGGTAGAGGGGCGTCAGTTGGCCACCCTGTTTTTGGGGCAGGTACTTGATGCGCCACCGGATCTGGAGTTTTTTCGCAACCGGGCCAGACAGTTCGGTTTCGATGAGGCGGACTATCTGAGGGCTATACAAGCCGTTCCGGTTTTCAGCAAGGCGCAGATGGAGGCGCATATGGAAACCATGGTTGGCGTGGTGCGGATTCTTGCCTCAAACGGATTGGCCAGATTGCAGGAGAAAAGGCTTCAAAGCGATCTGAATAGAAGCACCGAGCAACGTATTCAGATGGAGGATTTGCTTGAGTTGTCCCCGGTGGGTATCAGCTGGTGCGATGCCGAGGGAAAGATTGAATACGTCAATCGTCAGTTTACGGAAATGTTCGGATACACCCTGGACGATGTATCCGATCTTGAAACCTGGATTGGCAAGGCCTATCCGGCTGCCGGATATCGGCAAGCGGTTGTCGAACCCTGGAGACAACATGCGGAGAAGGCTCATCAGTCCGGGTTGGCGTTGCCTGGGCTTGAATCAAACATTGTCAGCAAGGATGGTCGCCAGCTCAGGGTGTTGACCCGGGTCAGCTTTGTGGGTGAAAAGCAGCTGGCCAGCTTTACGGACATTACCGCCTACTGGTTAAGTGAGCAACGAAACCACGCACACAATACCATGCTGGAGATGGTCGCCAAGGCGGCACCCCTGTCGGAGATACTGCTTGCCATCGTACACACCGTTGAAGCGGAAGCCCCCAAATCGTTGTGCAGCGTACTGTTATTGGATGATGAGGGGAAACACCTTTATAACAAAGCCTCTCCAAGCCTGCCGGCATTCTATACTCAGGCGATCGATGGGCTCGAAATTGGCATGGGTGTGGGTTCTTGTGGCACGGCCGCCTATCTGGGTAAGCGGGTGGTGGTTGAGGATATTGCGACCCATGATTATTGGCAACCCTATACCGAACTTGCCCGGCGGGCCGGATTGGCGGCATGCTGGTCGGAACCGATTCTTGCCTCCGATGACAAGGTGCTGGGAACTTTTGCCATCTACCATTCCAAGCCCGCCGTACCGAATAGCGATGATATTGAACGTATCGCCTTTGCCGCCAATATGGCGGCGATCGCCATAGAAAACCGCAACACCCGCGAGGCGCTGATCCGCAGGGAGCGGGAGTTTCGCACTTTGGCCGAAAACTCACCCCTCAATATTGCTCGTTATGATAGAGAGGGACGCATTGTTTACTGTAATCCCAGGCTTGCCGCCACGGTTTCGGTGCCACAAGGGGATCTATTGGGCATGCGGCTTTCTGATCAGCCGAATCAGCCATTCAGTCGAGCATTTCTTGACGCTGTTTCACAAACAGTGCAGAGAGGGAAGGAGTGCCTCTATGAGATAGAGGTTCCGGTAAAAGGGGGCGGCACACAGATGCATCTTATCCATATGGCGCCTGAGAGGGATGAATCCGGTGCGGTTGCAGGTGTGCTTGCCGCCGGTCTGGATATCAGTGATCGCAAACGCCTGGAACGGGAGCTGGAGCGCCAGGCTCACATTGACTTCCTTACCGGCTTGTACAATCGGCGCTATTTTATCGATCTGGCCAGACAGGAGCTGGTGCGTCTCAATCGATATGGCGGGGAGCTTTCTCTGATCATGTTCGATATCGATTTTTTTAAACGCATCAACGATGCCTATGGACACAATATCGGTGATCTTGTGCTGCAAAACATTGCGCGAATCAGCCGCGAGGGTCTGCGCGAGAACGATGTTGTCGGACGTATCGGTGGAGAGGAGTTTGTCGTGTTGTTGCCGCAAACAAGCCAGCGGCAGGCGTTGCAAACCGCTGAAAGGATTCGTCGTGCCCTTGCTGTCTGTGAAATTAAGCTGGAAAACGGATCAATCCTTCATTTTACCTCCTCATTCGGCGTTTTAAGCATAGAGTCTGAAAAGAACCAGCAAGGGGATACGCTGAGCATCGACGATTTATTGACCCGGGTGGATACCGCACTGTACCAGGCCAAGGAGAATGGACGTAATCGGGTTTGTTTGTGTCAGGATTGCCACGATTTTAGGCGACCCATATAAATCGAATTGCGTTTATTTAAGCCAATCCACACACTCACCACATCATAACCACATATCGGAATGCCATAGTAATTCTCCGACAGAGGGAGAGGTACTGTTATGCGTATTCTATTGGTCAACCCACCCCATACAGCGATTGGCAGTCGTATTCCAGATGAATCTTTGCCTCCATTGGGCCTTTTGGCTATTGGTGGACCGCTGATTGATGAGGGACATGAGGTTCAGTTGCTCGATGCCGACGTTGGGCCGCTTGAAATTGACGCAATCGTGAAAAGGGTTCTGGATGAGTGTCCTGATGCGATATTGATTGGGCACTCTGGTTCGACATCTGCCCATCCCACCGTCTGTGAGCTCAGTCGCCGCTTTCGGTCGGTTTTGCCGCAGGCGGTAATTATTTATGGCGGTGTCTTTCCCTCCTACCACTATCGAGAAATTCTACACCAGGAGCCGCAAATCGATATGGTGGTTCGGGGCGAGGGTGAGGAGACAATCCGGAGATTGATGGGGGTTATCGACAAGGGTGGAAATCTTGAGGCGGTCGCAGGTATCGCTTTCCTGAGAGACGGGGAAGTGATCGAAACGCCGCCTGCTGCGATGATCGATGACCTCGATGCGTACCGTGTCGGCTGGGAGCTGGTGGACCTCAGGCGCTACAGCTATTACGGGGGCAGACGCGCAGTGGTCATACAGTTCTCCCGGGGTTGCCCGCATCAATGCAACTACTGCGGTCAACGGGGATTCTGGGGCAGGTGGCGACATCGTGATCCGCGGAAATTTGCCGCGGAGATCGCTTGGTTGTACCGCACACAGGGTGTGGTGCTGTTTAACCTGGCGGATGAAAACCCAACGGTCAGTAAGCGCGTCTGGCGGGAATTATGTGAAGCAATTATCACGGAAAATATTCCGGTAACGATTATAGGCTCGACCCGCGCCGGTGATATTGTCAGGGATGCGGATATCCTGCATCTCTACCGCCTGGCGGGCGTTGAGCGATTCCTTTTGGGTATTGAAAACACCGATTCGGCGACTCTTGATAAAATTAATAAGGGAACAACCCAGAGAATCGATCGCGAAGCCATACGCCTGTTACGCGGCCATGGCATCCTTTCCCTGGTTACTTGGGTTACTGATTTTGAGGAGGTTACTGATCGCGACTTTCTTCATTCGCTTCGGCAACTGCTTTCGTATGATCCCGATCAGATCATGCCCTTGTACATCACTCCCCATCGCTGGACCTCCTATTACCGCATGGCCTCGCATCGTCGCGTTATTCAAACGGATCAACGTTTCTGGGACTATAAGCATCAGGTGTTGGCAACGCGCTACATGACCCCATGGAGAATATTTCTATGGGTTAAGTTTATTGAGGCGGTGCTTCAGCTTCGCCCCAAGGCATTGTGGCGCTCTCTGTTTCAACCCGATGTTGCCGCACGGGCCGGTATGCGCTGGTATACCAAAATGGGAAGACGGGTTTGGCCGCATGAGTTCGTCGGGTTCTTTTTTCGTGAGCGCCGCACAAATCATGGTCCGGTTTTGGAATCATTTTTGGGGCCATCTCAGGACCATCTGGATACTCCCATGCTCATCAGGACGAGAGGTAGGAAAGCTATCGCCGAAACACGTCTGTTAAGCAAACGGATCATTGATATACCTGGCCTCGCGGGGATGAACTGTCAGCGCTCCCGGACTGAAGAGGATCCGACCAACGATTTCAGCCATGCACTGCGAGAGGTATGGCGCCGAACCCAGGGGACTATTGATACAGCTTCGTCAAAAACCACAACCAGACGCTGACACTGACCACCGAACTGGCCGTGGCCAGCAGGACAGTACTGGCGGCCACACTTTGTCCCCTCTGATACAGGGTGGCAAACAGATAGCTGTTGATGCCGGGGGCCATCGCAGCAATCAGCACGGCGCTACGGGTAACCATTGAGTCGACTTGCAACAGGTGGCACAACAGCAATGTCAGCAACGGATGCACAACCAGCGAGAAGAGACTGACAGTCCCGATTTGTCCCAGGTCAGCGGTGATGTGGTAGCGGGTCAAAATGCCCCCTAGGGCAAACAATGCGATCGGTAGTGCGGAGTCGCTGAGGATATCGACTGCGGAGCTCAGTACCGTGGGTAGACCTACACCGCTCAGATTGACCAAAAATCCGAGACCTATGCCGATCATCAGACTGTTTCGAAACATGGCGCGTAGAACCACAACAAGCGTTGCATGCCATGTCCGGCCATCGGAACGAATCACCTCCATGGATGTAATACCCAACAGATAGCAGAAGGGGGCGTGTATCGAAATGATGGCATACGCAGTGGCCAGATTGTCCGCACCCCAGGCCCGTTCCGAGATCGGCAGGCCGAGAAGTACAGAATTGGAAAACAGGGCCGAGAAGCCGACCGCTACCGATTCACCCGGGGTGCGTCCGAAGAATTTCCAAGCTGAGTATCCGGCCAGGATGAAACTGATTGAAGCGCCGCTGTAGAACGACAGCATGACCCGCCAGTCGTAGGCACTGCCCAAATCGAGACTCGATGTGGCGCGAAACAGCAGGCAGGGCACCGCAAGCTGAACCGCGAATTTCATCAGGGCATCGGTCAGGCTGTCAGGGAAGAAACCTTGCCGGATCAAGATGTAACCGCTAACGATGACGAGAAACACCGGGCCGACGATATTGAGAATTTGAAATAACATGCCAGGAGATGCAGTAACCCAACAAAACCGCATTGTACTCTATTTGTTTTTCTCCGCGATCTTTAGGACTGAGACACTACACTAGTGTTCATACCAGGGACAAAAACCGGACTATACTTAGGGAAAAGGAGAACGTAAGACGAGTTCGCAGGTTTAGCGAAGACAAAGCTCGGCTTTTTTCTTGTTTACTGTCGGAAATGGCATCAGGGCGTTTGGAGCCTCGGCCATTGAGCCCCTGATGGTGCAATCCGATTGTTTTTCGTGTCTTCGTACACTGTTCTGCGGACCTGGTTGCAAGGAGTACGTTGACATGGTGTTAAAAGAATCTACCGATCAATCCCTGTTCGATTCCGAATCCAACGCAGCACACCTCTTGTTGAAGGAGAAGCGGGACCTGCTCGAGGAATCCTATGAACAGATCATGGAATCCCTCTCTGAACTGACGAGTTATGCCTTACATCGGCGCTACCTGAGATTGCGGAAAGTGCGCCGTGACAAGCTCGATTCGGTTACTGAGGCGTTATTGGTCGAGCGGGCCGAAATCGCCGGGAAGGCGCTTGCGCGCGTTGTGGAGGTTGCCGAGAAAGTCGATGAACTGATACCTGAGAAATTGGGCGAACAGATCGACAAGTATTTCGAACAAATGGGTAAGTCAATCAGATTGCGTCCGGAAATGAAGGCGTTTGTCCACGAATTCAGAGAGATGGGAACACCTGCGTTCGGTGTTCTGTGCATTGAGCAGCATTTTCGTGAAGCAGGTTACAATCCATTGAGGGTATATCGTGCGGACGGCACTTTCGGCGGTTTGGTTCGCGCTCTTGAGGGGGCGCAAAAGGTGTTTGAAGATGATGTTCGCGCTCTTAGACAATACGGGTTACCGTTGCTGACAGGTTCGGACCATGACGACGATCATGTCGAAGAGGGTGTTGCCACGGGGGTTGCCATTGCAGCCGCTATTCTGTGTCTGATTTTCTGTTTGTAATGGTAATCAGCATTGCCAGTTCGCTTCTGGAGATGTGGGCTGCGGATTGCAAGCTGAATGCCGAAGCCTGCGCGTTGCTTTTAGGTACGATCGATGGTAGCGAAGTCACTGCTTCCGGTCTGATTTCAGTACGCAACGTGGCTACCTTGCCCGGACGGTTCAGCGTGCCGCACCAGGATTTTCTGGACGCCAAGGCAATGGCGTTGGAATCGGGCCATTCACTGGTGGCCTTTGTCCATACCCATCGTGGTTCAACGATACCAAGCGCGGCTGACATCGCATGTATGAAATTGCTCACCTTGCCCTGGATCATACTCGATGTCGGAGGTTTTCAATCCCATCGGAGGCAGCGGCAGGTATCCGGTTCGAGCAGTTGTGGCGATCGCGATGGGGCATTAGCCTTCATCGAGGCGTATCGCTGGTACAGAGGCTTGGTGACGGTTCCAATCGTTCTGGATGGAGTGGCCGCCGTAAATGAACGGGGGGGAGGGCTCTGATATGGATGGTTCCCGGATGCGTGTCAATGCACAGTCGCCTGTCGATACCCTATTGATGAATGTCATGGAAACGGGATTGGATCCTTTTGGTCTGTTGGCCGGATCCCTCGATACGCTGTACGCCATGAATGGGGAGGACAACCAGGCGCTGAAGCTGCAACTGATCCGTGCTAATTTTCGCCATCACTTCGAAAATAATGAATTTTTCCGATCGCTTTGTATGCGTGTTGGAATTAGTCCGAATCGGATTCATGGTTTTCGCGATATTGCGAAGATTCCGCTGTTGCCCGTGAGTGTCTTCAAGAGCGAACAAACCAGGGACGATCTGTGTCCAGGGGGATCCCCTGTCGAGTTGGATATGCTCAGTGCGGGAACCCTGGGTGCGCCCAGCCGAGTGCGCCGGGACGCCCAAACCATCACTCGTGCCGTGTTGGGTTTGTATGGCATGTATCGGCATTTTTTTCGATTTTCCCAGGGAACCATCCTGTTCCTTATGCCGCCCACCGAACTGATGCCGGAAATGGGGATGGTGAAGGTGCTGAACATGCTTGCCGGGTTGGTCGATGGAACGCGAACGCCGGTACGGCGTATGTCTTTTCGTCCGGAGGAGGCGCTCGAGATACTTCTGAAGTGGGATGGGCTGCATACCCGACATATCGTCGGTCCGCCTTTCATGATCCATAAATTGGTCAAATATCTCAAAAAACACCATAAAATACTCGATCTGGATCCTGACTCCATGATTATCACGCTGGGTGGTTGGAAGCGCTTTACCGGCATGGAGATACCGCGCCAGGAATTTAATCAGGAGTGCCTGCAATGGCTGGGTATTGCGCAGGATCGGGTGCGTGATATGTATGGGTTGATCGAAGCCAATTTTCTCGCTATCGAATGCCGCTGTCATAACAAGCATGTTCCGCCATGGGTTCATCTCACGGTGCGAGAGATCGATGATCCCGCAAGGGAGGTGGCTCCTGGGCGTCGTGGGATGCTCGGCATACTCGATCCAACCTCCTTGTCCTACCCCGCCTTTCTTTTGACCGAAGATATTGTTTACCTGAAAGAAGGGAATACCTGCGAATGCGGGCGTCAAGGTCAGCAGGTGGTTTTTCTGTCTCGCGTGAAGGGTGCCCAGACAGGCTGTTGCGCCGTGAATATCGACCGAAAAATGAGTGAACGCACAACCCCTCAGTTACAGTGACTGATCGAATTTGCTCATGAATGCCATGAGACATCGCCTGTTTATCAACCGCTCTGACTTTCCCGATAATGCCAGCATGCGGAACGGTCACCGATGGGAGCCGTTTTGACGCAAATAACCCCCATGAGGAGATGTGCCAGTGAAACCACCCAAGCATGAAATCCCGGGTACCACCATCTTTGATGGTTCGGTCGCCCGCACGGGCTATGCCCTGAACAAGATGTGCTACTCCTTCAATGACGAGGCCAATCGCCAGGAGTTTCTGAAGGACGAGGACGCCTATTGCGCCAAATATGGTCTCAATGAACAACAGCGTCAGGCCATCGCCAACAAAAATGTGCTGGAACTGCTTGCCGCCGGCGGCAATGCCTACTACCTGGCCAAGTTCGGAGGCATCTTCGGGCTCGACATGCAGGATATCGGGGCTCAGCAGACAGGCATGAGCAAAGAAGAATTCAAGGCGAAACTCGTCGCGGCCGGGAGATAAGCAAATGGCTAAGATCGTAGGTGCAATCACCACTTCCCATGTGCCCGCCATCGGCGGTGCTATCCACAAAGGGCTGCAGGAAGAGCCTTACTGGAAGCCCTTTTTCGACGGCTTTCCACCGATCCGCGAGTGGCTGGCGCGCGTTAAACCCGATGTGGCCATCATCGTCTCTAATGATCATGGCCTCAACTTCTTCCTCGACAAGATGCCGACCTTTGCTATCGGTGTGGCGCCTGAGTATCAGAATGCCGATGAAGGTTGGGGGATTCCGGTGCTGCCGCCATTTCCGGGCGACGAGGATCTTTCCTGGCACATCGCCGAATCGCTGATCGGGGATGAGTTCGACATGGTGACCTGCCAGGAAATGAAGGTGGATCACTCCTTCACGCTGCCTTTGGCGCTGCTCTATCCGGACCAGAACTGGCCGGTGAAGACAATTCCGATCTGTGTCAACACAGTGCTCTTTCCGACCCCGTCCGCCAAACGCTGCTACAAGCTGGGGCAGGCAATCGGCCGTGCCGTGGAGGCCTTCGAGGGCGATCAGAAGGTTCTGATCATCGGTACCGGGGGTCTTTCGCATCAGCTGGAGGGTGAACGCGCGGGACACATCAACAAGCCGTTTGATCTCAAGTTCATGGAGAGCATGACCGCTGACCCGACCTGGGCGACCCAGTACTCCGACCGGGAGATCGTCGAGCATGTGGGGACGCAGGGCATCGAGTTGCTCAACTGGCTGGTCGCCCGTGGCGCCATGTCGGGGGAGGTGAGCGTGGCGCACTCCAACTACCATATCCCGATCTCCAATACGGCCGCGGCTACCATGCTGATGGAGCATCATGGCTGATGCGGGCAGAGACACTAGCGGGTGCGGCCATGCCGCATCCGGTATTGTTCACGGTCCTTCGCGTAACCGATCTCATTGACCACGAAGGACACGAAGCGCACGAAGGATCACAGAGCGAAACGTTTAGTCGGCAAGACACCGCGTTCCCACGCTCTGCGTGGGAACGCATGACGGAACCCTGTGGTACTGCCCCGCTCAGGGTCGCGGAAATAAATTATCCCAAACTACCAGGCTGTTGAAAGTCTACTCAGACGGCACGATCCTGCGTTGAAAACCACCTCAATATGCTCATTTATTCCAGTAAACTGCGCTTTTCGGCGGTTTTCGCCTTGTCTCGCACTCGTCTGAGCGAATTTCAACAGCCTGCTAGACTTATCACAACCCTCATGTCAGCCTGCTATGTTGCTCACGGCGAAAACCCGCAGGCGTCATACCGGTGCGTTTTTTGAAAAATCGGTTGAAGTAGGCCGGATCCTCAAATCCCAGTTCGTAGGCTAGTCGCTGTACCGGCGCCGCAATGTAGATCAGCCGTCGGCGAGCCTCCAAGAGCAGTCGTTCCTGGGTGATCTCGAATGCGGTGCGGCCGCTCAGTGCCTTACTCAGGCGATTAAGTTTGGAGGGTGTGATTCTCAACGCCTGGGCATACTCTGCGACGTTCCAGTGATGCAAATAGTGTTGTTCCACCAAAGCGCGAAAGCGGCTGAACAGCTCCGTATGTCCCCCCGGTGTGTGCATTTCCAGATGCAATGATGCCCGTTGACGTTCTATCAGTAGAAGAACGCTTTTGGCCAGCCATTCGGTTAATGAGGCTTGCCCTCGTCTATGATTCTGAAATTCCGCAAGCAGATGCTCAAGCAGGTCTTCAATGGTTTGAGTCCCGGTTTTATCGACCGACAGGTCGATGGGGCGGGGTTCGAGAAACAGGGTATCGAACAGGGCTCTTCCCCGGTCAGTAGTCGCCTCATGAATCATCGATTCCGAGAGGGTCAGGACATAGCCATAAGTGCCGGGTTTGAATTTGAATGCGTGGATGGTTGTAGGCGGGATGACAAAGGCCCGGGGGGGAGTGGCGGGAATGATCGTATCGTCCAAGTGTACCTCTCCGCCGCCGCGAAAGATGACCACCGTTTGCATCAGGCCCCGGTGGGTATGGGAATCGATCTCCCAGTCGTAGATCCGGGATCGCGCCGCAATGCTTTCAATGTGTATAAATAGGGTTTCATCACCTGTACGTTCTTCACCATAGAGACTGTATAGCGGTACGGCATCGAATCGTTCCGATCTGTCAGGTCGGTTGGACATGGGTTCGCTTCCTGGCACTAGGGGTGATGATAAATGTAAAAATAGTACAAGTATTCATCCCAATCGTCCATTCAAGGAAGCGTGCTTGTGCGCCAGACTGAATAATCATCCGGCCCGGAAGTCAGGCATCTGCATAGCGGATGTCAGCCGGAAACCACCCACAATGAACTGTCGGAGTCGCTACCCTGGTGCAACGCTTCGACAGAACGGAGGACGATATGTCGCAACAGCCCCAAACCAACATCACGGATCCCTTTGACCTCTATTCACCGGAGTTCGATGCGGATCCCTATCCGGCCTATGCGGAGCTTATGGAACATCAGCCCTGCTATTGGAGTGAGATCGCCGGTAAGTGGGTGTTGACCCGCTACGAGGATGTCTTTGAGGCTCTACACAATTGGCAGAATTTCTCATCAGCACAGGGCAATCTGGTGGATGAGTTACCCGGTCGGGCCGGCAATACCCTGGGCTCCATGGATCCACCACGTCACGATCAGGTCCGCTCGGTGGTTCATTCCGTGTTCGCCAAGCGTAATCTCGACCATATGGTCGAACCGATCCGTGCGTTGACCAACACAGCCCTCGATGGTGTTGAGGGACAACAGGTATTCGATTTCTCCAATGACGTTTCGGCCCGGGTCACAGTGGGCCTGCTGTGCGCGCTCATGGGACTGCCCGACGGCGACAACGCCACCCTGCGCGACATGGCGTTGACCATGGCTCAGACCGATCCGGTTACGCGTCAGAAAGGTCCGAAACATATCGCCGCTTTTGAGTGGGTGAAGGAGTATGCGGAGAAGGCCATACGTATGCGCGAGAAACAACCGGGCGATGACATCATCAGCCAGATGCTGACCGCTGAAGTGGATGGCACCACACTGACCTTCGCAGAGGTGCAGACCACCATGACAACCCTGATCATGGCCGGGGTCGAGTCACTCTCCGGATTTCTCTCCATGATGGCGCTCAATCTGGCGGATCACCCGGAAGCACGCCGCGAACTGGTGGCGAACCCCGAACTGATCTCCGGGGCGATCGAAGAGTCGCTACGCTACAACACCACCGCGCAGCGTTTTCGCAGGGTATTGCCTCAGGACCTTGAACTGCATGGCCAACAGATGAAGGCAGGGGATTTCGTCATTCTCTGTTACGGTGCGGCAAACCGGGATCCGCGCAAGTTTGCGGATCCCGATATGTTCGATATTCATCGCAATCCGAAGGGGCATCTTGGTTTTGGTGGCGGTGTGCATCTGTGTCTTGGGGCCGCTATCGGCCGATTGGCCGCCAAGGTCTTCTTCGAAGAGTTCCTCAAACGCATCCCTGAGTTTACCCGTACTGACGATCCGATGCAGTGGGTATCGTCTTCGAATTTCCGCAGCCCCCTCGATATGAAACTGAAACGGGGATGAGGTTTGGTATGCGTTCCCACGCAGAGCGTGGGAACGAGGGAACCATGTGATAACCGGAAATCCCTGGCAAGGGCTTGTCGGTTATGTGACCACAAACGAAAACGATCAATGATTAATTCCGGAGGCGGAAAACCATGGTAAAAGCCATATACATCGATAGTGACGGGGCCAGCGAAGAACTGGACATACCCGAGGGTTGGTCCTTGATGCAGGCGGCCATCAGCAACGGTATTGATGGCATCGAAGGGGAGTGCGGCGGGTCCTGCTGTTGTGCTACTTGTCATGTCTATGTGGATGAGGCCTATCTCGATAAGCTCGAACCTATGAGTGATAACGAAAAGGGTCTGCTCGACAACACCGCCTCTGAGCGCAAAACCAACAGCCGGTTAGCCTGCCAGATCAAAGCCAGCGCGGATCTGGACGGCATTGTCATCCAAATGCCCGAAGCGCAATGAACCCTGTGGATGCCCCCATCGTCATCATTGGCGCCGGTCAGGGTGGCCTGCAGTTGGCAGAAAGCCTGCGTAAGGAAAAATACCAGGGGGATATTCTCCTCATCGGTGATGAGGCGTATGCGCCCTATACCCGGCCGCCACTCTCAAAGGCGCTTCTGCTAGGGGAAATGACGGTCGAGCAGCTTGAACTGAGAAACCCGAATGCATTGCAAAAAAAACGCATCGAACTGCACCTGAATACCCGTGTCACGGCAATCGATCGTGCCGCACGGGAACTGCGATTCCTCAATGGCGAGGTTCAGTCCTACTCCAAACTGGCGTTGGCTACCGGTTCGCGTGCCCGTGAACTGCCCATCGATGGGATGCAACTGAAGGGCGTGTACTGTCTGCGCTCCCTCGATGATGTGTTGGCAATCCAGAAACAACTGGATTCGGTTCGCCACCTGACGGTGATCGGCGGTGGATTTATTGGCCTGGAAATGGCCGCCGTGGCACGTAAGCTGGGCAAGGACGTGGCTGTACTCGAGGTCGGTGAACGACTCATGGCCCGGGTAGTGGCGCCACCGGTATCAGACTATTTTCTGCAACTGCATCGTCAAAAGGGGGTTGAGGTGCGCCTTAATACCAAGGCCGAGGCCCTGACAGGAGAGGATGGACGTGTGTCAGCGGTGGTATTGCAGGATGGTGAGGTGTTGGATACGGATCTGGTGGTACTGGGTGTGGGTATCGTTCCCAATACCGAATTGGCCGATGAAGCAGGGTTGGTATGCGATAACGGTATCATTGTCGATCATTGCGGACGAACCTCCGACCCCGACATTGTTGCTTGCGGTGACTGTACGGCTACCCGGACCGATCGCGGTCTTCGACGCCTGGAGTCGGTGCAAAACGCGGTGGAGCAGGCCAAGGCCGCTGCTGCAGCACTATTGGGTTTCGACAAACCCTTCCGCGCCGCTCCCTGGTTCTGGTCAGATCAGTACCACATCAAACTGCAGATGGTGGGTGTTTCTGCCGGCTATGACGAAATGGTGATGCGCGGTGCGGTTGAAGACGCGTCGTTCTCCTTCTGCTATTTCAAAGAGGGCAGATTGATCGCGATCGACAGCGTCAATGCTCCCTCGGATCACATGGCGGGACGTAAACTGGTGAGCAATCCGCAGGTATATATCAGTCCGGAACAGGCTTCCGATAGGAACTTCGATCTCACAAGAGCCCTTGAAGAGCATCAATATGTGAGTCAATGATTCAGAACTCTTCCGTATCGATCTCGCTTTGCGTGGCCTCGTTATAGCGAGCGCCGATGACCGACTGTTGGTTGATCAACTGGTCGAGCGCTTCCATGAGGGGGGCGTCGAGCTGTACCTCGGCAGCGCCCAGATTCTCTTCCAGATGGGCAATAGAGGTAGTGCCGGGGATCGGCAGGATGTTGTCGTCCCGGGCCAGCAGCCAGGCGAGGGCGAGTTGCGCCGGGGTGGCTTCGGCCTCCTTTGCAATCTCCTCCAGTGCGTCGATCAGGGGCAGATTGCGGGCGAAGTTGTCCGCTGCGAAACGGGGCATGTTGCAGCGAATGTCTTTTTCTTCCAATCCCGAGACATCCCGCATGGCTCCGCTGAGGAAGCCACGACCCAGGGGGCTGAAGGCGACAAAGGCGGTGCCGAGTTCGCTGCAGGTCTCCAGCACGGCGATCTCCGGGTTGCGGGTCCACAGCGAGTACTCAGTTTGCAGGGCGCTGATCGGATGTTCGGCGTGGGCTCGGCGCAAGGTGTCGGCGGAGACTTCGGAAAGACCCACGCTGAGGACTTTTCCGGCTTCCACCAGACGGGCGATGGCGCCGATGCTCTCTTCGATGGGAACCTGTTTGTCCCAGCGATGCAGGTAGTAGAGATCGATGCGGTCGGTACGCAACCGTTGCAGGGCCTCGTCGCAGGTGCTCGCGATGGTATCGGGCCGGCCGTCGATGACCCGCTTGCCGTTAACGCCGGTCATGCCGCATTTGCTGGCGAGGAAGATCTTGTCGCGGTGGGCTGAGAGCACCCGGCCAACCAGGGTTTCGTTAGTACCGAAGCCATACAGAGCGGCGGTGTCGAAGTGGGTCACGCCAAGGTCTAGGGCGCGCATCAGCAGGGCTTCGGCGTCCTCGGCGGCGGGCGGGGTGCCGTAGGCGTGGCTCAGGTTCATGCAGCCCAGGCCGATGGGGGGGACTTCGGTTTGGCCGATGTGGCGGGTGTTCATGGTGCGAACTCCGTGGATTAGTAGTTTTGAGTTATGAGTTTTTAGTTTTGAGTTGAGGAGTTCGCTTTGCTCACACTGATTTTTGATTCCCCTCACCCTGGCCCTCTGCCTTGGGAGGATGTCGCAAAAGTCCGATCTGTAGGTCGGGTTAGCGCAGCGTAACCCGACGAGAGGCGGAAAAATGCCCTTTTTGTCGGGTTACGCTACGCTAACCCGACCTACGGCTCTTTCCCAAAACCCTTTTACAACACCCTCCTTTGGGAGAGGGCCAGGGTGGGGGAAATTAATAGATGTGAGCGAAGCGAACTCCTCAACTCAAAACTAACAACTTAAAACTCATTCAGTTGTTGTTCCAGATCATGCAGTACCCGATAACAAGGCAACACATTCGCCACGCTGGCATTCGGCTCTCTTCCTTCGCGGATGGCGGCGAAAAACTCCCGATCCTGCAGCTCGATACCGTTCATGGAAACCGCGACCTGGGAGACATCGATCGGTTCTTCCCGGCCGTTGACCAGATCGTCGTAGCGGGCGATGTAAGTGCCACTGTCACCGATGTAGCGGAAGAAGGTGCCTAGCGGGCCATCGTTGTTGAACGATAGGGAAAGGGTGCAGATGGCGCCGTTTTCCGCCTTCAACTGGATGCTCATATCCATGGCGATGCCCAACTCGGGATGCTTGGGACCCTGGATGGCGTTGGCCTGAACGATAGGGCTGCCGCATTGGTAGGCGAACAGGTCCACCGTGTGGGCGGCATGGTGCCACAGCAGGTGGTCGGTCCAGCTGCGGGGTTCGCCCAGGGCGTTCATGTTGGTGCGACGGAAGAAGTAGGTCTGTACGTCCATCTGCTGGATGTTGAAATCACCCGCGGTGATGCGGTCGTGAACCCACTGGTGACTCGGGTTGAAGCGGCGGGTATGACCGCACATGGCTACCCGTCCTGTCTCCTTTTGCATTGCGACCACAGCTTCGGCGTCGGCCAGGCTGTCGGCCAGGGGAATCTCAACCTGAACATGTTTACCGGCTTTCATGCACTGCATGGCCTGGGTCGCATGCATCTGGGTCGGGGTGCAGAGGATTACCGCATCGACCTCGGGCATGGCCAAGGCCTCTTCCAGTTGCGTGGTAGCGTGGGGAATGGCATAACGATCCGCTACCGCGCGGGTCTTGTCCAGTTCCCGGCTGATCAGGGAGACCACCTCGACACCATCGATGTTGTTGATTCCATCCAGATGTTTGATGCCGAACGCACCGGCTCCGGCCAGTGCCACTTTGATCCTGTCACTCATGGGGTTGGTTCTCCATAATCAGGTGGCCCACCGCCGTGTTTGACGCCGGGACATGGTAAAAACGGTGTTTGACGAGGGGGTCAGGGCCGCCGGCCAAGTCGTTCATTGCGCCCCGGGCGATCAGCCACATCACCAGTTCGATCCCTTCCGAACCCGCCTCTCTTACATAATCGATGTGGGGCATCCGTGAGAGACCTTGTGGATCGTTGACCAGTCGGTCGAGGAAGGCGTTGTCCCATTCCCGGTTGATCAGGCCGGCACGGGCTCCCTGCAGCTGGTGACTCATACCGCCGGTGCCCCAGATCTGGATGTTCAATGCTTCGTCGTAGGTCTCCACCGCTCTGCGGATCGCCTGGCCCAGCTCGAAGCAGCGTCGTCCCGATGGGGGAGGGTACTGCACCACATTGACCGCAAAGGGTATCACCGGGCAGGGCCAGGCTTGCGGTTGACCGCACATCAGCGAAAGGGGAACGGTCAGGCCGTGGTCCACTACCAGTTTGTTGACGATGGTAAGGTCAAAATCGTCCTGGATCACGCTTTGTGCAATATGCGCGGCCAGTTCCGGATGACCGATCACCTTGGGAACCGGACGTGGTCCCCAGCCTTCATCGGCAATCTCGAATTCGGCTCCGGTGCCGATGGCGAAGGTAGGAATCAACTCCAGGTTGAAGGCGCTGGCATGGTCATTGTAGACCAGGAAGATCACATCGGGTCGGTGTGCTTCCATCCACAGCTGACTCGGCTCATAGCCTTTGAACAGGGGTTGCCAGTAAGGCTCCTGGGTCTTGCCCAGATCGATTGCGGCACCGATGGCTGGTACATGGGAGGTGTATACGCTCGCACTGATATGAGCCATGTCACTCGCCTCCCTGGGCTTTTCCCGCTTTGCCCTGGGGTTGCCGATGCGCTTGGGCGTCCCCGTCCTCGCCAATATAGCGATTACCATCGGGGGAGCGGCCACCCTGGAGCATCATGTCGCGATACTCCTGTTCGCTCATACCGGTCATGCTGCCAGCCATCTGTTGAAAGCTCTTGCCGTCGGTGGCACCGATACGGGCGAGAAAATAGATGTTGCCACCGAGTGCCATGCAAAGGTTGAGATCTCGGTCGATCACCGCCTGTTTCTGGGCTTCGCTCATGGGCCACTCATTCAAATAGGCACGCTCATCGGCCTTGAAACGCTCCCGGTTCCGCGGTTTCATCAGGGAGACACAGAACTGGTTGAGCCAGTAGCCTTTGCGGGACTGTTCGGCGTCGAAGATGATGGTGCCGGGAATGTTTTGGTACGGTTTGTCCAAGGCCATGTCAACGCGCCTCCTCGGGCCAGTAGAGACGCATTGGATTGTCCACCAGGAGCTTCTGTTGAAGCTCCGCGGTTGGAGCAATATGGGGGATGAAGTCGACCAGCAGGCCATCGTCGGGCATATGGTTCTTCAGGTTGGGGTGGGGCCAGTCGGTACCCCAGAGTACCCGGTCGGGAAAGCTCTCCACCACCCGGCGAGCGAAGGGGGCCACATCCCGGTAGGCGTTGCGCTCCCCATCGAGGGCCTTGGGGCCGCTGACCGAGAGTCGTTCCGGGCAGCTGACCTTGCTCCAGATATTGGGGTTCTCGCCCATGAACCTGAGGAACAGCTCGAATTCAGGTCCATCGAGCGGTTTGCTGACATCCGGGCGGCCCATATGGTCGACCACGACGACCGTCGGCAGTCCGGTAAAGAAGTCCCGCAGTCCGGGCAGATCCGGCGCCTCGAAATAGATCACCACATGCCAACCCAGTCTCGCGATGCGCGCGGCGATCTCCTCCAGTTCGTCTCTGGGAGTGATGTCCACCAGACGCTTGACGAAGTTGAAGCGAACCGCCCGCACCCCGGCTTCATGCAGTTGCTGCAACTCCTCGTCGCTGACTGAGCGGCGTACGGTGGCGACACCCCGGGCCATTCCCTTGGATGCGCGGCAGGCGTCGGCCATGGCTCGATTGTCGGCCCCGTGACAGGTGGCTTGGACGATCACATTGCGGCTGAAGCCCAGATGGTCGCGCAGGGCGAACAGCTGGTTTTTGCCTGCATCGCAGGGGGTGTATTTACGCTCGGGAGCAAAGGGGTATTCATCCCCGGGTCCGAACACATGACAGTGGGCGTCGACCGCTCCTGGGGGCAGCTTGAAATCGGGTTTGCTTGGGTTGGCGTACCAGTCGAGCCAACCCGGTGTCTTTTTGAATTCCATGACGGCACCTCTAGGGAAATCTGGTGTTTTGACAGGCGATGTCCGGGTCCGCTTCGGCGAAACCGGCGCGGCTGGTTTTTGGGCTCATTGAGTGGGCGTGATCGACCTGGGCAATCAGTCGATATACTGAAGCCCCGCCTTCTCCAGCGGTCCGCGCATGTTGTACATGTCGAGTCCGAGAACGCCTGCCGCCAGTTTTTCCCGTTTGACCGCTTCATTATCTTCCCGGGCTTCAGCGGCGTCGGCAGCCTGCTGGGCGATGGCGGCGGGCACTACCACCACGCCGTCGTCGTCGGCCACCACCACGTCGCCCGGGTGGACCAGAGCGCCGGCGCAGACCACCGGAATGTTGACCGAACCCAGGGTTGCCTTGATGGTGCCCTTGGCGCTGATCGCCTTGCTCCACACCGGAAAGCCCATCTCGGTCAGATCCTTCACGTCGCGCACCCCGGCGTCGATGATCAGCCCGCCGCACCCTTGGGCGCGAAACGAGGTGGCCAGAAGGTCACCGAAAAAACCGTCGCTGCAGGGGGCGCTCAAGGCGGCCACAACCAGGTCTCCGGGGCGGATCTGCTCGGCGGCCACATGCATCATCCAGTTGTCACCCGGGTGAAGCAGTACGGTTACCGCGGTGCCGCACAGATGAGCGCCGGAATAGATGGGCCGCATATAGGGTTGCATCAGGCCCACCCGACCCATGGCCTCATGCACGGTGGCGCTGCCGAAGCGGGCAAGCTTCTCCACCGCCTTCGGGTCCGCGCGTTCGATGTGGCGTTTGACGATGCCCAGATTGTTCATGCTCATGTCTTTTCTCGCAGTCGCTTCAGTCGCTTGGTATCAGAGTCCCTTGGCCTTGAGTGCCGTGTCGAGGCGCGGATAGACCCGCCGGGCATTACCCTCGTAGACCTTGAACTTGTCTTCGTCGGAGAGATTCAGGGTCGACTCAATATAGCGTTTGGTGTCGTCGAAATAGTGGCCGGTTTGAGGATCGATGCCACGCACCGCGCCGATCATCTCTGAGGCGAAGAGGATGTTGTCCACCGGAATCACATCGGTGAGCAGATCGATGCCCGGCTGGTGATAGACGCAGGTATCGAAGTAGACATTCTTCAGCAGATGCTCCTCCAGCAGGGGTTTCTCCAGGGCCTGGGCGAGACCGCGGAAGCGACCCCAGTGGTAGGGCGCCGCGCCGCCGCCGTGAGGGATAACAAAACGCAATGCGGGAAAATCCTTGAACAAATCCCCCTGCAGCAGTTGCATGAAGGCGGTAGTGTCCGCATTCAGGTAGTGCGATCCGGTGGTATGGAAGCAGGGATTACAGGCGGTGCTCACATGGATCATGGCCGGAATGTCGTACTCCACCAGCTTTTCATAGATAGGGTACCAGTGACGATCGGTCAGGGGCGGGCTGGTCCAGTGGCCCCCCGAGGGGTCCGGATTCAGGTTGATCGCGACAAAGCCGTATTCATTGACACATCGCTCCAGCTCGGGAACGCAGGTCGCCGGATCGACCCCGGGACTCTGCGGCAACATGGCGGCGCCGATGAAATAGTCTGGAAACAGCTGCGAGACCCGATAACAGAGTTCATTGCAGATCGAGGCCCAGACGGAGGAGATCTGGAAATCACCGATATGGTGGGCCATGAAACTGGCACGGGGGCTGAAGATGGTGAGATCGGAACCTCGCTCCAGCATCTTCTTGAGCTGGTTGCTCTCGATGGTCTCACGGATGTCGTCGTCGCTGATGATGAGATCTGATGCCTTCGGCATACTGGTGGGATCCTTGATGCCTGCGATCTGCCGATCGCGCCAGGCTGCGAGGGCCGGCGGTGCGGTAGTGTAGTGGCCGTGTATGTCGATGATCACTGGGATGCTCCTTGACCGGATGTGGGTAGGATATCGGTTTCCGCCACAGACCACCCCGCGCTTGGGGGAGGCTGTCTGTTGATTCGCATCAACCCGTATGACCTGCGACTACCCGTGGTCCGAACTCTCAAAAAAGATGCGGCGAGAGGGCCCGCCGCTTATAAGAGGAGGTCTATACAAGTTGAGTGCATAGTATCGATGGCCTATGGAATTTTAGATACGGCGAAACACGGCTTTCAGATATCTTAAATTGCGATGGCTGGGCGTTGCCTGTCTGTGCGCATATGCCTGTCTCTACTTCCGCATGCCGGTAGGGTTGGTTCGGTCAAGCCGGAGAGACCGCTCAACAGAATGGAATCTGGGACTGGGATCCGCGGGCAAATTCCCTAGATCTTGCTGAGGTTCAGATGGCCAGTGACCGGAAGGTCATGGAGGAAAACAAGTCTATCAGTGTCGAGGAATGCTTTCCCCAGCGATGCGGATTGTCATGATCCCGACAAGCCTATGATCCACCCGGTTATTAATAAAACGTAAATCGCTACCATCTGTTATCTCAATTTGCTATAAATTGCCCGAATCCAGTGCCTCAATTGCAGGTTATCCATGGACCTGAAACAGATCGAATACTTTGTGCGCGTTGCAGAACTGGGGAGTTTTACCCAGGCTTCTATTATTCTTAATGTCGCCCAGTCGGCACTGAGCCGACATGTGCGACTGCTTGAGACGGAGTTGCGGCAGAATCTGCTGATTCGCAATGGTCGGGGGGTCACACCCACCCAAGCCGGCAAGATTCTGCTTGAACACGGCAGGGGTGTGTTACATCAGGTCGGGCGTCTGCGAGAAGAACTGGCCCGTGAACGGGGTGGACTCGTAGGCAGTGTGGCACTGGGTTTGCCGCCGGGGCTGTCCAAAGTGCTTACGGTACCTCTGATGCGCGTATTTCGCGAGGCCATGCCTGACGCCGTCCTCTCGATCCGCGAGGGCCTGTCTCTGAGCATGCTGGAGGATCTGAACGTCGGCCGCCTGGATGTGGCACTGCTCTACGATGCTGCTCCGTTTCCTGATATCGAGTTACAGCCTGTCATCACTCAATCGCTCTATCTGGTTCAATCCCGCCATCATACTTCTGTGGTGGGCCCGATCAGCCTGAGCGCGGTAGCGGAACTGCCCTTGATCATTCCCAGTCGTCCGAATGTGATTCGCATGCACCTGGAAACCGAGTTAGCCAACCTGGGGATGCGCCCGAATATCGGTATGGAAGTGGATGCCATTTCCGCGATTCTCGAACTGGTCGCAGAAGGCATCGGTAACGGGATACTGCCCACGAGTTCCGTGCATGCCTTTGGACGGGCCGAACGCTACAACCTGCGACCGATCATTGAGCCGCGGTTACTGACTCGCCTGTCCTCTGCCGTCAGTAGCCATCGTCCCATGACCCAGGTGCAGCGGAATCTGCTTAAATTGGTTGAGAGTAAGGTCAGGGAGTTGGTGAATCCCTCCGGGTAGGTTAATTTTGAATTGATGTGTTCGCTTCGCTCGCGGATTTTCCTTGTTCCCACGCTCTGCGTGGGAATGCATGCATAAGCTGCGTTGTATTGATTAGGTTTGGGTTGTGCGCTGAACCCTCAGTCTGCATTCCCACGCGAAGCGTGGGAACGATCAAAGCCCGTGAGCGAAGCGAACACATCAATTCAAAATTCATAATTTAAAATTCAAAATTATCTCCCAACCACTTCCCGAGCCACCGCTTCCAACTCGCCACGCAGCCAGCCATGCACCGGATCATGCCGATACCGCAGGTGCCAGATCATATACATCGGGATATTCGGGCAGTTCACGGGTACGGAACAACTCGCGAAGTCGCGTAGCAGGTTGCGCGCCAGCAGTTCCGGCAAGGTGGCGAGCATGCGGCTGTTTTTCAGAAAGGGCGGGATGCCCGAGAAACCGGGAACCCGAACCCGAAAATGACGGTTTATCCCTTGTGACGCCAGCAATTGATCGATATCGAGGGGGCGGGGTGGTTCATAGGCCACGGTGATGTGATCCGCTTCAAGGTAGTCTTCAACGGTTTGTGGAGCCTCGCGGCAGTCGCGATCGTAAAAGACCCGGTAGATTCCGTTGAATAACCGCTTCTGCAGAATATCCCCCGCATCGGGGGGGCGAGGTGAGATGACCAGCTGACACTGTTCATCCCTGACCATTTCCACGCTCGGTATCGCGGATGGAATAACCCTCAGATCAAGTCCTGGCGCTTGTGCGTGGAGACGCTCGAATAACCTGGGCAGTAACAGGTCCCGTTGAAAATCGTTGGCGGCGAGGGTGAAGGTGGTTTGCAGTCTGGCCGGGTCAAAGGCATCGATCCTGGCAAAACGCTGCATCTCCTGCAATAGTACCCGAGCCTCCCGGGCCAGGTGAACGGCTCGGTCGGTTGCGACAATGCCCCTGCCCGATTTTACGAACAGAGGGTCGTCCAGAATGCACCGTAGTTTGTCAAGCAAGTGACTCACCGCCGATTGGGTAACGCCGAGACGTTCCGCGGCCCGGGTAATGGAGCCCTCGTCCACGACTGCTACCAGCAGTTGCAGCAATCTTCCGTTGAGATCCAGGTGTGAATTGCTATGTTCAGTCATCGAGTGCGCGCAGCGCCTTTCAGGAATGATAGCCGCAAGAGATACCAGTATTGTCCCCGCAGGACAAGCCTTGAATATGAGTCGTTCAGACAAAGATTTGCAATATCAGGTATCTTGATATATAGAAAAATGATCCGTTGTCCGCAAGCCTGTGAAGAGTCAAAGATAGCTAAGGATAGGATCCGGGATCCGTAGATTCTGGATTGTAGGCATGCTCGTTGCCTTGGATTATTCCTGGTTCTACGCTGACAAGGCGTAGAATTTTCTTGTATTAGGACATCAAACCCCGAAAAGTGAGACCGTTATGACCGTTCAAGTTTGCCGACCCCCCTCAGATTCCGAGTTGACGGATAACCCAGATTCCTTTGATCAATTCAGCAGACCCCTGGGTGTGGCCTACATGGTCGGTCGACTGGATCGGGCATTGAGACAGTGTTTCCGTAAAGTACTCGAACCCATGGGGTTGACCGTGGGGCAGTACACTGCGCTCTCTGTCTTTTGCAGCAATGGCAAACTGTCTAACGCGAAACTTGCCGAGCGCATCATGGTGTCGCCTCAGGCAGCCAATGAACTGATCAAGGGTATGGAGAAGAACGGCTGGATCCTGCGTAAGCCCGACCCCCATCATGGACGTATCATCCAGGTCAGTCTGACCAAAGCGGGTCAGAGGCTGCTGATACAATGCAATAAACAGATTGCCGGTATCGAGGCGAAGATATTAGAGGGGCTCAGCGATCAGGAGGTCAAGACCCTGCACGGACATCTGCGCAACGCGGTCGGTATGTTGCGAGAGCTCTGATGAAATGAATTGACATTTTGCCTGTCGCCATTAATATCAAGTAAATTGATATAATGGTTGACGCGCAAAGTTGACCTCATGCCACGAAACTACGATTAACTGAAAGATTCGGAGGACCCGTTCCTATGGAAATCAAAGCAGCCGTCGCCCGCGAACAGGGCGGGCAACTCTCGCTTGAGTCCCTCTCTCTCGAAGCGCCACGCAGTCACGAGATTCTGGTGCGGGTGGTCGCAACCGGTGTCTGTCATACCGACCTGGTGGTGATCGCGGGCCATCTGCCGACGCCTTTTCCGGTGGTACTGGGTCACGAGGGTGCCGGTGTCGTGGAGCAGGTCGGCAGCGGCATTACCAAGGTCAAGCCCGGCGATCATGTGGTCATGACCTATAACTCCTGCGGCACCTGTCCCAGTTGCAGCGATCATGCCAGCAGCTATTGCCATGAATTCTTTCCGCGCAACTTCTTCGCGGTACGCCCCGACGGCAGCAGCGCGTTGAGCGGCGATGACGGTTCGCTGGTGCATGGTAATTTCTTCGGCCAATCCTCCTTCGCGACCCATGCTCTGTGTCACGAGACCAATGTGGTCAAGGTGGCCGAGACGCTGCCGCTGGAACTGCTCGGTCCTCTGGCCTGTGGTATTCAGACCGGAGCCGGAGCCGTAATGAATGCCCTGAAGGTTTCGGTGGGTCGCTCTTTGGTGGTTTTCGGTACCGGTTCGGTGGGGCTCTCCGCCGTGATGGCGGCCAAGGTGGTCGGCGCCTCCACGATCATCGCCGTGGATATGAATGATGACCGGCTGGCCATGGCCAGGGAACTCGGTGCGACCCACACCCTCAATCCCGGAAGGGAAAAGGTTGGAGAACAGGTCATGGCGATTAGCGGGTTTGGGGTGGACTTTGCCCTCGATACCACCGGTATACCCGCTGTTATCCGGGATGCGGTCGAAACCCTCGCGCCACGGGGAACCTGTGGCATTCTTGGCGCGCCCGCGCCGGCAACCCGGATTGAACTCGACGAAACCCACTTCATGAGCGGTGGGCGGCGCCTGATCGGCATCGTCGAAGGCGACTCCAATCCGGAAACTTTCATTCCGATGCTGGCCGATCTTCACGCCAAAGGGATGTTCCCCTTCGATCGGCTGGTCAAGTTCTACAATCTGGATGAGATCAACCAGGCGATCGAGGACTCCGAAAGTGGCAAAACCATTAAGCCGATTATTCGCATGGCATAGTTGCTTGCGTTTTCAGTGATCTGCGCCAACCGTTTACGAGATCGTTATGTCCAAAGAACAGCTTGATGCGATCCTGCAACTCTCCGCCGAAGCGCCACCACCGGAGATTCCGACCCCCGAAAGCATACGGGAGTGGTTTGAAGCGATCAATGCGCAGACCCCCGGGGCTCAGGATACGACCTACACGGTGTTGTCCTCGGAGCGCTGTTCGGGTGAGTGGAACCGGCCGACAGGCGGGCGTGAGGATCGCTTGATCATCTACTACCACGGAGGCGGTTTTCTCTTTGGATCCTCCCGTTCTCATCGTGCGCTCACCAGTCATATGGCACAACTGGCCGCAATGCCTGTGTTGAGCGTCGACTATCGATTGGCACCGGAACATCCTGCTCCTGCCGCCCATGACGACTGCTTTAGCGCCTATTGTTGGGCGCTCGATCAGGGGTTCGCGCCTTCGGCCATTGCCTTGGCGGGGGATTCGGCCGGTGGCAATATGGCGCTTTCGACTGCTGTACGCGCTCGTGAGATGGGGCTCCCTGTGCCGGGTTGCGTGGTCATGATGTCCCCGGCGCTTGATCTGGCAGGTGACGGAGCGTCGCATACCACACTCGCAAACGCACCCTTATTGAACAAGGAGTTAGTTGATCTGTTCAATCGGGTCTACGTTGGGGAAGGGGACCTGCGTGCATCACAGGTAACTCCCTTCTACAGTGACATGACCGGTTTGCCCCCGGTGCTGATCCACGTAGGCTCAAACGAGTTGCTGGTGGATGACAGTCTGACCATCGCCCAGCGTATCGAACAGGCGGGAACTCCGGTCGAGTTGAAGGTCTGGCCGGATATGGTTCATTGCTGGCAGCTCTATGGTCCTATGTTGGAAGAGAGTATGCAGTCGATTAAGGAGATCGCCGAATTCGTGAAACGGCACATCGAATAGAAGAAGTCAGAATTTCAACAGTCGCTATTTGGGTAGAGTGGGGCGTCGCCCCACTTTTTTTGCTGTCGTTCCCACGCTCTGTGCGGGAACACATACCTAAGTTACGTTGTACTGATCAGACTTGGATTGTATGCGGAACCCTGAGTCTGCATTCCCACGCAGAGCGTGGGAACGAGACTAAAGAATCGTGAGCAGAGCGAACTCATCAACTTAAAACTAAACACTCAAAACTACTTACCACTACAGGTCCAGCACCAGTCGTCCGCTTCGAGAGCGGGAACAGCAAGGGGTAAACCGATCGTTAGACGCCCGTTCCTCTTCTGTTAAAAAACGATCTCGATGGTCAGGATTGCCCGAAAGAACACGGGTCAGACAGGTTCCGCAGACCCCTTCCTCGCAGGACACGGGAATGTAGAAACCGGCTTCCTCCAATATCTGCAATGCGGTTCGATCTGCGGGGACGTCGAGAATCTGTCCGCTACTCTTGATTTCGATCTCGAAACCGCCGGCTTCCCGCTCGGGTGTCGAAGCGGCGATAAAGTACTCCCGGTGCAGTTGTGCCGATGGCCAGCCAAGTCGAGTTGCGCTGCTTAGTACATAATCCATATATCCCTCGGGTCCGCACACATAGAGATGGGTGCCGGGCTGAGGGTGTGCAAGCAGGGGCGCAACATCGAGTCGCTGTGACGGCTGCCCATCGCTGATATGCAGGTGTGTGCGATCGGCGAAGGGGCCCTGCATGATTTGATCGACAAAGGCCATCCGGCTCAGGCGCTTTCCACTGTAGTGCAATTCGAAATCCGCCTGGGCATCGACCAGGGCATAGGCCATGCAAAGCAGAGGGGTAATGCCAATACCCCCGGCAAATAACAGCGTGCGTTTGGCCTCGGGCACCATCGGAAACAGATTGCGGGGTTCGCTGATCGATAGGCGCTGATTGACCTCGGTATGTGTGTGCAGGAAAGCGGAACCGCCTCGGGACGCATGCTCCTTCAGGATGCAGACCCGGTAGCGTGCTCGATCGTTTGGAGAGCTGCAGAGCGAATACTGCCGGGTCAGACCATCGGGCAGATGCAGATCGATGTGTGCCCCGGGTTCGAAGGGAGGCAGCAGGTTCCCGTCGATGCGGGCCAGTTCAAGGCTGATGATGTCATCCGCTTCCCGGTTTTTCTGTGTAACGGTAACTTCGATCATGAACGTTCCTCGATGGTCTGTTCCTGTTGCAACAGGCGTTCGAGTTTGCGGCGTGCCTGAACACCGCCGGCGTCGATATCGAGTTTCAGCAATTTGCGCTCGGGAAAGTGGCTTTGCAGATTGTTCTGCTGTCGCTCCAGCATCTCCAAATCCTCGGCAAAGATCTTTCCCTGACCCATGCGAATCTGCTCCGTAAGCGAAGCGTCCTGGGGTTTGAATGACCGGGCAAAACCCCAGAAATACCACATTGAGGTTTCATGCTCCGGGGTGATGAAATCGACTACGATGGCGTTCACCTTATGCGCGGCATCCGCCTCGCGACCGCCTTTGCCCGCATGGGCCACGCCCACTTCTATCATGATGTGGCTGGGTGGGGTAAAGCGACTGATCTGCCAACGGTCGACCGGCACGTCATGCGCAAGTCCGTTGGCTTGCAGCGCGGCTTGCCAGAAGGGGGGCGCTGAAGTGTTTTCCATGAAACGACTGGTGATCACCTCGTCACCACTGATCTGGGTCGTGACCGGTGCTTCGTCGATCTCTTTCTGGCCGATACTGGAGGCATGCACATAGGTCTCGTGGGTCAGGTCCATCAGGTTGTCGATCATCAGGCGATAGTCGCAGGCGATGTGATAGAGGCCGCCACCATAGGCCCAATCCGGGTTCTCGCTCCAAATGAAATCGGGGATCTGCTCGGGTTGTGCTTGTGTCGCGTCACCGGTCCAGACCCAGATAAAGCCGTGACGTTCTTCGCTCGGGTAGGCCTGGACGCAGGGGAAGCCCTGGACACGCTGCCTGGGCATGGAATCGGTTTTGCCATCACGACCCATTTTCAAACCGTGATACCCACACACCAGCTTACCCTCCTCGATATATCCGAGCGACAGGGGCGCGCCTCGATGGGGGCAGAAGTCTTCGAGTGCTGCGACTCGGCCCGCTTCATCCCGGTAGAAAACGATCTTTTCACCGCAGATCTGGCGGGCCAGGGGTTTGTCGGACAGCTCATCCGATCGAGCCGCGACATACCAGGTGTTTTTCACAAACATGAATCTCTCCTCCGGTGAATGTTTTGTTATTGGATCCAATAAAAGCACAGCAATGCCAATGTATCAAGTAAATTGATACTATGTGATAAATTGAGATCAAACTTTCATAATGTTTATTAAAACATTGTTAATACGTTATTAATTAATGTTTTCACTACAAATAACCACGCCTATTGTAAAAGTATTCAGTGGCAACTTTATTTCTTTTGAATGTACAAATTTGGATCCATAATGGTTCTGGCGATCCATCAAAGATTGGGATGAAGATTCCATGGCAAATCAAGGTCAACGGGTTTTGAGCCTACTTCGGCAGATGATCATTTCCGGAGAACTGAAGGCTGGGGAACGACTGGCGGAAATCCCCACCGCGCAACAGCTCGGGGTTTCACGAATGCCCGTGCGTATCGCGTTTCGTACCCTGGAACAGGAGGGACTGCTGATCCAGTTACCGCGGAGAGGTTATCGGGTCAGGGAGGTGGTCCTCGATGAGGTCAGAGGTGCGGTGGAGGTGCGCGGTGTTCTGGAAGGGTTGGCCGCATCTCAGGCAGCACAAAGGGGACTGGATGAGGGTACGAGACGAGGGCTGCTCGAGTGTCTGGAGCGAGGCGATGTCCTGTTCGCCAAAACCTATGTCACCGAGGATGATCTGGAACGCTATCACGATCTCAATAAGCGATTTCATCGCCTGATTGTCGAGGCCAGCGCCAACCCGGCCATCCAGACCGCCCTGACTCGAATCGAACACATTCCCTTCGCCTCGGTCAATGCGCTGGCAATCGACCCTGGGCATATGGATCAGGAGTATCGTCGATTCGACTATGCTCATAGACAGCATCATGCGGTGTTTGATGCTCTGGTGCAGGGCCAGTCAGGACGCGCGGAGGCGGTCATGCGAGAACACGCTTATGCGACTTTGCATTATGTGGCCCCGTATCGTAACCGCTCGAGTGATGGTGAGGCGATCCGTGTGATCGGTCTGAGCCAGACAGCCTTCTATTAACCCGGCGACTAAGAATGTCGTCTTCAGGGCTTCAAGCCTGCCCTTGATCAAGACGCGGTTCGCAGGCAATGGTTGTTCCCTTGTCAAGAGCCGCAACACCGAGCAAGGGCAGGCTTGAAGCCCCTAACAATATGTTTTTAAAAGACAGGCCGAAGTGTGCCTGCCCGCAGACTGCGTTATCAAAACTTGCTGTAGGAGTGCTACAGCGGCGTTTTGATGCCTTGTTGCAGGCAGGCACACTTCGGCTGAAGACGACATACTTAGTCGCCGGGTTAATATTAACCCGACCACAACCCAGTCGATCAGGTTTTCGGGTCAAGGGACTCGGGATTGTCATCCACTTCGGGCAACCTGAACGAGAGCAGGGCGGCCACCAGGATGAACCCGCAGGAGACCCAGAGACATCCGCTCAGCCCGTGGGTCTGGTAGACCCAGCCGGACAGAACGGTGCCCGCCAGTCGTCCGCCGGCGTTGGCCATGTAGTAGAAGCCCACGTTCATCGCCACCCGGTCATGGCCGGAATAGGCAAGTATCAGGTAGGAGTGCAGGGCGGAGTTGATGGCGAACACCACGCCATACAGCACCAGCCCCGCCACCAGGATCCAGGCTACCGGCCAGTCCGATTGCATGGCCAGGGCGATCCCGGCCGGGAACAGTGCGAGCAGGAAGGCCCAGCTCCGCGCGCTGGTGCCTCCCGGTCCCTCGCCACCCTGCTGCGGACGCAGCAGACCGGGGGCGGACGCCTGAACCACACCGTAGCCGATCACCCAGAGGGCGAGAAAACTGCCCACCCCGGTGAAGGACCATCCCGCCACCTCGTAGAGGAATACCGGCAAGGCCACAACGAACCAGACATCCCGTGAACCGAACAGGAAGAAACGCGCGGCGGACAGCCAGTTGATCGCGCCGACCCGGGAAAACACCTGGGTGAATTTGGGCTTCGAGGCCATCTTGCCGACCCCGGAGGGTAACAGCAGCAGACTGGCCAGCAACACCAGCACCAACAGGGAGGCCAGTACCCCCAGGGCACCGCGAAAGCCCAGGGTCTCCAGCAGGGCGGCGCCGATGAAGTATCCGGCCCCTTTCAGGGCATTCTTCGAACCGGTGAGGATCGCGACCCATTTGAACAGTTTCGAGGAGCCCAGGTCCCGGGCCAGGGTCTTCACCGAGGCCTTGGCGGACATCTTGTTCAGGTCTTTGGCGATGCCCGAGAGGGCCTGGGCGCTCATCACATAAGCCACCGACAGCCAGCTTTCCGGCACCGTCAGCATGAGCAGGGCCACAACCTGCAGACCCATGCCGATCTGCATGGTCAGATTGAGGCCGATCCGTGCACCCAGCCAGCCGCCCACCAGGTTGGTGACGATGCCGAAGAACTCGTAGAACAGGAACAGCATCGCCACTTCGAAAGGCGAATAGCCCAGCAGGTGAAAGTACAGCACCACCAGCATGCGGATGGCGCCGTCCGTGACGGTGAAGGCCCAGTACCCGCCGGTGACGACCAGGTAATTGCGTAAACCCTGTTCCAATGGCGTGAGTCCTGAAGGCTGTGGGTTGAGGGAATTCGAGCCCCTTTATAGAGTCATTGGCGGGTATCGTTCAAGTGACGGATCGGTGACATGGATACATCCTGTAAGAGCGTCTGCGGGCTTTAGCGAAACAGGATCCCGCAATGGCAACCGGTCATTGACTGACGGTGATGGTTGACGTTGCCGTAGTGCGGGAACACCGGATAAACAAGCGGTTTTAACCCCGACGGCCCCGTGTTAGCATCCCGCCATGAATGACGAAATCGCAAAAGAACGGGAAATCATGATGGTGATGCGCAAGGTGCTGACCAGCATCGTGCGTGAGGTCACACCGGAACACAAAAGCCTCAGACATCCCCTGTCGGATCAGACCATCCAGGACATTCGCAGTTGTCTGGGTCTGATTACCGCGCGGGAAAAGGAGCTCGCGGACCAATCGGGCCGCACCGCCGAGGAACGTCCCTACTTCGTGGATGAGCCGCCCAAGACCAAGGTGGTGCCCATTACTTCAATCGGCAAGGTGAAAAAGCCGGAGAGCGGCGACTGAAGCCGATCTCCCGTCGGTGTCCGATCGGTGGATCTTCCGCTTTCAAACCTCAGTCATGAGATTCCGGTAGCTCCGGACAGTCGATTGCCGTTCCTTTGAGGCAGTCTGAGGGCAATGGCGCTTACTTAAGGTATTTGTGCGGTAGCCAGTCGGATTCAGGGGAATCCTGCAAAAGAAAACCTGATTACCCGGCATGCTCAGCCACAGGGATGGAAGGCTTGAAATGGTATCTCGTTCCCACGCTCAGCGTGGGAATGCAGACCCGGGATTGCACATGCCTAACAGGTTTGGGCAATACCATGTGATATCGATATGCATTCCCACGCGGAGCGTGGGAACGAGAGAAAGGTAGCAAAAGAAAGGGCGCGCGACGGTCCCGCCTCTTCGGGGGCCACTGCGATGCTCACAACAACCGGCGGGGCTGGAACGTGCTGCACTCAAAAAGCCCGCCCGGAGCTCCGGAGGGTTGTTCCCGGGTTCCGCTTCGCTGCACTCGGGCTACGCTGCTGTGTCCATATCTCGTTCCCACGCTCCTCGTGGGAATGCAGACCCGGGATTGCACATGCCTAACAGGTTTGGGCAATACCATGTGATATCGATATGCATTCCCACGCGGAGCGTGGGAACGAGAGAAAGGTAGTAAAAGAAAGGGCGCGCGACGGTCCCGCCTCTTCGGGGGCCACTGCGATGCTCACAACAACCGGCGGGGCTGGAACGCACTGCACTCAAAAAGCCCGCCACGGAGCTCCGCAGGGTTGTTCCCGGGTTCCGCTTCGCTGCACCCGGGCTACGCTGCTGTGTCCATCTGCGGTTATCTTAGATTAAATAACTGCCGATGCGGTCTTTGGAAACACTGAAATCAGTGACCCAATCCGACTGATCCAAAGCCGGCGTCGCCGGCTCCGGATCAGTGGTTGGTGTCCTTACTGGTTCTTGTCCCCTTCACTGGCCGGAGCCGGCTCACCTGCAGCCTCCTGGGCGGTGTCGGCTGCTGCGCTGTCGCCGGCGGCTTCCGTGGGCGCGGCGGTGTCAGCGGCGCCAGGTGCTGCGGCGGCATCGGCCTGCTCGGTCGCTTGGCCGTTGTTCTCATTGAATACCAATTTGCTGTTGTCCCGCAGACCCTGCATGTATTCAGTCAGAGCCTTCTGCTGCAACTTGGTTTCGATCTCGCCGTGTACCTTGTCCAGGGTCGGCGCCGGATTGGTGCGGCTGTCTTCCAGCAGGATGACATGCCAGCCGAACTGGGTCTGCACCGGGGCTGAGGAGTATTTGCCTTTTTCCATGGCTTTCAGTGCCTCGGCAAAGGGCTCCACCATCTGCTCAGGATCGATCCAGCCCAAGTCGCCGCCCTTGACGTTGGTCGGGCCGGTGGAGTGTTCCTTGGCCAGTTCCGCAAAGTCGGCGCCCTTATCCAGTTCGGCGATCAGGGCTTTCGCCTCGTCCTCTTCCTTGACCAGGATGTGCCGGGTTTTGTACTCGGTACTGGTCAGGTTGGCATACTCCTCATCGTAGACTTTCTGAATCTGCTCTTCTGTGGGCTTGTTCTTGCTGGCGTACTCCTGGACCAGAGCCTGGGTGAGCAGTTTTGCCTTGAGCAGGGCCATGGAGGCGGCGATCTCCTCGTGATCCATGTAACCGGACTTTTCAGCATCCTGGGAGACGATCAGGATATTCGCCAATTCATTGAGCACGCCCATCTGCATTTCCGGTGAGGTCTTGGCATCGGGCACGCCGCGCATCCGATCCTGAAAGTAGAGTGCGTACATGGCGCGGGTCACCGGCTGACCATTGACGGTGAGCAGGGTGTTGGCGTCCATCTCGGCGCTGCCGGTCTGCTCGCTCGAGGCGGGTAGGGTCGCGGAGCGGGCGCTCTCGGAGGCCGGATTTTCAGCCGCCTGGTTGCAACCGGAGATGAGCCCTACAGTGCAAAGGGCGGCCAGAATGATCTTGTTTTTCATCGTTGGTCCTTACTTGAATGACTGGGTTTTAGAATTGCCTGTCCTGATTATGCGGGCAGGACTTTCCTGAAGGGTTTCACCGTGACTCGGGCATATACGCCGGTCAGGGTGTAGGGATCGCTGTCCGCCCATTGCTTGGCGCTTTCGAGGCTGTCGAATTCCGCCACGATAAGGCTGCCGGAAAAACCGGCCGGACCCGGGTCCTCGGCGTCGATGGCCGGGTGGGGGCCGGCCAATAGGAGCCGACCCTCGTCCTGCAGGGCCTGGACCCTTTTCAGATGGTCGGGACGGACTTTCAAACGCTGTTCCAGACTGTCGTCCCGGTCTTCCGCAATGATGGCATAGAACACTCAGTTTTCCTCGGTTTTCAGTTCCGGCTCGCGAATGTGGCGGGCCAGGTAAAAGGCTTGCAGCACGATGAACACCAGGGTCAGGCCCATCATGCCGAACAGTTTGAAATTCACCCAGTGTGATTCCAGGGTGTGGGCAGTATCGCACATCTCCAGTTCCTTACCCTGAAACTGATCCGTACAGTGATCGAAATCGATCTGTTCGATCCCGGAGAGCGCCACCAACTGGTGCTCCGCATTGAAGAAGTCGGAGGCCACATACAGGTTGAGGAAACCCAGCAGGACAAAAAACAGGCCCCAGAACAGGTTCAGTCTGCGCCACACCGGCTGGGGCACCTCGATGGTGTGCTCCATCATGCGCTGCACCAGGGGTTTCTGGCCGATCCATTGACTCCCAAGGAACACCAGTCCGAACAGCCAGTTGATCACCGAGGGTTTCCACATGATGAAGGTGCGGTCCTGGAGCAGGATGGTCAGTCCACCGAATACCACCAGGATGCCCAGGGTGATCCAGTGCATCTTTTCCACATGTCCTTTGCGCAACCAGGCATAGCCGACCTGGATGACCGATGCGGCGATGGCGACACCGGTGGCGATGTAGATTCCGTAGATTTTGTAGGCAACAAAAAACAGGATGACGGGGAAGAAGTCTGCGAGAAATTTCATAGCCTGTCTGATTCACACCAGGGAGTAATGTTCCCAAGGCCGGTTTGGCGGAGGAAATCCGCCGATTGTAGCAGGCCTGGAAGGGTACGTCTGTGGGTACCGGTCACATCCCGGCCATTTGCCGGTGTGACGGAAGCCTTCCGGATTTCGTGTTTTTACTGTCAGTTCACAGGGACAATGGGTACAATCACGCCCCGTTATGACCCTCTACGATCTGCACAGCCATTCCACCGCCTCTGACGGCATCCTGAATCCCCGCGAGCTGGTGCTGCGCGCCGCGGACGCGGGGGTGCATGTGCTGGCGATCACCGACCATGATACCACCGCGGGCGTTGCCGAGGCGGCGGCCACCGCACGTCAGTGCGGTCTCACCCTGGTGCCCGGTGTGGAGGTGTCGGTCAGCTGGGAGGGCTACACGGTCCATGTGGTGGGATTGAATGTGGATCCCGAGAACGCCCGGCTGCAGGAGGGTCTGGCAGGATTGCGGGCCTTCCGGGACTGGCGGGCGGTGGAAATTGGACGCCGTCTGGAACAATCCGGGATCCCCGGGGCTTTCGAGGGGGCCTGCGCCTTCGCCGAAGGCAACCTGGTGAGCCGAACCCACTTTGCCCGGTTCCTGGTGAAACACGGGGTGGCCTCGGATGAGCGTGCCGTGTTCAAACGCTATCTGCTCAAGGGGCGTCCCGGGCACGTGCCGGGGAATTGGGCGCCCCTTGAGCAGGCAGTGGGCTGGATCCATGGGGCCGGCGGTCAGGCGGTGATCGCCCATCCCGCCCGTTACAGCATGACCCGGACCAAGCTGCGGCGTCTGTTCAAGGCGTTCGTGGCGCTGAACGGCGATGCCATCGAGGTGGTTTCCGGCAGTCATAGCCGGGATGACTATTTCAACATGGCCCGGCATGCCCGGGACTTCGGCCTGCTCGCCTCGGCGGGGTCCGATTTTCATACCCCCGATAATCCCTGGATCGAGCTGGGCTGCCTGCCGAATCTCCCCGACGAGTGTCGACCGGTCTGGGAGGACTGGCCGAACCCCGGCGCCGGGGTGTTGCGCTCACAACTGGGCTGAACCCTTCCCCTTCATCAAGCAGGTCGTCATGGCGTTGTTTCTGCAAATTCATCCGGATAATCCGCAACCCCGATTCATTCAACAGTCGGTGGAGATCATCCGTAATGGCGGGGTGGTGATCTACCCCACCGACTCCAGCTATGCCCTGGGTTGTCATATCGGGGACAAAGGGGCGATGGAGCGTATCCGGCGCATCCGCAAGCTGGACGACAACCACAACTTCACCCTGGTATGCCGTGACCTGACGGAGATCTCCAACTACGCCAAGATCGACAACCGGGACTACCGTCTATTGAAGAACCTGACCCCGGGGCCATTCACCTTCATTCACAAGGCGACCAAGCAGGTTCCCCGGCGTCTGATGCATGCCAAGCGTAAGACCATCGGCATCCGGGTGCCGGACAACAATATCGTGCGGGCTCTGCTGCAGGAACTCGGCGAACCCATCATGAGCACCACCCTGATCCTGCCGGGGGATGAGATGCCCCTGACCGACCCTTACGAAATGCGGGATCTTTTGGACCATCATGTGGATCTGATCATTGATGGCGGCTACTGCGGATTCGAACCCACCACCGTGGTGGTGATGACCGAGGAGGTGCCGCAAGTGGTTCGTGAAGGCAAGGGCGACGCAGCCCTGTTCGAGGTATAATCCGCCGATGATAGGTCTTACATTGATGCAGAAGCTGGCGATTTTCATCCTGCCGATGATTTTCGCCATCACCGTTCACGAAGCCGCCCATGGCTGGATGGCAAAACGGTTGGGAGACCGGACCGCCGAGATGCTGGGACGCGTGACCCTCAATCCCCTCAAACACATCGACCCGATCGGCACCATCCTGGTGCCCTTCGGCGCCTACCTGTTGACCGGATTCATGTTCGGTTGGGCCAAGCCGGTGCCGGTCAACTACCGTAACCTGAACAATCCCAAGCGCGACATGGGTCTGGTGGCGTTGGCCGGTCCGGGTGCCAATCTGCTGATGGCCCTGATCTGGGCGCTCATGATCTACGTGGGCGGCATGAGCCTGGAGGGCTTCCATTGGCTGGGTGAACCCCTGGTGTTCATGGGTGTGGCCGGGGTGCTGATCAATGCGGTGCTGATGGCCCTGAACCTGATGCCGATTCTGCCCCTGGACGGGGGGCGGGTGATCTATTCACTGTTGCCGCCCAAACAGGCACAGATCTACTCCCGGCTGGAGTCCTACGGCATGGTGATCGTGCTGATCCTGCTCGCCACAGGTGTGTTGGGGGTGATTCTCTGGCCCGTGGTGGACCTGACCATCGAGCTGTTGCCCGCCAGTGATGTCGTGAATAAGTTGATTCCCGTGATACTCAGTCCCGCAAGGAGTTAGTTTTGAATTCATCTTCCGAATCCAGCCGGGTGCTTTCCGGCATGCGACCCACCGGTCAACTCCACCTGGGCCACTATCACGGGGTTCTGAAGAACTGGGTGGAGTTGCAGCACCAGCATGACTGCTACTTCTTCGTTGCCGACTGGCACGCTCTGACCACCCACTACGACGATCCCCGGGGGATTCCCCAGAGTATCCGGGACATGGTCATCGATTGGCTGGCGGCGGGGGTCGACAGCGAAAAAGCGACCCTGTTCGTTCAGTCCCAGGTACCCGAACACGCGGAGCTGCATCTGCTGCTCTCCATGATCACCCCTCTGGGGTGGCTCGAGCGGGTGCCCAGCTACAAGGATCAGCAGGAAAAACTCAAGGAGAAGGACCTGGCCACCTACGGATTCCTCGGCTATCCGCTGCTGCAGTCCGCGGACATCCTCATCTACCGTGCCGCCCATGTGCCGGTGGGGGAGGACCAGGTGGCGCACGTGGAGCTGACCCGGGAAGTGGCCCGGCGCTTCAATCACCTCTACGGCCGGGAACCCGATTTCGAGATCCGCGCCGAGGAGGCCTGCAAAAAGATGGGCAAGAAGGCGGCGAAACAGTTCACCCAGCTCAAGCGCGCCTACCAGGAACAGGGTGACGCTGAGGCTCTGAGTAGCGGTCAGGCCCTGCTAGCCGCCCAGCAGAACATCAGCGTGGAAGAGCGGGAGCGCCTGCTCGGGTATCTGGAGGGTAGCGGGCGGATCATTCTCACCGAGCCCCAGCCCCTGCTGACCCAGGCCTCCAAGATGCCCGGTCTGGACGGTCAGAAGATGTCCAAATCCTATGCGAATACCCTGTCGCTGCGTGAAAAACCCGAAGACGTGGAACAGAAACTCAAGCGCATGCCCACCGACACCAACCGGGTGCGCCGCACCGATCCCGGTGATCCGCAGCGCTGCCCGGTGTGGCAGTTCCATCAGGTCTACTCCAACGAGGCCACCCGGGAATGGGTCCAGGAGGGCTGTCGCAGCGCCGGGATCGGCTGTCTCGACTGCAAGGCGCCGGTCATCGAAGCGGTGATGGCGGAACTCAGGCCGATGCAGGCCCGGGCCGCCGAGTTCGAGGCCCAGCCGGAGCGGGTGCAAGCAATCATCCGGGAGGGCGCCGAGCGAGCGCGGACGGTAGCCCGGGAGACCATGCGTGAAGTGCGTCAGGCCATGTCGTTGCAGGGACTGGCGAAATAAATCCCGCTTGGTATAAGGTAGTACGCTGGTCCATCGCGGGGACCGGATAACCGAACAACACCCACTACGAGTCCGAAGATTTTGAAACATGGAACCCACTGAAACGCATCCCCATCACCACCCGGAGCAGGAGGAGATGCCGTTTGCCGTGGTCCAGGGCGAACCCTGGCTGACCCCCCCGACCGATCTGTATATCCCCCCGGACGCTCTGGAGGTGTTTCTCGATGCCTTCGAAGGACCCCTGGACCTGCTGCTCTATCTGATCCGCCGTCAGAATCTGGATATCCTGGATATCCCCATCGCCAAGATCACCGACCAGTACATCAGCTATATCGAGATGATGAACGAACTGCGTCTGGAACTGGCCGCGGAGTACCTGGTGATGGCGGCCATGCTGGCGGAGATCAAGTCGCGCATGCTGTTGCCGAGGCCGGTGAGCGACGATGACGAGCACGAGGATGATCCCCGGGCCGAGCTGATCCGGCGCCTGCAGGAGTATGAACGCTACAAGCAGGCTGCCGAGGATCTGGATGAACTCGAGCACATGACACGGGACAACTTCCAGGCATCGGCGGAGCTGGTGGAACGGCACGTGGAAGCGGTGGATCCGGATGTCTCCCTGCGGGAGATCATGCTGGCCCTGTCCGACGTACTGCATCGGGCCGACATGTTCACCAGTCACCGGGTGGAGAAAGAGCCCCTCTCGGTGCGGGAGAAGATGTCCCATGTGCTGGAGCGGGTGAGCGGGCGGAATTTTGTCAGTTTCACCGAACTGTTCGATATCAGCGAGGGTCGTCTGGGCGTGGTGGTGACCTTTCTGGCGGTGCTCGAACTGATCAAGGGGTCGTTGCTCGAACTGGTCCAGGCAGAGGCCTTCGCCCCCATTCACGTCAAAGCGAAAGTGTCCTGATATGCCCTACGATGCGCACAAACTGAAGCAGATTGTGGAAGGCGCCCTGCTGGCGGCGGGCCGACCGGTCAGCCTGGACCAGTTGCAAGGCCTGTTCAGCGAACAGGAGATGCCGGAGAAGAAGGACCTGCGGGACGTTCTGACCACCCTTAGCGAGGACTACGAGGGACGCGGCATCGAAGTGGTGGAGGTCGCCAGCGGCTTTCGCATCCAGGTGCGCACGGAGCTCTCCCCCTGGATCTCCAAGCTGTGGGTGGAGCGTCCCCCCAAATACTCCCGGGCCCTGCTCGAGACCCTCGCCCTGATCGCCTACCGGCAACCCATCACCCGGGGTGAGATCGAGGATATCCGGGGTGTTGCGGTCAGCACCAACATCATCAAGACCCTCACCGAACGGGAGTGGGTGCGGGTGGTCGGTCATCGGGATGTGCCCGGAAAGCCGGCGCTGTACGCAACCACCAAGGAATTTCTCGATTACTTCAATCTGAAGAGTCTGAATGAGCTGCCGACCCTGGCGGAGATCCGGGATCTCGATTCCATCAACCGGGAGCTGGAGCTGCTCGATCCGGATCAACCATCCCCCCAGGACCCGCCCGAATCCAGTGACGGGGAGGAGCGCGTCGTCATTGCGGACTCCGAGGTATCCGAGGATGCGGACGGGTTGTCTACAGACTCGGACCCGTACCGCAAGGTCCTGGCCGATGCGGCACCGCAGGGTCCTGCGTCCGAGGAAGAGATGCTGGACGAGGACACCGAGGTTCTGGAATCTGCATCCGAGGATGATGATTCCGGTGACGATCGGGGCGATGAACCCGAGGACCCTGACCAGGAGCATCCTGATGACACCCACTGTGACACCCACTGGACGGCCACTCAGGAGGCCACTACTGAGAACCCGGAATCCGATGAAGAAACACGTTAATCCCGCGGAAGGCGAACGCCTGCAAAAGGTGCTGGCTAATGCCGGCATGGGCTCCCGTCGGGAGATCGAAGGCTGGATCACGGAAGGCCGTGTCGAGGTCAATGGACAGCCCGCGCAACTGGGCCAGCGGGTCATGCCGAACGACGCCATCCGGGTGGACGGCAGGCCGATCGCCAAACGCATGCTCGAGGCGCCGGAGCGGGAAGTGCTGGTGTATAACAAGCCGGAGGGCGAACTGGTGACCCGCAGGGATCCCGAGGGCCGGCGCACGGTATTTCAGAGTCTGCCCAAGCTCAAGCACGGTCGTTGGATACCGGTGGGCCGGCTGGACATCAACTCCACCGGCTTGCTGTTACTCACCACCGACGGGGAACTGGCCAACCAGCTGATGCATCCGAGCCGTCAGGTGGAGCGGGAATACGCGGTCCGCGTGATGGGGGAGGTCACCGAGGAGCAGCTGACCCAGCTGACCCATGGGGTGGAGCTCGAGGATGGTCCGGCCCGTTTCGAGGAGATCGTCGAGTCGGGGGGCGAGGGCATCAACCGCTGGTTTCACGTGGTGATCATGGAGGGTCGGCAGCGTGAGGTACGGCGTATGTGGGAAGCGGTGGGCGCCCGGGTAAACCGGCTGAAGCGGGTCCGCTACGGCAGCGTGATCCTGGAGAGCGCCCTCAAGGTCGGTCGCTGGCGCTACCTCAGCGATACCGAGGTGGACGAACTGCTGGTGACTTTGGGCCTCAAGTCGAGCAGACCCAAGGGGCTCAGGGCCTCCGCAGGTAAGCCCCGAGCAAAGGAAGTGGACAGCAGACTGCGCGGCAAAGAGCCGCCGCGCGGATCTCGGGGAAGAGATGCGGAGAGCGGTAGATCTCATGGAAAAGATCCGCACGGTAGTCGATCTCGCGGAAAGGATTCGGAGCGCAGCAGAACCCGGGCGAAAGATCCTGAGAGCCAGTTCTGGTCGAAATCCTCAGAGGGCGGCCCCCGTCCCGGCAAACCACCCAAGCGCACCGCCCATGCCAAAACCGAGACGGTTTCATCCCGCGGACGATCCGCCAAACCCCGCCCGGGCGGTAAATCGACTCAGTCACGCACCACTCAGGCCGCGGACTCCCCCTGGAAAGGACGCGGGGGCTCGAGCGGCAAACCCAAACGCTGATGCGTCTGGGGGTGCGCCTGAAGAGGATCTACCAGATCCTGTTGGCGCACCATGGTCGGCAGCACTGGTGGCCCGCGCAAACCCCCTTCGAGGTGATGATCGGCGCGGTGCTCACTCAGAATACCGCCTGGTCCAATGTGGAGCGGGCCATCGATAATCTCAGACAGATCACCGAACTCACACCCCCCGCACTGCTCAGCCTGCCACCGGAGCAGCTCGCCCGGGCGATACGTCCGTCCGGCTATTTCAATCTCAAGACCCAACGGCTGCGGTACCTGTGTCAATTCCTGGAGGAGCATTCGCAACTCGATCAATGGGATGACAGTCGGCTACGCGAGGGACTGTTGGGTGTGAAGGGGATCGGCCCGGAGACCGCCGACGATATCCTGCTTTACGCCTACCATCGTCCGGTGTTCGTCATCGATGCCTATACCCGGCGTCTGTTCAGTCGTTTGGGGCTGCTCGATGCCGGACTCGCCTATGAAAACATGCGTCATCAGTTGGAACAGGCGTTGAATGCGGATGTGGCCGTCTACCAGGAGTATCACGCGCTGATCGTGAATCAGGCGAAAACCCTCTGTCGGAAAACCCCCCTGTGTGCGATCTGCCCCTTGGAGCAGGGGTGCGACTATGCGGCGACCACTTGATCCCGGCCACTGCGTTTGGCCTGGTAGAGGGCCAGGTCGGCACGCTCGAACAGGGTCTGCGGGAGATCATTCTCACTCATCAGGCTGACGCCCAGGCTCAGGGTGACTTTCGTGTTCTTCAGACCCTCGATGTGCAGCGCGGCGACCCGTTCGCGAATGCGCTCCGCCAGGAGTTTGGCGCCTTCCAGGTTGGTGGCATTCAGCACCACCACGAACTCTTCGCCGCCTACCCGGTAGAGGGCGTCACTGCCGCGGATGGTCTGTTCCACGGTTTTCGCCACCTGGCTGAGTACCAGATCGCCCACAGCGTGGCCATAGCGGTCGTTGAAACGCTTGAAGAAATCGATGTCCAGGACAATGATCGCCAGGTCGGTCAGATTGCGCCGGTTGACCTCCATGTCACGGCGGAAGTTCGAATCGAAAGCGGTGCGGTTTTTCACCCCGGTGAGAGAGTCGAAAAAGGCGCAGCGCAGGGCGGAGCGGTAGAGCAGGGCATTGCGCAGCGGGTAGAGCAGGGCGGCGAGCAGGTTTTCGATCTGCATGACCTCGCTCTTGTCGAATCGCTTGTGACGGGTGATCAGAATGGTGCCCAACTCCGTGTCCAACACCTTCAGGTGATAGTTGAGGGTGTTGCGACCTGCTTGTTCGCCCAGCTCAAAGGTCTCGCCGTCCAGGGTGCGGTAGCATAGGGTGTCATACTGAAACTGTTCCTGGATAACCTGGGCGAACAGTTCGATCAGGGTATCCACCTCCAGGGTGGTCTGCAGCTTACCGCTGAGTTCCATGATCAGTCCCAGGGTGCCGTCATCGTTGAGCAGATCGGGCAGACGGCCGAGTACCTGACCCAGGGTCGGTGCGGTGGGGTCTTGATGGAAGCTGTAGCTGCTGTTCATGGTACTGCCCATTCAGGTCTTAGTCTTGCCAGTAATTAAGCGATAACTGTGCCAATATTAAAAATATAAGTAAAAACAAAAGATTAAATACTCTGAGGGACGTCCGTGTCAAAACCGTGTCACTTGGTTTGCGATCGAACCTGTGAGTCGAGAGGCCTGAGAGACAAAAAAATGTCACGCAACACAGGCGGTTATGGGAATCCCGATCTCCTTGGCATCGGCTGCTGATTGATCGGCGCGGGATTTCTCATCAGACTGAAGCCCATATACATGCCTATGGCTTAGCCCAATGGCTTCTGTTTAGATGGCCTATCAGGTTTTCGGGCGATAGGTGGTGAAACCGTGTTGTCCCGGACTGAAACAACAATTCAATACCTCGAGTAAAGATCATGCGAACTTCCATCCCTTTGAGTGGTGCCCGACTTCTCTCTCTGCTCATCGTATGGCTGATCCCCGGGTTGTCCTGGAGTGCGGATTCCGGTCAAGGCCTGACCGGCGGTCTGGTCAATCCCGGTTTTCACGATCAGCCGAGTTGGTTCAAATCCTCCTTTCTGGATCTGCGTGAGGATGTTGCCGAGGCGGCCGAAGAGGGCAAGCGGGTCATTCTCTATTTCTATCAGGACGGCTGTCCCTATTGCGCCAAGCTGCTGAATGAGAATTTCACCATCCGCACGATCGTTGACCGGACCCGGGGGCATTTTCAGATCATTGCCCTGAACATCTGGGGCGATCGGCCGGTGACCGATCTGCAAGGCGCTGAGACCACAGAGAAGACGATTGCCGAGACCCTGAAGGTTCGTTATACGCCGACCCTGCTGTTTCTCGACGAACAGGGTCAGGTCGTTCTGCGGGTCAATGGCTACTATCCTCCGCATCGTTTCATGGCGGCGCTGGACTATGTGTCGTCCCGGGGCGAACAGCAGGGTTCCTTCCGTGATTATCTGAAACAGCACCAGACCCTGGCCGCCAGCGGCAAACTGCATCGCGAACCCGGTTACCTGACCCAACCTCTGGATCTCCGCGCGGAAAAACGCAACAGCGGAAAGCCCCTGCTGGTGTTGATGGAGACCAAACAGTGCCCGCCCTGCGATGAACTCCACGACAAGGCGTTTACCCGTCCGGAAGTGCGCAAGTCCCTGCAGGGCTTTGATATCGCGATACTCGATATTTGGTCCTCTGAGTCCCTGACAACGCCCCGGGGTGAGACACTATCCGCCACACAATGGGCGGATCAACTGGGAATCCAGTATGCTCCAAGCCTGATATTCTTCGATGCGCAGGGCCAGGAGGTGTTTCGCTCTGAAGCCTATCTCAAGGCATTTCATGTCAACTCCGCGCTCGATTATGTGCTCAGCGGCAGCTATCGGGATCAGCCGAATTTTCAGCGCTATATCCAGACCCGCGCCGATGAGATGCGCGCCCGGGGCGAGGTGGTGGAGCTGATGGAATAGCCGGGTTTCATGTGACAACCCGATGGCCATAAGGACTTCACTCGAAGGGTAAACTAGGGTAGTATTGCGCGTTCCAAAAATTGGGTCGTTAGCTCAGTCGGTAGAGCATCTGACTTTTAATCAGGTGGTCGCAGGTTCGATCCCTGCACGACCCACCATACACATCAAAGGCTTAGCGTCACTGCTAGGCATTTTTTGTTTGAAATGGTGTCAACATTGGTGTCAACATGGCCTATCTTGAGTGGTATAACTCTCATGATGCATGAGGTCTAGTCTCTGTGACATCAGTGCCTCGTACCCCGTCATGCCGCATCTCCAGTCGCGTCTGGCCCTAGCTCTGTCGATTAGCAATAGCGGCACATGGTATTCCGTGGCTGCCCTTAGAAATCCGTCAAGGAAGATTGAAAACAAGCAGCACCAGCGCCTATAGTCCATGATAACTATCTGATGCTGTGTAGTTTTTTTGGTCTGCGGCGATAATGCCGGACCGTGACCTGTTTGCCTGAGTGCATCAACTGCTCGGTGGCCTCGTCGTCCGATTCCAGTTCTGATGCGTGTTTTGCACGCAAATCCTTGAACTGAAACGGCACTCCTCCTGCGTCCCGAACCTTGGTCCGCAGGCGCTGCCAGGCCGTATTGAATGCGCTGTCCGTGATCGGTTCCCCGGGGGATCCGTGGCGTGGAAACAGAAGCCAGGTATCGCCGGCCAGATCCTGCGCCATCTTTACAGTCTCTCTCAGTTCGTCCGTCCATCCCACAATGCTGAACTTGTCGGTTTTTGAGTCCACGAATTCGATGCCCTGGGCTGTCAGCTGGTTTCGCTGCAGGTTCAGGATATCAGTCCGTCGCTTGTTGGTGAGGTAGGACAGGTGAGCGGCCAGGGCGATATTCAGCGGCGCCAGGGCGATGGCCAGGCAATAATCTGGATCCTGAACGTAGTGGGCCCGCGGTTTGACCATATTCTTGAGTATCACGCCCTTTGCCGGGTTCGCCTGCAGGTAATAGTCCATCGAGATCGCCCAGGAAAACACCCGCTTGATGTAGCGGACATCGGCCGCCGCTGAACTCTGGCTGGGCCTGGATTCCATATATCTCCGGATGGACCCCGGGGTCCAGGCTTCGAGGGGTAGATCCCCCAGCTTGTCGCCTGTTCGGGTGCCGGTGTCGCATACCGTCCGGTGCAGCGATTCGTAGCCTTTCTGTGTGCGCGGTGCCAGTGATTTCCAGTCGCTGGACTGCTGGAATTTGAGTGAGATCGCACGGAATGTGCCCAGTCCTTCGGTTTCCAGGTTTTCAACAAATTTCCAGATCTCGGCCAGAGTGCTGCGGGCGTTTCCAAATCTGATCGCTTTGCCTCGGTGTTTTCGCCCTGAGCCCTTGCGGTAGATCCATCGGCCTTTTCCTCGAGGGTCAAAAATAACACCGCTGGGCAGCTTATCCGGGTCAATATGGGGTGGAAATTGCTTGGCTGAGCGTTTTGCTGGTGGGCTCATGATGTCATTCTCTGTGACTGCTGAGTTGAGGATAACTCAGGCGTGCGTTTAGAAGAAAATCCCGGGTTTCTCTTTTTGTGTTGCGATGTTGATTCCCATGGCCGAGTTGATGGCATCAACAGTGGTCCAGGGGCGACCGCGCTTTCCTTTTCGGAATGGGATTTTGTTTTCCGTCAGGCATGCGATGATCTGGCGCTGATCCTCATAATCGAGGATTTTTTTCAGTTCTTCGAATGTGACGATATTGCTGTTCATGACGGTCAGGTTCTGGCGATACGCTCGCCGTCATCACCCGGATTTAGGTTTTTGAATTGATCTTTTGTCATTTTAATTTAAACCAATTTTCTTGTTCCCATTCGTTGATTGCGTCGTCTAATTCTGTCCAGTTGAATGTCTGCGCGTGATAATAATCCCAGGCTTCCAGTGATCGACAATTTTCACACGCGATCATCCATCCTGAAGTGTCGCGCTCAACACATGGCTGATTTTGGCAGGTGCAACACGGAGAAAGGCTGTTAACAAGTTCATTCAATAGACACTGTTGGTCATCGCGCTTGCGAGCGTGCTGCGTTCTGTTCTTCACTATCTATCCCACCTATTTGCTTATGTCCTGGCGACATGCTCGCCGTCATCGATCGAGATAAGATGCACTTTCTATCTCCGCCATTTGTTCTAAGGCTTCGTGAAGACACTGCGCATATTTTGCATAATCGCCACCAGTAGCGATGCGCAGCGCTCGCCGCAATTGCCTTATCGTCTCCTGGGTGCGTTCCTTCCGCAGCACATCGCGGTAGTGGTTCATGCCGCACTCCGGGCAAACATCTGTGATGTAATCGTTGATGCGTTTCACTTTAGCGACTCAATCGGATCGTTCTACAAGGTTGACTCATAATCACTCAGCCAACGCTTCGTTGTATCCCTGCTGCCACCATGTTGCAAATAGGTGTCCGTCCTTCTCGAATCGCGCCTTTTCCGGGAATGGATTTTCGGTTTCGGGAGATCCTTTTCTGCCAGCGGAATACCCAATACCGATAACGTCATCCTTCACATACTCAAGCCATTCATCATGGTTGCACTCTGGGCACGGGATATCTCCGCCCGAATACAATGGGCCTCCGGGAACTTCGCAACTATCCAAATCCCATAAATACCCCTCGATACAACAGGCATCGATATAGTTTGCCCCGAATTCATTTCCTTCGTAGTCGCACATATCTCTGTTCTCCTATGCATTTATCCAATGATCTTCGCAGCGCCAAGTTTCTCCGCAAATTCCTACACCAGGCTCACCGCAAATAACGCAATTCGGATTAGCTTGGAGGCACTCATCTGGCCATCCGCACTCCTCGCAGTAAGTGTCGATCTGACCGTTTCCAAGATTGGCTTGCACTAGGGTCTCTCCGCAGCATGGGCACGTTGTAGGTCCACTTTGCATATCAATAAGATGTCCTATTGGTGATGCAGAAACACTCGGCAGGTTCTGCTTTTTCGGTCAGCTGCGTCGTGAATTTCCTGCTTGCTGAGGTCTCCTGACTCGCAGAGTCTGATCATTGCGTGCCGTACATCGCCACACTCTTTTTCAAGTGCTTGTCGGTTTGTATCTCCGCCATTCGGATGTCGGCTTTCATATCCGTGTCGAGTCACTTTCCCTATCATTTGCAGAACTTCCCCGCATTCCTCCACGAGTAGTGCAAGGCGCTCACTTTCTGCTGGAGTCAGGCGGTTGAATGGTCGGTCTGCTCTGCAGATCCAGGCTGGTAGTGGCGCTTGCGCATGGCAGGTATTGCACTCCACGGAATCGCCTTCGTATTCCTCAGAATAGAGTTCGATCTCATTCAGGTCGCTGCCGCCACAAAACGGGCAATTTGGTAGTGGGTTTGTCATGATTGGTCCTCTTGTTCGTTCAGTAGGTGCCTCAGCGCCGCCTCTCCGGCGTGCTGAGTGCATAGGTTGATTCCGTCAAATCTAAACCTGGCAATACGCGCGCACCGGTTTTTCTGGCCGTCAAAGTAAGTTGTTCCGGTTGAGCTTACGATTCTGCAGCAGCGCTGTCCTTCCCATCTGCGTTTTGGCAGTTCAAGTTTTTCGATTTTTAAAGACATGTCGAAGATTCAACAATTTGGATCACGGATTACATCGAACAATCGTAATGACGACCTGAGTCATAACAACTCAAGCATCTTTTGCACAATGCGTGTTTTTTCCAAGGATGGCTCTTCCGAACCCGCATTTCCTTGTTCAAAAACTGACCGCAATCATGGCATTTTGTGTGATACTCTGATTTTTCAGCCATTACTTCAGTTGCTATTGATTTTTTCATGCCGCCTCCACCCGCTTAATCTCTCCGACGTTGGCGGATACCAGTGCAATCGCCGGGGGCGGTGACACTGAGTTCCCCACCATGCGCACCTGTGCGGTCTTGGATAATGGCTTCCCCTGGTACTCGATATCGATCCGGTAGTCATCCGGAAACCCCTGTGCCCGGTAGAGTTCGCGGGGCTGCAGCATGCGCATGCCGATATCGACAATATGGTAGGGCTCGCCGTGGACTGTCACGAGCCCGAAGCGCGCTTTCGTGGGGATCGTGTGCAGTGGATCCCGGATGTCCTGGTGTTGACCCCCGGTGCCGTAGTATTTCATCAGGAAGGCGCGCACCTCTCCGACATGGGTGCCGCCTGCGGTGATGGTTGGGGCGGGTTGGCGGAGATCCTGACCATCCGGACAGGTGCCGCGCAGCTTGATCATGTGGCTTGTGACCAGGCTGGTTTTTCCACCGCCACCTGCTGTGACGGTACCTGCAGGATCATCCAGCCATGAACCGGTTGATTGTCCGAAGTGCCGGGCCAGGTGTGCGGTCACCAGTTGGTTTTGAGAACCTCTCGACAGAATCGTTGGAAACGGGTTCGTGATCTCGGTGCCGGTCATCCCACCAAAGTGTTTGGCGATAAATGGCGTGCACAACGCAAAGGATCCGCCTTTCGGGTTCGCCGTGATGGTCCTGAGCGGCTCATTGATATCGTGTATGCGGTGGCTGCCGTTGTAGTGCGCGATCGGGATGATGAAAGGGTCCGGATGATCGATCACGAACCGCTGGATCCCCCGGGCAATCCTGCGCATGGTGGCTTCGGCCAGTGGGCGCTTGCGCTCGAAGATGGACGGGCAGGGGATTGACCAGTCGATGATCTCGGCGGCTGTGCGGTAAGGCTCATGGCGTCCGGTTCCATGAGTGGGTGCCGGCCAGCGGATCGGCAGGCCATCACACCGGGCGACCAGGAACAGGCGTTTGCGGATGGTGGGTGCGCCATAGTCGCAGGCCCTGAGTTCCTGCCACTCCACCTTGTATCCCAGGCGCCGCAGTTTCGCGACCCACTGGCGGAATGTCCGGCCCTTGCGTTTCGGGCAGGGTGTCATCACTGGACGGCCGTTGTCGTGGTACTGGTGGTTTCCGTCATCGTCCATGACGTGGGCCAGCGGTCCCCAGGTTTCGAATTCCTCGACATTCTCCAGGATGATCACTCGAGGCTTGACCAGCTTCGCCCAGCGGATCACCACCCAGGCGAGTCCGCGGATGTTCTTGCTCACGGGGGTCCCGCCTTTGGCTTTCGAGAAGTGTTTGCAGTCTGGGCTGAACCAGGCCAGCCCGACCTGTCGGCCTTTGGTGGCCTCGCGTGGATCCACGTCCCAGACGCTCTCGCAATAGTGTCGGGTGTTCGGATGGTTCGCCGTGTGCATGGCGATCGCTTCCGGATCGTGGTTGATGGCGATATCGACAGACCGGCCAAAGGCTTGTTCGATGCCGTAGGACGCGCCTCCGCCTCCAGCGAAGTTGTCGACGATCAGTTCCTTGGGAAAGGCAAAGCTGAGTTGTGAATTCACATCAATAGCCTTAGTTGTTGTTGCTCTGCGTGTAAGCGCTCGCAGGCTGTGTCAAAGTGTTTTCGCTCAATCTCAGCGCCAACAAATCTATGGCCCAGTCTTAGGGCGGCAACCCCGGTCGATCCGCTGCCCATATATGGGTCTGCGACGATAGAATTCTGTTCAAGTCTGCAAAGTTCAATGCACCAAGACATCAAGGCAACTGGTTTTTGAGTTGGATGGCATCGATAGGCCTTGCTGATGTTTTCCTATCCTCTTCGGATCATGCCGCGCCACAGTTGAGAGAAAAGCCGCGCTGGTCCCGGGAGATTTGTCCAAGCAATCTCACAGTCAGCTTGGTTATCACTGGCTGTACCTTCTCGCTTATCCCATACCAGCCATGCTCTCGAGTCTGGCAGTCGTCCAGCAAAGTGAATCCCGCCAAATAGGATGACTTTTTCAAAGCCAATCCATGGTGATGGGTCAAAAGGCTTGTCATCACCATGAATCAAATAGTGCTTTGCATCCCGAGCTGTTCGAGTGTCTGGTTGGATGGTCGGCATATTGAATCGAGATCGGTATGTCGAACACATTTTTCCAAGACTGATACCGTAAGGCGGATCACTGATAATTGCATGAGCACTAGAAAACTCATCTTTTATGTCAAGGCAGTTACCAAGATACACGGTTGCGTTGCCAATAGTCTCCTGTTCGCAAGTCACCGGTAACGTCTCCTCATCATTTGCCGAGTCCTGCGGCGTATTGCGATAGTGTCGGAGATCATGACGACGATGAAGACGCCGCAGCCACCGATCACGAGTGACAGGATATTGTTGGCCACCCCGTCAGACCTTGATGGATCCCAGATAAGTGGTAATCTCTGCCTGGCTCGCAATCTTTTCGCTCAGTTCGTTAGCGAGCGACTCAAGCATACGGTCCTTGTTGAGCAGTCTGGCAGTGAGCGCGATGTCGTCACCGTTGGTGAGAATGCTGAATTTCACTTTGATGTCGCGACCGCCCAGGTCGTTGAAGATCGGAATATTCGTTCCGGTCAGGCCCGCCACGGTAACTTCTCGACCTTTCGCTTCGATCTGGGCGGTCCGGCTCTTGCTGGCTGCCAGGTCACCAACACTGCTCTCGCTACTGCTGGATGCGTTGATCTTCATGTTTCGGATTGCGTTGATGGCTTTAATCAGCTCAATCGGTTCGCCGTTGCTGTCGATGAAGGTGAATACATCGCCCCATTCCTCGCCGAACTCGGCCAGGTCTTTCTGGCTCATTTTGGCACCTGTCAGCTTAAGGATGGACGCATATTCCGGTGTCTTTGCCGCGGTGAATTCTGCACGGTGCTCAGCGGTGCCTGGCCGTACTTTTCTCATCAGATCAAAGATCGTCACCGCCATCATGGACTGCTTGTCGATGAACAACTCTGAGTCGTCCCATTGATGCTTATTGGTGTACTCAACAAAGTCGGTCAGAGAGTCGGTTTTGAAAATTGCCTTGAAGACCCTGCGGATACCGTTGTGTTTCGCGACATCGAAGCTCTCATGATCTTTTGGTACGACGGCTAGTTCATGGAGTTCGTTTCGTTCATTGAAATCCTTGGCTGATGATTGATTGGTGATCTCTTTTATCGCGGTGTGGTCCATTGAATACTCCCGATGTATTGGATTGGTTGTGGTCGGTCGTGATGGGTTAGCTCGATTCCACCCGGCCTTGCTTATCGAACAGCTGGCCATGGTGCTCCATGAAAAACGTGGTTTTCCCGCCCTCGTTCACATGCATGGCGGTCGATTTGGTTTCCACCTCATTGACGTGTCCGTGAGTGGTGGGGATCTTGGCGTCGATCTTGTGAGTCACCATGACCTGGGCTCCGGAACTGCCGAACTGCTTGAATGTGAAGGTGAGTGTCAGCTTGTCCTCGGTGTCTTTAGGGTTTTGCACTTCGCTGACTACGGCCTGGGCGATGTCACTGATGAATTGCGCGACTTTCTCGCCGTATATGCCGGCGTCCAGGTCTGATGCGAAATCTCCCAGGTCAGTGGGTCGGATATCTGGTGTTGCCATAATGTGGGCTCCTTGATTGGTTGAGTATCTGTTGGCGATGCGATCAGACTTTATGCAGTCCAATTATTTTGCCCCCCACGCTCAGCCCCTCGGGCAGCGCGGTGATCTGGGCGCCCCGGAGGTCAACATCGCCAGATAAGTCAATTGGACGGCCATTAACGACCAATGCGTTATCAACAATGCTTACTGTGTTCAAAATAAAAATCTCCTGTGTGGTTTATTCAGCCTGCAGCACTGGCTTAGTCATCTAGAGCAGCTGCTCGGTATCCACGGCCAGCGCATAGGCGCTCTGAAAGTGGTTGATCTGCGCCATGCAGTCGCAGAATGGGTCGTGTGGCATCACGGATGGCGGGGTAGGCAGCAGCAGATCAAAGGTTGCGCAGTCATATTCTGCGTTGTAGCTCCAGGGTTCGCCGAGCCCGAGCTGATCGAACAGGTGCCGGATGATTTCCCGGTCCAGGCTGTGGCGTGACCAGATGAATTTAGGCTTGTGCAGTTCCAGGAAACTTTTAATTTCCTGAGCAATGCTCAAGGTCTTGTCCACGTGGCTGCGCATGCAGGTGTGTTCGTCGATGATGGTTGAAAGGGGGGTGATCTGCTTTCTCCACCATGCCTGTGTGTCTGGGTAAATGCGTCGGCCGTGTTCCAGCTGATCGTCAATGGATGGCCTGGCGTCGATGTAACAGACCTCTCCGATCCGGGATGCGTTGAACGTGATCAGGGTGGCCGCGCGGATGGCGCTGTCCTGCTTCAGGCCCCAGGTTTCCAGGTCAATCATGACGTGCTCAAAGGTCATTTTTTCGTATTCCTCGATTACTTCCTCTAGATTCCGATCCATTTTGCGATTACCTCAATGAGTGTGTCTGAGAGCAGGCCAATGATGATGACCGACCAAATGGCGATTGAGCTTTCCCGAGCTGTGAAATCACGCATAGCGATTGCCTTTCAGGGTTTCGCGCTGGAATCCAGCCAGATCAGCCAGAAGGCTCATGTCTCGGTACAGTTCCAGGTCTGAGTTGATGGCCGCCATGGCCAGCGCATGGAAAAACACCTCATGCTGGGTGTCTGGCTGCGCTGGCATTCGCCTCCATTGCTGGATGGCGATGCGCATGATGTGTTCGCTGGTGATACTCATCGCGCCGCGCCTTTTCCGATCAGTCCGGATCTCCAGCGAGACAGTCCGGCCAGGTATGCGAGATCGTGAGCCAACTCGAAATCATCGAGCACGATGGCCATGTTCGACAGCGCGTGAAAATACATCTCGTGCTGTGTCCCCTTGGGCCATGCGTCAATGCGTGCCCAATGATCGGTCGCCATCGCCATCAGGGTGTTTGGGGTTATGTCCATACTGACCTCGCTATCAAGTTAGGGCCCTGAACGGTGTCATCCGGGCCAGACCAAAGGAGTCGCGCCGTTCTCGCGTGCCGCCCGGGGTGTTGAGAGGTGATTTCCCGGGTTCCGTCTGCCAACCAAGCAGAAACTGTAAACAAGTTTACACCAAGGTCGGGAAATGTCAAACGCATTTACACTTGAATGGATAGGGTGTGGCGGTGATAGTTCGTGAATGAGTGGAAATTCATATGGATGCGATATGGAAAGGCAGTTTTTGAACGGTGATGGCCAGCCTGTGAATCGTTATCTGGCCCGGGCCCGCATTGCGGATCGTCAGATTGATGAGTTGATCGGGATCTGCAAGGGCGTGTTAGCAGATGGATTGGTCTTTAAGGAGGAGGTGGATTTCTTGCTGCGGTGGATGGAGTCGAATCGCGGGGTCGCCGAGCAGTGGCCGGTGAACGTGCTGTACTCGCGCTTGTTGCAAGCTGTGCAGGATGGGGTGATCGACAGCGATGAAGAGCGCGAGATCATCGATATGCTGCTCTCTGTGACCGGCGGTGTGCCTGATCCCGCGCAGTCCGATGACCCTAGCGCCGCATTGCCGTTGGATGATCCTCAGCCGGTGATTGAATTCGATCAGCGCCTGTTCTGCGTAACCGGAAAGTTTGTATCAGGGACCCGTGAAGAGGTGGTGGCCTGTATTACGGACCTGGGTGGGTTGTTCAAAAGCAGCGTTCAGAAAAAGACTGACTATCTGGTGATCGGCGAACTTGCTAGTCGTGACTGGATCCATGCGCCTTACGGGCGAAAAATTGAGAAGGCCATTGAGATCAAACAGTCAGGTGGCGGGGTTATGATTGTGTCTGAGCGCCATTTCCTGTCGTACTGCAAGAATTAGCCGGACCTGTTTGTTATGGTGATTATCACCATTTTTTGCGGTCTCCCGTGAAAGTGACCGGCATGTCTGTGCGGGTGCAGGTTAGGGTGATCTCCTGGTCCATGTCGATATCAAGATCCTCACCGCGAAGCCCATACCATTCCGCCAGGTAGTAGAGGGTTCCGTGTTTCTTCTGTTTGAGCTTTTTTGCGATACCACCCTTGAAACCCATGATGGGCAGCTGTCCGCATTGTGCTCGCGCGGCTAAATTCCGGTCTGTGAGCTGCTCTCTGCGGCCGGTTTCCCAGCAAAATATCAGCCCTTTATCTTCCTGATCCCACTTTTCGTTCCAGGTGAGGTTTTCCCTAATTGGGTCATGGATGCTCTTATAAATCCGGCGCGTCATGGGTGGCTGCCCGTCATGGATGACAGGACCAGCTTGATCGCTTCTTGCTCGGGCTGATTCAGCAATCGGTAGCGATCGATGATCTCGTGTTCTTTTGGCGAGATTGTGCTGACAAGGTATTCGCCCCGTTCCTCTGCGATTCCTGGTATCTCCGAATCATCCTCTCCAAATATCAGCCACTCCTTTGGGTATCCCGTCACCTCTGCCAGCTTGATCAAGCTGGAGATCTTAATTTCCTCTGGCGACTTGTTGATCCAATGCATGATCGCCTGCCGAGTTACGCCTAAAGCGGTCGCTGCGGCTGAGTAGTTGATTGATCCGTCAGGGCGTCCGTATTTCGCCCTGAGTGCCTGTTCGATGCGTGTTGTCATGGTCATTTTGTAAGTTTACTTACACCAAACAGGTAGGGAAGTGTAGATGCATTTGCATTTAGGTGTAAGTAAATCTACACTGTCTCCATGACTAAGCATGAAGCGATTTCTCTTTTCGGTACGGTCCTTGAGCTATCCCGAGCCATGAACACCACTCGCCAGGCCATTTATCAGTGGCCTGACGTGCTGGATCAGCGTCGTGCTGATCAGGTCACCGGGGCTGCGATCAGGCTGGGTCGCATGCATGCGTCGTCAGATTCTGAGGGTCAGGTTGCCGATGTCTGTAGTCAGTCTATGTCGGCCTGATGGTTTCAGCACATTTACAGAACGGGGTTCAACTATGGATGAGTTTTTCATCGCGCTGCACATGATGGGCCTTAAGGCTGACGGCGGCATATCTGGATTAGCCCGGAGACTGGGCGTGCGTGAGCAGGTCTTGATCAACAAGCTCAATCCTCACGATTTCAACTCTGAACCGAAAATCGGTGAGTTCGTTGCCATGTTGCACGATACCGGAAATCTCGAACCACTCGAGGTGCTGTGCATGATGTTGGGTGGCCGGTTCGTAACGCGCGCGTCTGGTCGCAGTGAGAGTGTCATGGGTGCGCTGCTGCATTCGATCAGCGAACACGGTGACATCGCTCGGGTTGGCGAGGCAGCACTCTCTGATGGGCGGATTACCGCTGATGAGCGAGTGTCACTGTTGCGTGAAATTGGCGAAGCGCGTGATGCGCTTACTCGACTCGAAAATACCCTGATTGCCACATCAACAGCCAGAGCTTAATCGTTTTGGCTTCACTGCGTGCGGCTAACTGTAACTTGATGGAGATGACTTATGTCTGTGAGAGCGAAATTTAAGGTTGATTCTGTCACGCACCACGAGTGCGGCGGTAGCGTGAAGCTGGTGCCCGTTACCAATGGGAGCGCTGAAAACGCGCAATTTTTCAAACATACCCCATGGGGCTCCATTGAGATCGGTATCATCAATGACCATGCCCTCAATGAATTCGTCCCTGGAACTGAATGCTACGTGGATTTCACGTCGTGCATTGACATGACAGGCACTGGAGCACAGGCATGCTCATCGGATTAATCGGAAACGAAGAGGACCGCGAGGCCTTTGCCTTTGAAGCGCAGAATCGGCACGGGTATCACGTAGTCTATTCACGAGGCGATTTGGCGGCGGTGCAAAAACTGGGGCATCGCTGCCTTCTTTTCAATGTGCAGCCTGGTGATGTGGGTTATGTCAGGGATGCCGGTACGCTGGTTTTCATGCCTGACATGGATCGCGACGCATGTCGCTCTGGCGACTATGTGATGGTTTCAGGTCGCCGGGATCCTCAATTCCTGGTCCGCCTTGATGACCTGCTGTGGGCGATACAGCACGAGGCTGCACGTGTGCCGGGTCTCTGTGATGAGGCGCTCTCTCATCCTGCGCCATGAACACGAAACCCGGAAAGCCCAGGTATCGGCACAAGCGCAAACCGGTCCGGCCGGTGGACCCTCGGTGCTCGGCGCCTGGGTGCCCGCTACGTTACTACCACGTCTTGAACAACGGCGATGCCTATTGCCGGTTCCATCACGGCGTCCAAGGCGCTGACCGGGTGCATGCTGTGACGAAGCGCCTGCATGAAATGATGCCGGTGATCCGTCAGATCAAAACCCTCAGTAGTTTGAATGCCAGTCAACGCATCGGGTTCGAGCCGGTGCCGGTCGACGGGCATTTGCCGGTGACCTGCCGGCGCCGTGAGGTTGAGACACTCGATGCCTGGCGTGATCGCCTGCGGGCACTCCTAGAAGATGAGATCGGGCGCGCAAAGCGCTCGGGAGTTGTGAATGGTTGAGCCGAGAAAGGGGCCTTATGTGGGTGACAAAGTGGGTGGATCCACGGTGCTTGAGGTTGATTCTGACTGGACGGCTTTGAGCAGCTATCGATATCGCATCGAATGCGGCACCTGCGGTCACGTGAGATGGGTGTCGAGATCATCGGTCTTTCTTCTTGTCGATCGCGATAGGAAGCATTGCTACAAGTGCAATCACCTGTCTCGTCTGACACCCAAGCTTCCATCAAAATCCGGACTGCATTCGGATCCTGTCGGGGCCCTGATGTTCATTGGTAACCATTGGCGGCCTGGCAAGCTGGCCACAAAGACCCGTCTACGCTCACATCGTGTGAGCCGTTCTGAGCGGTGCGCGGTATGAGTCGATGGGCCAGCTGGAATGAAGATGAGCATATGGCGCTGTACGGGCTCAGCATGATGGCCCGTGTGGTGTATCTCATGGGGATACGCTGGCGTATGGATCGAAAGACAGGGTTGGTGGGTGGTCCAGGTCGAACGTTGAGCTATGCAGCGCTGGCTGAAATGGCGGATTTCATACCCGATAAAGGCTCTCAGGATGCGCGCTATAAGCCAAACAAGGAGAAGTTGAGGGCCGTCATTCGAGAATTGAAGCGTGCCGGTTTGATTGAGGATGCCGGATCATCCATGGCAAACGGTTTAATTTTTCGATGTATTTTGGCTGACAGGGATCAATCCGTCCAAAATATGAACCCCACAGGAACCCCACGGTGTGAACCACACTGTGGATATCTCGATAACGACATTGATTTCAATGGTTTGGATGAGTGTGAACCGGCAGGAACAACACATGAACCCCACACCATGAACCCCACACCTCAATATATCAATACAACGTACTCTGTAGCACAGCATAGGGATAATTCTCCGCGCGCGCGCGTTGATCAACCTGAGCGCGCCGCGCTGGTGCAGACATTCGCCGAGCTGGGGTTCGCCATGACCAGCGTGCACAACCCGAAGGTGATGGGGATGATCGAGCGCTGGTGCAGCTCGGGCGTGTCGCCGAATGACGTAAAGGCTGTGGTCACAATGCTCAGGGATCGGGGAAAGCAGTTCACGCCAGCCTATCTCGACGGACCCGTCATGGATTATCTCGAACGCAAACACTCGCCAAGCCCAGGGGGGCGACATGAAGCCAGTCAGCGATTACGCTCATCACGCGCAGGAGGTCATGATCCCTTCTGGGACATGCTCCTCGGACCACAGCCAGATTCCGGACTTCCAGGCTGAGAAGTGGTTGAAGGAATTCTGGTCCGCTATGGCCGTGCGATACGGACAACTGTGGACCGGCCGCTGGAAAGATGTTCGGGCGTTGGGGTTGGGTCAGGCAACCTGGCAATCCGAATTGACCCGGTTCACGCCGGATCAGATCGACCGGGCACTGCGTCAGTTCACCGGTGAGTATCCGCCATCATTGAACGCTCTGGTCTCGGCTTGCCGATCTCATCCGATGCATCAGCGTTATCGGGCGCTGCCTGTGCCGAAGGCAGATCCTGACAAGGCGCTGAAGCATCTGCGGGATATCCGTGGTGCGTTGTCTTCTTCGCGCTCCGGGATGAAGTGATGGGAGGGCATGGGTGGTGATCACTGCGCAGTTGTGGGCCGATATGGTTCGTGATGAGCAATGGGTCTGTCGCTATGACCCATCGACCGGATTCGTGGGTCTGTATCATCCGGCCGGTGGGGCACATTCGTTGTGCGAAGTGTTCGATCACAGCATAGGTCACATGATCGTGGATGCGTTCACTCGTGGCGCCAGTGGCGTTCGTCAGGATTGCGGATTGGTTGAACTCGCTGAGTTGAGTCGCGATCGCTCATCGCGCAGTCGATCGATCGATCGGCGCGGGTCCTCCCCGGAATCGGATCGTGAGAGTATAAAGAGCCCCGGTTTTCCGCTAGTCATGAGGATTTTCCTAGGGGGTGAATCACATGATCATTGACACGGATGATCAGATCCAGAAGGGGGAATTCGCAAAGCTGATCGGAGTAGGGCCGTCAGCAGTATCGAACATGGTGCAGCGTGGCATCATCGCGGATGGCCAGCCGGTTGGTGACTGGCTGGTATCGGTCATGGGGCACTATCGTGAGCAGGCGGCTGGTCGGGCCTCATCGGGTGATCTGGATCTGGCGTCTGAACGTGCCCGCCTGGCGTCCGAACAGGCTGACAAGGTTGCCCTGCAAAACCAGATCGCCCGGAAAGAGTACGCCCCCGTGAGTGTGATCGAGGAAACCCTCGCCTCTGTCGGCCGTCAGATCGCGGGATTGCTCGAGGCGTTGCCGGTCAAGCTCAAGCGCAACACCGGGATGACAACGGACCAGCTGGCGATCGTGGATGCGGTCATCGTTGAGACGCGGAACCTTGCGGCAGCAATCAAGCCGGACTGGAGTCAGATCGATGTACCAGGCGGCGATTGATCGGGCCACCGGTTCCGGCTTGTCGCCGCTGTCGGTGTCAAAGCCGATGCGCCTGTCTCAATGGGCCGAGGCGCATTTCTATTTGTCCGCAGAGAGTTCCTATGTGGAGCAGCGATGGAAGTCCTATCCCTATCAACCAGCGATCATGGATTGCATGTCGAACGATGACATCCGCGAGGTGGATTTCATGAAGTCCGCCCGGGTTGGCTATACCAAGATGATTCTGGCGGCCATGGGTTATTTTGCGGAACACAAGCGCCGGAATCAGGCGGTATGGCAGCCAACCGATGACGACAGTGATGATTTCTGCAAGACCGAACTCGATCCCATGTTGCGCGACGTGCCGTGCCTCGAGTCCGTGTTTCCTGCGTTCATGCGTCGGCACAAAGACAACACGCTCAAGCAGAAAACGTTCCTGGGATCGATTCTGCATCTGCGCGGTGGGAAGGCGGCCAAGAATTATCGCCGGATCACAGTGGACGTGGGATATCTCGATGAGCTGGACGGTTTTGATCTGGATGTCGAGAAGGAGGGCAGTCCGGTCACGCTGTCGAATAAGCGCCTGGAAGGGGCCACGTTCCCGAAAATGATCGCGGGCAGCACCCCGAAGCTCAAGGGGTACTCCATGATCGAGTCCCGGGCAGACCAGGCGGATGAGCAATTCAGATTCCACATTCCGTGCCCACATTGTGGCCACGAGCATCCGCTCACCTGGGGCGGCGCCGATCAGCCGCATGGCATGAAATTCGATGGACCCGATGATCCAGTGGGCCAGCTGTGTCCTGAGTGTGGGGCGCTCTACTACCAGGCGGATTATCTGTCGGTCTGGTCGCGTGGGCGGTGGGTCTCAAAAGCGGGTGTCTGGATTGATCGTGATGGCCGTTTCCGTGGGCCAGCAGGTGAGATTGTTGAAACCCCGTCCTGGGTGTCGTTTCACATCTGGACCGCCTACAGTCCGCAGACGACCTGGGAGCAGATCGTGCGTGAGTTCCGGTCTGCGCAGAAAAAGGCAGAGGCCGGCGATACCTCGGAGCTGAAAACCTTTGTCAACACAACCTTGGGCGAGTCCTGGGAGGCTGAGGTCGACAAGACCGATGAGCATCAGCTGATACAGCGGGCCGAGGATTATCCCTTGCGCATCGTACCCATGGGTGGGCTGGTGCTGGTGGCTGGCGTTGATGTGCAGGACGATCGGTTTGAGATCACCATCTGGGCCATCGGTCGTGATGAGGAGATGTGGCCGGTCGACTACATGGTGATCCATGCAAACCCTGCCGATGAGAGGGACTGGGATCGCCTGGATACCTATCTGCTGACCGCGTTCAAGCATCAGTCCGGGGCGACGCTCAAGATCGAGGCGACGGGTGTCGATACGGGCGGTCACTTCACGCACCAGGTGTACAACTTTTGCCGGACCCGGGTACGACGCCGGATCTACGCGGTGAAGGGTGATAACCAGCCCGGGAAGCCTATCAAGGGCCGCTCATCCGTCCAGGATGTGAACTACCGAGGCAAGATCATTCGGGGAGGTGTAAAGCTCTGGAGGGTCGGAACGGATACCGCAAAGGACTTGATTTTTGGTCGATTGCAGATTCAGCAGCCTGGGCCCGGGTACGTGCACTTTTCCAAGGAACTCCCTCACGAGTTCTATCACCAGCTGACCGCAGAGCATCGCATGATGGTGAAGACGGCCCGCGGTGAAGAGTATCGGTGGGTCAAGGTTCGATCGAGAAATGAAGTTCTCGACACCACGGTGTATGCCATCTTTGCGTCTCATATGCGTGGGCTGAATACCTTCACTCAGAAAATGTGGGATCAGCTTGAAGCGTCCGTACAGCCGGCGAACGGTGATCTTTTTGCTGATAGCCATGAGTCATCCAGTGATGCGGAGCCCGCAAAGGTTCGGGTTCCACGTGGCACGGGCCGGACTCCTCAGCCGGTTGATCATGGGTGTGGCTTAGGGCGGAGTGATTGGGTGCTATGAACGTCACGGATCACGCAATGGAGAATCAGTGCCGGCACTACACCACGGATATGGTGATTTACAAGGCGGTCTGTCGCGCGGGTGTTCATGTGCGCACGCTCGTGGGCGGCGTGAATCGTGGGTGGGCGAATCGCATGCCGTGCTTTCGCTCGAATCATTCAGACATCGACTGCCCGTGCCGGTGTTTTGATCGTGAGCGATGATCGCAATCTCTGTGACTTCGTGCGGCACTACCTGATGCGGGTATTGCTCGAGACCGGTATTGAGCAGGGCCAGGCTGAGCAGCTGGCCGTCGGACTCGAGCGAGAGTTGATGGAGGAATTTGGCGGGGATCGTCCCTATATTCCTTCCTACCGAAATCTGACCAAGCAGCAGCGCGATCGCGAGATCGTGCGGGCCTGGAAATCCAATCCAGACAGAAACCTGATTGCCGGGCGGTATGGAGTTCACCGCACTACGGTTGACCGGGCCATCAATCGTCACTTGAGCATGATCAGCCACGACTCAGGCTTTGGTCGCGCGGAATGGAATTTATGAACCATAAAACTCGTGCAGAGTTTGCCTAAAAATGCGCGAGCTTTTTTGCCATGCTGTCGAGCATGGCATTTACTCAGTCCGATTTAACTGCAATTGAGACCGCGATCAAAAGCGGCACGATGACGGTTCACTACCGGGATCGCAGCGTGACCTATCGCAGTCTGTCTGAGCTGCTGCAGATCAAATCACTGATTGAGAGTGACATCGCCAAGACCGCCAATGGCGGTACATCCATGTATCCAAGATACCAGGTTGCGAGGTTCTCAGATGAGTAATCGATTGGTGATTCGTTGGCGTGGTATGGAGCCTGTGAAATCTTATTACGAGGCCGGCGTCACCGATCCTCAGCGCAAGCAGCGCAAAGAGTACGGGGCAGGGGACACGGCCGTCATCAGGGCGGGCGGAAGTATACGTCAGCAGGCCCGGCATCTTGATCAGAATCACGACATCGCCACTGGTGCGCTCAATGTACTGGTGCAAAACATCGTCGGCCCTCAAGGCATTGGCGTGGATCCAGTACCCAGGACGCTCGGTGGCGTCATTCATGATGAGTTGGCCGATCAGATTCTGCGGGTGTACCAGGATTGGATGCTGAAACCTGAGGTCACCTGGCAGCATGACTGGGCTGCAGCCCAGCGCTTGGCGTGCCGTACCTGGTTGCGTGACGGTGAGATGTTGGCACAGCATGTCGCGGGAAATATCAGCAGCCTGCAGCATGGCACTGAGGTGCCGTATTCGATTGAGCTGCTCGAGCCTGATTTGCTCCCGTTGGATCTAATCTCATCCGGAAACCCCAGAATTGTGGGTGGTGTCGAGATCAATGGCTGGAAGCGCCCTGTTGCCTACCACATCTATCGCGAGCACCCGGGCGAGATCGCCTTTTCATCACGTGCGTTCGAGGTCAAGCGGGTGACTGCTGATCGAATCTCTCATCTCAAAATGGTGAGCCGCATCGGGCAGCTGCGGGGTGTCAGTATCTTTGCTCCTGTGATGCTGCGTCTCGATGACATCAAGGATTATGAGGAGTCCGAGCGGATCGCTGCCAAGGTGGCGGCATCGATGGCGGCCTATATCAAAAAGGGCATGCCGGATATGTACAACCAGGACAAGGATGAGAATGGGGAATATGAGCCGCGTGCTTTGCGATTTCGTCCCGGTACCGTCTACGACGATCTGAGGCCCGGAGAGGAGATCGGTACGATCGATACCAAGCGACCCAGTGCTGCGCTTGAGCCATTCCGAAACGGGCAACTTCGCGCGGCCGCATCGGGTCTGCGTGTCACCTATTCAAGTCTGGCAAAGGATTACAACGGGACCTATTCCGCGCAGCGTCAGGAGCTTGTTGAAGGATATGGAGCCTATGGTGCGTTGGCCAGTGACTTCATCAGCATGTTGGTGCGCCCGGTCTACCTGCGGTTTCTTGAGGCCGCAATCGTGTCAGGAAAAATCATCCTTCCCAGGAATATCGATCCGCTCTCCATTGGCGATGCGCTCTATCTTCCGCCTCAGATGCCGTGGATTGATCCGAAGAAAGAGGCCGATGCATGGCGATTGCTCGAAGAGAATCACTATGCCAGCGGCCAGGAGATCGTGCGGCGGCGCGGCCAGAATCCCCGGGATGTGCTGGATCAGTCCAAGCGTTGGAAGGACATGCTCATTGAGCGAGGTCTTGAGGCTCGGGAGTCAGCCGCACCCTCAAACAAGCAAATTCGAGGTTCATGATTATGCCGAAAAAGACACAGGCTACCCGCAAATGGTTTGACATCCAGGCGAAAGGACAGGATGCCGTCGAAATCTACATCTATGGCGATATCGGTGAGAACTGGTGGGAGCCTGAAAAGAGTAACACCGCAGAGCAGCTCATCGATGAACTGGCGGGTCTGAAAGGCAAAAACATCACGGTACGGATCAATTCCTACGGTGGATCGGTGGTGGACGGTATCGCAATTCACAACGTCCTCATGCGTCACCAGGGTGTGGTCAATGTCGAGATCGATGCGGTGGCCTATTCGGCGGCATCATTGATCGCCATGGCCGGCAATCAGATCCGCATGGCGGAAAACGCGCTGCTGATGATCCATGCGCCTTGGAATATCGCGATGGGCAACTCCAAGGAGATGCGCCGGGTTGCGGATGTGCTCGATAAGTATTCCGACGCGATGGTCTCTTCCTACCTGCGTGAGGGCGGCCCTGATGAGGCCACCATCGATGGCTGGCTCAAGGATGGCGAGGATCACTATTTCACCGCGACCGAGGCGCTTGAACTCGGTCTGATCGATGAGGTGACCGGTGCGGTTGATATCGCTGCGTCACTCAATGATTTCAATCTGCGGGGCTTTGTTGCGCCGCATTCTTCTCAGGCGGCTCCTGTCGCTGCCAAACCCACAAAACCGGAGGGTGCAATCATGCCCAAATCTACTATCCCGGCAGCCACAACCACTTCTGCCGATCCTGTTAATTCTCCTGCCACTGACAACGTGGTAGAGATCGAAAAAGCCGCCATGGCGCGCCGTGACGCCGAACTCATGGCGCGTAACGAAGCCTTGATGCCGATCTTCGGAATGCATGCCTCAAAGCCAGGCATGATGGCACTGAAAGACAAGATCCTTGCGAATCCGGCCATTACCCTGGATCAGGCGCGCGCCATGATGTTGGATGAACTGGGTAAGGGTGCTGAGTCGCTCTCTCAGATCGATACCACCATTTCAGCGGGTCTGGATTCCCGGGACAAGAATATTGAGGCCGCTGTGTCGGCAACCCTGGCGCGCGTCGGTCTTGCCAAGGCAGACAACTCAAACCCGTTTCGAGGCTTGCGTCTCAGTGAGCTGGCGCGGGCCAGTCTGGAGCGGGCCGGTGTGCATGTGCGTGGCATGACGCCTGAAGAGTTCGCGCCTATGGCCTTGAGCCCTGTGTTTGCGGCTCAGACATCCTCTGACTTCCCGGTGATCCTCGAAAACATCATGCACAAACTGGTGCTGAGTGGGTTTAAGGCGCATGCGCCGACCTGGCAGCGCTTCTGCGCGGTGGGCGATGTGACCGATTTCCGCAACTGGAATCGTCTGGTACCCGGACTGATCGGGAACCTTGACGGCGTGGATGAACACGGCGCCTATCGTGACAAATCGCTTCCGGATGCTGAGAAAAACAGCATTGCCGTGACCCGTAAGGGCAACATCATCAGCATTACTCCTGAGACCCTGATCAATGATGATCTTGGGAAGATTCAGAGTATGGCCAACGGCATTGGCTCTGCGGGATCTCGGACCATTGAGCGTGCGGTCTACACCCTGCTGGTTGCGAATCCAGTCCTGTCTGATGGCTTCGCGTTGTTCAGTGCAGAACACGGGAACCTGGCCGGTGCCGGCTCCGCACCCTCGGTGGCCACCATCGATGCGGGTCGCGTTGCCATGTCGAAGCAGCAAGCCCCAGGTGAGGATCAGGAACTGCTCGACATTCGTCCGATGGTTGGGGTCTGCAGTACCGGCCTTGAAGGCGCATTCAAGTCGGTTCTGGGTGCTGAATACGACGATGAAACCTCGAAGAATCAGCGTAAGACGAACACCGTGCGTAACCTGGTCGAGGTGGTCGGTTCTGGCCGAATTGCATCGTCCGCGCCTTGGTGGATGTTCGCTGATCCGAACGAAGCGCCAGTTTTCGAAGTTGTGTTCCTGAATGGTCAGCGAGAGCCCCATGTCTCTCAGGAAATGAATTTCCGCACAAAGGGTTTGAGTTTCAGTGTGGAACTGCCCTTTGGTGCCGGCGCGATCGACTATCGCGGTGGTTGGCATAACCCGGGCGCATAACTGACTCGAGAGTAATCGGTCAGCGATCTGTTTAAGTGTCCAGTCGGATGGCTGGACACTCTAAAACCAAAATCCTTTCAGGAGATATGCAATGAACAATGGTATTCACGAAGGCAAGCTTTTCAGCTGGACCAACGGCACGGGCAGCGCAGTTGCTGCCGGTGGCATCGTGGTGGTCGGCGCTGTGTTGGCCGTAGCTACTACCGATATCGCAAACGGAGCATCCGGAACTGTGCAGGTAGGGTATGCCGTCAAGGCGCCCAAGGTATCCGGTGCTGTGATCGGGCAGGGCGAAACCCTCACCTGGGATGTGTCTGCGGGCGCATTCGATGACAGTGCGGCTACCCCTGAAGCAGGTGACATTACCGGTGCAGCGGCATTTGCTATGACGGCGGCCGCTGATGGAGACACCACCGTCGAGGTGGTACTGACTGGTGTGCCCGGTACCGTCAACTGATGATCCCGGGGGGTGACCCCCGGGTAATTACTCATCATGAGAAACGCAACGATCCATTACCTCGTGGTCCACTGCTCCGACACCCCGAATGAACGCGAGGTGACGGCTGCGGATATTCACGACTGGCATCAGCAGGATGGCTGGGATGGGATTGGCTATCACGCCGTGATCCATCGCAACGGGATGCTTGAGCGTGGCCGACCTCACTACTGGATCGGTGCCCACGTCCGAAAACACAACCAAGGATCACTTGGGATCTGTTTGATCGGACGTGACCAGTTTACGGATGAGCAGATCAGTACCCTCAAGCGCTTGCTTGTGGAATGGAGCGATCTGTATCCACTTGCTGAAATCATTGGGCACCGTGACCTGAATAAAGGCAAAACGTGCCCAAACTTTGATGTGCGCCACTGGTGGCACACTGGAGATATCAGGCCATGACGAAAAACCTCTCGCTCTGGGCTGGCAAGGTTGATCTGTCGGTGCTCCCAGGGGCTTCTCGCAAGACCTGGGTGGTGGACAGCCCAATCAGCTTCATTGACAACGGATACATCATCACGGTGAAGCCTGGCGCCACAACCGATGGGGCCAGTATCCCACGGATGTTCTGGGACACGATCGGTGGTCCATTCAGCGGCGCCTATATTGCGGCGGCGCTTATCCATGATCAGCTCTATGTGACCCAAGGCTATGACGGTTTCTTTTCTCGGAAGGAGGTCGATCAGATATTTCATCGGGCGATGCTGTCACTCGGCGTGAGTGAGTGGCGTGCCCGGGTGATGTACTGGGCCGTGCGGATCGGGGGTGGATCCGGATGGAGCAAACACACCGAGGATGAGGTTGATGCGGAAATGGAACACATCGAGGTGATGCATGATGAGTAGAAGCCACTACCTTCCATATCTGCTCGTCGCGCTGTTCACGCTCTTGCTGTTCCTGCTGGCCGGTTGCAGTGGCGAACGGTATGCCAGGGCGACTGATTACGACGCTGACGGCGGGATGATCCTGCCGGCTACGGTCGGGGGTTGCAAGATTGCGACCAGCGAGGAGAGGACCGTTGGAACTGTGACGCTGATTTACGAGGGACCGGATGGTAAGTGTCAGATTGAATATTCATCGGAGTGAGTCGTGGTGCCGCCCCTCGATGAAGATCGTGTGCTCGAGCTGCTGCAGCGACTCATTTCTGAGCGCGACAAAGGCAAGGCCACGAGCTGGATGCGCCAGACGGTGTTGATGCTACTGGCCGGAGCCATATCGGTGACGGGTACCACGACCACCATTTTGACGTACAAACCCGAGGACATCGAGGCCATTGCGTATGCGAATGACTTCAAAGAATACAAGGATCGGACACGCATCCAGTTGGATGACTTGAATCAACAGGTCCAGCAGCTTGTTGCCAACCAGAACAGCAGTAAGAACGTATCCGGAGATCTCAGGGAATGTCAGGCGAATATGTCTGACCTGAGAGCAAGGATGAATGCTTTTGAGCACTATCAGAAACTCATAATAGAGTACGGAGGAAAGAAAAATGCAGGGTAATAAACTCACAGAGCGGAACGTCTACAAAGGCATGATCGCGGTCTTGTCTGCATTGCTTGTAATGCTGTTGCTGTTCAACGCATCGACGGCGGGTGCCGCGACCTTTGCGGGCGATATCGAGATGCCAGGCACCCGGGTTGATGGTTCAATTCTGGACATCAGTGAGATCCAGTCAGTCACGGTTGAATGCGGTACCCGTGAGGTTGGTCCGTTCGATGCTCATTCTGTCGTCCTGACTCAGATTGAGCCTGTCATGTCGGCATCGATCGAGCTACCCACAGATGAGAGTTACTGGTGTCAGGCATTCGTGACCGACACGGTTGGACGATCCAGTGGGCCCAGTAACGTGGTGGCCTTGAAATATATCTCCCCACCCGGGTCACCGATCCTGAGGGAGTTCAACATGATCCTGAACATCACGTTCAAAATGCCTTGATGGTGAGTCAGGCCAGATCCACTTAACACTATGGGTTGATAACATGGCAGCAACAAACACAGTTGATATCGGAGTGTCTTGGTCACTGGTGGTGGCATCGACCGTGACAAAGTTCACGATCCAAGTGCAATCGGGCTTGGTCGCTATTCAGTTCGCAGATTCCATGCCTTCTGACATCGAAGGTGGACTGGTCATTCCCATAGGTCAAGGAGTTAACCGCAATTTCGGGGACGGAAATGTGTATGTAAAGTCTATTTCTGATGGTAATGAAGCCAGGGCTGTGGTTGTTACATCATGAATCCAATGACAAATATATTCGATATATTTGATATGTCGAATCAGTATCAAGGATTTTCATCGGGAGATAGTGATCAAGAATTTAGTGATCGCACATTCAGTGTTGTATACCAGGAATTGCCAGGATTTTATCCGCTACTTTCCCCGACAAACAAAGCGACACTGACATCAAGCATCTCGCTCTCTGGGTCTTTTGCGATACGGTTCAAGTGCCGAGTTGATAATGACTCAGGCAGCAGAATACTGCTAGGAAATACTGCGGCTACAAACCCGCTCGTGGCTGTAGTAAACACATTTGCAATTAGATTTCGCATGGATGATGCGACAACTATTGTTACTCCTGACAATGTACTTACTCAGTACCAAGTGCATGATGTCTATATCGTCAGGGTTGGAACCGGTGCGGTTGTAACAATCTATGTTGACGGAGTTGAGGTTTCAACAGGCAACACGTTCGGATCAATAACACTGAACTCAATTGGTCACTACACCAACACCGCTCTTGATCTGACCGGCTCAGTGTTTGATCTGCAAATCTGGACTGATGGGGATCAGGACACAGGTACACCGTATATGGATCTTCCTATGCGGACTCAGTTGAGCAATACGCAAGTTGATTCCGTGTCTGCTAATCACGCAACGCTCACAGCAGGCACAGACGGGCATCGCTGGTGGTCTGACAGTCAGTATTCTTTTGACGTGTTTGTAATCGCTGGTCAGAGCAATGCACAGGGCGGCGGTGACTCTGCTTCATCCCCTGCGATCACCGGAATCGCGTACAGTTACGAGGGCACTGCGTTTACAAGTGCCGTTGATCCGGTTGGAGGGGCTACAGATGGTTCGGCATGGCCAGCGTTCGCGAATGAATGGTATTCGAATACTGGAAGAATCCCGATATTTGTTGAAACTGCTGTAGGAGGGAGCGCATTACTTGCCGCCGCCGAGGATGGAAACGGGGATTGGAGTCCTACCGGTACTTTATACGCTGCATCTGTCGCTGATGCGCTAGAAGTTATAAACCATAGCCTGTTCGAGGCTGGGCAGATTGCCAGTATTTGCGTCTTGTGGGCGCAAGGCGAGAGAGAAGGGCAGAGCATAAACGGGACAACGATAACGGGCGCTCTCTATCAGTCTGCACTTGAGAGCCTTGCTGGTAATTTCGAGACTGATATTGGAACTGCCAAGTTTCTTGTAAGTCTGTTGGGTGCTACCAACGACGGAAGCTATATAAGCGGGTTCGATGAGATTCGAGCAGCACAGCAATCAGCCTGTGATAGCGCAAGCAGAATGGATGTCATGTTCAGCCGTGCTCGGTATTTTCCAGATGAATCGAAGATGGCAGACACCTTGCACTATACACAGGCAGGATACAATGAGATTGGAGCCGAGTCTGCTCATCAGGCGTCTATGCATATCCTCGGATTTATCAATAACAAACTGATAGGGAATCTTAATCCAAGTGGTGATGATGCATTAACATTTACGAAGTTATCTGGTGATCCAGATGGTTATGTTGCGCTGACATCGGATGGAGATGTGTACTGGCAGATTCCACCAAATCCTGTGTCTGATCCAGTGATTACCCTCGCCGTCAGGCGCGATGACGGGGCTGGTGGCATCGCTGACGCAACAATCATGATCAACGTGAGTGAAGCCGCATGACTTGGGATGACGTAACGAACAGCGCAAATATCGATATACTCGATGTCTTTTCGGCACAGATCGTCTATGTCGTAGATCTTGATCGCCATGAGTCAATCGGTGCGCTGACAACTCCTGCCAACCATCAGAGTATGAAATCCAATCGTCCCGATGACTATGATCTTGATGGCGTTGATGCACGGCGGTCTCATTATGAGCTGGAAGTCTTTACCGACAACCTGCCGGCGGGGATCCGTGAGGGACACAAAGTCGAGGCCTACGGCAAGGTCTTCACAATTGCCCGCTTCGATCCTCCTGAAGGAAACACGACGATCATTCATCTGCTTGATACTGGTGAGGTGGTCTGATGGGTCAGTTCCTCAGCCTGGAACTATCTGAGTATCAGGGCATACTTTCGCAGTTCATGGGTACCGAGAAGCAGATCAATACGGCCAGCCGTAGAGCGGTATCCAAGGTGATCGATTTCAGTGCGACCCAGATCGGTCGTAGGATTGCGGCTGATGAAATGGTTCCTGTCCGGACCCTCATGAGTGGCGGATCCGCTAAGCGTGGTCAGCGCATCTTTAAAAACAAGCCAAAGCCAGGTAGCACGGGCGGAAGTGTTTGGGTCGGGTATAACCCAATCAGGGCGTCCTACCTGGGCGCTCTGGCTCAGCAACGATCAGGAGCGCGCGCCGGGCGTCATTTTTTTCCTGGATCATTTGTAGCCACCATGCCATCAGGCCATCGATCAGTATTCATTCGGAAAGGAAAGTCCTCTTTGCCGATCCGTGAACAGTCCCATGCGTTATCCAGCGCTCACCCGGTTGTCGATGAAGTCCAGGCTAAGGCTCACCAGCGGCTCATCGATATCCTGCAGCATGAGATCGAATATGAGGTGAAGCGTGGCACTTGAAAACCTTTTCATGCTCGAGCAACAGCTCATCACTCGGATCCGAGGCAATATGCCCGGCCTCAAGACGGTTGCCGGTGCATCCGTGCTGGCCAACAAAACCGACATGGTAACGATGTGCGATGGTGTTTTCTTCATCCCTGGATCAGGGGATGCAACGCCACAAGGCGGAAGTGTATCGCTCGAGCAAAACTGGGTAGTCATCGTTGCAGTGCGTAATACCTTCGACCCAGACGATGAGCAAACCACCGCGATCAAAGGCGGCGATCTGTGTGCTCAGGTGATTCAGTTGCTGCATAACTGGTCCCCAACGGTCGAGTATTTCAAGATGCAATTTGCCGGCCACGGCAACGCATACTACGGGGCGGGGTACGGTGAGTTCCCGCTTTTCTTCAATGTAAAAACAGTCTTTAGAGGAATGTCACAATGACTACTGAAAACACTCAAATCATTCTGGCCGGCGATGTCTACATTGATCGGTTTGATTCTGCCGGAAACTCCCTCGGCATTGTCGGCCCCGTCAACTCGGATGAGATCATGCTCACCCAGGAAGTCGAGCCGCTGACTCAGACCAGCTACATGCGGAATACTTATGGCCAGACCCGCAAGTCGGTCAATCTTCCCCAGCCGTCGAGCATCAAAATCAACCTCATGGACCAACCGGCTGAGCTGCTGGCCATTGCTTTCCTGGGTGGGGTAACGGCCATCAACGAGAGCATCTCCAGCGTGTCAGCTGAAAACGTGACCGCGATTCTGGACAAGTGGGTGAAGTTGGCAAACCGCAAGCTGAATACCACCCTCCCGGCCGATGCCATCCAGGACGTGACCGATACCACGACCTATGTCGAGGGTACCGACTACGAGATCAACTATGAACTCGGCATGATCCGGGCCCTGTCAACCGGAGACATCGGAGAGGGCGAGGTGTTGCATGTCGATTACGACAAGTCTGCGGCTACCGGCCAGAGCGTAGGCGCCGGAACTCAGTCTCAAATCGACTGCAAGATCCTGATCGATGGCATCAACAAGGCCAACAACCGGGCTGTGCACTGCGAAATCCACCAGGTTGCTCTGCGTCCTGATGGCGATATCCCGCTCAAATCCACTGAGTTCATCACCACCAGCCTGACCGGTGAGATCGTAACGCCTGATGGCTACGATTCCCCGCTGTCCATGGACTTCTTCGACGCATAAGCGTCGAGCTGATCTGTTTAATTAACGTAACTGGAGCGCGCACATGAGCGAAACAACCGAGAACACCACCACGAAAGAGGTTGAGGTCATCATCTCATCCCCTGAGGGACATTGGATTGCTGGCAAACACTACAAACAGGGCGACAAAGCGAGCGTATCGCCCAAGCGCCGCGAAAAGCTGAAAGCGCGTGGTGTTATTCAGTAAGCAGTGAGTGGAGCGTCTGAGCCGCCATCAATACGATGGCGGCTGCGCTCATAATCAGGAGGATCCAACCAAAAACTTGGTCAGATTCAGAGAATGCCCCCAGTGATGCGGAGAACGCGACCAGGGCAATAAGCATCAATTTCAGCGGATTCATCATACATATAAGTATCCACTATGGCCGAAAAAAATCAAATCAGTCTCCGCATTAAGGCAATTGTCGATGGTCTGAAAGACATCGATAAGCTGGTTAATGAGATCGAGGCCCTCGGTGGCGAGGCTGGAGATACCGGAGCCGAAGCAAAAAAGCTCAATCAGGAATTTGAACGTCTTAAAAAACAGCAGGATGCGATTGATCAGTTCAGTAAACTCAATGCTCAAATCCAAAAGACAAAAACGGATCTCTCAGACGCTGCGGTCAAATCCAAAGAACTCGAGGTAGCGTTAGCATCCGCGGAGCGGCCTACTAAGGCGCTATCCAATGCGGCGGCGTCCGCCAGCGATCGAGTGCGCCGCCTCAAAGAGATCCAGTCGGCCCAGCTCACTACCCTGGATGCCTACCGCAATAAAATGAAGGCGGCCGGGGTGGACACAAACCGCCTGACGGCGGAGCAGGTCCGCTTGGCTGGCGCAACAGCCAGTGTCAAAGGGCGGATTGCATCGATTGCCTCAGACCTTGAGAAAACCCGGCAGGGTTATCGATCCGCAGGTGACGCGGCGGGTGGGTTCGGCCGTGCGGGAGAGAAGTCCAGCAAAACCGTCAGAACGGGTATTAAATCGATATCAGATCAGCTGGCGGCTGCTAAAACCCAGCTGCTCGGGTTCTTTGGTGTGCGCTATGCCGCAAACATGGTGCAGGACCTCGGTCGTGTCTCTGATGAGTGGAAAAACATCACGGCCAGGCTGGAACAGGCCACTGGGTCTCAGGCTGAGCTTGCCAGCGCACAGCAAGAAGCCTTCCGGATTGCCCAGGAGTCACGGACGGCCTTGGACGATGTGGCAAATCTCTATTCCAGGCTGAGGATATCGCTCAAGGAATACAACGTCTCTCAGGAGGAAACGTTCAAACTCACCGAGGCCATGACCCAGGCGATGCAGGTCTCTGGCGCCTCCCAGGAAGAGTCGGCCGCTACGCTGCAGCAGTTATCCCAGGCATTCGCATCTGGGGTGCTCCGTGGGGATGAGTTCAACTCCATGATGGAGCAGGGCCCCAGGTTGGCAAAGGCCCTTGCCGACGGCCTGGGTGTCCCGGTGTCTGCCCTGCGTGGTATGGCCGAGGCCGGCGAGATCACTGCTGAGCGGTTGCGCACCGCGCTGGTCAGTCAAGCCGGTGTCATTGCTCTCGAGTACGAAAAACTGCCCCTGACCATCGAGGGGGCTGTGGCCAGACTCGAGAATGCCTGGTTGAAGTTCATCGGGACGCAGGACCAGGCGGCTGGCGCCAGCGGCAAGGTGGCCGAGAGCCTGAGTTACATCTCGCAGCATCTTGATGAGGTTGCCCAGGCGGCTCTGGTCGTCGGTGAGGTGATGACGGCCGCATTCGCTGTGAAAGGTGTGAAGGCCATCGGCGCCTATGTGGCCTCAGCGCGTCTTGGGGCCACGGTGACCCTGGGGATCGGTGCGGCGGCCACCGAGTCCGCGGCTAAAGTTGGCCTGCTTGCAAAGTCCGCAAATCTCATGGGTAGTGCCTTTGTCGGTTGGGAGATCGGGAAATACCTCCGCGATAACTTTGAGGAGGCGCGTCTCGCGGGGCTCTTTCTTGTTGAGGGCCTGGTGACAGGCGCCGAGAAAGTACGCTTCGCCTGGGAGGTGGCGAAGGCTGTCTATACCGATGACACCATAGAGGCTGCGATCCAGCGACACAATCAGCGCCTGCAGGAGATCCAGACAACCTTTGCAGATATGCAGGCCGACGCAAAGGGCCTGGGTGATGCTCAGGTTGAGCTTTCCGGGAAGACAGACGCCGCGACTCAATCATTCAGTGATCTGGAGCGGCAGATGGCCGCTGTTGAACAGCCTGTGATCAGTCTCGGGGAAGCTGCAGGGAATGCGGCGGTCGATTTTGAGAAGCTAGGTATTGATGTCAAGCAGATCCTGTCAGATCTCGAGACCAACGTGCCGCGGGCGACTCAGGCGATTACTGCAGCGCTCAGCAATCCTGCGCTGAAGGGTGATGGGCTGCTCAGGTTTTTTGATGAGGTTGTTTCAAAATCGAGCAATCTGGCTGCTGTAGAGGCCGCGATCAATCGGTATGGACAGGCACTCGAACAGAATGAGCTGACGGCGGAGCAGCAAACGCAGGTCAGCCAGGCTTTGTCTGCGGCACTCGATGAGGTTGAGCGTGCGATGCGCGGTGCGGCTGATGCCTCAACTGGCAATAGCCAGAGCATCTATGAGCTTGCTGATTCGTATCGTCAAGGCACTAAGTCTGCGAAAGAGTTTTATACCGAGCTTCAGCAGATCAGTGAAGCTCAGCAGGTCAGTGACCAGAGACAGAAGCAGCACACAGAAACCATCACATCAGGTTATAAGAAGGCCGGTGATGCCGCCGGCCAGTATGCGGATGACGTCCAGAAGTCGGAGCAGAGTGCGGGAGAGGCTCGGCAACAGGGATTGAACGGATTTGCCGATTTCTGGAAGCGTGTCTATGACACCTATCACGGGATCAGTGATGCTGCTGGACGTGCCTATGACAAGATCTTTGAGTATTTCAAGCGCATGGGGGTGGCGTCGCAGGACTACAATTTTGTCCTGAAAACTGTCCATGATCGACTGGAAGATATTGATCGAATGGTCAAAGGGCAGACGATCAATGCCGCTGACTACACCGAAAACCTAACCCGTGCATTGAATGAGGCAAAGGCCGCTGTCCGGAACATGGAAGTGTTGGACGCACAAAAATTGAGCCAACTCCGTTCAGAAATCATCCGCACACAACAGGCGCTCGATTCCCTCAATAGCTCTGCCAAGTCAACCCTAAACTCTCTGAAACAGGAGTTGGCCGGGGTGATTGGTGATGAAATCCAATCCGAAATGATCAGTTATCAGGTTCGCCTTGAGGAGCTGAGATCATCCTTGGAAGAGGCACGAAGATCCGGCGCCAGTGAGGCCGTGAGCTATTACCAGGACGCGATCCGATATCTCAATCAGATTCACCAGCAGCGCCTCAACGATATCCGTGCCGAGCAATCTGCCCAGCAGACACGGAGCGAGAGTGCCAGCGGACAAACCATGCCTGGCGCCGCTCCAACAAATCCCCTCACGAACAATGGTGGGAGAAGCGGCCTAGCCAATAACCTGGTCGAGGTGCGTTTTTCCAATGGAGGACTCGGGGTGTCTGGATATTTTGATCCTCAGGGAGTGAGCACCATGCTTGACGTGCTGCAACAGGCAGGAGCAACCACAGAATGATCACGCTTGATGCAATAGAACTACCCGGGGATCTTGAGTGGACGGACGAGCACGCATGGTCACCTGTGCGTCAAAACATCGAATTCTCACTGACGGGCGCCATGATCGTTGAGGAGTCCAGTCAACAGGCTGGCCGTCCTATCACCCTGGAGGGTGGATCAGGTTCGTGCTGGATCACCAAAGCCCAGGTTGAGGCCATTCAAGCAAAGGTGGATCAAGCCGGCCTCGAGATGGTGCTGAACTACCACGGCACAGCCTATGACGTGATGTTCCTCAGAGATCGCGGCAACCCATTTGATGCTCGTTTAGTCCGGCGTATCGAGAACCCCGGAGCTGATGACTATTACCACTTCACCCTCCGACTGATGGAGATTTAACATGGCGATCACAAAAGCCGACATCAAGCTACTGGCTTCCCAGGAACTCTCTGATAACGACAGCGGCGGCGGGGCCATGACGGGAAACGAGATCGTCGACGGCAACGTCAACAACCTTTTCCCGGATATCTCGCGGCTCGATCGCACCATCGGGCGCGTGTCACTTCGAAAGGCATTTGCAGCGGTCCAGACCGCCAACACCGACGTTTACTATGGATCTCATGCCATCCTGACCGATCCACCGGACGACTCGAGCATCAGCGTGACGATGTTCAGCACAAACGACTATTTCGACCGGCGCACCGACGCGAAAGACCACATGGAAAGTTACGTCGTGCGATCGGTACTCACCCGCATGCGCGTTTATGACAACCAGCTCGCCGGCCAAAAAACCGTTTTGCTAATTCAGAAGCCAGGGCTCACGATCCCCGAGATCGGAGAGGTTTTCTGTTTGGTGGAGGATGAGGGAAGCCCGACGGAGTTCGAGCAGTTTGTGAAGGTTACAGCGGTTGATGTCGATCGGCAGACATTCAGCGCACAAACCGGCAATTATGATCTTGATGTGATCACCGTATCGATCAGCGACGCTCTGCGCTACACCTTCCACGGAGGAGAACCAGACCCCTACGATACCGCAGCGCAGACCGGAGATCAGGCCGTTTTCCGCAGGACCAGCGTGGCCGACGCTTCGCAGTATTTCGGCGTCTCAAAATTGGCCCAGGCGATCACCACCGGTGACCTGTCATTCAATATCAACAGCATCTATGCCCACATCGTGCCCAGCGCACAGAGCGAGGCACCCCTCGCCGACCTTTCTCCTTCCGGGGATGCGATCCGCTTGGTGTCGAGTTCAGAGAACGAGATCACCCTCTCAAACCCCGCAGTCGTTTATCCGGGCGGGAAATACTATGCCGGTCGAGGAATCACCCGAGGGACGCTTATTCTTACCGATGTGTACTGGTCCACCTCATGGGCAGACAATGGCGACGGAACGATGACCCGCGTGTCGGGGACCTATGATGCCAACCCGACTGTCGAGAGTTACGAGGATGGCGTGATTGATCTGGATGGAATCACCTCACACGCAATGACGGCATCTTTCATCCCGGCAACCGCGATCACAGACATTGCCGATACTGAAGAGATCGAGGTCAGCATCAGCAACCGTGCGCTTACCTATGTGAAGACGCTCAACCCGGCCCCGGCGCCAGGATCGCTCACGATCGATTACATGGCACTCGGGAAGTGGTACAGACTCCGTGACCAAGGCGACGGATCAGCAACCGGGGACGGGAACTATGGTGTGGCGTCGATCAACTACGCCACAGGAACGGTCACCATTACCCTGGCGGCACTTCCAGATGTTGATACCTCAATCCTCTTCACCTGGGGTGGAAAGCAGCACTACACCATCCAGGTGGGCAATGTAAACATCCCGAACCCCGGGATCTCTCACACCACCGACGCGGGGACCGTGCTCCCGGGATCGCTCACGGTCACTTACACCAGCGGCAGCACTCAATACACGCTCACCGACAACAGTCTCGGGCAGCTCAGCGGGACGGGCGGGAGCGGCGTGGTTGATTATGTGAATGGGTTTATCTACTTCACCCCGAGCCATACCCCGGATCCGACCTCGAATGTCATTTATGACTACGAGAGCGGCGCGATCGTTACAGAGAATTTTCTCCCGGCAGAGTCGGGTGGTTATGTCACGATGACGCTTGCCAGTTCGACCATCGTGCCGGGTTCTGTGAATGTGAAATTTACAACCCGAGTGACCGGGACGAGATACCTTGTCGGAGAGGTCATCAGTCATGGATACGGGAACGTCGCTGGGACCAGGACCCAGGGGATCATAGCAATAGGATCTCTCAACACGGACCTCCACTACTCTGAGTTCGACGACGGGGCGGGAGGATTCGAGACAACGAATGGATCGATCAACTACGGCAGTGGAGCGATCAACATCCAGGTTGAGAACTTCAGCACATTGCAAGCAGCCGACTTCGACCCAGGCCCAAGCGATCGAGATTGGCAATACAACAACGTGACAGAGACTTTTATCTCAGGTCAGACCGTTGTGGTCACCTATTTCGAGACCGGAGTCAGCGGATCTGTCGAGCAGGACGTTATACCCGCCGGTAATTTCGTCATCGAGTTGATGCCGTATTCGACTCAAAAAATAGTCGAGGGATCGGTGTCTTTCACCCTGAATGGGGTGGCCTACTTTGATCGGAACGGGACCCTGCTGCGCGATCACGACCCGAGCACCAACGCAGGCACTCCGGCCGGATCCATGGACTATCTGGCCGGCGTGGCGACGCTCACCGATTGGGACGCAGGCGACAACGCGATCACTATCCAGTCGCTCCTGAGCCAGAACGGAAGCTGGTCAATGTATGACATCCGGTTCCGTACCGCAGGCGCACCCTTGCAACCCGCCAGTTTTTACATCCAGGGCACTGCCGTTTCCGACAGCACACTCATCAGCGGGACATCGGACCTCAATGGCGACATTTCCACAGCTGACATCGAGGGTCATATCAACATCGAGAACGGTATCGCCAGGATGAAATTTGGCAGATGGGTGACCGCGGCCGGCAATGAGGGTGAGGATTGGTATGATCCGCTCGAGCTGGATGGGGGCGGCCAGGTATGGCAGCCCGAGCCGATCGACCCGAGCACTCTGTCATATAATGCCGTGGCCTATACCTACATCCCGATCGATGCCGATCTCATCGGCGTGGATCCGGTACGCCTTCCCAGCGATGGGCGCGTGCCGATCTTCCGGCCTGGCGGAGTAGTGGTTATCCACAACACCACCAGCGAGGCATGCCCCGACAATCTTGTCGCTGATCAGGTTGTCAATCTCACCGGGGGGCCGTGGAGCTTGATCGAACTCTATGACCAGGACGGCCTGCAGGTTGACCCGACGCTCTACACTGTCGATCTTGACGCAGCAACGGTAACCATGGGCAATCCGCTTGATCTCAGCGGCTACAATGAGCCACTGGTCGCCATGAAGCGCATCGAGGACATGAAGCTCATCAGCGACGTGCAGATCAATGGTGACATCAGCGTGGCGAATGCCATCACACACGATTACCCGGCCAATACAAGCTATGTCTCGAGTGCTTTGATTTTCTCAGACATGGGGAGCCGATATTTCAACTTCTTCAGCCAGCAGACATGGACCGGGGAATGGGATGATGCGGTTATCGGTGATACCACAACCGCGCAGTACAACGAGGTCCTGTATCCGGTGCAGATCCGCAACGACGGAGCCATCGAGGAACGATGGGCGCTCATCTTCACGAGTTCGACCGTCTTCAACATCGTGGGCGAAACCGTCGGCGTCATCGGACAGGGAGCCACAGATGGGGCGCCTGGTAGCGTAATATCACCGACCAACCCTCAGACCGGGGCGCCATACTTTACGATCGAGACCGACGGATTCGGATCCGGTTGGTCGACAGGTAACGTGATCCGCTTCAACACCGAGAGCGCAAACTTCCCAATCTGGCTCGCAAGAACGACGCTACCTGGACCGGAAGAGGAGCCGAACGATCAATTTACCCTGCAGATTCGAGGAGATGCGGACTAATGGGCATTCCTACAGTTTTTCGATCAGACGACACCGGAGCGCCGACACTCAACGGACTGCCTGGCTCATTGAACGACGTGCTCAAGGCATGCCTTGTGAATGGGTATGGGTCAAAGTCAGCGCTCGGATGGGAACTTTTCGACGAGGACGCAAGCGGAGAGATCTGCGTGTTTCGAGCCCCATCAGGACATCGGCAGTTCTACCGATTCGAGCACACCGTGGCATCGGGCGGGGCATATACCTCAAGGGTTGCCATTGCCGGGGTGTGGGAGGTAATGACCGATTACAATACCGGATCAGGTAATTGGTTTAACCGTTATCTTGGGACATCCAGCATCGCCGATGCTAGTGCTCGCGCATGGATGATTATTGGAGACGAGGAAGGCTTCTATCTTTGGATCCGATGCAACAATGTAGCGTTCGCTTATGATTCAACCTACATCCGATTGCACTACTTCGGCGACATGATACCGGCCGATCCTCTCGATACCAATCTTGCCGTGTTGGGAGCAAGCCCGGTACAGAACTATTCATCATCCGATCAAAACAAGATTTTCCATGATTACCCATTTTCGAATGCCTATTGCAGCCTCGCTGCATATCGAGGATTGGCAGGAACGGGACCACTCGGAATCAGAGTTTCAGGTATGTGGGGTGCCACCGATGGAAATACCTTTTTGGGCACAAGATCTGGCGCATCCGGCAGCGAACGAAATTTGATAAGAGCGCCTATCTACGATGAGCTGGACGCATTCAAGGGTTTCATGCCGGGGCTCTTTTCGAGTTCAGTTTCTGGCGAGGAGACCATGGATCCTCAGATCGTTGAAACGGACTATTATCTGCTCCCGTTCCGATCATCGACGATCGCATCATGTTTGATCAACTTTGCCGAGGATTGGCGAGCATGATCTTCGATCTCATCAGACAGGCAAGCTATACGATGCCGGCGAGATACCGGATCGCTGGGACCGTCGCAGAGGAGGGCAGTCCAGTGCAGAAGCGAATCGCGATTTTTACGCGGAGCGACCTGCACTTTTACGCCTCGATTCTCTCGGAGCCAGACGGGACCTGGGAGATTCCCGGATTGCCCGAGTCGCTGAATGGATCGGAGTTCATTGTCCTGGGCATCGATGACACCGGCCAATATAACGCGGTAGTCGCCGACAAGATTATCGCGGTGTCTTGATGGCCTACACGCCGCCATCTGGGAATGCGATTGCGCTCAACTTCTCGGGTGCTTACTCGCCACCAGCAGGTGGATCGCTCACCCTCAATTTTGGCGTCGATGCTGAATATCTCCCCGTTCAGAGCGGGATGAACGCCGGAACGCGGATCCCGTGGAACGACGCGCCAAAGAAAGAGCGCCACCTCACAAGCCGATATCGGGATAGTGCGCTTCTACCGCGACACATCAGAGCACTGTTCGATCGACCTGTCATGAAAGACCGTCAGGGACGATATCCCTGGAACAGCACACCCAGCCATGATCTGCATAACCGCATCCCTTGGGGCGATCTGCCCGAGGCTGATCACGACATGAGGGCTCCGTGGGGGCAGGTATTCGCCACAGACCGACAGGCCCGGGCCTCATGGGACCCGCTCGCATGGATCGATGCGCTGTGGGGCTCTCCTTGGGCCTCGCCTCCCGCATTGGACTGTCAGACGCGGGTAGGATATGACGATACGATCTTGCCTGCAGACCGCGGTATAACTGCAGGATGGAATGATCCCCGCATCGTCGATGAGCACACCATGACACAATGGGGTGATCAGGTTTACCAGACGATCTGCTATCCCGATTATCAGCCGGACCCTGCGCTCAATTTTGAAAAGCTCCTGGCAAATACAACATCAGAGCTTTATTTCACGCGGCACAGCGGAGATCCGCGATGCACAACCCGGCAGCCTGGTGGCTGGCGCGATGCTTACCCATCTTTTGTCATCCCGCCATCGGCCGGGACAAACCCGATTCAGAGGACATACATCGTGATCAACACTCACAGCTTTCTCAAATTGCCCGAGCGAGTAGCGGTTGCCGTCAGTGATGTTCAGCTTTCCCTGGATATCGACAGTTGGGCATGGACCTTATCAGCGAAGGTCATCGGTCAAACGAGCATCGATCTCATCAAGCCCAGCGCGTCTGGCGCCGTGGAGGTGGAGGTGACCATCAACGGCTATATCTGGATCTTCGTCGTTGAGAAGTACAGCCGCGACAAACGGTTCAACAACTCGACCTATACGGTGACCGGAAGATCGAAGACCGCCTATTTGAGTGATCCATACAAACTCAAGACCAGTTACGTCGAAGGGAATACCAGAACCGCGCAGCAACTCGCAGATCAGGAGGTGAGTGGTGACGGCTGGACCGTTGTATGGAATTCCGTGGCCTGGACCGTGCCACCGGGGGCCTACTACTACACCGACAAGACCCCCATGCAGGCCGTTGTGATGATCGCAGGATCTGTAGGCGGGGTGATACTGCCTGATCGATCGCTTGACCAGATCACTGTCAATCCACGGTACCAGGACAGCGTATGGAACTGGGCCGGGGCAACACCCAGTGCCAGCCTCACCCTGGATGTGGCCAAGAAAATTGGCAGTACCTTCAACCCTAAACCCAGCGTAAACGGGGTGCATGTAAGCGGGGAGGCCCAGGGTGTGACCTGCTTCGTGCGCAGGACCGGTACAGATGGCGCCAATCTCGCTCAAGAAGTGGTTGATACTCTTATCACCCACCAGGATGCCGGAAGGGAGCGGGGGCGGAACGTGATCTGCGACCAAGGGTATCAGGAGGTGGTGACACTCGAGTTGCCGCTGATGCCTTCTGGCACGCAACCTGAGCTGTTTGAACCCGGTGAATTGCTCGAAATCAATGAGGGTGGGGGGGATGTTTGGCGCGGCCTCGTCCTTGGATCCAGTATCAGCGCGTCAGACATCATGAGTGGTCTGCGCGTGTCCCAAACCGTCAGCCTTGAGAGGCATCTATCATGAGCACCATCAACCAGTGGCGGACCTTTCAGTCAATGCTGGGTAAATTACCCATCAGAACCGGGACCGTGACAGCCCATAACGTCGACGGGACATCGACATTGAGCATGACCGGGGGTGGAACCATGAGGGCTATCGGTCAGAGTGTGCCAGTGTCGTCCAACGCCTTCGTCCGAGGGAATGAGATCATCGGTGAAGCGCCAAGTCTCACCGCTTATACCCTGGACGTGTAGTTATTGGGGCTTATCCTTAAGATCAGAAAGTTCCCGTCTTGCATCGTCGATCTGGTCCTGGGCGGATTGGATCTTTGTTTTGTAACTTTCTGCTACAGATTGCATCTCGGAAGAGATGCTTTCCTCCCAAGTTGCTCCAGCCAAGTTGTTGTTGGCATACATTTTCTTGCGTTTCAGCCTGGCCATTTCGGCGTCCATATTTTTTTGCAGTGATCGCTTTCTGGACTGCAGTTGATCTATTTTCCGCTCAAGTCGTTTGATATCTGTCCGCGTTCCGATGGCTTCCAGTGTGTCAGAATAATCTGACACCGATTTTCTTGGTGTCTCAGGTGGCATGATCGGGTTAACTGTCACGACCTCAGCTGAATCTCCACAAGGTCTTTCGCTGAATGTTGTTTTTCCGTGTTCGTCAACGCATTTATATATTTCAGCATGTAATTGTGATGACAGAAATGCAAGTAAAAACATATATTTATTCAAGTTATGAACTCCCTTGTGATGCTGTTTCAGTCGCTCCATCCGGTTACCAGGCCATCCCTGAAATACACGTATTGCGCTCCGCGGTATCTGCGGTAAACCCATTGCTCACTAACGCCCGACTCATTTACGCTTTTGTGTTTCCGATCGGGTGCCTTCCATGCGTCGATGACCTCATCCTTTGTCATGCCCATATAGATATGTCCTGGTTTTCGGTTTGGTTTTGACGATCGAGATACCTCGATATCGACGGCCTTGCTGATCTCCCCGCATGGCTCAATGGCGTACCTGGTTGATCCGTCCTCTTCTTTGCAGGTGTAAAAGGTATCCGACCAGGCTGGAGACGACAGTAGTGCGAAAGCGATAATCCAGTATCTCATTATGAATTCCAAATCTGCGTGACAATTTAAGTATACATTTGCTGGTGATTTTGACTTGGTTGGTGGCTATTATTTAACCATGAATCTGCTGTCAACGTGCATGTAAGTTATTGATTGTAATAGGCATGCAATCTGAATCTGCTGTCAACAATTTATTATAACTCGTTGAATATGTTGAACAGTAAATGAGACTTTTAATCAGGTGGTCGCAGGTTCGATCCCTGCACGACCCACCATACACATCAAAGGCCTAGCATCACTGCCAGGCCTTTTTTGTTGATATTCCCCTCAACGTCTCTGTCAACAGGGCATTTATTTCGTCCCTAACCCGATGTGTAGCCCGGGTGAAACGAAGTGGAACCCGGGAACCTTCAGAATTCGAAGCAGGTGGGATCAACACAAATCTCACCAAGCACTCTCCCTCTCTCCTGCGGGGTGTAACGGCCGGGAGATGGGCAATATCAAGGGTTCAGCTCGTTGCCAGACGTTGTTTACCTTATTTCGTAAATCGCCGCTTTCGTCCTCCTGGGCGAGTCACTTTTCTTTATCATCAAACGAAGAATAACCAATAGAAAGGGCGTCCGACTGTCCCGCCTCTTCGGGGACCGCTGCGATGCTCACAAAAACCGGCGAAGCTGGAACTCGCTACGCTTAAACAGCCAGCCCCGGAGCTCTGGAGGGGTGTTCCCGGGTTCCGCTTCGCTGCACCCGGGCTACGCTGCTGTTAACAGGGCAATTTTTTCATCCTTAACTCGATGTGTAGCCCGGGTGAAACGAAGTGGAACCCGGGATTCGGCAGAACGCGAAGAACTGGGGACACTCCAGAACTCACCAGGCGCTCCAGTTATCCCCTCGCGTGGAGATCAATGGCGTTGGGGTTGCGGACATTTTCCGGGTACCACGGATGCATGGAATCAATCCGCCGCTGGAACACCACGATCTGACATGCAAACCCCTGCATACTCGCAAGGGGGTTTGCACAATTCATGAAATGGGTTTTCAGGGATTTTCTTGAGAGATCAATTGGGTCTCTCCCGATGCCAGAAACAGGCCCGAGCGGTTGCGTCCCGCCTCTTTGGCCACATACAAGGCTTTGTCCGCAAATCCGATGAGGGTGTTGAGATCCTTGCCGGGATGTTCGTAGGCGGCGGCAAGCCCGATGCTGACACTGACCGGGATGCCGGCGGGGTTGAGGGTGTGAATCGCCTGACGCAGGGTCTCGGTGCGTTCCGGGATGTCATCCCCGTGGGCAATCACGACGAATTCTTCACCGCCGAAGCGTACCGCCAGCCCGTCGCTGAAGCTCCGGTTGAGTTGGGCGCCCACCGCCATCAATACCTGGTCGCCGGTGAGGTGACCCTGGGTGTCGTTGATCCGTTTGAAATGATCCAGGTCGATGATCATGACCCAGCTATGGCTCAGTGAGGTGAGGAAATTCTTACCCTCCTCGAGCAGGTAGCGCCGGTTGCGGGTTCCGGTGAGGGCATCGGTGGTGGCGATGCGCGCCATCTCGAGGGTTTGACGGTGCAGTGCGCCATACTGGCACTTGACCAGCAACAGGGCGCGCACCCGGGCCATGACGATCTCCTCCACCAGGGGCTTGATGACAAAATCATTCGCGCCCGCGTGGAATACCTCCACCTGGGTATGGGTCTCTTCATTGCCGGTGGCGACCAGCACCGGCAGCTCCTGCTGGGAGTAATGCAGGTTGACGCGCAGGAAGTAGAGCAGATCCCCCCCGGTGCGCCGGCCTTGCAGGTGAAAATCGGTAATGACCAGGTCAAATGACTCTGTGCTGCCGCTGCGGGCTTGTTCGAGCAGTGATTGGGCCTCTTCCACGGAACTGACGTGCACCACCTCCATACCATGCTGCTCAAGCATCTTGCGGGTGGCCAGGGCGGCGGTGCGGCTGTCCTCCAGGTAGAGGATGCGGCCGCGCAGCACCGGGTTGCGCTCGAGGAAAGACTTGATGAACTGGCCGAAGGCCATGAAACCCAGGGCCTTGTCGAAATAGTCGGTCACCCCGGCGTTGAAACCCTCGTGAAGCAGACGTTGATCGGCGTCCGAGGAGACCACGATCACCGGTGCGTAGCGATGCCTCTGGCTGGCGCGAATCTTTCGGCACAGGTCGAGTCCGTCCATATCGGGTAGCAGCAGGGCCGTGGTGATCAGGGAATAGCGCTCATGCTGCATCAGATCGAGAGCCTCTGCGGCGCTGGAGCAGCGGGTGACCTGAACGTCCGGCATGGCTTGAAGCAGTCGGCGGGTCAATGCCTCGCGGGTGGTGGTGGAGTTGTCCACCAACATAATGGTGTGGCTCATGATCCCGTCACTACCTTGTGATACCGATATTCGAGCAATGTGTCAGCTGTATCGGATGGTCATCGCCCTGACCTGACGGTAGGGCAGGTTCGAAACGAACGCACGATACACTCATGCTCCGATTCCTGTTGCGGTTCGAATAATGATCAAACTCAGTCCCATAGTGCGAGCACGGTGGCGATCGCCCGGGAAAATTCCCCAAACGAGTGGGGCTTCACGATGTAATCGTCCACATCGTAGGCAAAGGCGGCATCCCGGTCCTTGGGCTCATTGGAGGATGTCAGGACGATGATGCGCAGATCCTTCAATGCCGGGTCGTTGCGAACCTGGTGGAGAAACTCGATGCCGCTCATCTTGGGTAGATTCAGATCCAGGAGAATCAATGCCGGTGTGATTTTCTCCAGATCGGCTTCACCGCGCAACAGTTGCAGGGCTTCGATTCCGGTTCTTGCCACATGCAGGGGATTGCGAATCTGGTTTTTCTCCAGGGCTCGCTGCACGGTCATGATATCGACCCGGTCGTCTTCGATCAGAAGGATGTTTTCGTCACTCTTCAACATATCGCTACTCAGCAGGAGGGGATGAGGTGATTCGCTCCTGATTATCCTTACGGGGCCAGGTAAAGGTAAAACAGGCCCCCTCGCCAATACCCGACTCGAGTCGGATCTCGCCGCCGTGTTCCACCACGATTTTTTTCACCAGAGCCAACCCGATGCCTGTGCTGTTTCCGAAGTCCCGGGATTCCAGCGTCTGAAACATCATGAATACCTTATCATGATACTGTGGGTCGATTCCCTGTCCGTCGTCATATACGCTGAACTGATAGTGTTCATCCAGGGTTTTTCCATCAATTCGGATATGCCCTGTTTTACCCCCATGGTATTTGATGGCATTACTGATGAGATTGGAAAACACCTGTCCCAGTTGCAGCCGGTCGGCTTGCAGGACGGGCATCGGGTCACCGATCTCCACCGTGAAGCGATCGGGCGGGGAGAGTGAATCAACGATCTCCTCAATCAGTTTACGGCTATCGACCCGGGTCTCGGTATCTCCGGTCTTGCCGACCCGGGAGTATTCGAGCAGGCCTTCGATCAGTTCGTGCATGCGTCTTACCCGGTCGCGCAGCAGGGCCAGCTGTTCTTTGGAACTGATGTCGATCCGGTCCTGCAGGTCCTCCTCGATCCACTCGGCCAGGTTGCTCACCGCGCGCAGCGGGGCCTTCAGATCGTGGGAGGTGACATAGGCGAACTGCTCCAGATACTCCGCGCGGCGCTCCGCCTCGGCGGTTCGGCTGGCGATATGCTGTTCCAGGGTTTCGTTGAGCTGATTGAGTTCGGCCTCCGCGGCCTTGCGATCGGTGACCTCTTGATTGAGTTCCGCCACTGTCTCTCTGAGTTGTGCGGTCCGCTCCGCCACTTCAAGACGCACCTGGCGGGCCCTTTCCACCAGGCTGGCCGCGTAAATGGTGAGCAGCAGAGTGAACGCAACCCCCCCTGAGAAGATGATCCAGCTGTTGCGGAATTCAGCCTCGAAGCGGTTGCTTGCGGGTTGGCAGACGACCTCCCAGTCCGTGTGGCCGATGTGGATGTTTTCCGCGTATTCGAGGGCGCTGGGTTGATACGTCAGTTCGGACCGGTCGGGGTCACTGTTGACCCGGGAGACGTGGGTGTAAAGACGGGACTCGGGATTGCGCTGATCACCGAGAAAGAAATGCAGGTGCACCGAACCCGGACTGAGGGTCGATAGGGCGTGCTCGACGATCACACTCAGGTTGAACCGTCCCAGAGCAAATCCGCGAAACTCCGCCGTTGCGCTGCTCTCGGATTCCTCCTCTTCGTTGTAATAGACCGGTATTGCAACCGATATCTCGGAGGGACGTTGGGTCTGACCCATGGGTTTGGCAGAGATCTGCTGTTGATGGCTGGACAGGGCCTCCTGGAACAACGCCCTGATGTGTGGATCGGAAATCAGGTCGAGCCCCAGAAGCGACCTGTTCTCGTTATAGGGTTGCACATACAGCACCGGGTAGTGATCCGAGTGTTCCTTGAGCTCCGGACCCTCCCGTTCGCGTATCGAGAAATTGGGAAAGCTGCGCCGGGCATCGGCGATAAAGTCCTTGAACCGGCTCTCCGGGACGTGGGGGACCCAGGCCAGGGATTTCAAACCGGTGCGGTTCTTCAGAGCGGGCGCCACGAATTTTCGAAATTCACGCCGACCCACGACCTCGGAGGCTTCAAACAGGCTGGCGAGATCCTTGACCACCCCCATCGAGAAGTTGAGATCCCGCTGAATCAGCAGGATGCGAATCTGTGCGGCCTCGCGAAACGCGATTTCCGCCTGACGCCGTTCCCAGTTCAGTGACTGCATGAACATGCCCAGGGTGATCCCCAGGCTCAGCAGGGCCACCAGCGCCACGGGCAGGTAGTCCCAAACCGCGGACAGGAGCCGACTCGAACCGGCCCCTTGGCTGTGATTGCCATCGCCGGGCGGCGGGGTGATCGGAGTCGAAGGGTGTTGTGAATTCATGAGTGGCCGCGTTGATACACGGCCCAAGTCTACCCTGTTCCTTGCGACGAGACACCTGTGTCGAGGACCCTGGAACGGGTGAAAAATGTTGGCAGGGGTTAGCGGTACAACGGTGCTTGAGGTCGATGACAGTCGGAGGGAAGCAGCCGGTCATTCTCCAAACAGGGGAAAACCGCTATTGCGGATCCGTGCCTTGATCCGTGAGTCGAGAAACAGAGTCGGTACCTCGAGGACCACCTGTTTGCAGTGGCGGGCCATGACCTTGATCGCCTCCTGTTGGGAGTAGCGGGGGCGGGTATTGAAGCTTCCGCCCCGAACGTCGGTGATGAACCATTTGTTCATCTCCCGACTGATGTGCATGCGGGGTTCGCGGGTCTGAATCCGGCTGACACCGAGATCCGGCTGCCATGCTCGGCATAGGCGGTTGATGAAGCGGGGGATCTCCTGGTCGTAAAGTCGGCGTATCGGTTCCATCCGCCGGCCGTAGTGGGACTCCTGGATTGTTCCGCCGGTCCAGGCGATGCCGTCCATGTCCTGTTCCGCGGCGTGCATCAGCAACATCTTCAGCGCCATGCCGATCCACTCTTTGCGAAACGGGGCAGGGGGGATGCGTCCCGGCCAGCGGTTCTGATATCCGTGCATCGCCCCGGACTGATGCCAGTCGCTTTGAATCTCCTCGATGAACAACAGGCGCTGGCCGGACAGGTTGGTCCGCTGCTTGGTACGAAAATGCAGCAGCAGATTGCGGGCCTGGTAGTGCCCGGTGAAATGGGAGATCGGATAATCGGGCAGGGTCAGCAGCCACTCCCGATAATCCTCGCCGCCACACAGGGTCTTGTGTTCATAACGCCGACAGGGGGTGTACTCGACGGGTACGCCGACATGCTGCAAGGCGTGCAGGCTGGCGGCCTCGAAGGCAAGCGTCTTGTCCGCAAACCGGTAGTTGCCCGTTGCGGGGTTGCTCACCGGGTTGTCGCTGGTGTCCAGGACGAACCACTCGACAGGCCGTGTGCCGGGGGCTTGAGGTGTGGACGGTTTGATGAAACCGACCTTGTAGTAGTGCATGCTGTCAACATATCGCACCGCGCATTTCTCATCCTGCCAGGTTAACGGGCGTTCCAATTTCAGGTTTTTCTGGATATTGAACTGGGGAACCTCCACGAAGTGGAGGTCGCACTTTCTGTCGGAAACCAGTTCATGAGTCAGTGCCAGGCGAATCACGGAAAAGTCGACGTGATCGAGGAGGTCTTTTCGGGATATCGATTTCCGACCGAGCTGTTCTTGATGCGTCAGGTAGGTGAGCACACCGGACCAGCGGATCTCCTCTTCCCGAATACCCTGCTGTTTCAGGTTGAGCAGGGTGTTGCGCCACTGAGGCGCCGAAGCCCGCTGCATCGGGATGCTCGCCAGATGTCCTCGCAACCGGCTGTAGAGCCGCTCGGGATAGGAAAAACTCCGCTCCAGAAGGGGCAGGTCATCACTTACGATACGATTCCTGGCTTGCTCGATGAGCCGGATCTGGTTCTCCTGTTGCAGCCATTGGATGAACACCCGCCGGTCCTCGTTGGTCCACTGCCTGAGTCGGGAGAGATCCGCGAGGGTATGGCCTGAAAATCGGAAATCGGGATGATGGTGGTAGGGCAGCGGCTGATCCTGACCGGGATCGGTGACGATATCCACCAGACCATAGAGATCCCGATGGGGTGTCTCCCGCGTCACCTGACGACTCAAACGCAGCGCGTGATAGCGTGCCCGTATGTTGGATATGCCGGCTCTTGTTCCACTGGGTAAGGGAATCATCTGCTGTCACCTCATACTGAGTCAGGATCCGAGGTTATTCCGCTTCACACTTCTTATATCAAGCCGTGCCCGGGCTTTTAACTGGGTGCTAGTATGGGAATCCCTATGCCCAGACACACCCGCCCGCCGAACAAATCCCGATCGCCCCTCCGGTCGCTGTACCGTTGGGTATTGCGCCTGTTCGGTGGATTTTTTCTGCTGCTTGTGGTGACCATAGTGCTGCTGCGATTTATCGACCCGCCCATGTGGTCCTGGCGGATTCACCGCACGATCGATCCGCCGCCGGGCTATCCGCAACAGCCTCTGCATCAGTGGGTCAGTCTGAGACAGATGCCTCCGTCAGTGCCGCTTGCGGTCGTGGCCGCGGAGGATCAGCGTTTTCCCCGGCATCACGGGATCGATCTGGAGGCGATTCAGGATGCCCTGCAGGCGGCGGACCGGGGCAAACCCCTGCGCGGCGCGAGCACCCTTACGCAACAGACCGCGAAGAATCTGTTTCTCTGGTCCGAGCGGGCCTACAGCCGGAAATTCCTCGAATTGGGATTGGCGTTGCTGTTGGAACTGCTGTGGGACAAAAAACGCATTCTCGAGGTCTACCTGAACATCGCCGAGTTCGGCCCCGGCGTCTATGGAGTGGGGGCGGCCAGTGAATACTGGTTTCACCGGCCCGTGCAGGAGATGACACCCAGACAGGCGGCGCGACTGGCCGCGGTGCTACCCAATCCCTGGCGTTATCGCGCTGAGCCGGTGACCCCCTATGTCCAGGAGCGATCCCTGTGGATCGGGCGGCAGATGGCGCAGTTGGGCTACGCCTGGCTGGATCCGGTGCTTGAATGACCGGGTTGGAGGATTACTTTTCGCAGGATCCCAAGCGCTGCCCGGTGGTCCGGGAGGTGAGCTGCATCCCCTGGGAGGTGATATTGATGATGCCCTCGGCGGTATCCCCGTGATAGGTGATGGCGCCGCTACTCGTGGTGGCCTGACCCTGCTGGTTGCAGGCGATGTTCCAGGAAACCTTGTCACCTTCGGTGACCAGGTCGATGGTTTCGCAGGACTGTCCCAACTGGCTGTCCTTGGGCACGAAATCCGCCTGAGTGATGCAGGTGGTGTAGGAGGCGGGGGGCAGCTGAATCGGCATGTTCGGCATGTCCATGACCGCGGTCCATTTCCACAGCCCGGGATTCATGTTGACATCCGCGGCCGTGAGCGCACCGGAGGCTCCGAGCAGTAGGCTCCCTAGGGCGATCGCTGATTGCAGTTTCATAGGAATGGCTCCGAAGGATGGGTCTATGGGATCGAAATATAGCCTTTTGCGGATGGGAGTTAAACGATCCGTTGCTCGTTCGCGATCGTCATTGCCTGCAATCCTTGCGGATGAGTTAGCACGTTCCGATCCGACAGTCGAAGATGTTGGTCTGATAATTGCTGATTTCAATCCAGAGACTCGTTTAGATGAGCCCCGCGTTAAACAAAACGCTTCAACGGGAGACCTGCATTGGCACTTTACCTGTGGATCGGATTACTCACACTCTCCGTGATTCTGTCGGTTACGGTTCAACTCCTGGCTCCGGGTTCCGGGATGATCGCCATTGTTTCCGGCCTGTTTCTGGTCATGGGCGGGACTCTGCTGACCGCGATCATGAGCTTTTCCACCAAGTCGGTGCTCGCGCTGTGGCCGCTGATCAGCGACTTCCGTCAGCCGGTGCGGAATCTGGACGACGAGGAGGAGGACTCCTTCCGGCGTTTCCTGCATGCGGCAAATCTTTTCCGCCGCGGAGAAATCAGGCCGGCGGAAACCGTGATTCAGCAGATCGCCGACCCGCTGCTGCGTCGGGGCACCCAACTGGTGCTGGACGGTTTTCCCCGGGACCAGATCAATCTGGCGTTACAGCGTCAGATTGCCGAGGATCGGGACCATCTCCGCCAGCCGGTGGAGATGCTGCGCGCCATGAGTGGCTACGCCCCCGCCTTCGGCATGCTCGGCACTCTGCTGGGTCTGGTGCAGATGCTGTTCGGGCTGGGCTCCGGTGATCTGGCCTCGATCGGCGCCGCCATGGGGTTCGCCATGCTGACCACGGTCTACGGTCTGGTGCTGGCCAACCTGATTCTCAAGCCCCTGGCGAGCAAGTTCGAGCAGCGCGGACGCCAGTTGATCACTCAGAAGGTGGCGCATCTTCAGGCCGTGATGATGGTGTGTGATCGCCAGCATTCGGACCTGATCCGAGAGATGATGGACGAGAGCAGTGCCCGTAAGGACCTGCAACACGCCGCCATGCAACTGCAGCTGGTCGCCTCCTCGGAATGAACGGTAAATCACACATTGGCGATCTGGAGTCCCAGGCCTGGTACGCCTGGGAAGAACCCGCTTCGGAGCCGAGTTGGTTATTGACCTATGTGGACGTGTTGAGCGTGATCCTGGCGATGCTGGTGGTTCTGCTGGGCCAGATGGCGGTGCGCCAGTTGCAGCCCCTGGAGGCGGAGCACCGGGTCAGCGAACCGGTCGCCGAAGTCCTTCCGGTGGATGAGCCTCGGGTGGTCGAACAACCTGTGCTCCAGGAACAACCCCCCGCCGTGACTGCGCGTGAAGAGGCTGAGGCTCGGCTGGTGGCGGAGATCGAGCATCGTTTCGACGATCAGGTCAGGGTGGTGCAGCGGGAACAGGGGGTCTCCCTGGAGATCGCGGAGTCCATCCTGTTTCGCACCAATGAGGCGGTCCTGTTGCCCGAGGCGCTTCCGATTCTGGCCAAGCTGGCCACCACCCTGCAGAGCATCGGCGATGCGGATATCGCCGTGGAGGGTCACACCGACAACCGGCCGATCCGGGGGGGGCGATACGAATCGAACTGGGAACTCGCCGCGGCGCGGGCCAATGCGGTGACCCGGTTCCTGCTGGAGCAGGGCCTTTCACCCCAGCATCTGCGCTCGGTCAGTTATGCGGACGCCCGCCCGGTGGCGGACAACACCAGTGCCGCGGGAAGGGCGGAGAACCGGCGCGTGAACCTGAAGGTCGAGTTCCTCTAAGCGACGTCCACCCGGTAATCGGCTGCTGCCTCAACACCGGTCAGTTGTGCGGACGTTTCTGCTTTTTGGGTTTTTTCGACCCCTTGGGGCCTTTCTTATCCCATGACCGAGGCGTCTGATCCAGTCGGGAAATATTGAGCTTCTGACCGCATACCCAGGTATGCCTCAGGTGCTTGAAGACGTCATCGGGCATGCCTTCGGGTAGATCCACCGTGCTGTAATCGTCCTGAATGTCGATATGTCCGATGTACTGGGAGTCGAGCCCCGCTTCGTTGGCGATCGCACCCACGATGTTGCCCGGTTTGACCTGGTGGTTGCGTCCCACCTCGACCCGGTATCGCTCCATGCCCTCGGCCGGTTGATGGGGTGAGGCGCTGCGCCGGGGCTTTTTCCCCCGCTCCGGCCGCTCCGGTCTTTCCGACCCGTAATCTTCCCGGCGTCGAGCGGGTTTCGGCGGCTCCTTATCCTTGAGCAGCAGGGGCTGATCACCCAGGGAGAGCTTGGCCAACGCGGAGGCGATCTGCAGGGCCGGTACGTCATGCTCCTGCTGATACTGCTCGAGCAGGTCGTGAAGATACTGCAACTCACCGGTGGCCAGGGTGTCGGTGATGCGTTGTTTGAAATCCTGGATGCGTTTGTTGTTCACCACCTCGTTGCTGGGCAGGGTCAGAAGCTCGATCTTGTGACGAGTCGCCTTCTCGATGGCGCCCAGCATGCGACGTTCACGGGGCGCCACGAACAGGATCGCCTCGCCGCTGCGTCCGGCCCGACCGGTGCGCCCGATGCGATGGATGTAGGCCTCCGTGTCATAGGGAATGTCAAAGTTGATGACATGGCTGATCCGCTCCACATCCAGACCCCGGGCCGCCACGTCGGTGGCGACCAGGATATCCAGGGAGCCCCGTTTCAGACGGGTCACCATCTGTTCGCGATGGTTCTGCGCCATGTCCCCGTTCAGGGCCGCGGCGGCATAGCCTCGCGCCTCGAGACGTTCGGCGAGTTCCACGGTGGCGGTTTTGGTCCTGACGAAGATGATGATGGCGTCGAATGGTTCGACCTCGAGTATCCGGGTCAGGGCGTCGAGTTTGTGCAGTCCGTCCACCAGCCAGTAACGCTGGCGTATGGTCTCCGCCGTCGCGGTCTGACTTTTGATGGCGATCTCAACCGGCTGTTTCAGATAGCGGCGGGCGATGTGTTGCACCTCTTTCGGCATGGTGGCCGAGAACAGCACCGTCTGGCGCTGCTCCGGAGTCTGCCCCAGGATCCACTCCACATCGTCGATGAAGCCCATGCGCAACATCTCATCGGCTTCATCAAGCACCAGGGTGCTCAGGTTGTCCAGTTGCAGGGTGCCGCGGCGCATGTGATCCATGACCCGTCCGGGTGTGCCGACCACCACATGCACACCCCGTTTCAGGTTACGGATCTGGCTGGTGTAGTCCTGCCCGCCGTAGACCGGCAGGACGTGAAATCCCTTGAGTTGTGAGGCGTAACGCTGGAAGGCTTCCGCCACCTGTATCGCCAGTTCCCGGGTGGGTGTGAGTACCAGAGCCTGTACCCCGGATCCCTTGAGGTCGAGACGCGCCAGCAGGGGCAGCGCGAACGCCGCGGTCTTGCCGGTACCGGTCGGCGCATGACCGAGCAGATCCAGTCCTTCGAGCAGGGAGGGGATGGTCTGCGCCTGAATCGGTGACGGGGTTTCGTACCCCACTTGATTGAGTGCATCAAGCAGAGGCTTGGGCAGATTCAACGCATCAAAACGTTCGACGGGAACAGGGTCGGAGGACATGGCAGGATTCCTGAAGGGGGGCAGAGGCTGACGGCGACGGGCCGGGCGGGGAAGTATACTGGTCCGGCGTTCAGATTGCATCCGGGATTTAACATAAACGTAAAGATGGGCAGTGGCGGGGGGCGTCTCTGCAGGGGTTCAAGGGCCGATGCACCCACCTTCCCGGTCAGGGTCAAGGAACGGGGTTCCTAAGATGCGGATGTGAAACCGGTTATTTGAACAGATCCTCCGCCGCTTTACGTAACGCGTCATCCGACGCTGTGACGCCGCCTTGCTGGGGTGTCAAGGTGGCCTCGAAGAGTTCGCAGAAATTGGGTTTTTCCTTATCCAGCACCCGCTCGACGGCCGGTTCCTCACACTGGTTGGGACGCGAGGGGGCATACCAACGGCAGTTGCGGCAGACCCGGGTTGATTTGCCACATTGGCGACAGGTGGTTTCCCGGCCGTAGTCCGCGGCCTCGAGCGTCTGCCCGCAATGCCAGCATTTACCCAGTAGGGTTGCCTGATTCATGTGGAGTTCTCCAGTTCGATACTGACTGTGACTTCGTTTACAGAAATGCCAACCGATATTTCCCTACAATGATGCCGGTACTTTACCGAATTACAAAGGAAATGACTGTGTCCAGAAGTCTATTGAAAGGATTCGCCGCGACGATGCTCTGTGTGTGCGCGTTTTCGCTACTTGCGGATGAAATGCCGATCGGCATACCGAAACCGCAGTTTGGAAGCATGCTCGGCAACCCGGTTGAGATACCCCTCCCGCCCCATCCTACCGCCTGGCCCAGCCAAGCCGTGGCCGGTTACTACTACATTGACAACAGCGCACCACAGTCCACTGACAACAACAATCCGTTTGGCACACCGAATACACCGAGAAAAACCCTTCCGATATCAATCGAGGCCGGCGGTGTCGTCGAAGTTCATGGTGGACCCTACACCTACAGCGGCGATTTTCGCGTCAGCCTCGAAGGTACAGCCACCGACCCTGTCTTCTTCTATGGCGTAGGATCTCCTGTTATCTCAGGCAGCCGCTCCCAGATTAATGGTGACTATTTTGTATTTGACGGCTTCCGCCTGACCGCCACCCGTGTCATCGCCACCGATTGCCACCACGCCACGTTACGCAATACCGAAGTGGCGGGGCCTAGCACGCAGAATGGTGTATCTCTGGGTGGTGATCACATCGTGTTCTTCAACAATAATGTCCACCATCACCAGGGAGACGACAAACACGGTGTGACAATTACACAAGGCAGCTCTTATGTATGGATCCTGAACAATCAACTTCACCACAACGGGGGAGACGGCATTCAGTTCTGTCATGGATGCAGCGCCAATCCTCCGGAGTTTATCTTCATTGGCGCCAACAAGGCCTACGGGAACCGTGAAAACGGTATCGATCTTAAATATGGCAAAAATATCGTAGTTTCAGAGAACGAAACCTATAATCATCAGGCTTCACAGGTCGGTGTCGAATTCTGTTATGACGATAACTCCGGCTGTACCGTCGGTTCGAGCGGATCCGACGGCGCCTCTATCGTGGTGGGTTCGGATGGTGCGCCTTCGAATGTTTGGGTTCTGTACAACGATGTACACGACTCTGCTAAAGGCATACGCATCGAAGAGGCCTATGACGGGATCATCATGGGAAATCTGGTACACAACATTGAAGGCATTGCCATCGAGTTCGAAAAATCCGGCGAAGGGCCCAATACCGTCGCCTTCAATACCTTGCATGACGCCGTGACCGGTATCAAGGGGCCGTGGCAGGGAGGCGCCCTGGCCATTCGGATTGAAAACAATATCATCTCCGAAATCTCAGGCACCTCCCTGTTGGTGGACGAGAATTATGCGGAATGCACCGCCAATAACAATCTGTTCAACAACGACGGCCGCGCCATCCAGGTTCAATGGCACAATACCGTGAAATCAGTCCAGAGCGGCACTGAGATTGATCAGCTTGTGAGTGGCAGTTGGAATTTAGTCGGCGACCCTGCCTTTTTCGATGCCATCCTCGACAATTTCGCCATCCGCGCGGGCGGGAGCGGAATCGACCAGGCCAGCAACCTGCTGGTGTCTCTGAACACGCAATACCAAGCGATCTTTGGTCAAGGACAGACTTTATTCTGGGACTATGCCCACCAGCCCCGTTCCGTCACCGGTCAGGGGCACGATCTTGGCGCCTTTGAACAATCTGAAGTGGCGGGAATGGCGCCACCTTCTCCGCCAGTCCTATATCTGCAGTGATGTAAGGGACGGTCGGTACAGGGGGAGGGGGCCTTTGAAACGATAAGGGGTTAACAGGCTGTAAAGTGCCATCGCTCGAAATTATCCGCCCGCGACAGATTCAGCAACCGTCGTCTTCGCTTACGACCTTGCCGGTCTTCGAATCCTTTTTCGGTTGACCCTTGGAATCGGTGACCACGATGCCGGTGAACATCATGGATTGAATCCGTCCGAAATGCTGGTCCATGGCCTGGTTTACCTGTCGGTCGGTCAGACCGTGATAGATTTCGATGCGGCCTTGCATTTCCGCTTGAACTTCCGCCAGGGTTGGTTCCATCAGCCGACGGGTTTGCCATTCATCAGTGATGGCGTCACCCAGCAGGGTATCACTGTCGATGATGCACAGAGTGCAGATCAGTCCCGCGAACAGCCATTGATTACGTTGCTTCATGGTCGTCTCCTCGTGAAGTGCGCTTCACATTGAAAGGTTCAGATCAGGCTATGTCTGATGGATAGGCTAGTGTTTGAGCCAACCAAAGGGTCGTGATTACTCACACTTCCGTTGTGTCGAATTCACGATTTATTGCGAGGCAGGACATTGAGGAACACCTGCGAACGGGGGGCACAGGTAATACAGCGGGGACGTGTGGTGGCCGGAAGCGAGCAACGCGATTGATCGGATACGCCCCCCGGCGGATATCGCCGGGAGCGGCAGGTCAACCTGTGAGAACAGCGCTCAGAGATTGGCTTTGATGATCATGGGCTGAAAGCGAAACACCTCGGGACTGTTCGGGGCCACCTGAACATCCACCCAGTGAACGCGCTGGTCTCCAAAATTTTCCACCCGGGTAAAGTTCGGTACAAAGCTGTTCCCGATCAGGCCGGGTTTGTCGACACGGAAATAGTGGGAATCACCATGGGCAAGCACCACCGGTTTGCCGAAGCGCAGGGTGTCGCTGCACTCGCTGGAGCCGCTTTTGATATCGCCGGTATGTTGGGTGCGGGAACGCAGAGTCTAGGGGGCGATGATTGCAGCGATTTTTCAGGTGCGGGTTGTTTGCATGACGGAATCAACCGGTTGCATCACTCCACGCGGTTTAATGATCAGCTTGGGATTCAATTGCCGGGTGACGGCCGAATAACCATTCAGCCCTGTTGAGAGATCGTCAGGAAGTCCCGAGTGATGGCTTCCGCATCGTGGGGATGGAGAAAATAGGCGAAAAACCGGCCCTGTGGATCGATCAGAATGATCGAGGCGGTGTGGTCCATGACATAGACCATGGCGCTGTCCTGGGTCTCCACACGCTGGTAGAGGATGCCCAGAGGATGGGTCAGCGGCTGAAGTTCGGCCTCGGTGCCGGTCACCCCGAGGAATTCCGGGTCGAAATAGGTGACATATTCCGCGAGGCGTTCCAGGGTATCTCGCTCAGGGTCGATGGATACGAAGACCACCTGGAACGGGGCGTGATGCTTTTGCGCGCGGACCCGGTTACTGACCGCACTCATGATCGTTAGGGTGGTGGGACAGATGTCCGGACAGGAGGTGTAGCCGAAGCTCATGAAGGTCCAGTGACCCTGCAACCGCTGATTGTCGTATGGCCGCCCCAGGTGATCGGTCAGGGAAAATGCGTTCAGTTGCCGCGGTTCACTGACCCTGTCGGATTCCACGGTCACGGGATCCTGGGACCTGCCGATGGCGTTTGGGAAGTAAAAGTATAAAGTCGCCAGCAATCCGCCAATCAGTGCGGGCACCGCCAGTAGAAAAGTCCAACCCAGGCGGATGGTTCGGCTGTCAGGCATGCAGGATTACCGCGAATCAACTCCAAATCGAACGCTTCCCGACATTATAGAGAAGTCTCGCTGGGGTACCACCCCGGTCCCTACAGGCGGCTGGAAGGGCTACCCCGGGAGGTGATGGCGGATTCAGTTGTCCAGGGTGTAGGCCATGGCGTATTGAACGGGCATCGGGCAGGGGATCTGCGTTGGCACCTCGGGCAGGGGAACCGCGGCCTCGATGGCCTCACTGGCCGCCTTGCGCAGGATACTGTGCGAGCCGTCGATACTGAGTTCGGAGACACGGCCGTCACAACTGAGGCTGAAGCGGACCTGCACCTTGCCCTGGATGTTGCGTCGTCGTGCACTGTTGGGATAGTGCTTGTGCTCTTCGATTCTCGCAAGCAGACGGGCCAGGTACTGCTCCCGGAGATTCGCCTGCGGCGCTGCCTTGGGGGGGGCTGACTGGGACTTGGCCAGGGTATCTTCCGCGGGCTTGGGGGCCGGCTGGGGAGGTGGGTCCGGAAGAGGCTTAATGACCGGCTTCTCAGGTGTCGGTTTGGGCTTGGGCTTCGGTTTCGGCTTTGGTTTGGGCTCAGGCGGTGGCTCAATGGGTTTCTCAACCACGGGTTTGGGCTGTTGCGCAATTTGCGGGATCATCGCCGGCTGAGGGTCCGGAAAGTTCAAATGCACCACCACCGGCTCGGCCTTGGGCCGATCCAGTGCGGCCTGCTCGATGCGCTGGTCTGACCATTGCAAGATCATCAAGCCATGTAACAGCGCAGAGGTCAGGATGGCGAGCAGACGCCAGCCGTAAATGCCTTCCATCATGGTTTATCGGTCAGAATGTCAAGGGATTCGGCACCCGCGTTACGTGCGGCATCGATGATCCTGATACCCGTTCCGAAGTAGGCATTCCGGTCACCCTTGAGGCGCACGAAGCGTTTTCCCGGGGCGTGCAGTGCGCCGCGCAGGGTCTCCTCCAGATCGACCATCACAGTGGGGTTTCCATTGACCAGGATCTCCCCGTTCGGCAGCAGCGCCACTTCGACTGTGTCGTCCTCGATGCTGGGCTGACTGCTCTGCGCTTCGGGCAGTTGAATGTCGATGGCCTGATCTTCGATGAAATGGGCGGTCAGCATGAAGAAAACCAGCAGCAGAAAAACAATGTCGATCAACGGGGTGAGATTCAGCACCTGGCTGGAGCGCCGCCTTACCTCATACGCCATCGGTGATGTTCTCCCAATGGTGACAGGAAACCGAGGCGGAATCGGATCCTGGTTGCTGACTGCGACGCTCCAGAAGCAGGGCGATCGCACGCTCCATGCGCGAGGCCCAGCGTTCCAGGCTGCCTTCCAGGAAATGCAGCATCAACAGCAGCGGTATCGCAACCGCCAGTCCTACTCCGGTGGTGATCATGGCTTCCCAGATACCCCCCGCCAGCGCTTGAGCATCTACTTTGCCCCCCGCCTGCTCGATCACCATGAAGGCCTTGATCATGCCGGTGATGGTGCCCAGCAGGCCGAGCAGGGGGGCCGTGTTGCCGAGAATCGCCAGGGTGCGCAGGCCAAATTCCATGCGTTGCAGCTCGGATGCGCGGATCCGATTACCCACCCCTTTGAGGTCCACGACCCCCTGCGAATCAGCATCGATCATGCCGCGAAGAATGTTCGCCTCCGGGCCTTTCAGAGTGCTCACCTGTTGCTGGGCATCCGCCTGATCGAGCAGGTGGTTGAGCTTCGAAAGCCAGGCTTTCGGGAGTTTGCGCAAGCGCAGGAAAAGAAAGTATCGTTCCAGCACGATGGCCAGTCCGATCGAGGAGTAAGCCGCGAGAATCCAGATAACCGGTCCGCCCTTGGTGATCAATTCAGCAAAATTCATAATGAGTCCGTTTTGCTACGCTCTGTCAGTGTCATCTCGCGCCCCGCTGTTGAGCGGAAAGCCCCCCGGTTTAGACGCACGAGTCCGTCCGCTTCAAAAGCAATAACGGGGCCAGCTCATAAGTTGTTGAAATGACACTCATTGGTCACGCGGCCTGGGTGGAAAACTGTGTGAAATCGCGTAATCTGTGGCAGATCGCGCAGCGGGTCTAACAGGCTGCTAACCCCAAAGGAATTACGATTTGCAATGAACTACGACTATCAGATCCTCAATCGCGAACCCGTCTTCCGGGGCTTTCTCAAGGTGGATCGCTACGAACTCAAACACGAACTCTTTCAGGGTGGCGAGAGCCAGCCCCTGATAAGGGAGCGACTCGAGGAGATCGGTGCGGTGTCGGTCCTGTTATACGACCCGAAGCGGGACCAGGTAGTGCTGGTGGAACAGTTCCGCATCGGGGCGGTGGGGTACCTGGACTCCCCCTGGCTGCTGGAGACCATCGGCGGTCTGCAGACGAACGGGGAGGCGGAAGAGTCGGTGGCCCGGCGAGAGGCCCTGGAGGAGGCTGATTGTAAAATCGGCAGGCTGCTCAGGATCTGCGAATTCATGGTCAGTCCCGGGATCTCGGTTGACCGGATCAAACTCTATTGCGGAGAAGTGGATGCCTCCCGGGCCGGTGGCGTGCATGGTCTCGACCATGAAGGGGAGGACATCCGGGTGGTGGTGATGGACGCGGATGAGGCGATTGGCGAGTTATACGGGGGACGGGCCAACTCAACCAGCATCATCATGGCGTTGCAATGGCTGGCACTGCACCGAACGGAACTGAGGAAGACCTGGGCCTGATTCTGTCCAACCGTTGCCGCCGGGTTATTATAAATGCAGGCGGGAGAGTTCCCGGTCCGGAACGGCGCTGGCCCAGATCTCCTCGAACAGTTCGGCCATGCGCTTTACCCGGACCCGGTCGTTGTAGCAGGCGGTGGCGAACAGATTACCCCGCTGTGGTCGATGCAGGTAGCCGCAGTGATCGACAAACAGGAAATTTTCCTCCAGGTCGATGTGCTCCTCCGCGGGTTTGCGAATTTCGATCGCCGAGGTGAGACGCTGTGCCAGATCCACCCATCGGTGTCCCTGTTGCACGACCCGCCGGTTGTCCTGCAGCAGGATACGGATCTGGCTGTAACGGGATCTCAGGGCGAGTTGCTTGAGGGCGTCCACACAGGCCGGTTGTTCATACACCAAAGGATCCAGGTCGGCACTCAGCAGACACAGGCTGCGCCGGGCCTGACGGATCAGCCGGGTGGTATGGATCTGGTGGTCTTCGATGTGCTGGAGGCTGAAGCGTTCTCCGCTCACACTCAGGGTGGCCAGCTCCAGGTCATGCCCGGCCGTTTCACCGGTAAAGCGGAATTCCATGCTGCGGTGGGGTATGCCCGCCTCCAGGTAGACCTCTCCCAGGGGCACGAATCCCAGGCGTTCATAGAATGGGACCGCGTGAACCTGGGCATGCAGAAACAGCCGGTCGAGCGCTCGCTGGTCGGCTTCTTCCAGCAACGCCATCAGTAGCGCGGTGCCGATTCCCCGGTTGCGCCATTGCGGCAGCACCGCCATGCGCCCGATCTGACCACTGCCCAGCAGACGGGCCGATCCGATCGGCCGCTGGTGCTCATCCAGGGCCAGCAGATGGTAGGCGATGAGATCGTCGTCATCCCACTCAAGCTCGGCGGGGACGCCCTGTTCGGCAATGAACACCGGCTCCCGGACACTCGCCAGCAGAGCCCGCTCTTCCGGCCAGCGTGCCGGGCGGATGGTGTAGGCGTTATTGCTCATCGGGGAAAAGCAGATGACCGTCGTTATGCAGACGACACAGCAGGGCGCTCACCTCGGGTGTCGCCAGCCACTCCTGCAGGTATCCGAAATGCAGTTCCCGGTAGTGGGTCAATACCGGGAGAAAGTCACCCAGGTGCGCCGGCAACCGATACGCCTCCCCGTTGGCGAAGAGGCTTATCCCGCCGTTCTGTCCAAACCGGCTGAAGGCGAATCGGCTGCAGCTGTTGCGATGAATCACTGAGCACTGGCGAAAACGGGTGAGGAAATCCTGTTCCGAGAGCGGATCGGATTCCGGGAATACCTGCAGATGCTCCTTGGTCTCGGTGACAAAGCGCCCGAACCAGCTGGGATCTTCATCCAGTTCCGCCAGGCACTGCCTGAGGTGGGTTTTGAACTGTTCCAGCGCCTCGGGATGAATCTCCGCCGGTGCGTTCTGGGGATGCAGGGGCGGGTCCCGGTAGCGCTGGCGGGGTAGGCAGCCGCCGAGTCCCGACTCGATCCAGGCATTCGCCAGGTCCAGCCAGGAGGGTGCGCGAAAGCCCACGGAACAGGTCATGGCCTCGCCCTCGGCGATGCCCCAGTGCGCCACGTTAGGCGGCAGGTAGAGCATGTCGCCCGGTTCCAGCAACCACTCCTCCTCAGCCTCGAAGTTGGGCATGATGCGCAGATCGAGCCCCGGAATGTACTCCTCTTCCGCCACCGGCCGGGTGCTGATCTTCCAACGCCGTTTGCCCTTGGCCTGGAACAGAAACACATCGTAGTCATCGGTGTGCGGGCCGACCGAGCCCTGGTCCACCGCGTAGCTCACCATCACATCATCCAACCGCCAATCGGGTATGAAACGGAAGTATTCAATCAGCCGCGCCACCTCGGGCATATGTTTGTCCACATCCTGTACCAGGAGTGTCCAGTGGGTCTCGGGGAGGCTGCTGAATGTGGTCTCGTCGAAGGGGCCATAGCGGGCCTCCCAGGGGGAGGCGCCGTGTTTCTCCAGCACCAGGCGGGACTCGATCTCCGCTTCACAGGCCATGCCCGCAAGATCGTCCGGCTCCAGCGGGCATTGATACCCTTTCAGCGCCTGGCGAAACAGCAGGGGTTTCTTCTGCCAGTAGCGGGTGAGGAACTTTTCCGCATCGAGTCCGTGAGGGAAGTGTAATTCCGGTAGCATGGTGGTTGGATTCAGATATTCGAGGCCTGTTCCCGGGCATTGCCGATGTAGTTCATGGGGGTCATGCGTTTCAGGGTCTCCTTGGCGTTATCGGGTATCTCCAGGCCCTCCACGAAGCTCGCCAGCTGCTCGGGGGTGATGCGTTGACCCCGGGTCAGCTCCTTGAGTTTCTCATAGGGCTTTTCGATGCCGTAACGGCGCATCACCGTCTGGATCGGCTCCGCCAGCACCTCCCAATTGCTATCCAGGTCCGCCAGCATGGCCTCCGGGTTGGCCTCCAGCTTGCTCAGTCCGCGCAACAGGGATTGCAGGGCGATGCTGCTGTGCGCGAATCCCACACCCAGATTGCGCAGCACCGTGGAGTCGGTCAGGTCCCGCTGCCAGCGAGAGATCGGCAGCTTGTTGGCCAGGTGATCGAGCAGCGCGTTGGCGATGCCCAAATTGCCTTCGGCGTTTTCGAAATCGATCGGGTTGACCTTGTGCGGCATGGTGGAGGAGCCCACTTCCCCCGCAATGGTCTTCTGCTTGAAATAGCCCAGGGAGATGTAGCTCCACACATCGCGGCAGAAATCGATGAGTATGGTGTTGAGCCGGCTGAGTGCATGGAACAGCTCGGCGATGTAGTCATGGGGCTCGATCTGGATGGTGTAGGGGTTCCACTTGATGCCGAGACTCTCGACGAACTGCTTGGCGAACCCGGCCCAGTCGATGTTCGGATAGGCGGCCAGATGGGCATTGTAGTTGCCCACCGCGCCATTGATCTTGCCCAGCAGTTCGGTGGCGGCGATCTGGTCGCGCTGACGCTGCAGACGATAGACCACGTTGGCCATCTCCTTGCCCAGGGTGGTGGGGGAGGCGGGTTGGCCGTGGGTGCGGCTGAGCATGGGCTGGTCGGCCAGGGTCTGGGCCAGTTGGCGGATTCCGTCGATGACCTCATCGATCTGCGGCAACAGGACCTGACCGCGCCCCTCGCGCAGCATCAACGCATGAGAGAGGTTGTTGATGTCCTCGGAGGTGCAGGCGAAATGGATGAATTCGCTGATGTTCTCGAGTTCCTCGTTGCCGGCAATCTTCTCCTTGAGGAAATACTCCACCGCCTTCACATCGTGGTTGGTGGTGCGCTCGATGTTCTTGATGCGCCGGGCGTCCTCCTCGCTGAAGTTGTCCACGATCCCGTTGAGGATGTTGTGGGCATGTTCGCTGAGGGTGGGTATCTCGAGGATTTCGTGATGACCGGCCAGGGCCTGGAGCCAGCGGATCTCAACGGTGACCCGGTGACGGATCAGGCCGAATTCACTGAAGATCGGGCGCAGGCTTTCCGATTTGCTGCCGTAGCGGCCGTCGATGGGGGAGACTGCGGTGAGGGTTGAGAGTTGCATGATGATGACTGTCCGAATGATTCTGAGAAAAACAGGGATTATACCCGCTTAATGTCAATGGCACTTACTTAAGCGAAGAATAACTGCGAATACACGCCAATCACCGCCAGTCCCGGAGCTCCAGAGGGTTGTTCCCGGGTTCCGCTTCGCTGCACCCGGGCTACGCTGCTCGGGTCTTACGGGAACCTCAAAAGGAGCGAGCATCACACTGTAGCCACGGGTGAAACTAAGTGGAACCCGGGATCCGGCAGAATGCGAAGCACAGTGGGATGATATTGTCTCGTTCCCACGCTCTGCGTGGGAATGCATACCCAAGCCAAAAGGTACCGATTAGATCTACGTGGTCCGCCGGGCCTGTGTCTGTGTTCCCACGCAGAGCGTGGGAACAAGACTTTGGAGTGAGCCGTTACTGGATCATCTTCCGCAGCACATAGTGGAGGATGCCGCCGTGTTTGAAGTAGTCCACTTCGTTGGGCGTGTCGATTCTGACCGTGACCTGGAAAGAACGGCTTGACCCGTCCGCGGCATGCGCGGTCACGCTGAGCTGGTGACCGGTCTGGTCCCCCGGATTGGGAATGTCGAAGGTCTCCTCTCCGGTCAGGCCCAGGGACTCCGCGTTCTCTCCGGCCAGGAACTGCAACGGGAGTATGCCCATGCACACCAGATTGGTGCGATGGATGCGTTCATAACTCTCGGCAATTACCGCCCGGATACCCTGCAGCGCCGGTCCTTTGGCGGCCCAGTCACGGGACGAACCGGAACCGTACTCTTTGCCGGCGATGACGATCGCCGGTACGGATTCTTCCTTATAGCGCATCGCGGCATCGTAGATGCTCATGGCCTCACCGGAGGGCAGGTGACGGGTCACGCCACCCTCGCTGCCCGGCAGGAGCTTGTTGCGCAGGCGGATGTTGGCGAAGGTGCCGCGCATCATTACCTCGTGATTGCCGCGTCGTGAACCGTAGGAGTTGAAATCCTCGGGTTTCACTCCCTGTTCGGTCAGATAGAGACCCGCAGGACTATCCTTCTTGATCGCCCCGGCCGGTGAGATATGGTCGGTGGTGACCGAGTCTCCGAGCCAGGCGAGACAGCGGGCGCCGCTGATGTCGGTGACCGGCGCCGGTTCCAGGGACATGTTCTCGAAGTAGGGCGGGTGGCGAATATAGGTGGAATCCGCAGCCCACTCGAAACGTTCGCCACCGGGCGCCTGCAGGGCCTGCCAACGCTGATCGCCGTCGAACAGGGTGGCATAACTCTCCTCGAAGGCCTCACGGTTGAGATTCGCGGCGATACAGTCCGCAATCTCCTTGCTGCTGGGCCACAGATCTTTGAGATAGACCGGTTCACCGGAGGCGTTGGTGCCCAGGGGATCGCTGTAGAGATCGATGTTCATGGTGCCTGCCAGAGCATAGGCCACCACCAGCGGGGGCGAAGCCAGGTAGTTCATGCGCACTTCGGCGTGCACCCGGCCTTCGAAGTTGCGGTTGCCCGAGAGCACCGAGGTGACCGTCAGATCCCCGTCGCTGATCGCCTTGGAGACCTCGGCCGGCAACGGGCCGGAGTTGCCGATACAGGTGGTGCATCCGTAGCCGACCAGGTCGAAGCCAAGGGCTTCCAGGGGCTTGTCCAGACCCGATTTCTGCAGGTACTGCATCACCACCCGGGAGCCGGGGCCGAGGGAGGTCTTGACCCAGGGTTTGACCCCCATGCCCAGGTCCACCGCCTTCTTAGCCAGCAGACCCGCGCCCAGCATCACCGCCGGGTTGGAGGTGTTGGTGCAGGAGGTGATGGCGGCAATGACCACCGCGCCATCGCTGATTTCCACCGGATTACCGTCGAGGGTGGTGGACACGCTGTGGGTTTCACCTTTGTTGAAGGTCTTGACCGCATCCACGAAGGAGGCCTGGGACGATTTCAGGGGTACCCGGTCCTGGGGACGCTTCGGACCGGCCAGACTGGGTTCGATCTGGGAGAGATCCACTTCCAGGGTCTCGCTGTAGACCGCTTCCGCGGAATCCGTCGTGTGGAACATACCCTGTGCCTTGGCATAGGCCTCAACGAGTGCGATCTGCTCCTCGCTGCGATTGGTCAGGCGCAGGTAATCCAGGGTTTCCTGGTCGATGGGGAAGAGACCGCAGGTGGCGCCGTACTCGGGCGCCATGTTGGCGATGGTCGAGCGGTCGCCCATCGGCATGGCGGCGATGGCCGGACCGTAGAATTCGACGAACTTACCCACCACCCCGTGTTGGCGCAGACGTTCAACGATGGTCAGCACCAGGTCGGTGGCCAGGCAGCCTTCCGGGAGGGCGCCGGTGAGTTTCACGCCCACCACCTTGGGGATCAGCATGGAGACCGGCTGACCCAGCATGGAGGCCTCTGCCTCGATGCCGCCCACGCCCCAGCCCAGCACGCCGATACCGTTGACCATGGTGGTGTGTGAATCGGTACCCACCAGGGTATCCGGGAAGGCCTGCAGTTTGCCATTGCGCTGTTCGGCATAGATGACCCGGGCCAGGTATTCCACGTTGACCTGATGCACGATACCGGTGTCCGGCGGCACCACCTTGAGACTGGAGAATGCCCCCTGGCCCCATTTGAGGAATTCGTAACGTTCCTTGTTGCGCTGGAATTCCAGCTTGGCGTTCAGTTCGAAGGCATTCTCGTCACCGAAGTGATCCACCTGCACCGAGTGATCGATGACCAGCTCCGCGTCCTGCAGCGGATTGACTTCCGAGGACTTGCCGCCCAGGGTGACCACGGCGTCGCGCATGGCTGCCAGGTCCACCACCGCCGGTACACCGGTGAAGTCCTGCATCAGCACCCGCGCGGGACGGTATTGAATCTCTTTGTTGGGCTCGGCCTGGGGATCCCATTGCGCCACCGCACGGATGTCATCGGCGGTGACCGTCAGGTTGTCTTCGTGCCGCAGCAGGTTTTCCAGCAGAATCTTGATTGAGAAGGGCAGGCGATCGGTGTTTTCCAGAGCGTCCAGGCGAAAAATCTGATAGGTAGTCTCCTGCACCTTCAGTTCGCTTTCCGCGCCAAAGCTATTACTCATTCGGGTCTCCTGAATTTGTTTAATAACAATAAGTTATAATATTAAGTTAAGAATGTTTATGCTTTCTGCCCTGAACGGAAGCAAGACGATATGCCCGGGAGAGGGCTTTTTTGTTCAGTGCATCATAAACCGTGACAGGGGGATCACCAAGTGCCAGCCGGTCATTCGCCGCGGCACCGACTGGGGCGCATGAGTTACATGCGGTCCAGTATCAGCTTCAGGCTGTCCACATAGTGCGAGCGGCTGAACAGCAGCTGACGTCGACGGCCTCCGGTCTGACGCCAGAGCATGGCGCAGCGGATGCCGGACAGCAGCAGGGCGCGGATTTTATTCACGTTATCGCTGTTCTGCAGGTAGATCGTCTCGCCACTGACCATGATGCGGGGTTTCAGGGTGCTGATGTTTTCCGCGTAGATATCCGCCAGCGCGGCGAGGATGTTGCTGTGGGTCTCGGGAAAATGGGCCAGCCGCACGGTCGCGGTGGTGATGCCGTCGCGGATGCGGTTCAGACGTTCGCCCTGACGGCTGAGTTTGCGTTCCAGCTGGATCAGGTTGAGCAGGTAGCGGGTCAGTTCATCATCCCGGGACACGACGCCACTCAACTGCTTGTAGGCGAGACGCAGTCCCTGGGCGATCCCGTGGATATCACCGAACACCCCGGCCACCGAAGGAGCTTCGAGCTGAAACAGGCTGTGGATGCTTGCCGCGAAACTGTCGCTGTGCGGCATACCCCGGCGCGCCACCTGCTGCACCAGGCTGGCGGCCTGATAGATGCCTGCAAGCGCCATCGCGCGGTCACTGTCTTGGTACTTCATGCTTGGTGAGGGTCAGCGCTGATCAAACCGACAATCATAACATACCCGCCGAGCGCCGCTACGGCTGCCGATCCGCGCCCAGCGGATGCACATGGTCTATGGGGTGGGGGCATTGGTGGTCTCGATGATACCCCCGCCCAGGCACTCCCGATCCCGGTACAGCACCAGGGACTGGCCGGGGGTGGCCGCCCGTTGAGGTGCTTCGAAACATATCCGGCAGTGCGCATCCTGCAGGTCGACGATGCGGCAGGGTTGCAGGGGCTGGCGATGCCGAATGCGCGCCAGGTAGACCTCACCGGCATTGGGAGGCTGGCCGGCAACCCAATGCAACTGTCCGCATTCGATCTCATCGCAAAGCAACAAGGGATGCTCATGTCCCTGCACGGCAATCAATACATTGCGTGTCAGATCCTTGGCGGCCACGAACCAGGGCGCCTCCGCTGAGTCCTTGCGACCCCCGATGCCGAGACCCTGGCGTTGTCCCAATGTGTAATACATTAGGCCCTGATGCTGTCCCAGTACGTTTCCCTGGGGATCCTCGATCAGGCCGGGAGTGGCGGGCAGGTAGCGCTGCAGAAACTCCCGGAATTTGCGTTCACCAATGAAGCAGATCCCCGTGCTGTCCTTCTTTTTGTGGTTGGGAAAACCCGCATCCTCAGCCAGTTTTCTGACCGCCTGCTTGTTGAGCTGACCCAAGGGAAAGTGGGTGCGAGACAGGGGATGCTGATCGAGCATGTAGAGGAAGTAGGTCTGATCCTTGTCCTCATCCCGGGCCCGCAGCATGCAATGAGCCCGGGCGGTGGACTCCAGCGCGGCGTAGTGCCCGGTGGCGATGGCTTCGGCTCCAAGAAAATCCAAGGCATGCTCGAGAAAGGCCTTGAACTTGATCTCCCGGTTGCACAATACATCCGGATTGGGTGTGCGACCGGCCTGGTATTCCTCGAGAAAATAGGCGAATACCCGGTCCCAGTATTCAGCAGAGAAATTCACCGTATGCAGGGGGATTTCCAACCGGTCCGCAACGGCCTGGGCATCGGCAAGGTCCTCCGCGGCGGAGCAGTAGGCCTCATCGTCATCCTCTTCCCAGTTCTTCATGAACAGGCCTTCGACCGCATGGCCCTGCTGTTTCAGGAGGAGCGCCGCAACCGACGAGTCCACCCCGCCCGAAAGGCCCACGATCACCTTATGTTTGTCTGCCATTGCGATGTTTCTTGCTCGAGGGGGGTTTTTCGGAAACCGGGGAGGATAACACTTTGATCCATTCGCCGGGTTGCAGATGTTTCAGCCGATGGGAACCGATCGCCACCCTGACCAGTCGCAGGGTCGGATATCCCACCGCTGCGGTCATACGGCGAATCTGGCGATTGCGCCCCTCCTGCAGGCCGATTTCCAGCCACTGGGTGGGTATGCTGATGCGCGTGCGGATCGGAGGATCCCGGGGCCACAGTTCCGGGGGCGTATCGAGACGCCTGACCCGAGCCGGTCGGGTAGGTCCGTCTTTGAGCGTCACGCCCTGTCTCAGGTTTTCCAATGCACTCTCTTCGGGCAGGCCCTCCACCTGTACCCAGTAGGTCTTCCAGGTCTTCTTGTCCGGATGGGTCAGGCGGTGCTGCAGCCGGCCGTCATCGGTGAGCAGAACCAGGCCTTCGCTGTCCCGGTCGAGTCGACCCGCGACATAGACCCCGGGGACCGGTATGTAGTCCGCCAGAGTGGCGCGGCCTTCTGCGTCGGTGAACTGGCAGAGCACCCCGTAGGGTTTGTTGAACAGCAAAAGCATGAGATAAAGTCTGGTTGACATCAGGTCGTTGAAGATTCGATGGAAATTCTACTAGGACCTCGGCGTTTGTCGAAATCATGTTCCCGGTATGCCCGCTTCTGCCGAGAGATGATTCTGATATGCGACAGGCACTACCATCAGTCGCGGCTCTCTCTCCCACGCTCAGGGGGGGAATGCATCCGGCTCACAGGGTAGTGGGATGAGATGTCAGATGTCCGCTGGTCCCGGGTCGGCTTACCGGTCGGAGGGGGCGCTGCGAATACCGCATAAAAAAACCGGTGCGGGAGCACCGGTTTTATGATGAGAGATCGAATGAGTGAGCAGTATCAGGACTGATCGTTTCCCGCAACCCGTTGGATGTTGGTTGCATGCAGACCTTTAGGGCCCTGACTGATCTCGAATTGAACCTTTTGACCCTCTTTCAGGGTCTTATATCCATCCATTTCAATGGAAGAAAAATGGACGAATACATCCTGGTCTCCATTTTCTGGGGTTACAAAACCGTAGCCCTTGGCGTTGTTAAACCACTTTACGACTCCAGTCGCCATAGCTAGTACTCCTCAAACATGTATCGATTGGGTCTTGGAAAGCGGAGAGGTTGCAGTCGTTGCCTGTCGGTACTCGAAGAGATGATAAAAGTGACGCAATGAGGCAAACATTCCCTGTTACCCATTTGCGAAATCGTTCGGAAGAGCCCTAACAATTCGCTTGCGATACATCAACTACTCAATCAAGCAACACCTGCATTGTTATTTCAGAGCGGCTTGTTGCTGCTCCGTCCACCCATCCAAGGACCGGCCTTTGGAAAAATTCTTCAGGCTGTCAAATAACAGCTCAAATCCGTGTTTCGTTCTTCTAATCGGAACCATTCTCAACACTGTAGTGTGAAGTATAGTGTGCAATATTTCCCGGTCAACAACTATCTGACTTTTCAGAAAAATAGTCGTGTTTTATTGGTATTTTCCCTAACAGATTTGACCGATTTATCGTAGTTTTCCCTTAATAGAATTGCCGGTCAAAGCTTGTTGCAGGATCCAGATTCGTGGTAATTAATTTGAACGTTATTCAGGCCGGTGCGCGTCGACGACGGTCCAAGCATGCTGCACCACGCAATCATCGATCGGTTCAGGATGCCAGGACGGTTTTCGCAATCCGCCAACTGCGTCGCATTCGTCGACGATGGGTGTGATGTTGCCGCTTCGGGGGTGTCTCAGTCAAAGTGCGAATAGCCGCAGTGGCGCGTGCGGGCTAAGTGCCGATGCCCGCACTGAAATCCCGGACGAAGCGTTTTCAGGATCTTGGGCAAGGGCTTTACATGGGTTCTGAAGTCTTCAGGGCAGGTATTGGATTTCAACAAAATAATTGACTTTTCAGGCCTTGCAAGCCTGCTAGAATCTCCCAATATGAGTGATAGAGAACAGATTCAACACAACGATGGTCTGGCGGTAGAGGAATCCAAACCAAAACTCAAGCGACCCTCGATGTACAAAGTCATCATCCTGAACGATGACTATACCCCCATGGAATTTGTGGTTCAGGTTTTGGAAACCTTCTTTAACATGGACAGGGAGAAGGCAACCCGGGTGATGTTGCATGTACATACCCGTGGTGTGGGAGTCTGCGGTGTCTACACCAAGGACGTTGCCGAAACCAAGGTGTCACAGGTGAAC
>JBNLFS010000047.1:0-29587 GCA_050305635.1 Candidatus Thiodiazotropha sp. | reverse complement strand
AGGAAATTCGGATGCGGATTCTTACCGCCGAAGATGGCATGCAGCTTGACCACATCCCGCTGCCAGCTGAGCGCCTCGAGGTAGTGAGCCACCGCCATCAGATTGGCTTCCGGGGGCAGTTTGTAACTCGGGTGTCCCCAGTAGGCCTTGGCGAAGATACCCAGTTGTCCGGCATCGACAAAACCCTTGAGTTTCTTCTTCACATCGGAAAAGTAACCCGGAGAGTCCTTGGGCCAGTTGCTGAGCGACTGGGCCAGAGCGGCGGTCTGTCCCGGATCGGCGGATAATGCGGAGACCACATCAACCCAGTCCAGGGCATGCAGATGATAGAAATGCATGACATGATCGTGGATGTACTGGGCCCCGATCATCAGGTTGCGAATCAGCTGTGCATTGTGCGGTATCTTGTAGTCGAGGGCGTCCTCAACCGCGCGCACTGAGGCAATGCCGTGCACCAGGGTGCACACCCCGCAGATGCGCTGTGCAAAGGCCCAGGCATCCCTCGGGTCCCGCCCCTTGAGGATGATTTCAATACCACGCACCATGGTTCCGGAGGAATAGGCACTGGCAATCTGGTCACCCTGCATCTGTGCCTCGATGCGCAGATGTCCCTCGATTCTTGTTATCGGATCAACGACGATACGGTCAGTCATCTTCTCTCGTCTCCTATCGGTACGATGAGGCTTGCGCTATTCACTCTTTGTCTTCCACCAGGTGGTCGGCGATCATTTCGGTCAACCCGACCACGGGAATCTCCATGTGGTAAGCCTCCAAACCCTCTTCGATCACCAGTCTGCAGTTGGCGCAGGCCGTCACGAGGGTTTCCACGTTGAGTTCATCCAATTGGGTTTTCTTGCGTTTGAAGACCTTCAAGCGCAGTTCCTCGGCACGTTCATTGGCGCTGACACCGCCACCGCCGCCACAACACCAGTTCATTTCACGGCTGTCGTTCATGTCGACAAAGTTGCTCGCCACCATGTTCAGTAGATTGCGTGGCGGCTCGAGCACACCGCCTTTGCGCACGATCTGGCAGGGATCATGGAAAGTCAGCCGGGCATCCTCCATGCCTTCCGTCTTAATCCGGCCACTGGCCCGTAGTTCATCGAGCAGTTCCAGGATGTGAACGACCTTGAAAGCGTAGGGACGACCGATCAGATTGGGGCCTTCCCAGCGGATCGCGGTGTAGGCATGGCCGCACTCAGGACTGATCACATACTTGACCTTGAGTTTCTCCGCGGCCACTACAACCCGGTTAACCAGTTCCCGTGCGATATCGGAAGAGCCGATCTGTATACCGGAATTGGTCGCCTCGAAAGCCTCGGAACTCAAAGTCCAGGTCACGCCGGCCTGCTTGAAGATACGCGCCAGCGCCTCCAGGTATTCCGGAAAATTGATGATCTCCATGGAAGAAAGCAAGGCCATGTAGTCGACCCCTTCCTGATCCACAGGAATGCTCAGACCGGTGTCGGCCTCGACATGTTTGATCTGTGCGGCCAGGGCGGGATATTTCACACCCATCGGGCTGCCCAGGGTGATGGCGCGGCGACTCGCGCCCTTGACCCCTTCCGGCGAGTAGCCGGCCGCCACCATGCCTTCTCGAGCCAGACGAATCATGTAACTGATATCGTTACCCACCGGACAGACCATGGAGCAGCGACCGCACATCGTGCAACCGTCGTAGATCAGCATCTCCCACTCTTCCAACAGAGCATCAGTGACCGGTTCGGCCAGGCCGAGCTTCGATTTGATCCGTCCCCACAGGGTGTACTCCTGCTCCCAAACCCGGCGCAACGGCTCGAGCTTGTGAATCGGGGTGTATTTGGGATCTTCGGTCTCGGTATAGAACAGACAGGCTTCGGCACACATGCCGCAGTTTACACAGCTGGAAAAGAACGCGGCGACCGGTGCGCTCATCTGCTCACGAAAGGCATTCATGCCTCTTTCAAGGGTTGCCTCGCTCATGACTGAACTCCTCTGCGTCCGGCCATGGCCCCGTTATACCAACGGGCCAGGGCGAAGGTGAATGCATGCATCAGTTTGGTGAACGGAAACACCACCATGAGTAATTCAACACTCAGTATGTGCAACCCCAGCGCCAGGGTGTAGGGATCGATCATGCGGTGATAAGCAACGTACCCGGTCAGCATGGGCAGGAATGTGACCAGCCAGGTCAGGTAGTCTTCCGGTCCGCTCAAAAACCGCTTCACCGGGTGATTGAGTCGACTGAACAGCATCGCGATCAGCGTTACGATCGTCACCGCGGCTACCGCATCCACCAGGTTACTCGCAATACCCGGCCATCTCAGTCCCAGCGTTGCATGGATCAGTTCGATATGGGGTACGAACAGAAACAGGCTGACCAGAAATCCGATATGCCAGATATATCCACCGACAACCGTGAACGGCGAGCGTTTGAAAACGCCCGGTTCCGGGGCGGTGCGGGTAACCACGGTCAGCAGTCCCGCGCCCAGTTCCGCGCCTCGCGGTTCGGAGTAATCGGGTTTACGGCCAATCACCAGAATCTCGAGGAGACGGATCAGTACACCGACCACAAAGATCACCAGGGCGATGTCGAAGCCTGGCCCACGAACCCACAGTAAAAAATCGATTGATTCACTCATGATTTCTTATCCAGATCGTCAATGGTTACGGTTTCATGTCTTTGTTTCGCCTTGGCCTGGGTACTGCGATTGAGGGCGCCCGCCACGGCACCCAATGCCACGCCGGCGCCGGCCACATAACCCAAGTTACGGGTCAGGTCACTGTCGGGAATGGACAGAGCCTTGTAGAAACCACCCGCATCCCAGAAATTGGGCTCGGAGCAACCGAGGCAACCGTGGCCGGACTCCACCGGCCAGCTGGTACCCTGGTTCCACTTGGTGGTGGCGCAGGCGTTCTTGGTCATGGGGCCCTTGCAGCCCAGACGGAACAGACACCAGCCCTTGCGGGCACCCTCGTCATCGAAGGTCTCCGCGAACAGGCCCTTGTCATAGAAGGGACGACGATAACAACGGTCGTGGATGCTCTGTCCGTAAAACACCACCGGCCGACCCAGCTCGTCCAGTTCAGGCAGTGCGCCGAAGGTCAGAAAATGGGCCAGCACACCGGTAATGACCGTGGGAATCGGTGGACATCCCGATACATTGACCACCGGTTTGTCCTTAACCAGATCTCCGACCGAGACCGCCCCCGTGGGATTGGGGTGTGCGTGCGGGAGTCCGCCGAACGCAGCACAACTGCCTACCGCGATCACCGCTGCGGCGCCCGCCACGGTCTCCTCGAGCATCTGTTTATTGCTGATGCCGGCTATGGCCGAGTAACCCGGATTACCCAGCGGGATCGAACCATCCACCACCACGATGTATTGGCCCTCGTTCTCGTGCATCGCCGCTTCACGGGCCGCCTCGGCCGCTGATCCGGCCGCCGCCTGCAGGGTGTGGTGATAATCGAGTGAGATATAGTCGAATATCAGATTCTCCACACTGGGCGAATGGCTGCGGGTCAATGACTCGGTGCAACCGGTACACTCCTGGAAGGACAACCAGATCACCGAAGGCCGCCTGGCCCGTTCCAGTGCTTGAGCTATGGCCGGCACCATCGACGGAGGCAGGGCCATCAGGGAAGCGGTGGCAGCACAAAATTTGAGGAACCCCCGTCGGGTCACCCCAAACTCCCGCAGGCTTTCACCGAGCGTTTTCGAGAATGGATTTTTTTGATCAGTCATCTCCGCTCCTATCACTCCACTCGTCACGAGTGACTCTCATCAGGCTTAGACGATCGTTCCGAAATCGTCACCGAATTGTTATGGGTCCACCGCACCCCGAAGGGTACTTGCCGTGAACGACATCCGCGAAACTCGACACGGGCTGGGGCACGGGTGAAAGGGCACCTGGCCTGGACCCGGTCCGACGGATCAGTCAAGCACCTCCAGCCGATTCTGCAACCGGTCGAGGGCATCCAGAATGTCTTCTGTCTGTGATTGGACGATTTCCGGGATACGACCAATCTCCAGCTGCAGGGCAACGCGCTCATTTTCCGCATTACGATGATCCACAATCCACACCCCGGGATAGGTGCTTTCCCAGATGGCGCTGTCGCCCAATGATTGCAAGGTCACTTCAACCTCTCCCCGCCCGAGAAAATCCAGCAGAGCCTGTTCATCACCGGGGCCGAACGGAATGGCGCGAAGATCGATTGTGGTGCTGATGCCTTCCTGTGTGTAGCGATTCAACGCATGGAAGACTTCATGCAGGATAGGGATAGCGTTGGCGTGATTGATAGAGGAACCGTCAGAGGACGCGACCGTCACCGCGATGTCCTGAAGACGTTGCATTCAAAAGACTCCTGAAAGAAGCTTGTAGATAAGAATATCACTGATTCCTGATTTATGTGCTGACCTGGGTCATCATGAAGATCGATAATCCATGTTCGAAGAGGATTCGGGAACCCCGTGCCGACCGGCAGACATCTACAGTACAGTCACCCCATTGGTGAGAAGTATAGACACATTTCTGCGCGTCGACACAAACCGATGAAAGCTCTGATTCAACGGTTCCGCGTAACAGACCTCGCGGCAAAATCAACCCGGTGTTTTACTCTGTATAACAAAGATGACGAAAGCCGGGAACCAAACATCCATGACGGAATGTCCCGGCGTTTATCAGTAGCGGAGAGGTTACTTTTTCCAGCGCGAATCATGTGTCTGGCAAAGTACCCCGGTCGTCTTAGAGCTCAGAGGTCACGCCGTACTGGGCACCGTAATTTTCGACAACGAAATCGATATCCTTGTCACCCCGTCCCGACAGATTGATCAGGATGCTGCCCTGCTCCCCCTGCCTGGCCATGCGCAGAGCATGCGCCACCGCATGAGCGGATTCGATTGCGGGAATGATGCCCTCGGTGCGGGAAAGCTCAAAAAAGGCGTCCATGGCCTCCCGGTCATTGATGTGACTGTAGGCCACCCGTCCAATGTCCTTGAGATAGCTGTGCTGAGGTCCGACCGAGGGATAGTCGAGGCCGCTGGCGACCGAATAAACCTCCATCGGTTCACCCGCCTTGTCCTGCAGCATATAGGACTTGAAGCCGTGCATGATGCCGGGAGATCCCTTGGTGATAGAGGCGGCGTGCTCACCGTCTTCGAGACTGCGCCCGGAGGGTTCCACACCGTGCAGATTAACCTGTTCGTCCTTGAGAAAGGCGGTGAAGATTCCCATCGCATTGGAGCCGCCCCCGACACAGGCCACCACATGATCGGGTAGCCCACCGGTCATTTCCTGAAACTGTATCCTGGCCTCGTTACCGACCACCGATTGAAAATCCCGCACGATCATTGGAAACGGATGCGGTCCCACCACCGAGCCGATCGCATAGAACTGGTTGACCGGATCCTTGAGGTATCCCTCGAACGCCGCGTCCACGGCCTCTTTCAAGGTCTTGCGGCCATGCGTGGCGGGGATCACCTGGGCGCCGAGAATCTGCATGCGCACCACGTTCGGATGTTCCTTGCGGATATCCACCTCACCCATGTAGATGTCGCACTCGAGGCCGACCAACGCCGCGGCGGTCGCCAGGGCCACACCGTGCTGCCCCGCTCCAGTTTCGGCAATCAGCTTCTTTTTGCCCATCTTCTTGGCCAACAGGGCCTCACCCAGGCAGTGATTGATCTTGTGTGCACCGGTGTGGTTCAGGTCCTCGCGTTTGAGGTAGAACCGGGCGCCGAATTTCCGTGACAGGTTTGCAGCGTGGAATATGGGGCTTGGCCGACCCACATAGTGGCGGTACAGATCACCCAGCTCCGCGACAAATTCCGGATCCTGACGAATCTCAAGATAGGCCGCCGTAATCTCATCCATGATGACCTGCAACGGTTCGGGAATGAAACTGCCTCCGTACTCTCCGAAAAAACCCTTTTCGTCTGGAAGATCATGGATGAAGGTGTTTTTCATGCTCGATTCTCACTCTGCTTCAGATAAAGATGGATAAGCCCGGACGATTTCCCTCCGGTTGGAAGCGCACTCAGACTTCGGTCAGTGGATCCGTCTGCCATTCCCTGAGCAGTTCCAGGATCTGCTCGATGGCCTGATCGATCGCTTCCGAAACCACTGGGCTGGGCGACTCACCCCAGTCGAGTTCCTGGGGCTCGATGCCGACCAGGCAACGTCGCGGGGGAAGGGTTTCGGACAAACGTGCGATGTCCAGCAGATCCCCCAGGCTCACCTCATGGACACTTGCCCGGTTGCCTTTCAGATACTCATCCATCGCCTCATCCCGGTAGATGCGCACGGTTCCCGGCGCCTGCTGCATGCGCGCGGCATCAACCACGATCAACCCACTGGCCTGCGCAATCGGTTCCGCCAGGGTGAAACTCAAGGTCCCGCCGTCGAGGTACTCGACACCGGGAAGCGCTCCTTTCGAGGCCTGCATCCGGCTGACCAGGTGAACCCCGGTCCCCTCGTCACTGAGCAGGGTGTTGCCAATACCGAGAATCAGTATGTTTTGCGTCATGGTAATTGATAAATTCGTTGTGATTACAGCTTTCTCTTGAACAGCCGATGGAGTGGCTGAGAGAATGGTCCTGTCTGATGGGAGTGACAGTTATAACATGTGTCTCGGCATACCCATGCAAATTAAACATATCGACGGATACACCGCCACCTGCGAGGCAAAAGGCATCGAACGGGATGTCAGTCTTTTCATGCTGCAGCATGAAACCCTGCAGGCCGGGGATTTTGTGGTGATCCACCTGGGTTATGCCATCGAAAAGGTTGCCGCGGAAGAGGCGGCATCCGCCTGGGAAGTGTACGATGAGATGCTCGCCAAGTTAAATGCTCCCGACCAGACCTGACTGCCCCCTCAAATACATGGCCTCTCCTGACCAGCCATCCATAGTTCCTTAGCAGACACACTGTCCTGGAACAAACCTTCTCTCCGATTATTGAAAATTCCTACGTTTCTTACTGAATTATATAAATTTTATATTTCGCGAATCGAATCAGAGACCGCCAAGATCGGATACCTGATGCACATCCCATGCTACTCAGGGGATCGAGTTCCCCTCGCCCCTTTGATCCGATGACCCAACTGAAAAGCAAGCGCCCAGAGACGGTCTGAACTCAGACAAGACGATTTCAGTCTATACTCTCATCAATGCCTTAGTGATTTACTCGGTATTTAGTATGCGCAGACTCGGTCAACGAATCATGCAATGGATCGCGGACTGGCTGACCAAAGAGGGCCCGCCGGCCACCTCTCCTTTGTGCGATTTCAACCGGTTAACCTACGAACTGCGCCCCGGTGACGTACTGCTGGTTGAGGGGCGCAGCCGGGTCAGCAACGTCATCAAGACCATCACTCAGAGCAGCTGGACTCACTCCGCCCTATATATCGGGCGCATCTACGACATCCGGGATCCGAAGCTGCAGCAACGGGTGCGCATGAGTTATCACGGCGATCTCTCCGAACAGCTGCTGGTGGAGGCGTTGCTGGGCGTGGGCACACTCATCGTGCCCATCTCAAAATACCGCCGGGATCATCTGCGGATCTGCCGTCCGAGCGGACTCGAACCCGAAGATGCCCAGAAGGTGGTGACCCATGCCATTCAACACCTGGGTTTCGACTATGACATGCGTCATCTGCTCGACCTAGCGCGTTTTTTCCTGCCCTGGACCGTTCTGCCCAGGCGCTGGCGTTCGAGCCTGTTTGAACACAATGCCGGTCCCCCGACCCGCACGGTCTGCTCATCCATGCTCGCGTCCGCCTTCAATGAGGTCAATTTCCCCATTCTGCCTTTCATCGACCGGGATGATGACGGCAGCCTACGCTTCTTCAAACGCAATCCGCGTCTGATCACCCCGAAGGATTTCGACTACTCCCCCTACTTCGACATCATCAAGTACCCCTTCCTCGGACTGGATGATCTGGCGGTATACCGACGTTTGCCCTGGGGTGACGAGGACAGGCTTTACAACGACGATGCACGGGCGTTTGCCGCCGCGTCCCGAGGGGATATCCCAGCCGCCACAGCGGGGAAGCTGTCGCTGATTCGTCTGAGGCGGCGCAAGCCACGCACAGACACACAGACGGACGATACCGGGAACGCACTGCATCAGACACTCAGGGAGGCTGACCAATGATGATCTTAGGACTCGCACTGCTACTGATCACCGCATGGGCGCTGGCCTACGCTTCGGCGCGCGCCATGCTTTGGATCGTCATACCCCCGGTATTGCTCACCTGCCTGGACCTTGCCGGCCTGCTGCCCCCCACCGGGACCTTGCTGTTCGGTATCCTCTACGCCCTGGTGGTGTATTTTCATCTGATGCCCGAACATCGCCGTGACTGGATCTCCACCCCCTTGCTGAGGACTTTCCGCCAAGTCATGCCCGGCATGTCGAGAACCGAGCAGGAGGCCCTGCAAGCCGGCACGGTCTGGTGGGACCGGGCCCTGTTCAGCGGACAACCGGATTGGGGGGAACTACTCCGCTACCCGCCCAGCGAACTCACCGAGCGGGAACAGGCGTTCATCGACGGACCGGTGGAGCAACTGTGCGAAATGCTCGACGACTGGCAGATCACCCACGAAGAGAAAGACCTGCCCCAGGCCGTGTGGGATTTCATCAAATCCCGTGGCATGTTCGGCATGATCATTCCGCAAGCATACGGCGGTCTTGGGTTTTCCGCCTACGCTCACTCCCAGGTTGTGATGAAGATTGCCAGCCGCAGTATCACCGCGGCCGTCACGGTGATGGTGCCCAACTCACTGGGCCCCGCCAAGCTGTTGCTGCACTACGGCAGTGAGGTCCAGAAGGCGCAGTACCTGAGCCGCCTCGCCCACGGGGCGGAGATTCCCTGCTTCGCCCTGACCAGCCCGAAGGCGGGCAGCGATGCCGGCGCCATACCGGATCTCGGTATCGTCTGCCGGGCGGAATACCAGGGCGAGGAGATTCTTGGCATCCGGCTCAATTTCGACAAGCGCTATATCACCCTGGCGCCGGTCGCCACCCTGATCGGACTGGCGTTCAAGCTGGAGGATCCGAATCATCTGCTGGGTGACGATCCCCGTCCAGGCATCACCCTGGCTTTGATCCCCCGCACCACCCCAGGGGTCTCCATCGGTGAACGGCACATGCCCCTGGATATCCCCTTCCAGAACGGCCCGATTCGCGGACATAACGTATTCATCCCTCTGGATTGGGTGATCGGTGGTCGGGAGGGCGTCGGACAAGGTTGGCGAATGTTGATGGACTGTCTCTCCGAAGGCCGGGGTATCTCGCTGCCGGCACTCGCCACCGGTGCGGGCAAACTGGCCAGCCGCTACACCGGCGCCTACGCGGCGGTCCGTCAGCAGTTCAACCAGTCGATCGGACGTTTCGAAGGGATCGAGGAAGCCCTGGCGCGGATTGGCGGACTGACCTACCAGATGGATGCGGCCCGCAAACTGACCCTCTCGGCGTTGGATCAGGGGGAGTCCCCGTCGGTGATCTCCGCAATCGTGAAATACCACCTGACCGAACGCTATCGCCAGGTCATCAACGATGCCATGGATGTCCAGGGCGGCAGTGGGATCTGTCTCGGACCGGACAACCTGATCGGCCGCAGTTATGAGGCGATCCCGATCGCCATCACGGTCGAAGGGGCCAACATTCTGACCCGCAGCATGATCATTTTCGGCCAGGGTGCGATCCGCGCCCATCCCTATGTGCTCAAGGAGTTCGAAGCCGCGCAACATCCAGATCAGCCCGCCGCGCTCACTCAGTTTGATGAGGCGCTGTTCAGTCATGTGGGTTTTCTGATGACCAACCTCGCCCGCACCAGTTGGCTCGGACTCACTCACGGGCGTCTCTCAGCAAGTCCGTTGCGGGGGTCGACGCGACGCTATTTCCAGCATCTCAACTGGATGAGTGCCGCGTTCGCCCTCACAACGGACGTCGCACTGATGACCCTGGGCGGAGCCCTCAAACGCAAAGAGCGTCTTTCCGCGAGGCTCGGTGACATCCTCAGTAACCTGTACATTGCCAGCGCCTGCCTGAAGCGCTACGTGGACGAAGGGGAGAGAACTGAGGACCTGCCCCTGTTGGAATGGGCAATGGATGATTCGCTGTATCGTATCCAGCATGCACTGCGCAGTCTGCTACGCAACATGCCGATCCGTCCAGTGGCCTGGTTATTGCGCGGACTGATCTTTCCCACCGGACTGCCGTTTCACAAAACCACCGACCGGCTCGATCACCGGGTAGCGGAGTGTCTGCTACAGCCGGGCGAGAGCCGTGACCGCCTGACCCAGGGCATCGCCTTACCCGGGGATACCCAGCGCCGAGCGAGACAGCTCGAGGCCGCCCTGCAGGCGGTGACTCGTGCGGCACCGTTGGAAAAAACCCTCTCCCGAGCACGCAGGGCGGGACAGCTGCACGCCCCCGACCGGTCATCGCGAATCCTCGAAGCGGCCCGTCTGGGTATCTTGAGCGCCCGTGATTGTGAGGTGCTGGAAGAAGCGGAGCTGTGGCGCAACCGGGTCATCCAGGTAAATGCCTTCGAACATCTCAGGCCACAATCAAAAGCCAAGCTTCACTCGGACCCGGTCACCCGACTGAACACCCTGGGCGCCGCCTGAAGCAACGCGCTACAACCATCGGCCAGACACAGAAACCCTGCAAGAGGCGAACTATGCAAACCTGCGAATCGTCATCAAAACCGGTTTACATCGTGGATGGAAGCCGCACCCCGTTTCTCAAGGCCCGGGGTATCCCGGGTCCTTTTCACGCCTCCGATCTGGCGGTCGCGGCCGGCCGGCCACTGCTGGCAAGGCAGCCGTTTCCCGCGGAGGCCCTGGATGAAGTGATTCTGGGCTGTATCGGACCCGGGCCGGACGAAGCGAACATCGCGCGCATCCTGGCCCTGCGACTGGGGTGCGGGGAGCGGGTACCCGCCTGGACGGTTCAGCGCAACTGTGCATCAGGCATGCAGGCGGTGGACAGCGCAGCCCTGGACATCGCAAGCGGTCGTGCAAACCTGGTCCTGGCCGGAGGCACGGAGGCGATGAGTCACCACCCGGTGATGCTGAATGAGACGATGGTGTCCTGGCTTGCCGAGTGGCATCGCGCCCGGGACTGGGGGACCCGCAGCCGCCAGTTGACCCGTCTGCGTCCCCGTCATCTGCAACTGGTGTTCGCCCTGCTGAGGGGTCTTACCGATCCCTTGATCGGCCTGAGCATGGGGCAGACCGCGGAAAAGCTGGCCTGGCGGTTCGGCATATCCCGTGAGGAGATGGATCGCTTTGCGGTGATCAGCCACCAGCGTCTGGCGGAGGCCCAGGGGGCGGCCCGGCTCGGGGAAATCGAACCGCTCTACTCTTCGGACGGGCAGCTTTATGAAGCGGACGACGGCGTCCGCCCCGACAGCCGTATCGACAAACTCGCACAACTCAAGCCCGCGTTCGATCGACCCGTAGGACGGGTCACGGCAGGAAACAGTGCTCAGATCACGGACGGAGCCGCCCTGCTGCTGCTCGCCTCCGAACAGGCGGTAGAGAATCATGGCCTGCCCGTACTGGGACGCCTGGTGGATACCCAGTGGTCCGCCCTGGATCCCTCGCAGATGGGACTGGGACCGGTTCATGCCATGGGTCAGCTCCTGGGACGTCGGAAACTTGCCACCGAGGATATCGACTACTGGGAGATCAACGAGGCCTTCGCCGCCCAGGTACTGGCCTGTCTGAGCGCCTGGCAGGAAGCAGACTACATGCACAAAGAGGTCGGGCTGGACGCGGCGTTTTCACCGATTTCAGAAGAACGTCTAAATGTGGACGGCGGCGCAATCAGCATCGGGCATCCGGTCGGCGCCACCGGCGCCCGCCTGGTGCTGCACCTGCTTCATGTCCTCAGGCAGCGCAATGCTCACAGAGGCGTCGCGAGTCTGTGTATCGGTGGTGGCCAGGGCGGCGCCATGCTGCTGGAGGTGGTGAAATGAACAAACACTGGCGTATGCACACCGATCACCTGGGAATCGCCTGGCTGCATTTCGATCATGCGGACAGTCTGCTGAACGTACTATCAGTCGCGGCACTGACACAACTCGAGGAGAAGATCGCCGAACTGGAGACCGATCGACCCAGGGGCCTGATTCTGCTTTCAGACAAACAAGGCGGATTCATCGCCGGGGCCGACATCAACCGGTTTCGCGAAGGCATGGGCCAGAGCGGAGCCGAGCAACACATTCTGCAGGTACACGAACTCTTCGATCGCATCGAGCAGTTGCCTTTCCCCACCCTGGCCCTGATCCATGGCTACTGCCTGGGCGGCGGTCTGGAACTCGCATTGAGCTGTCGTTATCGCCTGGCCCGAGACGATGAGTCGACCCGTCTCGGATTTCCCGAGGTGAAGCTCGGTATCTTTCCCGGTTATGGCGGTACGGTACGAGCGATTCAGAGGATCGGCGCCCTGCCCGCGATGAAGCTGATGCTGAGCGGACGCAGCCTCGACGGACGTCAGGCGAAAAAGCTGGGGCTGGTCGATCAGATCGCACCGGATCGGCAGCTCTTCGCCGTCGCGGTGGCCATGATCGAACACCCGAAACCCCTTCACACCCCGGGCTGGCTGCAGAGCCTCGCCAATACCGGACCGGGCCGGGCCCTGATCGCACCGATGCTGAGTCGGGAAACCACCCGGTATGTGCGCGCGGATCACTACCCGGCGCCCTTCGCACTGATCGACCACTGGAAAAGACAGGGTGGCAACACCCATGCCCTGTACCGCAGTGAAGCGCAAACCGTGAGCCGCCTGCTGGTTGGGGATACCGCGCAGAATCTGATCCGGGTGTTTTTTCTCCAGGAGCACCTCAAGGCCCTCGGCGGTCAGCAGGATTTCACCCCTAAATGTGTGCATGTGGTCGGAGGCGGCATCATGGGGGGCGACATCGCCGCCTGGTGCGCCCTCAAGGGTCTGAACGTCACCCTGCAGGACCGGGAGCCGAAACTCCTGACCCGTGCGGTCGCCCGGGCGCATCAACTGTTCAGCCGGAAACTCAGACAACCGAGGCTGATCCGGGATGCCATGGACCGGCTGATGCCGGATCCGAATGGCTACGGCGTGAAACGGGCGGATGTGGCCATCGAAGCGATCTTCGAGGACGTCGCCGCGAAGCAGCAACTGTTCCGTGAACTCGAAGCCAATACCCGAGCGGACACCCTGCTGGCGACCAACACCTCCAGCATACCCCTGGAAACCATCGGTGAGGCGTTGCAGACCCCGCAAAGACTCATCGGCCTGCACTTCTTCAACCCAGTGGCGAAGATGCAACTGGTCGAAGTGGTGCATCGGCTCGACACCCCCGAAACCCAGATTCACCAGGGCGCCGCTTTCGTCCGCAGGATTGACCGGCTACCCCTGCCGGTGAGGAGCAGTCCGGGATTTCTCGTCAACCGCATCCTCATGCCCTATCTGCTGGAGGCGATGCGCTTGATCGATGAGGGCGTGCCCGCACCGGTCATCGATCAGGCGGCCTTGCGCTTCGGCATGCCCATGGGCCCCGTGGAACTGGCGGATGCCGTGGGTCTGGACATCTGCCTGGCCGTGGCCGAGAAGCTGGCCCCCCTGTTTGACCTGACCCTTCCCGAACCGCTCAAACAGTGTGTGGCGGAAGGTCGGCTGGGCAAGAAGGCAAATCGGGGTTTTTACACCTATGAACGGGGCAGGACGATCAAGCCCGCCATACCGAGGGATTACACCGCCCCGGAAGACCTCACGGAACGCATGATCTTTCAGCTGTTCAACGAGTCTGTCGCCTGCCTCCGGGAAGGGGTGGTCAGCGATCCCGACCGGTTGGATGCCGGGGTGATCTTCGGTACCGGGTACGCGCCGTTTCGCGGCGGCCCGATGCATACCATTCAAACCGGTGGCTGGGACCGCCAGCGCCATCAGCTCGAACTGCTCGAGAAACGTCACGGCAATCAATTCCATCCGGATGACGGATGGGCGAACTTTGGCCCGGTATAATGTTATTCTCCCCAACGACATCGCAAGATTATGGAAACCGCCCCATGGAAGGCAGACAGGACATTGATTCGAAGAATAATCAAAACATGAACAAACCTAAGACCGATTACATCGGCCTGTCCGTGGCCGACACCCTCCCCGGTGTATTTCAGGAGCGGGTTAGACGCAGCCCCGACAAGACGGCCTACGTGCAGTACGACACCGACCTGGAACGCTGGGTCGAAAGCAGCTGGCGGGAGATGGCGCAACAGGTCGCCCGCTGGCAGGAGGCATTGCGCCAGGAACAGCTGAAGCCCGGTGACCGTGTCGCGATCCTGATGCGAAACTGCCGCGAATGGGTGACTTTCGACATGGCGGCCCAGGGACTCGGCCTGGTGGTTGTCCCCTTGTACACCAATGACCGGGCCGAAAATATCGGCTACATCCTGCAGGACGCCGGGGTTCGGCTGCTGCTGTTGGATAATGCCGAGCAATGGCAGAACCTGCAGCAGATCCGCAACCAGCTCGCCGGCCTGAACCGGATCATCACCCTGGAGCGGGTCAAGCCCTTGGGTCTGCAGCCCCGCCTGGTCTCTGTCACGGACTGGCTTCCGGATCGCTATGACCGGGAGATGCAGGTCTGCGAGGTACCGAGCGAGAGTCTCGCCACCATCGTCTACACCTCAGGCACCACTGGCCGATCAAAGGGGGTGATGCTAAGTCACCGTAACATCCTGTGGGACATGGAGAGTGGACTCAAGATCATCGACATCTACCCGACCGATCATTTTCTCTCCTTTCTGCCCCTGTCCCACACCCTCGAACGTACGGTCGGTTACTATCTCGCGATGATTGCCGGAGCCACCACAAGCTACTCCCGTTCCATCCCTCAACTGGCCGAAGACCTGCAGATCGTCAAACCCACCATCTTGATATCGGTACCCCGTATCTTCGAACGTGTGTATGCCAAAATTCAGGACAAGCTCGCCAGCGACTCAGCGGTTGCACGGGGTCTGTTCAACCGCGCGGTGCAAACCGGCTGGGCCCATTTCGAACGCCAGCAGGGTCGAGGGCCGTGGTCGGCGTCGCAGCTCCTTTGGCCCCTGCTCGACCGTGCGGTGGGGCGCAAGATCCGTGAAAAACTGGGTGGTCGGTTGCGCATTGCGGTCTCCGGCGGGGCGCCTCTTGGGACGGAGATCGCCCAAACCTTCATTGGACTGGGCGTACCGATCCTGCAGGGGTATGGTCTGACTGAGACCAGCCCGATCATCGCGGCCAACACCCATGAGAACAACATACCCTCGAGTGTCGGTGTCCCGTTTCCCGGCATCGAGATCAGGATCGGCGACCAGGACGAGCTGCTCTGCCGGGCGCCGAGTGTGATGATGGGATACTGGAACAACCATGAAGCCACCACGGAAGCCATCGATGCGGAGGGTTGGTTTCATACCGGGGACAAAGTGAAGATCGAGCAGGGTCACATCTTCATCACCGGTCGACTCAAGGACATCATCGTGCTGGCCAATGGAGAAAAGGTGCCACCCGCGGACATGGAGATGTGCATCACCATGGACAGCCTGTTCGAGCAGGTCCTGGTGGTCGGTGAAGGCAAACCCTACCTCATCGCCCTGGTGAGTCTGAATACCGAGCATGAGGATGCGGGGACATTCGATCCACTGCCCCTGGACAAAGCCCGGGAGCAGGTACTGCTGGAGCGGATCAATGCCCAGCTGGACAATTTTCCCGGTTACGCGAAGATCGTACGCGTCAGTGTTGCCTCACAACCCTGGAGCGTCGAGAACGGCCTTGTCACCCCAACCCTGAAACTGCGTCGCAGCCGAATCCTCGAGCAACACCAGCAGGACCTGGCCGAGCTGTACCTGGGCCACTGATCGGCGGTCGACTTAAAAGGGGTCGCTGCGGCTTTGGAGAACTATTGGGAAACCGCCGGAAAGCAACGCAGGAAATTGTCCCGGGTCTGGGTAATGACATCGCTCAGGGGCATACCCCTGATTTCCGCCACGCACTCCGCCACCTGCCTCACATAGCGCGGCTGGTTGGGCTTACCGCGAAAAGGTACTGGTGCCAGATAGGGTGAATCGGTTTCGATGAGCAGCCGGTTCATCGGAACCTGCTTGACGACTGCGCGCAGATCTTCCGCGTTTTTGAAGGTGATGATCCCCGAGAATGAGATAAAAAAACCCAAACCCAAGGCCGCTTGGGCCATGGACCAGTCCTCGGTAAAACAGTGCATGACGCCCCCGGCGTCCTCGGCACCCTCCTCCTGCATGATCTGGATGGTATCCTCACGGGCTTGTCGGGTGTGAATGATCAGCGGCAATCCGGCCTGCTTGGCCGCACGAATGTGCTGACGAAACCGGTGGCGTTGCCAATCCAGCTCACCGCTTCCGTGAAAATAGTCCAATCCGGTCTCACCAATCGCAACCACCTTGGGATCACGGGCCAGAGTGATCAATTCCTCCACACTGGGTTCGCGACGATCGCGGTCGTTGGGATGAACCCCCACGGACGCGGATATGTTGGGGAAGTCAGCCACCAGGCTCATCATCTCAGGCCAGGACTCCAGATCGATGGAGACGCACAGCATGTGCTCCACCCCACTGGTGCGGGTCGCCTCGACGAAGGCGCGAAAGTCTTGCTGGTAGTTGCCGAGATCGACACGATCGAGATGGCAGTGGGAGTCCACCAACCCCGTGACCACGGAATCCAGGGGTGAATCCTGAGATTGTGAGAATTGAGTATGCTCTGACATGAAAACTGCCGCCCGGGTCACCTGTCACGGAGAACCGGGTTCAAGGATGAGTGATCACATGGTGTGAGTGGGTCGATCGGATTTCAGTGCGCCGGCCAGATAGGTTTCGATCTTGTTGCGTGCCGCACCACCGTCCTGATCGCTGAACTGCACACCGATACCGGCGGCCCGGTTGCCTTCGGCGCCGACCGGGGTGATCCAGATGATCTTACCCGCCACCGGCAGACGCTCGGTCTCGTCCATCAGGGTAAGCAGCATGAACACCTCGTCACCCAGGCGATACTGCTTGGTGGTCGGGATGAACAGGCCACCGAACTTCACGAACTGCATGTAAGCCGCATACAGCGCATTTTTATCCTTGATGGTGAGAGACAGTATGCCTTGTTTGGGTCCGCCAGCCATGTGATACCTGAATAGTTACCGGGCAGCCTGGGCACAGGCCTGCCATTCAATGAGTAATCGTTCCAACGCGAGCTGCAGGTTGATATTGCGATCAATCAGGCCGCTGGCCTGGTAGAGCGACTGCAGATATCCCTGCAATGCTCTTGAGTTTAACTTGTCGGCTGTTTTCTGCAAAGCTTGAGACCGGTCCGGGTTGAACAACTGACGAGGGGACGCGACGGTTTTCAGGTACTGCAGATCGATCACCCAACCCAGCAGCCACTCCAGGGTTAGATTCGGGTCCTGGCCAACCCATTGGCCGGCCAGCTTCACCGGATCCTGGCGACCCTCACCCAGAGCCAGGAATCCGCTCAGCATGGCATCCCTGAGCCTCAGCAATTCGGGGTCGTCCAGGGCCAGGGCCTTCAAAGGAGCGCCATTGGCCAAAGCCAGCAGCAGTTCCGGCTCAGCGTTCTTGACCCGTCCCGCCAGCCAGGCTTGGGCCTCTTCACGGGCGGGCGGATGAAACAGCACAGTCTGGCATCGGCTGCGGATGGTGGGCAGCAAGCGCGCCGGTTGATCGGTCAGCAGGAGAATTATCGTACCCGACGTTGGCTCCTCCAGGGTTTTAAGGAGACTGTTGGCCGCCGCATGATTCATCCGGTGGGCCGGCTCGATGGCAATCACCTTGTACTTCGCGGAATGGGCGGTCAAAGCTGCGCTGTCCGTGAGTTCCCGGATCGTGTCGATCTTGATCTCGCCGCTTTTGCTCTCCTCGTCCGGCCGGATCCATTGAAAGTCGGGATGATGTGCTTTCATGATCAACTGGCACTGCCGACAGCGCCCGCAGGCCACTCCGGTCTCATCGGGATGGTCGCACATGCAGGACTGGGCGAGCGCCCGTGCAAAATGCCCTTTTCCAAGTCCCGCGGCGCCACTCAGCAACAGGGCATGGGGCAGACGCTTCTGCCTGAACGCCTGCCACAACTGCCCCCAGGGCGCCTGTTGCCAGGGCAATGCCTGGTAAGGCCCCTCCCGCTCAGCCATCGACCTTACCCATAAACCGACTCAACACATCGCCGATCTGACGCTGCACATCCACCAGAGGCACCGAGGCATCGACGATTCGGACGCGATCGGGATCCCGTTGTGCAATCTCCAGATAACCCTGCCGCACCTTCTCGAAAAAGCTTTGCGCCTCAAGCTCGAAGCGGTCGGGTGCAGAGCGTTTCCCCGCCCGCTCCAGGCCCACCGCCACCGGCAGGTCCAGCAGCAGAGTCAAATCGGGACGCAGTGCGCCTTGAACAAAGGTCTCGAGTGCGGCAATTCGCTCCCGGGGCAATCCTCGACCGGCGCCCTGATAGGCATAGCTGGCATCGGTAAAGCGATCACACAGTACCCACTGCCCCTGATTCAGAGCCGGCAGTATCTTGGCCTGCAGATGCTCGGCCCGTGCGGCGAACATCAACAGCAGTTCGCAATCGCTGCTCATACCGGTGTGCTGATGCCCGAGTAACAGTTCGCGTATCGACTCACCCAACTCCGTACCTCCCGGCTCACGGGTGAACACCACGGATTTACCGGCCTTCTCCAGGAAATCACGGATATAGGAAAGGTTGCTGCTCTTGCCGGCGCCTTCACCACCTTCCACGGTGATAAAGCGTCCGCTATGGGATTGACTCTGGATTGCCATACTGACGGAATGACCTGGGTGGATACGCGTCCCAGTCTGGGGCCAGGGATTCGGGACGATCTATTCCCGGGTCGACCAGCCACATCAGAACAGGTAATTTCAACGGGATGTTACCACACCGCGTCATGGAAAGAGCGGTTTCGACGACTGATGACCTGAACGAGCGATTCGCTCAGTGAGGGCAATCCCTGAGTGAGATACCGGGGACAAAGGACAGCAGCACGATCAACAGAATGAGGGCTGGACTGGCCAGTACCATTCCCAAGGCCAAGGGCTGCAGAAGCATCAGAGTCGCCGATAACGACATCACATGAGCAAATACTTCCAGGACCATGCCGGCAATAAGGAACACACCGGCCAGCATCACTACATTGCGCAACCGCTTACAGTTCAGCATTGCCACGATCAACCTCTCTACTACTTAAGAAAACACTAATATTCCATATTGAGTATATATCACATTCGACATGTGCACCCGGCTGGCTGAAATCTAACCGTCGCATCAAATCCCTCACTGAATTTATCGGATATATTAGATTATCCTTTAATATTAATATTCAAGATCTCACTTTGAGGCTGGAAAGATCGTCATGTTAATAAATAATCCTTTTGAGACATGCCTCCATTCCTTGCCTTTTTATCCCACCAACGACGCGCAAAACGCCTTAAGACCTGTGTGGGGTGAGGGGGACGAGCAACTGGGTCAGATGAGTTTTATGTCACACCGGATCGCCACCTCTGAGCAGAACCTTATCTGGCCGCCAGGTACGGAATCCCTGCAGCTGTTCTGAGCGGGGATATCCCTCCCTTGGCCAGGAAATACCGGCCGGGGGTCGGAAGCATGTCGTATCGAAATGGTCTGGACTTGATGCTACTGCTTGAGCTGGTATTTCCTGACCGCCTTGTTATGCGCTTCCAGGGTGTCGGAAAACACATGCCCGCCATTTCCGGTTGCGACGAAAAACAGCGCATGGCCTTTCTCAGGATGCATTACCGCTTCAATGGCCGCACCACTCGGCATCGCGATCGGCGTAGGAGGCAGTCCTTTTCTCACGTAAGTGTTGTAGGGTGTATCCTGGCGCAGATCCCGTTTGCGGATATTGCCGTTGTAGGCGTCCCCCATTCCATAGATAACCGTCGGATCGGTTTGCAGCAGCATGCCCTTTTGCAATCGGCGCACGAACACTCCCGCAATCTTTCCCCGTTCCACGGGTAACCCGGTCTCCCGCTCCACGATCGACGCGAGAATCAAGGCCTCATAGGGGGTTTCCAGCGGTAGCCCCTCCTCCCGGCCAGCCCAGGTGCGCTGCAGAACCTCCTGCATACGCTGATAGGCGCGCAATAAAAAGTCCTTGTCGGTGGTGCCTTTGGGAAAATGGTAGGTATCCGGATAGAAGAGCCCTTCCGGATGGGATTCCTGCAATCCGAGTTGTTGCATGATCGATGCCGGATCTCCGTCAATCAGGGTATGCAGCAGTACCGGATTGGCATTGACCGACTGCATCATCTGTTTGAAGGTCCAGCCTTCGATCAGAGTCAGGGCATGCTGTACCACCCGTGTCGAAGTGAAGATCTCCAACAACCCGGGTGGCGTGGTGCCTTTCGGCAGATGATATTCACCGGCCTTGAGCGCGCTGGCCTGGCCGCTCCAGCGCACCAGTATTTCGAACAGGATGGGTTTCTGCAGAATACCTTTTTGTGCGAGATCCTCTGCCAGGGCACGCACGCTGGTCCCCGGGGCGAGTACATAATCGACTCCGTCATCCACTAACGTCAAAGGACTGCTAATGAAATCGTCATACTCCATCCAGCCCCAGGCCAACAGAATACTGACGACAAAAACGGTGATGCCGATGAGTCGATTCATTGTGCGGAATTCTACCCGAAATGCGTTTCCGTTATGAGCCTGTGTGACATGGGTATGCCGGAGAGACACTCCAAATCGTAGACGATCCCTGCGACCTCCGAAACCGGACAGACACCCCAGACGGCATTGGTAAGGAACACTCCATCCGCCTGCTCGAGATCATCGGGCTGCATTCGGACAGCACGCACCTCCAGCCCCAGACCGGCTGCGCACGCCATCACCTGCTCTCGCATCACCCCGGCCACACCGCATTGATCCAGCTGCGGAGTCATCAAGGTTCTGTCCTTGAGCAGAAACAGATTGGATTGAGTGCCTGAAATCAGGTGGCCGAACTCATCGCACATCAGGCCTTCGGCGAATCCGGGATCGTCCCATTCACTTCGGGCCATGACCTGTTCAAGTCGATTGAGGTGTTTGATGCCCGCCAGCCGGGGCTGTCTGGACAGACGGGTCTCACACAGGCGAACCCGCACACCCTCCCGATACCAGGCTTGCGGGTAATCGGGCCAGGGATGCTTCGTGAGGATGCGGCGTGGATGAGGTTCCGACGGCGGGCGGTAGCCTCGACCACCGCTGCCCCGGGTCAGGATGATTTTAACGATCCCCTGGCCGATACCTTTGCAGAGATTCCCGGCTTCCCGTTCAAGCAGGTGTTTGTCGGTGAGGGGAAATCCCAGTCGTTCCTCGCCCCGTTGGAGGCGGGCCATATGTCGTGGCCAAAGCGGCATCCGCCCCTCGAAGACGGCGATGGTCTCGAACAGACCATCACCATACTGCAGCCCGCGATCCGAAATCGAAATCTGCTCAGAGGGCAGTCCGTCGATCAACAAGGTGCAGGGATCAGCTGATTCGACGGAAAGCCAGGGTACCGTTGGTGCCGCCGAATCCGAAGGAGTTGGAAATGACCAGGTCCAGCTTCTTTTCACGCGCCGTGTTTGGCACATAGTCCAAATCGCAATCCGGATCCTGATTATCGAGATTGATGGTGGGCGGGATCACCTGGTTATGCAGGGTCAGTATGGTGAATACTGCCTCCGCACCTCCGGCCGCACCCAGCATGTGTCCGGTCATGGACTTGGTGGAACTGACACTGAGCTTGTAGGCGTGATCGCCAAACGCCCGTTTGACCGCCAGGGTTTCCGCCAAATCACCCGCAGGTGTGGAGGTACCATGGGCGTTGATGTAATCAACCTGATCCATGTTCAGACCCGCATCCTTGAGTGCCAGCGCCATGCAGGCGGCTGCGCCGGAACCATCCGTTGAGGGAGCCGTCATGTGATAGGCATCCGAGTTCATACCCATGCCGACAAGCTCAGCGTAGATCTTGGCGCCGCGCTTCTTGGCTTGCTCGTACTCTTCAAGTACCACAACCCCAGCACCGTCACTGAGCACGAAACCGTCACGATCCCGATCCCAGGGCCGGCTTGCAGCCTGAGGGTCGTCGTTCCGGCGTGACAAGGCCCTGGCGGCCGCAAACCCCCCTAGCCCAACCGGCGAAGTCGCCATCTCGGCACCCCCGGCGATCATTACATCGGTGCGTCCGTAGCGGATCATCATCGCCGCTTCGGCGATGCTGTGGGCGCCACTGCTGCAGGCGGAAACAATGGAGTAATTGGGTCCCTTGAGACCGCACATGATCGAGAGATTTCCCGAAACCATGTTGATAATGCTGGAGGGCACGAAAAAGGGGGAAATCTTGCGAGGTCCCCCGTCCAGATAGGCCTGATAGCTGTTCTCGATACCCGTGATACCGCCGATGCCCGATCCAATCAGCACGCCAATCCGGTCCGCATTGTCGTCCGTGACCTCGAGGCCGGAATCCTTGATTGCCTGAAGACCGGCGGCCACACCGTAGTGGATAAACTTATCCATCTTCTTGGCTTCTTTCTTGGGGATGTAGTCTGTGACTTCGAAATCGTAGATCGGTCCACCGAACTGAGTCGAAAAGGCTGTCACATCAAAGTGGGTAATTGGCTGGATGCCGCTTTTTCCGGCGAGAAGATTCTCCCAAGCGCTCGCAACATCCAAACCCACCGGCGTCAGCAAGCCAAGCCCGGTAACGACAACCCTTCTTGGAGTCATGTATGACTACCCCCGAATATCAATGCTCGTGCTAAAAAGCAAAAGGCCGCGCTCCCATCACGCGGAGCAATACGGCCTGCAGGAAAAGCTCAATCCAAACGGTCAGCTATGTGCGTTGATGTAATCGACCGCCAGTTGAACCGTAGTAATCTTTTCAGCCTCTTCATCGGGAATTTCAGTTTCGAATTCCTCTTCGAGGGCCATCACCAGTTCCACAGTGTCGAGAGAGTCAGCGCCAAGATCATCGACGAAAGAGGCCTCAAGGGTCACTTCCTCGTCTTTCACGCCCAGTTGTTCTACGACAATTTTACGAACTCGTTCTACGACATCGCTCATTTTATTAATTTCCTCTGGATTATCCGACGACCTCGAATAGGGCCGATGCGGTATTGTAGTAACAAAAAACTCTTGAGAAAAGCGTAATCCTCAGATCCGCACCACTCAGCTTTATCGATTACTTCTCTTTTAATTTCATTAAGTTATAACCGATAATTAATTTGGTCTATGGTTAGCCGAATCGTAACACCGAATCAACTCATATACATTCCGCCATTCACATGCAGGGTCTCACCCGTGATGTAGCGGCCCGATTCGGAGGCGAGAAACAGTACCGCCTGGGCGATATCCTCCGGCTGACCCAGTTTTTGCAATGGGATATTCTGCTCGAGACTTTTACGCTGTGCCTCGGGCAATTGATTGGTCATGTCAGTCTCGATGAACCCAGGCGCCACGGCATTCACGGTGATGCCACGGGAACCGACTTCGCGGGCCAGGGAGCGGGTGAAGCCCTCGATGCCTGCCTTCGAAGCCGCATAGTTGGTCTGGCCCGCATTGCCCATGGAACCTACCACGGACGAGATGTTGATGATGCGCCCCTTTCGCCCCTTCATCATACCGCGCAGCACGCTTTTGCTCAGACGGTACACAGAACTCAGATTGGTGTGGATCACCTGATCCCACTCCTCATCCTTCATACGCATCAGGAGATTGTCCTGGGTGATGCCCGCGTTGTTGACCAGTATCGTCGGCGCCCCGTGGCTATTGGAAATCTGGCTGATGCAGGCCTCCACCGATGCCGGGTCGGAGACATCCAGAACCATCCCCATACCCTGACGCTCTGACGACTCAAAACGGTTGCTGATGGCCAAGGCACCGGATTCCGTAGTTGCCGTACCGATCACGAGCGCCCCGGCATCAGCCAGGGCATTCGCAATCGCCGCACCGATACCCCGGCTGGCCCCGGTCACCAGGGCAATTTCGTTTTCCAGCTTCATTTCAATGCCTCCAGGGCCTGTGTCAGGCTGTTCGTGTCAAAAACCGCCATACCGTTCAGGTTGCGATCGATACGTTTGGTCAATCCGGCCAGCACCTTGCCCGGACCGGCTTCCACCAGTGTCGTGCATCCCGCGCCGGACATTTTCTGTACTGTTTCCACCCAACGTACAGGGCTGTACAGCTGGGCTGCCAGCAGTTCACGGATCTCATCCGCATCCTGAGTTTGCGACACATTCACATTGTGAATCACCGGAATTGCAGGGTGGGCGATTTCGATATTCGATAACCGCTCAGCCAGACGATCCGCGGCCGGTTTCATCAGGGCGCAATGGGAAGGCACGCTCACCGGAAGTGGCAACGCCCGCTTGGCACCGGCGGTCTTGGCCAGTTCACAGGCACGATCCACCGCCGCCTTGTCACCCGCGATCACCACTTGTCCCGGCGAATTGAAGTTGACGGCCTCAACCACCTGGTCGGCAGCGGCCGAACGGCAAACCTCCCTGACGGCATCGTCTTCCAGACCCAGAATCGCAGCCATGCTGCCGCTGCCTTCCGGCACTGCGGTTTGCATGAATCTACCCCGCTCAGACACCAGTTTCACCGCATCCTCGAATGCCAGTGCTCCGGCGCACACCAGGGCGGTGTACTCACCCAGACTGTGACCGGCCATCCAGTTAGGAACCGGTCCCTGCTCCTGCTGCCACACACGCCATACGGCGACGCCGGAAGTCAGCATGGCGGGTTGCGTGATTTCGGTTTGATTGAGACGCTCGACAGGCCCGTCCTTGACCAGTGACCAGAGGTCATATCCCAATGCGTCGGAGGCGGCCTGATAGGTATGCTGAACAATGGGATAGGCTTCTGCCAGTTCGTTCGACATGCCGATCGACTGGGAACCCTGTCCGGGGAATACCATACTGAATATGCGATCACTCATTTTCGACTATCTTTTTATTTGGAACTGATAACACGGATTCAATCGGTTCTTCTGGAAGGTCTAAATCACCCGACGAGGGAGTGTGGGCGAAGTGTACAGAGCCACTCTTGCGAAGGAAATCACCGCCGGGCTCAAACAACCCACTTCGTCGGGTTGTTCCTAAAATTTCGCTAACACAGAACCCCAGGTAAACCCCCCTCCAAAGGCTTCCATGAGTATTGTTTCACCGCGTTTGATACGCCCGTCCCGAACCGCCACATCCAGCGCCAAAGGCACGGAAGCCGCCGAGGTATTGCCATGGTCATGCACGGTGACCACCACCCGTTCCATTGGTGTTTGCAGCTTTTTCGCGGTGGCATTGATGATGCGGATGTTTGCCTGATGGGGAATCAGCCAATCCACATCCGATTTTTTCATTTTGTTGGCGGCCAGGGTTTCGTCAACAATACGCCCCAGAGTCGTGACCGCCATCTTGAAAACCTCGTTGCCACGCATCTCCATGTAAGCCTTACCCTCCTGGAGAATATCGTAACCACGGGAGATACCCGCCGGCACCCGCAGCAGGCTTTCATAAGCCCCATCGGCATGCAGATGGGTGGATATGATGCCCGGCTCTTCGCTGGCCTCGATCACAACGGCCCCGGCTCCATCACCAAACAGTACGCAGGTGTTGCGATCGGTCCAGTCCAGAATTCGGGAGATGGTCTCGGCTCCAACGACCAGGGCCTTGCGCGCTGAACCGGTGCGGATGAATTTATCGGCAACACCCAGCGCATAGACGAATCCGGTACAGACCGCCTGCACATCAAAAGCAGCAGGCCCCTGAATACCCAGACGGGCCTGCAACAGGCAGGCGGTGCTGGGGAAAACCTGATCGGCCGTGGTCGTTGCGACGACGATAAGATCAATCTCCTGCGGGTCCAGGCCGGCCATTTCGATGGCGTTCCGGGCGGCCTTCTCAGCCAGATCGCAAGTGTATTCACCCTCAGCAGCCACGTGACGTTTGCGAATGCCGGTCCGTTCCACGATCCACTGATCGGTGGTATCGACCATCTTTACCAAATCGGAATTGGTGAGTACATTCTCAGGCAGGTAGCCGCCTGTGCCGGTGATTCGCGAATAGATCACGCAGTCTCCCTTTTATCCAGGTGGGCTTTGACCTGCTCCGCAATACGCCGCGGCACGTCACTGGCCACCTCTTTGCGGGCGATACTGATGGCGTTGGCGAAGGCCAGTTTATCAGCGCCGCCATGGCTCTTGATGACGATGCCGCGCAGGCCGATCAGACTGGCGCCGTTGTAACGCCGGTGATCGATGCGCTTACCCAGCGCACGCAGCACCGGTAAAGCAACCAGACCGGCCAGTTGGGTCAAGATGTTTTTCTTGAATTCGAGTTTCATGAAGTGGCGAATCATCTTGGCAACACCTTCACTGCTCTTCAATGCAATGTTGCCCACAAACCCATCGGATACGATAACATCCGTACCACCCTGAAAGATGTTGTCGCCTTCCACGTAACCCACATAATTGAGCGAGCTGTTGAGCAACAGGTCGTGGGCTTCTTTGACCTGTTCATTACCCTTGATCTCCTCCTGCCCGATATTCAGGAGACCGATGGTGGGCTGTTCGATCTCCGTGACCGCTGAAACCGTTTCGCTGCCCATCACGGCAAACTGAAACAGATGCCCGGCACTGCAGTCCACATTGGCGCCCAGATCCAGCATGAAGGTCTGGCCGGTGATCGAGGGCAGTGCGGTAATGATCGCGGGTCGATCCACGTTCGGCAGCATTTTCAGCACAAAACGCGATATGGCCATCAAGGCACCTGTGTTACCCGCGCTGACACAGGCATCGGCCTCACCGGATTTCACCAGATCGATGGCTACCCGCATGGAGGAGTCTTTTTTGCTGCGCAGCGCCTTGGACGGCAGTTCGTCCATGGCAACCACTTCGGATGCATGGTGCACACGCAACCGATCACCGAAGGGGTGATTGCCCAGTTTTTCGCGTATCACCTCTTCGCGACCGACCAGGATCAATGTGGTCTGTTTATCCTTCTTTAGATACTCAAGTGCGGCGGGCACCACGATGTCGGCCCCGATATCACCACCCATGGCATCCAAAGAGATCGTGACAGGTTTACTCATTCGAATTTGGCTTCACCCAAAACAAAGAACCCGCAATAGGGCATGCCCTGTACGGGTTCTGGAAAATGGTCGATCTACCGACGGGGAGTGTTTACTCGCCCTTGGTATTGACGACCTTGCGGCCCTTGTAGAAACCGTCTGCAGAAACGTGGTGACGCAGATGAGTCTCACCCGACGTGGAGTCGATCGACAGGGTTTCTGCGGTCAAGGCGTCATGGGATCTACGCATACCGCGCTTGGAAGGGGTCTTTCTGTTTTGTTGAACAGCCATGGCTGGTCTCCTGAAAAATTATCTGTGTTTACTGTTCATCCCGTTTCAGTCCAGCCAGAACTGAAAACGGATTGTCATTTTCCTGTGTGCCAGGGCCGGGCTCGATTTCCGGGACCGGGTCACCGGAACTGCACTCAGCGGGCAACTGGCAAACATCCCTATCGTGCAACGACACCTGAGGCAAGGCGAGCAGCAACTCATCCTCGATCAATTCCTTGAGATCGACGATACCCTCTTCCACCAGACACGGATCGAGCGCCTCCGAAAGACGCTCCGCTTCATCCAAACCCTGAACGAAAACGACGGAAAGGCGGGATTCCACAGGGAACACCATCTCTCCGAGACAACGCTGACATTCGAGCGACAGTTGCGTGCTGATGGTACCGTCAAGCCGCGCCCGCCGTTGTTCATCGCGACTGAAACGCAAATCAAAGCTGACATTACCACCGGTTTCGAGCAGACATTCCCGCAGACGGGTGAAATCCTCAAGCGGCAGATTTCCGCTGACCTCACGGCCGAGATCAGCGAAACGCCATGGATCCAATCGATCGGGAAAGCGCTTCGACATAAGCGCGCAATAATATTATGAGAGGGCCTGTCCTGTCAAAATGACGTGTCCACCCCCATCGAAGCCCGTCACACGGAGGGTCAGCCCCCTCCCAAAGGGGAGGCGGCCGGTTGCCAGGGGATTATTGCCCACCCACCAGGGCCAGCAGCACACCCGCCGCGACCGCGGAGCCAATGACTCCGGCCACATTGGGTCCCATGGCGTGCATGAGCAGAAAATTGTGGTGATTGGTCTCCAGTCCGACCTTGTTGACCACCCGGGCCGCCATCGGAACAGCGGACACCCCGGCGGCTCCGATGAGAGGATTCACCTTGCCGCCCGTGACACGGTGCATGATCTTACCCATGACGACACCCGCTGCGGTTCCGACGCAGAAAGCGAATGCGCCCAAGGCAAGGATACCCAGGGTATCGATGGTCAGGAATTTGTCCGCGGAAAGCTTGGAGCCCACAGCCAGACCAAGAAAAATGGTGACGATGTTGATGATTTCATTCTGCGCGGCATGACTGAGCCGCTCCACCACCCCGCTCTCGCGCAGCAGATTGCCAAAGGTCAGCATACCGATCAGGGGGGCCGCCGATGGCAGAAAAATCACACACAACAGCAGAACCGCGAAGGGAAACAGGATCTTTTCCAGTTTCGAAACATGCCTCAACTGCTGCATCTCGACCCGGCGCTCCGCATCCGTGGTCAACCAGCGCATGATCGGCGGCTGGATGATCGGCACCAACGCCATGTAAGAATACGCAGCAACCGCAATCGCCCCCAACAGGTCAGGTGCCAGCTTCGAAGCCAGGAATATCGCGGTAGGTCCGTCCGCGCCACCGATGATCGCTATAGCCGAAGCATCAGCCAGAGTGAAATCGAAACCCGGTATGAAATTGAGAGCCAGTGCGCCGATCAGGGTCACGAAGATACCGAATTGGGCAGCAGCACCCAGCAAAAGGGTCCAGGGCATGGCGATCAGTGCGGCAAAATCGGTCAAAGCCCCGACTCCCATGAAGATCAGCAGGGGAAATACGCCGGTCTCAATACCCACATGGTAGATATGCCCCAACAGGCCCTCACTGCCTCCGATACCCGCCAGGGGTATGTTACTGAGAATGGCGCCAAAGCCGATTGGGAGCAGCAACAGGGGTTCGAACTTCTTGACGATCGCAAGATAGATCAACAACGCCCCGACACCCATCATGAGTGCCTGACCCCACATGAAATTGGCCAGTCCGGTGGACTGCCAAAGCGGTTCAAATCCCAGTTCTAACATGTCAGGAGAGACTCACCAGCGGGGCTCCAACCTGGACGGCCTCGCCTTCTTTGACCAAAATCTGCGCAACCGTTCCTGAGGCTGTCGCACGTACCTCCGTCTCCATTTTCATGGCCTCGAGGATCATGATGACGTCACCCGATGCCACATACTGTCCGACCGCCACCTTGATGGTATGAATGTTACCGGACAACGGTGCCGTGACATTCGTGGCGCCGCCTGACGGAACGGGTGCCGGAGCAGATGCCTGAACCACAGCCCCCGTTTCGGAGACCTCGGTAACCGCGCCCGCGGGGGAAACCTTGACGTTGTAAGTTACCCCGTTGACCTCGACCTGATAGGCTTCTGGCCCCGCCTCGGCC
>JBNLFS010000046.1:0-33401 GCA_050305635.1 Candidatus Thiodiazotropha sp. | reverse complement strand
TCGAACTTGAGCGATTCAAACTATTCCTTCAAGTTGATTTCGGATACGCCTGAGGTGCGTAATTTTTACTTCAGCGGAACGACAGGCATCAACTACTGGTCCCCGGTGTCGCCCATCCGCGGTGGAGATTTTCAGGACAATGCCGCCTATCACGTCATGCTCGACTACAATCTGATCTCAGACTCTGTCTCGCTATGGCTGGATAACGGATTGGTGGGCACCACGGTATTTTCGACCAGTGGGGATGATATTGAATCCTTCCGGTTCTCCCTCGCACCCGCCATAGGCGGCACCGGTCTGGATACCAGTATTTCTGTCAATCTCGACAATATTCAGGTAACCAGCCGGGTTGCAAACGTTCCAGAACCATCAACCTTTTTACTGATGTCCCTGGGTCTGATCGGTTTCGCCTCAACGCGTCTTCGCGCCAGAGCAGGAACCTCCGCCCTCTGAGCACTTTCATCATAGATGCGCGCGATGATCAACCCGGTAACGCGCGCATCTCATTCCCAATGATACGAAAGGCCATCGCCAAGGGTATTCCGCAGAGGAAGGCGACCGGCAGGGTCTCAACGGAAGAAGATCACCTCAAATGTGCTGGATAGCTTGTACGCCATTCGCAGCATTCGCGCTCCAACTGACATCGATACTGAGAAAGTATCTTTGTTTTCTTAAATACTATTCATAAAAACAATTACCCTACCCGACCGATCGTGGTGCGTATCACTTTGCGAAATACCCCGCAGTGTATTTCCCTTGCGCCCCACAAGCGTGCATTCACGGCCTCTAACACCGATTCACGCCTGATTTTTGACTCAATTTAGAGCACTGGAATTCCACACCCCATCTCATTGAGCACGCAATGACTTATGTTAGTGCGCAATTGTGAATTTTGTTTCTTATCCAACAGATTCGCTTTGCGCAAGACATAACCATCAACCATTTCCTGACGTTTCCGCATGGATGTGTCCGCGCGATAATCGTGGCTATAATGGCGCAACATTTTTACCTTGGCATTACAGCAATCAACCGTGTGGAGTCCACTATGGCCACGATATATTTTTCTTCTCCGATCATGAGTAAAAACAAAAAGGTGACTGCGGTTGCCGGTAAACGCGACACCTTGCTGGCCGTGGCCAAGGAAAACGGCATCAAGATTCCGTTCGAATGCGAAGACGGCGAATGCGGCTCCTGCCTGGTGAAGGTCACCCATCTGGATGGGGATCACGTCAAGGGCGTGATGCTGACCGACAAGGAGCGTGAAGTACTGAAGTCCATCGGCAAGCTTTCCAAGTCAGAGGAAGAGCGCGCCAATGTGAAAGACCTGCCTCCGACCTATCGTCTGGCCTGCCAAACCATCGTCACCGATGAAGATCTGCTGGTCCAGTTCACCGGAGAGCCCGGCGGCGCCTGATGTCTTCAGACGGGCTATCCGTGTTAGGATAGCCCGGTCTTCCCCTTCAAATCTTCGCCCCATGCCAAGAATCGCCTGGCTCGTTTTTCTCATCCTGGTTCCCGGCCTGCTGTTTCAATTTTCCCTGACACTCACCGCACTGTTCGTTGCCCTGCTGCTGGGTATCGTCGAGTATCTCTTTGAACCGGGCAAACCCAAAGCCTGAATCTTGTGATCTTTACGATCCGAAAAATGGAAAACATTGTTCAGTTGAGTGACTACCCTACAGGTTAGCAATTCCGACCCCTTGTGCGTACGGAAATAATCCCACCCTATTCGTTACTTATTTAACAGCCCGTCCCAACCTGCTTTCGCTAGTGTAGATCCCGGTTGTATTAACCCGTGACAATCCCAGCCAATCGAGGATCGCATGCAAACGACTTCATACACTACGAGGACAATGTCATATGGAAATCTATCACGGACCCATCAAGGCGATCAGCCTGCCGGGGTGGTCCCGGTGGTGATGGGGGTATTCGATGTGAACGGCATGTCCAACGTAAACGACTATTTCTGGGGCAAGGGACCGGTCGGCCCGGATATCCGGGATGGTGCGATCACCGGCTACTGGAGTATCAAGGTGCTGTAAACGGATCGGGTCTACGATGACCCGACCCGCTGCCCGGCTCAGACTCTGAGCCGGGTTTGTTATTGCACGATGGTTACCACCATCACCAGACTTTCAAACTTGATCGCTACAAACCATGGTGCCGCGGAGACCGCATCGGATCTCCGCAAAACTCCTTACACATCACCTGTCCAGCGCGACAATTAATGAACATTGTTCGACATTTCATGTGTCATACCCGACAAAACCGCAAACAAGTCAAACTATCACATTGAATTTATTCGATAAATATTAAGGCATTCGTTTTGCATGGTTCTTGGGTTGCCGCATACACCTGAGGAGTACCTGCCATGCAAAGCCGAGCCGACACCAGCCTGATGCTGGGCCACATGCCCCTGGTCCGCGGTTATCACAACACCCTGTGCAACCTGGGGGAGTGGTGGCAGAAGGTCTCTTTGATCGGCAAGATCAACAGCCTGCAGATTGCCGCGACCCTGCTCGAAGACATGGAGAACACCCGCAGGAAGTTCGAAACCCTGCAACACCAGCTGATCGAGAATCTGGTGGAGGAGAACCTCAACAAACAGGATCAGGAACTCAGCGCCCGGGCCCAGGTCGCCATCGACATTCTGATCCGCAATCTGTTCGAGCGCACCGCGGATGTGGGATTCCTCGCCACCGATGACGATCTGAGGGCATTCCTGCGCGATCCCCAGACGGGTCCCACCGAAGTCGATCAGATCGTCGCCCGGCTGCGGGAGTACACCCTCAAATACAGCGTCTACGATGAGATCGTCCTGCTCGACACCGAGGGACGGGTGAAGGCCAACCTGGACCGTCAGGGCAACCCGATCAGCCGATCCCAGGACCGGCTGATCCAGGAAACCCTGAATTCCCAGGAACCGTTTGTTGAGACCTTTCGCCACTCGGACCTGCAACCGGGACGTCGCCACTCGTTGATCTACTCGGCGCGTATCACCGAGTCCAACGACGCCCAATCACCGGTGCTGGGCGTACTGTGCCTGTGCTTCCGCTTCGACGACGAAATGACGGGCATCTTCGCCAACCTGCGCAAAGGCCGCGAGCTGCTGACGATCCTCGATCGCCAGGGCCGGGTCATTGCCAGCAGTGACGAGCATCGCCTGCCCCTGGGCCAGCACCTGACCAGTGCACGCCATAACCACACTGAGCTGATCAAACACCAGAACGCGGATTTCTTCGCCCGCACCGCGACCACCAAGGGTTACCAGGGCTACACCGGACTCTCCTGGAAAGGGCATGTAATGATGCCCCTCAAGTCGGCATTTTCCGAACTTGCGGAGCAGGGACTGGGAGATCATGAACTACCCTCTCAATCGGAGCTGTTCTCCCAGGAACTGCGCAGCATTGCCGAAACCGCCACTCGAGTTACCGATGACCTGATCCTGGTGGTGCTGAACGGACAGATCGTCTCAGCCAAGCGGGACGCCAAGGAGTTCATGCCGGTACTCGATGAGATCCGCCTCATCGGCAGCCGCACCAAGGGTGTGTTCGAGGAGTCCATCGCCAATCTCTACGGCACTGTAATCTCATCCCTGTTGAGCGACGTGCAGTTCCAGGCCTTCCTCGCCGTGGACATCATGGACCGTAATCTCTACGAGCGGGCCAACGATGTACGCTGGTGGGCTCTGACTACCCGCTTCCGGGAGATTCTCGCAAAACGGGAACTGAGCCACACCGACCGGGAAGCCCTGAGTGCGATCCTGGCGTACATCAACGACCTCTACACCGTCTACACCAATCTATTCCTGTTCGACACCCAGGGTGTGATACAGGCCGTCTCCAACCCCAAGGAATCAGCCTGGGTGGGTAAACAACTGCCCAAGGAGAGTCACATCAGCGCGGCCCTCGAAGTCCGAGAATCCCAACGCTATGTGGTCTCCCCGTTCAACCGAACCGACCTATACGCCGGCCGACATACCTACATCTATCTGACCGCTGTGCGTGACCTGAAATCCGCCCAGAGCATCGGCGGCATCGGTATCGTGTTCGACTCCGAACCTCAGTTCGCCGCCATGCTGGACGATGCCCTGCCCCGGGATGACAACGGGGAGATCCTTGCGGGGTGTTTCGGGGTGTTCGCGGAACGTTCCGGTCGGGTGATTGCTTCAACCCTCGCAGAGCTGCCCGCCGGCAGCCGCCTGGAGCTGAATGCCGGGCTGTTCGATCTGGAGCGGGGCGCGCGCCAATCTGCGCTGATCGATTTTCAAGAGCGCAAGTATGCCGTGGGCGCCGCCATGTCCCAAGGATACCGGGAGTACAAAACCACCGGTGACTATGACAACGATGTCCTGGCACTGATCTTCGTACCGGTGTGAAGCGTACGACTCAGTGATACTTCTCCGTGGAATAGTGTCCCGGCTCCTGGCGACGGTGCTTACGCATCCCACGGGCGTCCAGGGCCTGGGACACCTCCCGGATCATGGCCATGTTACCGCACAACATCACATGGGATCCCTCGGCTGAGAGCGGCACACCCGCCTCAGCCTCAAGACGCCCGTCCTCAAGAGTCGCCAGAATGCGGCCCTGCAGAATACCCGCAGCCGACTCCCGGCTGAGGATGGGCAGATAGCGAAAACGCTCCCCATGGCGGGCCTTCAATTCAGCGATCTCCCCGGCATAGCAAAGATGTCCCTGTTTGCGTACGTTGTGTACCAGCAGCAGGGTCTGAAATCGCTTCCAGGTCTCCTCTGTGCGCAGGATGGAGAGATAGACACCCAACGCAGTACCGGTTGCGATCATCCACAACTGCTGCGCATCGGGTATCTGCTCCAGGGTAAACAAGCCGTTGGCCTTAGCCGAAACCCAAACCCGATCTCCCGGTTTGAGTGAAGCCAGTCTGGGACTCAGAGGACCGTTCTCCACCTCATTGAAGTGAATCTCGAGCAGTTCGTCCTGAGGTGTATTGACGAAGGAGTAGGGTCGCGCCACCCGCTCACCATCGATCTCCAAGGCGAGACGGGTGAACTGTCCTGCGGTAAAGGGATCCACTTCGGCGGAGACCCGCAGGCTGTACAGATTGTCGCACCAGTGACGTTTCTCAACGACTTTGCCCTCCAGCCATTGATCCATGGGAGTTCCTCCTGCGATTGCCTTAAACACCCGTGTTCCGCATATATAGCACCCGTATCGGGACATTTCATCGTCTTGATTCACAGGGTTTTAGGCCACATTGCGCTGACGGATGTCACGCAGGTCGAAGCACCGGTACTGGACAAACCCGGGTAGGCTCAGCGCGAGCGGGATGCGCTGAAACTGAATGCTCTGTGAAAGATCACATCAAGCGTTTTTCATTTCCAAAGATCGATCTCAGTGAGCGGCCCAGACGGCTGAACGGATCGCGCTTTTCGATCACTGCCAGCTCCTGTTCCAGATGGGAGACATAGGCCATGTCGGTCTGCTTGATATGCTGCACCAGCCAGTTGGCCAGGACATCGTGAAGTTCCCGGGCCACATTCTCTCCGTTCAGGTAACGTTGCTGATAGGATTCCAGACGCTTGACGAACAGATCGTGGATCGCCTTGTGAGGCTTGAGATAGGGATAGTCAGCCTCCTGCATCAGCTGCTCTTCATATCTCAGATGAAAGATGCTGTAGTCGGCCAGCTTTTCCAGCACCAGACCGACAACCGTTTCATCCCCCTGCCCTATGGCGACTTCAAGTTCATTGATGTAGTCCACGATTGAGCCGTGCTGTTCATCGATGGTTTCGATACCGGTACACAAATCCCGGGTCATTCGCAAAGGCATTCGCTGTTAACTCCTCATTGTTCGGTGCGGAACAGGCACGGTTCCCTGTTTGGAACGCGCCATGATCAAGTGACACGGAACATAGCCTGTATAACCATGGCAAAAAAGCGGTAATGAGGTGAATTAAGACCCACTTCTCGTTTGCTCCGAATCAATTCCGGAATGGATGGGGATACTCAGGGATTTCATCCAGTTGTCATGGATCTGTGATAACCGGCGTCCGATACCGACACGATTCACAACAGGCCCCGGCGAGCCGAAGTCACTCAGCAGAGCACTCTCGCAGCAAGGGGTACCGTGGAACGGCAGTTTGAGAAATCGCAATGACCGGCCATGCCGATCCTCTTAGCATTTTACTCGGTTATTCACCGGTTCAAACGCGGAGCTGAGCGTCCGACATAACCCCCCAACCTAAAAAACCAATGAGCAATACGTCCATGAATTTGAACAAAACGACACTACTCGAAAAATACCCCGTTTACGCCTGCGAGATCATGAAGAGCGAGACACAATGCACTCATGTCGATGATGTCATGGCGCGCTTCAAGACCCAGATTTCCGAGCATCCCGTTGCAGCCTATATCGGCGAATTCGATCACCATGCCCACGTTGCCACACAACCGGAAGGCAAGATTGCAGACGGTATCCTGGCCAGTAAACACATCCTGTTCTGTGTTGCCAACGCCATTCCCAACCCACTCATTAGCGCGGTCAGGCCACGCGCCCTGTCGGTCGTGGAGCTGGCCGACCGGTTTGTCATCAGCTACCTCGAGGCGCCGGTTGAGACAGCCAATCAGCTGATCGCAGGGTGGATCGAACAGCTGACGGCAAAGGCCTAACAGCCTACTAATCGCCAGGCCCTACATCCCCTCCCCAGTCCGGTCGGGAACCCATCTCCCGGCCGGACACTTGCCTGCTTCATTCCCTTACCGATAGCATACCGACGATACTTCCTCAGTTCGGCCTTCAGGGACAGGAATGGAATCGCTGCAGACTTTCACCGTGAAACCAACCCATTTGGGATTGAACAGATTGCCGCTGAGCGGCCTGCTGATCGTATTGCTGCAACTGATGCTCTGCGGATGCGGCGGTTCCGATACCCGGGACGGGGACGCGACCCCGGTTTCCGCCGAAACCACCGATATCCTCTCAACCGATCTCACGATCGACCTGCAAACACTCAGCGGTCGGGCGGACATCACCCTTTCCGCCAACTCCGATGATCCTGACATCGTGTTCGAATCCGGCAACCTGGACATCATCCGGGTCTCCTCCCACACACAGGACCTGGGCTATCGACGCGAGGGGACACAACTCATCATTGCATTACCCGCTCACGATACGCCGATTCCGGTGAGTATTGAGTATCTGTTTCATGAGCAAACCGCGTTTGAGGGCTATACGCTGAATGGCGCAACCTTCACTTGGCCCTACTTCTGCGGCAATCTGTTTCCCTGCCACTCCGAACCCGCCGAGGGTGTGACCTACACCATGCATCTCAGTGGCGTGCCGGATACCCTGACCGCGATTTATCCACAGTCGATCGGGGCGGATGCGCCCGCCTACATGCCCGGTTGGGCCCTGGGTGATTACCGATACCTGGATCTGGGGCAGACGCGACACGGCACCCGGGTCGGAGCCTACTACAAACCGGGAGAGTCAGACCTGATGCAATCGGGCAGCCGTTACCTGAGAGACGCCTTCGACTTCTACGAGCAGACCTACGGCGACTATCTGTTCGCCAATGAGGTGGCGAGCGTCTCGGTGAACTGGGGTGGGCAACAGTATGGGGGCATGGAGCATCACCCATACTGGCATATCTCGGACCAGTCCCTGGCCGATCCCCTGGTCGCAATCCACGAGGCGGCTCATGGCTGGTTCGGCAACGGCGTGCGCATGGCCTGCTGGGAGGACTTTGTGATGTCGGAGGGCACCGCCACCTATCTGGCGGCTCGCGCCTACGGTGCGGCTGCGGGTACGGAGTATGAGGATCAGACCTGGAGTGCCTATCAGACCCGTCTTGAACGCTTGCAGAACAGTGAAGCCAACAAAATCGCATGGCCCGATGGCTGTAACCGAATCGACATCCTGAATGACGGACTGTTTGGTGAGGCGCCTTATATTAAAGGCGCAATGTTTCTGAGAAATGCGGAGCAACTCATTGGCCGCACCACCTTGGACCGGGCATTGCGTCATTGCTACCTGACCTACCGGACAACCGCGATCGGCATGCAGACACTGATCGATGCGATCGAAGCGGAATCCGGGATGTCGTTCTCGGAGTGTGCCCGCGCCTGGTTGAAATCCGAGACGCTACCGACCCATGACTATTGTCAGGCGCATCTGCAGTCTGCTCCCGCAGCAGCGCGCTCCCGGGACATTCCGTCCATTCACTGAAATGATACACTGATCCGTTACTCGTCTTAAACGCGACAACAACCGGTGTCAGGTATGCATGATTACGCTGAACAGGGGAGCAATGCACGATTTACACAGGTTTTCGCTGGAGCGTACGCCATGGACGCGCGGTTGCAATCCCCCTTACCCATGGCATAATGAAGCGCAATACCTTCTTTCACGGATTGTAGTCATTCTCTGTGAAACCCAGGCATCGCAACGATGCCCTCCTCATAACACCCGGAAAATCAATGCACTGCCATGCAGTGAGCACGACGATGCCTCGTTGTCGCGCTTATGTAACACAGTTCGTCATGCGCACTTCGCAACAGGCACAAGATAGTGGAGCCTCCACCTTCTTTGCACCTGTACCTCTTCGTTGCGGCCAGTCCCGCACGACAATTCGCGCCCGCCATTTTGCTTCCCTGATCGGCCGCCTTTGGATTGGCGGCTACTGAGACCAATCCAACACCGCAGAAAATCCGTTCGCAGGTATTGAATTGACCCGCGACTGATTGACCCGCTCCTGCTCCTCTGTCAACCCGCTACAGGTATCACCTATGTCTGTATTAAGAAAATGTCTCGCCAGTTCTTCAGTTGCCGCATTCAGTCTCTGCAACTGCAACCCTTCATTTGCATTGGAATATGACTTCTACGGATCGATCCGGGTCCATGGCGAGTACGTCAGTCCTGATGATGACCAGACCATGGGTAGTTACACCGGCTGGCGTGACGCCTACTCCAGGCTCGGCGTCAACGCAACACATGCGCTCAACGATCAGGTCACGGCCTACGCAAAACTCGAATTACCTCTGGATATCCCCAACAAAGCGGTGCAGGACCCCTGGGATCAGGACGAGGATATCCGTGTCGGCAAGATCGGTGTCAAAGGCGCATTCGGTGATATCAGTGTCGGTCAAATGTGGATGCCCTACTACAACGCCATCGCCTATCCGGTGGATATGTTCAGCAGTTACTACAGCGGTTTCGCCACCTACACGACGTTTCGTAAAAGTGACACCCTCGCCTACTACTCCCCCCGCATTCTCGGTCTCTCGGGATCCTTCGGCTACAGCCTCGACAACGGGGCCGGCAAACGCAATGGCAAAACGGATGATCGGGTACAGGGCACGCTCAGCTATCAGTATGGCGACATCACGATTTCCGGTGGCTTCGATCACCTGGGTGGCAGCAATGACGCCACAATCCTCGGCACCTCACTGATGTGGCAACTCATGAGCGACCTCTACATCGGCGCCAAGTATGAACAGCACAAGAGCGATATCGACAGTGGCTATGGCGCGGATGGTGACCATGCCATGAATCTCTATGCGGGATACACACTGGGGCAGAACACCTTCAAGGCCATGCTTGCCGATGTCGAGCATTACGGTGAGACCATTCTGCATCTTGGTTGGGACTACCAATACCAGGCAGATCTCAAATTCTTCGTCGAATACTATCAAGAGGACGAAACCGCCGCGATCACCCAAGAACATGGCGGCATGAACGAAACCTGCTGGAGTTGTGACGGTGGCCAGGTGGTAGCGGTCGGTCTGCGCTATGACTTTGGCGCACCCTGATAGCGATGCACCGGCTTGATACGAGCCGGATTCTGATTCACTCCATCATCGAACCGAACTGAAATGAGAGCACAGGAGCAACGCATGTCAGACCGTTACGAAACAGACTACGAAATCGGCCAGGACAATATTCGCACCTGGGGCATGGATTTCCATAACCCCGTTTTTATCGTATCCGCACTGCTGGTGCTGCTTTTCGTTATCGGCACCCTGATGTTTCCCACCGAAGCCAAACAGACCTTCGATGGCGCGAAGAGCTGGTCAATCAATCATTTTGATTGGCTGTTCCTGGTGGCCGGGAACATCTTCGTTATTTTTTGTCTGCTGCTAATCGTCATGCCTGTGGGCCGCATCCGTTTGGGTGGCCGGGACGCTAAGCCGGAATTCTCGACTGTATCCTGGTTTGCCATGTTGTTTGCCGCCGGCATGGGCATCGGACTGATGTTCTGGAGCGTGGCTGAGCCGGTCGCCTACTATACCGATTGGTGGGGCACCCCGCTCAATGCCGCAAAGCAGACACCCCAAGCCGAGGAGCTGGCCATGGGCGCGACCCTGTTTCACTGGGGACTGCATCCCTGGGCCATCTACGCGGTAGTGGGCCTGTCCCTGGCGTTTTTTACCTACAACAAGAATCTACCGCTCACGATACGCTCCGCGTTTTTCCCCTTTATCAAGGATCGATCCTGGGGTTGGTTTGGTCACATTGTGGATGTAGTCGCGGTCATGGCAACTATTTTTGGTCTGGCGACCTCATTGGGTTTTGGCGCGCAGCAGGCCGCCGGCGGATTGAAGTACCTGTTCGATATTCCCAATACCATTAATACCCAGATCGCAATCATCATCGGAGTCACCTCCGTAGCCATTATCTCAGTGGTGCGCGGACTCGATGGAGGAGTCAAAATCCTCAGCAACCTCAACATGAGCCTTGCTCTGGTATTATTGTTGTTTGTCATCATCGTCGGTTCAGGCTTCGGCATCTTTGGCCAGGTGATCGAAACCGGCGGCGACTACCTCAAGAATCTGATCCCATTGAGCAACTGGATGGGACGTGAGGATGAAAAGTTCTACCACGGCTGGACCGTATTCTACTGGGCCTGGTGGATCTCCTGGTCACCCTTTGTGGGCATGTTCATTGCCCGGGTGTCGAAAGGCCGAACGGTACGTGAATTCCTGATCGCAGTCCTGCTGGTTCCAACCTTCATCACCCTGATCTGGATGTCCGCGTTTGGCGGCAACGGTCTCGCTCAGGTCGAAGCCGGTATCGGCCAGTTGGCGAACGGGATCGGCGATGTTTCACTGGCCCTGTTTCAAATGCTGGAAAACATGCCGCTCTCCGCCATCTCGTCGTTTATCGGAATCATTCTGGTACTTGTGTTCTTCGTAACCTCATCGGATTCCGGATCCCTGGTCATCGACAGCATCACCGCCGGAGGCAAACTCGATGCGCCGATACCGCAAAGGATTTTCTGGGCGGCCATGGAGGGCATGATCGCAGGCGCACTGTTATTCGGTGGTGGCGCCGATGCTTTGGGCGCCCTGCAGGCTGCGGCGATCAGTGTCGGGTTACCCTTCACGCTCATTCTGCTGGCTATGTGTGTCGCTCTCTACATGGGACTGAGGCACGAAATGAAATACGTGTTGCAGCAAGGTTCCTGAGCAGCACCCGAAAAATGGACCGGTAGTCGACAACCCACCAAAGATGACCGTGCTCTCGCTGTTGTATGCGGGACCAGGGATCTTATTGCCTGAAATAGTGTCACTGATTGTGGTGCAGTTCCCATTTTTCCAAACAAGGACTGGGTTAAGCTGTTCGAACTTCGATTAAATTGTTGTACCGATCATCGGGTCACCCGCGCAAACGAACTGTCATCTTTTGCCATAGATATCGGCTTTCGTGAGTACAGAGCAGGGACGCATGCACCCGGATCCGGTTGTTTTTTCGGGGAATGAATTAGGCATGCACATGATGATTTCGATTTTTCTGGTTTTCCTGCTCCTCAGCCTGAGCTTTCCGTTGGTACTGCACCGGGTCTATCGTGCACCCCGTATCATGGAAACGCGCACACCGGATCGCATCGGTTTACCCTTCACCCAACAGTATCTGAGTGGATCGAACAGTAAACGCCTCTACTCCTGGCACATTCCGGCAGCCGACAGTCACGCCACTTTGATACTCGCGCATGGCTGGGGGGCGAACATTGAATTGATGCTGCCCCTGGCACAACCCTTCCATGAAGCCGGTCTGGACGTGCTGATGTTCGATGCACGTAATCATGGCAAAAGCGACGATGACAACTTCTCATCCCTGCCCCGCTTCGCCGAGGATCTTGAAACCGCCATCCTCTGGGTGAAGGCGCACCGACCGGATCACAGGATCGTGGTGATGGGTCACTCCATCGGCGCCGCCGCCGCGATTCTTGCCGCTTCACGCCGTAAGGATGTAGACATGGTGATCGGACTGTCCGGCTTCGCCCATCCCAATCTGGTGATGAATCGCCAACTGGACCGCCCCTGGCTGCCCGGGTTCATTCGCAGGATCATCATCAACTACATCCAATGGGTCATAGGTTTCCGCTTCGATGAGATCGCACCCATGAACCGCATTCATCAGGTTCAATGCCCGGTGATGCTGGCGCATGGAACGGATGACCGGGTGGTACCCATCAGTGACATGCACTTGATCGAGGCAAACGCCTCACCGGGTCAGTCGGTGAAGATCTTTCCCGTGGTGGGTGCGCGACACGATTCGGTGGATCTGTTCCAGCAACACGCCGGCAAGCTGATTGAATTCATGCAGCATCATCTGGCAGGCTGTTGAAACTCCACTCTGATGAGACAGGATTTGTATCCTGCGAGGCAGAATGCCCCGGATACGCATCCGCCGCGATATACATCACCATGATGTGTGAGTCCATGACTCACCGTGAGCGGGATTTCAAACGGTGCTACGCACCCGTTTGTCGCAGCAGATTCCGCCTTACCAACCAGACCATCCCCAGGATCAATGCGATCATTCCGGTCACACCGAGGGTCGGGATCGGTCGGTTGTTCGGGTCGAGGTTGCTTTCAAACAGCAGGGTTCGGGCAAAACCCTTCGAGACATTGAGGCTGTCGAATACTTCAACCGTCATATAGATGTCTCTTCCGGATGACACTACTTTATCGGGGCGTGCTTCTGTCGGATGTCATGAGGAACGATGCCGCTGCAGGTACCCTGCAAACACCAGCCAGATAAAGCCCAATAGAAACAGGGGCAAGCCGAGATGGGCGCTTACACCGCCTACTGCCAGACTGCTCATGATCATGATCAGAACGCCCACCAGGATCAACAGCCCGGGGATGAGTTGGTTGAACAGACGTCTCATGGGACTCTCCTGCACACAGACTCTGAATGGTTGCTGTCCACGGTATCCGATCGGGACAGGGCGGAACATGAGAATCCGCAATACCCTGTCGATCAACCCGACCGCTGCAGCAACAGAGTCTGGGTCGGGAATGCGAAGTCGATGCCTTGTTGTTCGAAAGCTTCATTGATGCTCAGGTTGATCGCCTGCTGAATATCCATGTAGAGGTTGTAGTCGGGACCGAGCACGTAGTAGACCGTCTCGAAGATCAGTGCGTAGTCTCCGTACTTGAAAAAATGTGAACGGTCGAAACGGGTCTTGGCCTGGGATTCGATCGCCTCGCGCATGATCTGCGGAATCCGCTGCAACTGTTCACGGGTTGTGTCATAGGTCACGCCGATCTGGAACGCGACCCGACGTTCATACATCCGGCCGTAGTTGCGCAGGCGGCTCTTGAGCAGATCGGAGTTGGAGAACACCAACTGCTCGCCGGAGAGGCTGCGGATCCGGGTAGTCTTCAGACCGACATGTTCCACGCTGCCCATGTAATCGTCGACGATCACGAAATCCCCCACCACGAAAGGCTTATCGATGAGGATCGACAGGGAGGCGAACAGATCTCCGAGGATGTTCTGCACTGCCAGGGCCACCGCGACACCGCCGACACCCAGGCCTGCGATCAATGCGGTGACGTTGTATCCCAGGTTGTCCAGGGTGAGCAGGATCACCGCCAGCCAGATCAGGCCCCGGGCGAAAATGCCGATCGCGTTCAACGCGGTGACACTGGCCGGATCCTGTTTCATCTTGCGTTCCCGGTACACACCCAGTGCGTAGTTGAGACCCGTGTTGAACCAGACACCCACCTGCACCAGCAGGGCAATGATCAGCACACTGTCGGCAATCTTCATGAAGCGCGGGGGAAGTTCGGCGAACAGGGAACCGGCATACAGGGCGAGTATCGCGAGCAGCCAGCTCTGGGTGTTGCGGATGACCTTGATGATTCCGTCGTCGATGGCGGTCTCGGTACCGGCGGCGATGCGTTCCAGACGGCGTCCCGTGAGACCCAACAGCAGTTTCAGAAACAGGTAGCCGATCACCACTACGGCAAGCGCCACCAGCCACATCTCCCAGTGGTTGCCGTTCAACTGCAGATTGAGGGTTTCATTGAGAAAGGCTTTGATACGCTCGTTCATGACGGTTTCCCTTGGATTGCTTGCGAATTGGTTGCTGGCATTTTACCGCTCTACCGGGAGGGGTTGGGTGTTTGGATTTTGGTGCCGGTCCTGTTTCCGGATTGCGCTTCGCTGCATCCGGGCTACGGGTTTCGGTTTGTCCGGTGTTCGGGTTGTGCTGCCAGCTTGTTCCCGGATTGCGCTTTGCTGCATCCGGGCTACGGGTTATTCGGGGTTTCTGTTGTTGGCGTTCAATCGGCGGGCAGCAGGCGGATCAGGCGGCCTTTGTCCTCATCGGTCAACAGGTAGAGCAGACCGTCCGGTCCCTGACGGACATCCCGGATACGGCCGAATGCCCCCTTGAGGATCCGCTCCTCGTGAGTGATCTTCTCCCCATCCAGCTCCAGCCTGACCAGCAACTGGAATTTCAGGGAACCGACAAACAGGTCACCCTGCCAGTCAGGGTACCGGTCAGCGGTATAGAAGGCCATGCCCGAAGGGGCGATCGAGGGGGTCCAGTGATAGATGGGCTGTTCCATGCCCGCCTTGTGAGTGCCTTCGCCAATCTGGGTGCCGATCACATAGTTCACCCCATAGGTGATCACCGGCCAGCCATAGTTTTTTCCCGCCTGGGGCACATTGATTTCGTCCCCACCCTGGGGACCGTGTTCATGAATCCAGACCCGTCCGCTCCAGGGATTGAGCGCAGCCCCCTGCATGTTACGGTGTCCGTAGCTGAAGATCTCCGGCAGGCCGCGTTTCGAATCGACGAACGGATTGTCTTGCGGGATCGTGCCGTCGTCCCGTAGACGGATCAGAGAACCCGCATGATCCAGCAGATCCTGGGCTCTGGGCCGGTCGCCCCGATCACCCTGGGTGATGTAGAGATAACCTTCCCGGTCGAACACCAGGCGCGAACCGAAATGCTGCCGGGTATTGGTTTTGCGGGCCATGCGGTAGATCACCTGCACTTCGGACAGGCGATGGCCTTCCAGTCGCCCCCGGGCCACTGCGGTGCCGTAACCATCGATGCCAGGCTCGGCATAGGAGAGATAGACCCAGTGATTGTTGGCGAAATCCGGATGTAGCACCACATCGAGCAGGCCGCCCTGGCCATGTTGATGGATGCTCGGCAGACCTTCGATGGGACGAGGATCGAGGCGGCCGTCAGCGCTGATGAGCCGTAGATCCCCCCGCCGCTCGGTCACCAGCATACGGCCGTCCGGAAGAAACGCCAGGGACCAGGGATGGGACAGACCTTCGGTCACCACCTGGTAGGTGATGCGGTTTTTCTCGGTCTCGATAACCGGTTCCCCCCAGGCCTGAGCATGCAGCCAGCCCAGCAGAAGGGCCAGCGGCCACAGGCCCGATCTCAGATTTCGCATTGGTGTCATGGTCGACTCCATTGTGTGTCGCCTTGAGTGGGGTTGCTTGTTTCGACAGCCCGTTCAACGCAACAGCAGCAACTGTTGATAATCCGTATCTCGTAGCGCCAGCGCCTGTTCCAGTGAGGTTCGGATCTCCCGCTCCGATCCGCCCAGGATCGCGTACAACTCCTGCTCGGCAACGCCCTCATCCATAGCATCGAGCAGTCGTAGCGCAAGGGTCAGTCGGTCCCGGTGTTCTGCAATACTCGGCTTCTTGATCTGTCCGACCGCAACCCGCTTGCGCTGTTCAATCTGCAAACGTCGCTTGGCCTGTTCGAGCTGGAAGGCCAGTGGCAACTCGAGGTCGAAAACCGGTGCCGCATAGCGGGCAGAATCCGGCGCGGCTTGCGCCGCCTTCAGCAGAGGGAGTTCAAACGTGACCGGCCGCCACACCAAGCGGTTGCCACCCACCGGATCGTCATCCGCAGGGTCGGGGGGGAACTTGTAGAAACCCCAGCGCGCGCCCAGAGCGCACTCGATCAATACCTTGTCTCCATCCACCCGGCAATCGCTCTCGCTGCACGAGGCGGCCGGGACCCAGGCGCGTGAATCCTGTTTCCAGGCGGTCATGTCCCTCTGAGAGGGCCTCCCGTAACACGCTTCCAGATCCCGCCAGGTGGCGATGAACTGCCGCCACTCGTGGCGGTAGACCGGGTTTCTACGCAGAAACTCCCAAGCCCATTGGTCGGCACACAAGGTTCGCGTAAAAGCATAGCGATCGGCATCTTTGCAATCAGACATAACAAACAGAGCGGATGGCGGATTGAGTCATCATCCCAGAATCTCTGAGAGGATCAATGGGCACGGGCTTGTTGAATGTAAATCCGATAACCCGGGTGACATAAAATTACCGGACCGCCCATGATTCTCAGACATAGAATTCGTTACCAGGAGCGGATTGAGGGTTAGGGTGTTCGCCGCGCTCATCGGCATTGCCCCCCCTCTCCCTGTCCCTCTCCCGCAAGGGGAGAGGGGACGTATGAATCAAGACCGGATCGAACTGATAGCCGGTCGTAGGTCGGGTTAGCGCAGCGTAACCCGACATGACCGGGGATCTCGCCACTGCCTGTCGGGTTACGCTGCGCCAACCCGACCTACCCGCTCCCACTGGAGAGAGGGAGCGCGTTTTTTCAAACGCATCGAATGACTCTGATCCGTTCGTTGTAGCAAGCGGCTCGTTTACCGACTGCCCTGATTCGTGAATCCCCTCTCCCTTTGCGGGTGTGGGCCAGGGAGAGGGGGCATAGAATCCGTGAGCACAGAGAACACATAAACTCAAACTCGTCGCTAACAACTCAATACTTTTTCAAACCACGGCCCAATGCTCGGATCGAGCATCAGCATGGCTGATCATGCTGAATTATCAGATGAAACCAAGCAAAACATGTCGACAATGGATTAGAAAAACAAGCGTCAATTCTTTGGCAATTTGAAATTTTCATTCCAAACACAGGAGAAAGTTAACAGTTTCGCCAAGCAGTAACACGCAAAATGTGACTCATCCAACATTTTTTTGACAGAACAAAAAGAGTTGCTATATTTGCCGAACGCTGTAGTCACGGCGTTGTGGATCCTGAGAAGGACCCCACATCCACATCATCATTGCTGGAACGCAATGACAATAAAGAAGGAGAAAATCATGAGGATTTTAAATGAAATGGAACTCAAACTGGTAGAAGGCGGTTGTGATGATCCCGTAGTACCAGAAGAACCGGGATGCACACCGGACCCCGTGTGTGATCCCACACCCGTTTGCGAACCCGAGCCGGTGTGCAAGCCCAAACCCTCACATCATCATCACCACCACTTTCTCTCCTGCTTACGCATCCTGATACCCAAATGGTGCTAAACCATGATGAGATAAATCCGTCCTGAGTTGACGGGTTGGCCGGATTGGCTGGCAGCAGCCAATCCGTCTGGTAGGATTCTGACTGACAGGAATGACACAAGGATGAACGCTCCCCTGTTCCGGCGCGAAGTCGTTGATGCTCAACAGCTCAATCGAAGCACCGGCGACATTCTACTCACCCAGTCTCTGCCCCTGTGGGGTATCACCCTGCTGGTTGTGGCGATCACGATATCGATTCTGCTCTTTCTCTCTTTCGGCGAATTCACGCGTAAGGAACGAGTGTTCGGGTTGACCGTTCCCGGCCATGGCGCAATCCGCATGAATGCCTTGCAAACCGGCACCGTATCGGCCTGCCATGTGCACGAAGGGGCTCAGGTAGCCGCCGGTGACCTGCTGTTCGAGATTCGCCAGGAGACCTTCAGCGATCTGGGCGATACGCAAAAGCTGATTGAAGACAATCTCAGTCATCAAAGCGAAAAACTCACCGATGAGATCAGCAACCGGTTGAAGCAGGCGCAACAGCAGGAGGCGGGACTGAAAGACAAGGCGCGACTCCTCCAACAGGAGGTCGCCTCGCTCAAAACCGAGATTGAACTGCAAACCCAGCATGTCGAATCCCTTGCGGCCATGCTGGAAAAGATGCGCCCATTATTCGAGGATCGCATCATTCCGGAAATACAGTATCAGCAACAGATCAGCGACCACCTGGTACAGCAGGCACGCCTGGAAGCCCTGAACCGGGACAAACTCAATTTGGAATCCCGCCTGCTCGAGATCCGCAACGAATTCGACACCATACACCTGCGTGCCGAAGCGGACCGCTCGGCGCTGGAGCGCACCCTGCTCTCCACCCAGCAGCAGAGTCTCGTGCAGCGCGGCTCCCATCTCAACTATGTGCGCGCACCGGTGGCGGGTACGGTGAGCAATATCCTGGTGGATGTGGGCCGCCAGATCGAAACCGGGAGTCCACTGGCGACCCTGCTGCCGCAAGGCGTCAGTCTCGATGTCCAGGTCTTCGTTCCCAGTAACGCAATCGGCTTTCTCGAACCCGGTCAGCAGGTCAAGCTGCGCTACGACGCCTTTCCCTACCAGAAGTTCGGTGTCTACGGCGGCGAACTCACCGAACTGACCCATATCGACGTACCGATGAAAGAGTTGCAGGAGCGTTTTCCCCATCTCATCGACCGATACCAGGGCATGACCTTCTTCCGCGCCACGGTCCACCCGGATGCCCAGGCGATCGAGGCCTATGGCAAACCCATCCCCTTGCGCGCCGGCCTGACCCTCGAGGCGGACATCCATATGGACAGAAAACGACTGATCGAATGGGTTTTCGATCCGCTGCTGGCCCTGAGCGGGAGAATCTGATGCGCACTACATCAACCGGCGGAGTGACGCTCGATGGATCTGTTTGATCGCCTGAATCTGGGCCAGCGGCAGCCGGTTCCCATGATCCTGCAGACCGAAGCGGCGGAGTGCGGCCTCGCCTGTCTCGCCATGTGCGCGGCGCCCTTCGGTTATCAGACCGACCTGCGCGCACTGCGCAGCCGCTTCTCCCTTTCCCTGAAAGGGATGAACCTCAAGGGACTGATCGACATCGCCGCGGCCATCGGTCTGGCCGGACGCCCACTGCGTCTGGAACTCAACGAACTCCGCCAACTGAGTCTGCCCTGTATCCTGCACTGGGATCTGCGCCACTTCGTGGTGCTGACCCGGATCGACGGAGACAAAGCGATCATTCACGATCCTTCGATCGGCAAACGTAAACTCACCCTGCAGGAACTGGGACAATCCTTTACCGGGGTCGCCCTGGAGCTTACACCCGGCGCCGAGTTCACGCCCCGCCAGGAGAAGACCCGGGTACGGCTTCGCGACCTGATGGGACGCATCAGCGGACTGCGCCGCTCTCTGGGACAGATCCTGCTGGTCTCCCTGGCGATCGAACTGGTCGCGGTAATCCTGCCCTGGCTGAACCAATGGATCATCGACGATGTGGTGGTCACCGGCGACCGCAGCCTGCTTCTGGTACTGGTCAGCGGCATGTTCATGCTGGCTCTGTTTCAACTCACGATCACCGCCTTGCGCTCCTGGCTGCTGATGGCGATGGGTACGCGCATGAACCTGCAGTGGTCGACTAACGTGTTCTCCCATCTGCTGCGCCTGCCCATCGCCTATTTCGAAAAACGCAATCTGGGCGACGTGCTGTCACGGTTCGGCGCGGTAGACCAGATCCGCCAGGTCATCACCAACGGCTTCATCGAGACGGTGGTGGACAGCATCATGGCGATCGTCGCTCTCGCCGTGATGATGGTGTACAGCGTAAAACTCACACTGGTGGTGCTTTCCGCCACCTTCCTCTACGTCCTGTTACGCAGCTACCTCTACCGCACCTACCGACTGCGCAGCGAAGAGGAGATCGTGCGCAGCGCCCGACTCAACAGTCTGACCCTGGAAAGTATTCGCGGCGTGCAAAGCATCAAACTCTTCAACTTCGAAAACGCCCGGGTGTCGTCCTGGCTCAACCAGCAGGTTGATGTGTTCAACGCCCGTATCGCCCTGCAGAAACTCGACATCGGCTTCCGCCTGGGACAGGGACTGACCGTCGCACTGGAAAACGCCCTGGTGATCTGGCTCGCCGCCACCCTGATCATGGATCGGGAATTCACGATCGGCATGCTGTTCGCCTACCTGGGATACAAAGAGCAGTTCATCTCCAAAATGACCGCCTTCGTCGATCGTGTGGTGAGTTTCCGCTTATTGACCATACAGACCGAACGCCTGAGCGACATCGTGTTTCATCCCGCCGACAACCCCCAGACCGGTGTGTCGCTGATGCCGTCGCCGGAAGGACATCGTATCGAATTCCGCGACGTCTGGTTTCGTTACGCCGACGGTGAACCCTGGGTGCTCAGCGGATTCGATCTGTGTATCGAACCGGGCGATTCGGTGGTGATTCTCGGACCCTCAGGCGGCGGTAAAACCACCCTGATCAAACTACTGCTGGGACTGCTGACACCGAATCAGGGGGAGATACGGGTGGACGGTCTGAATCTGCGCCAACTCGACCTGACCCAATACCGCGCCCGCATCGGTACAGTGATGCAGGACGACCAGCTGTTTGCCGGATCGATCCTGGAAAACGTCGCCTTTTTCGATCCCAACCTGGACGTAGAGCGGGTGATTGACTGCCTCAAACAGGCCGCCCTCTACGAAGAGGTTCAGAGCATGCCCATGGGCATGCAGACGCTGGTCGGCGACATGGGCACCACGCTTTCGGGAGGCCAGAAACAACGCCTACTGGTCGCCCGGGCACTGTATAAGCGCCCCGAGATCCTGATTCTCGATGAAGCCACCAGCCATCTCGACAAGATGAACCAGGCCCTGGTGCATCAGGCGCTACGCAACATGGGACGCACCCACATCTCGATCACCCACAGGGAAGAGTTGCTGGAAGCTGATGATCGTGTGTTTGTCCTGCGCGATGGAAAACTCGTGCCTCATGCGAATGCAAAGGGGCCTCTTTCCATTGCCAGGGACGAGAAGCCAGACCCGGAAGAATAGCCTTCTACGTTGTCACTATATTGCTACACAACGCACGATTGCGATTTCACCCAGACGGCTAGATCCTTCCTTATGCGCAGAAAGATTGAGAAGTGTAACGTAACGGGTTATACCATGACCTATGATCCAGCGTTTCAAACACAAGGGTCTCGAGCGCCTCTTCAAAACCGGGAAGAAAGCCGAAACCCAAGCGAAACACGTAAATCGGCTTCGGCTGATTCTGGGCCGGATGAATGCGTCAACCTCACCGGCAGATATGGATCTCCCCGGTTTGTATTTGCATCAACTGACGGGAGACCGAAAGGGAACCTGGTCAGTTAGGGTCAGCGGCAACTGGCTCATCACATTCCGGTTCATTGGCGTTTACGCCGAAGTTGTCGATTATGAAGATTACCACTGAGGCCATATCATGCTGATGCACAATCCTCCTCATCCCGGCGAAATTATCAAAGAGTTCTGCCTTGAACCCCTTGAGCATTCTGTTACCGAGGGAGCTGAAGCGCTTGGTGTCAGCCGCAAAACGCTTTCGAGTATCATCAACGGTAAGTCGGGCATCAGTCCCGAAATGGCGGTACGGTTGTCGATTGCGTTTAACACCTCGTCCGAAAGCTGGCTGAATCAACAAACGCAATACGATCTTTGGCAAGCCGAACAACATCGCAAAGAATTACGGGTTAAACGCTTATCGGCGGCGTGAAAGCACACAACCAGGCGTTTAAATACCCCTCAAAATACTCAGTGACTATGTATAAACACAAGACATCTTTGAAGATACGAGAACACAATAAATTGGTAAGCTACTGATTTTTGATATACAAATAGAGTGGAACAGGGAGGTTGATTGCATATTTTTACCCTCCCTCACTAAAAGTACTAACAGGCAATGCGCCCGTTTTCTTGTGTAACATTCGCCCGCTTTGTGATTGTTTTGTTGAATTTATGGGTGATTTGCACGCCGAACAGGCGGATATACGGGTTAACAGGCAAATTGCCTGCTACTCAATGTTAGCCATCAAAAGGAAGTCACGTGATTCATAGTTCCATTCAAGATAATTGGATGCGTGTTGAAATAATGCACTCAGTCGCGCAGTCATACTATCTGGCGACGAATGATTCTGATTTTAGAGAGCGAATGATAAATCGAGGTGACCCGTTTCCTTTCGACGCCGTGAAGTACAATACGATGGAAAAGGAATCATGCATAGTAGGCATGGTCATGGCGTGGTCAGTTATTACTCTGGAGTCTTATGTCAATCATGCAATAGCTGAAAGACTTAATAATCAAACATCAGCAATAATGGCTATTGAGTTCCCGAGGCAAATTACGGATAAGTTGAAAATTGGAAAATCGGCCAAATCGGAGCTTGCAAAAAAACTTATCATTTTGGCTGATGACGACAAACAAAATGTACAGTACATCTCTGTGGCTGACGAGCTTTCTGAAATAAGAAACTTAATCGTACATGACAAACCTTTTGAGCTCCTTGAATACGAAGATGGTGAAGTGGAAATCACACACTTCAGATCTCGCGGTGACAATTCAGAAACGCGGCATAGATTCGAGCACCTTAGCGATTTTTATCGAAAATGTGAAAAAATTCGGAGTTATGTCACTTCAATATCGCCGGTTGTTGTTATGGGAATGTCTGAAATGTCGTTTACAAATTTAATAAATGGCTAACAAAGCCATAAACTCGGACCACAAAAAGCTCCGCTTTTTGTGTCCGGTTATGGAAAGCGTTATGTGGGCACTCCTATAGAGAAACCATATGGCATTTAGTGAGTTTGAGTCCAAGAAAATTGAGCGGGCCGTTTCCGAGTTTCTGGAAGTCCGGAGGCCGCCAGTCGAGATCCGACCCAAGTTAGATTTAGACGTTCGCGTGTCCGGGCATAACGTGCAAATTGTCGAGATTCGCCCTCATTTCCGGGAACCCTCCACGATCATCGAATCACCGGTTGCAAAAGCTACCTACGTCAAAAAAACTCAGCGCTGGAAAATCTACTGGATGCGTAGCGATCTGAAGTGGCATTCGTACACACCAGAACCTGAGTCACGCTCCATCGAAGAATTCTTTGCTATCGTAAATGCCGATGAAAGTGGCTGTTTTTTCGGGTAGCACATAACCAGGCCACAGACTCAATAGTTGAAGCTTGCGCCTCTTTACCATCCCGTCTGTCCCGAGCGAGAAGCGCAGCAAAAACCGATCAGCGGGCCTGGCTGTTTGAGCGTAGCGAGTTCCAGGCCCGCCGGTTTTTGTGAGCATCGCAGCGGTCCCCGAAGGGGCGGGACGGCCGGGCGCCCTTTCTTTTGGTTACTTTTCTTTTGGCGAAAAAGAAAAGTGACTCGCCCAGGAGGGCGAAACCGGCGATTGCCGACAGTAAGCAAATACGACAGGCACCGCTATACCCTGGGTATGCATACCCACGCAGAGTATCTATCTGGACACCCACACTAAGAGAGACGGATACCTTGTAATAAATAAAACCAGGCGAAAACAATCTGCCTGACCCTGGATTTGTTTTACCATCCAGGCTACAGACTCAACAGATGAAGCTCGCGCCTCTTCCGTGAAGAGAGCCGGATTAGTAGTTAACCAGAAGACCCAACACTTCCAACTCGAACAGGACAGATTCTAGCCAGACTGGAAACAGTCATTTTTTAAACCGTTACCAAATAGTTTTGACATACTGATAGTCTTTGATCTTTGCGTCAGCAGTTACTAGCGCTACCGAATAGCGTCTCGCCAGCGCAACAATCAGCCTGTCCGCCGGATCAGGATGAAACGCTCCAGGCAATCGCACTGACTGGACAGCCAAATCATTGTCGACAGGAACGAAGGAAACGCCCTCTACAGAGGCAACAGTCTTCAACCAATCATCGATATCCATAGTCAAAGCCAATCTGCCTTTAGCCACTAACATGGCGATCTCCCATGCCGTAATAGCAGAAATCATCACCTGCCCTTCACCACTCAGCTCTTTCCTAATAGCTTTGATCGCTTTCTGTGATAAACGCTTGTCGCCGTTTACCCACCAAATAAGCGCATGAGTATCCAAAACGATCACGCGAGCCCCTCCCAATCGCTTTCACCGACCGGTTCAGTAGGATCCGAATACTCCGTTACACTACCTTTGAGGACATCTAAAGGACTGCGTTCAGATTTATGATAACGACGCACTTCTATGGTGGGCTTGCCGTGGTCGGTCACAATCACCGCTTCACCGCTTGCTTCTACCTGTCGAAACAGCTCCAACGCCTTAGCCTTGAACTCTGATTTTGATACTTGCTCCCGCATAGTTATGCACCTGGTCATATTACTATGGTCATAATTATAGCTGTAACAGCGACCATGGCAAGAGCCTTAACGAGCCTATCTGGACCCAAGTTGAGAGAGCCGGATAAGTAGTTATTACTCAAGTTTCGGAGTTCAAATCTGGCGCGCGAACACATGTAACATATTGAATAATAGTACGAATATTCCTCTAGCGTGGCAAAATCTTTGTGTTATAAATCAAACAACAAAAATCTGTTGTGTGGCAGGCACAAGGCATGAGAAATGTGGTAACCGGGCACCCTCCCACGACCCTTCGCCTAACCGAATTCTTTAACCACGAAGGACACGAAGCGCACGAAGGATCAGACGAGCAACCAATTAATCTCATTGCGCAGCTTTTTAGGCATTGAAAACCATGAACATGCCACTTCGTGACCTTCGTGCCCTTCGTGGTGAAAATTAGTGTCGGCTACTGCCCTGAATAACCGCAGTCGTCGTCCGGGCCCATATTATACCCTGTACTGCGTTCTGAACTCCGAAACTTGAGTTATTACATGGGAAGTCGGATCACCTTGGGATTACGTTGTCATGAAGCCATGCGAACGCAATCTGCCTGACCCTGGATTTGCTTTCCCATTCAGGCTACATACTCAACAGGTGAAGCATGCGCCTTTTCCCCTCCCGTCTGTCCCGAGCGATAAGCGCAGTAAAAACCGATCAGAGGACCTGGCTGTTCAGTATTCTTACCAGCCTGGTGAATTTCTCACATACCTGCAGTGCGTTTTTCAATAACTCGTAAGCGCTAGTTTTGAAATCCTATAACCGAGAAGTAAGAAAATGTCAGTGATGGATCAATTGTAGGGATCGTCTCGAATTCCGTTCAATGCACAAAATCGACCGGGGAGGTGTAACATGCACCAACAAACAGCCGTCCTATTTACTTCCTTATTGTTGTGTTCGACCCTTCTTGCCGAACCGCATAAACCCTACTACGTGGATTCTATCACGGTGACTGACCTGGGCACCCTGGGTGGAGCAGAAAGCGAGGCCCGCGACATCAACAAGCTGGGGCAGATCGTCGGCTGGGCCGAGAACTACGACCATGAGGAGCATGCATTTCTGTTCGAGGACTGGGTCATGCATGACTTGCACAACAGCTACATAGGCACCTACTCCAAGGCCATGGGCATCAATGACCATTCCGAAGTGGTCGGTTTCATTGGCAGTAGCATGGGGTATACTGCGACCAGTTGGCACAACAACCTGACTGAAAAGCTGGATAGCCGCTACCAGGGCTATGAAAACGATCAAGACAATTCAGAGTTATATAATTACGGTTCAATTGCCTACGCGATTAATGAACTCGGGCAGATCGTCGGCGATGGCTGGTGGGGACCAAAGTCCGAACCGAAGCCCGGAGAAAGCTTCAACGGAGGAGGGCCGTACGCAATGATGTGGGAAAACCGCAATGCCCAGCCGATCAGACTGAACCCGTCGCACAGCGCCTTATACATCAACAACCATGCCTACGATATCAACAACGATTCGCAGATCATCGGTGTCGACAATAATTTCGACCACTTGCAGTCCTATGAGGCTTTCCTTTACCAGTGGGGTATCTGGTACTACATCCCGTTTACAGAGGACACGTGTTCTCTCCACGCCTACGGTGTCAATAACCACGGTTATATTACCGGGAAAGTACATGTCTGCGGAGGCATCGACGAGCCTACCAAACCGATTCTGGCCGGTACGGCGACCAAGACGGCCATGTTGCTGCCAAGCCTCGAAAACAGCCGGAGAACCATAGGGCAGGACGTCAACGACCAGAACTTCGTCGTTGGCGAAGCAGTACTGGAGAGTTGGCTCGGTGTGGAGTACGACGCTGCGTTTCTCTGGCACGCCGACTTCGGTCTGATCAAGCTGCCGGTACTACCCGGCAACCTCGCGTTGAAAACGGCAAACTGCAAAGCCCATGCGGTCCGTGACGGATTCGTAGAGTCAGAGGGTAACCTGCCGGAAGGCACCTCGGATATTATCCAGGTGGTGGGTTACTGCACGGTCAATGGCGCGAAACGCGCGGTGCGCTGGGATGTGATGATCAACATCACGGTAGAAGCGACGGAATCGCCATAGCGGCCGCCACCGGTCAACGGACCCTAAATTAGCAAAACTGAACGGAAATTTATAAAACCACTATGGCTTCAGGCAAATTATTTCTTTTGTACATATATATTGCAGCACTTTTCGTCGCGCTTATCATTTTCGGCATAGAGACTTTTATTTACAAACAACATAAACAAACAGGTTATACTACTGGCACGCTAGTTATGGCACTTGGTGCAAGCCCTGTAATTTCCTATTATATTGATCCAAGCAGCTGGATTAGACCCGGAGGAGGACCCGGGGGTATCGCAGGGACTGCTATTACATTAATATTCGGCTCTTCTATTTTTTTAGGTGGCGTTCTTTTCTTTGCATATGTAATTTATCGAAAGAAAAGAGGACAAGTATACAAAAACAGGCCACCCAGACATTCAAGCTAATACCGCTTGGCCACACACATCCCGCTCTGACCGCAGTCGAGAGACCTCACACCCAGGGTATGCATTCCCACGCAGAGCGTGGGAACGAGAAATCCCGGGAGCGCAGCGGACTCGTTACCTCATAACCGAAAACTCAACATTCAAAACTGTCAGTTTCCAGATTGGACGATCTATCCAACAACATGCCCTCGTGTTCGATAAACCGGACGATTTCTTCCAGCCCCTGTCCGGTTTTCATGTTTGAAAACACAAACGGCTTGTCCGGTCGCATGCGTTGCGTATCAGCTTCCATCACTTCGAGAGAAGCCCCGACATAGGGGGCCAGGTCGATCTTGTTGATCACCAGCAGGTCGGAGCGGGTGATGCCCGGCCCGCCCTTGCGGGGCATCTTCTCGCCCTCGGCCACATCCAGTACATAGATGGTCAGGTCTGCCAGTTCGGGGCTGAAGGTGGCGCTGAGGTTGTCGCCGCCGCTTTCGATGAACACCAGGTCGAGGTTCGGAAACCGGCCGATCAGGTCTTCCACCGCCGCCAGATTCATGGAGGCGTCTTCGCGGATCGCGGTGTGGGGGCAGCCGCCGGTCTCCACGCCGATGATGCGTTCGGCTTCCAGGGCCTGGCTGTGGATGAGGAACCGGGCGTCTTCCTGGGTGTAGATGTCGTTGGTGACCACGGCCAGTTGGTAACGCTCGCGCATGGCCTTGCACAGGGCGTCCAGCAGGGCGGTCTTGCCGGAGCCGACGGGTCCGCCGACGCCCACTCTGAGGGGATTGTCACTGCTCATATGTAAAACTCGTTCAGGATCGGTAGATTCGGGTGTATTGGGTTTCGTGACGGCTGCTGGCCAGTGCCTGGGCGAGACAGCTGGCGCCGATTGCGTCGTCGTCCAGCGCCAGGCCGTCCTCCACCGCGGCCGGGATTGTTTCGATGAGTTCGGCCAGGGTTGCCTGCCCGGCGGTTTGTCCCAGGGGGATGATCTTTACCCCGGCCAGCACCATGTTCTCCAGCCAGCCCCAGACATAGCCCCGGGCAGCCTGTTGCAGGGGGATGTTCCAGTATGCGGCGGCATGGGCGAAGCCAACCAGTTGGCAGCCACGCAGGACCGGCATCAGAGCATCGCTGACCGGCACTCCGAGGTGGGGTAGCAGGCTTGCCAGGGCGCGGCCCCGGTTGCGTTCCTCGTCCCGAAGTTCACGGGTTTCCCGGTAGGCCAGGAGGGTGTCGCTCCAGAGGGCCAGGGCTGCATGATCGTCCGCTTGGGAGGCCTGGTAGAGGCGCGCCAGTACCGGCACATCGAGACGGCTGATGCCGGTGTTCAGCAGGTCGGCGATCCAGTCGCGCAGAGACTCCCGGTTCCTGACCCAGCCGCACTCCACCGCCCACTCCAGACCTTGGGAATAGGTGAAGGCGCCCACCGGTAGGGAGGGGCTGACCAGATGCATGAGGCGCAGGTCGGTGTTCATGGTTGCCCCTGATTGTGGGGCGGTTCTGGTGGGTGGTTGGCGAAGCGCCCCCCTCTCCCCCGGCCCCTCTCCCGCGAGGGGAGAGGGGAGTCGAAGCTGAAGGTGTTGGTGCGATGACTCGTTCCCACGTTCTGCGTGGGAATGCATAGCGCACTCTGATTGCTATCGAGAGGTTTTCCGCACCCTTGGTATGCATTCCCACGCAGAGCGTGGGAACGAGAGCGTGCGCCTACCGGCAGGGAGGGGCTGACCAGGTGCACGAGGCGCAGGTCGGTGTTCATGGTTGCCCCTGATTGTGGGGCGGTTCTGGGGGGTGGTTGGCGAAGCGCCCCCCTCTCCCCCGGCCCCTCTCCCGCGAGGGGAGAGGGGTGACTAAGCTGGAGGTTTTGGTGTGTTTTGCCTGTCCTTTGTTGGTTGCCGGTGGCTTGGGGAACCTTACAGGGTCGTAAGTACCGGGACTGAATCCGCTATGGCTCGTTCCCACGCTTTGCGTGGGAATGCGTACCTCACTTCGATTGTTTTCGAGAGGCTTGCTGCACCCCAAGTATGCGTTCCCACGCGGAGCGTGGGAACGAGAGAGATGTTCCGAGGGGAAGTCGTCAATGCCGCACCACTCCCCTCTCCCCTCGCGGGAGAGGGGCCGGGGGAGAGGGGGCGGTTCTGTGCTGAGGACACGACTCATCGCTCACGACCCTGTTCAATGGTGGTGATAATGATCATGGCCGTGTCCGTGGGCATGGGCATGCCCCTTCTCCGCACTGCCGCCATAGGCTCCCGGTTCGGGTTCGAAGGGGGCTTTGACCACTTCGACCGGTAAACCCAGTCCTGCCAGCATCTCGTCGAGCACGTGATCGTGCAGGTAGCTGACTCGGCCGGGTTCGATCTGCAAAGCTACATGCCGGTTCCCAAGGTGGTAACAGGCTCGCGCCATGAGCAGCGGGTCGTCGCAGAGGACTCGGGAGAGGGTTTCGTCGGCGGCCTGGATACGCACCCGCAATCCCTGCTCGGAGCGCAGCAGATCCCCGGCCTGCAGGGTGGTGCCCCGGGCCAGGAACAGGCCCGCATCCTCTCCGCTGTCCAGACTCACCCGCAGGCGGCACTTGATGCGTTGATCAAGGGTCAGGGTAAGGGTCGCGTCAGCGTCCCCATGATCGTGAATCTTTTCGGTCAATCGGATCATGTTCGTTACTTCAGAACAGGAAATATTTCTGCGCCATGGGCAGGATCTCGGCGGGTTCGCAAACCAGCAGTTCTCCGTCCGCCCGCACCTGGTAGGTCTGGGGATCGACCTCGATCTTCGGCATATAGTCGTTCAGCACCATGTCCGCTTTGCTCACCTTGCGGCAGTTTTTCACCGTGCCGATCAGGCTGCGCAGACCCAACTGTTCGATCACTCCGGCGTCCCGCGCCACCTGGGAGACAAAGGTCATGGAGGTGGCCTGGGAGGCGGCGCCCAAGGCCCCGAACATGCGCCGATAGTGCACGGGTTGCGGGGTGGGGATGGAGGCGTTGGGATCTCCCATGGGGGCGGCGGCGATGAACCCGCCTTTGAGGATCAGGCTCGGTTTGACGCCGAAAAAGGCCGGTTTCCACAGCACCAGATCCGCCAGCTTGCCGACCGCCACGGAACCGACCTCGTGGGCGATGCCGTGGGTGATGGCCGGGTTGAGGGTGTACTTGGCGATGTAGCGTCGCGCCCGCAGGTTGTCGTGGTGGGCCGGATCCCCGAGCAGGGAACCCCGCTGCAGTTTCATCTTGTGCGCCGTCTGCCAGGTGCGGATGACCACCTCGCCGACCCGGCCCATGGCCTGGGAGTCGGAGGCGATCATGGAGAATGCGCCGAGATCGTGGAGGATGTCCTCGGCGGCGATGGTTTCGCGGCGGATGCGCGACTCGGCGAAGGCTACATCCTCAGCGATGTTCTTGTCGAGGTGGTGACACACCATCAGCATGTCGAGATGCTCGTCCACGGTGTTCACCGTGTAGGGCCGGGTCGGGTTGGTGGACGAGGGCAACACATTGGCGTAACCCGCCGCCTTGATGATGTCCGGGGCATGACCGCCCCCCGCCCCCTCGGTGTGGTAGGTGTGGATGGTGCGCCCTTTCATCGCCGCCAGGGTGTGCTCCACGAAACCCGATTCGTTGAGGGTGTCGGTGTGGATCGCCACCTGCACGTCGAAGGCGTCGGCCACGCTGAGGCAGTTGTCGATGGCCGCCGGGGTGGTGCCCCAGTCCTCGTGCAGTTTGAGTCCCATGGCGCCGGCGCGGATCTGTTCTTCCAGCCCTTCGGGCAGGCTGGCGTTGCCCTTGCCGAGAAAGCCCAGGTTCATGGGCAGCGCGTCGGCGGCCTCGAGCATGCGGTGGAGGTTCCACGCACCCGGGGTGCAGGTGGTGGCGTTGGTGCCGGTGGCCGGACCGGTGCCGCCGCCGAGCATGGTGGTCACCCCCGACATCAAGGCCTCGTCGACCTGCTGCGGGCAGATGAAATGGATGTGTGCGTCGATGCCGCCGGCGGTGAGGATGCTGCCCTCCCCGGCGATCGCCTCGGTGCCCGGCCCGACCACGATATTGACCCCGGGCTGTACGTCCGGGTTGCCCGCCTTGCCGATGCCGACGATGCGTCCGTCCCGGATCCCCACGTCCGCCTTGACTATGCCCCAGTGGTCGAGGATCAGGGCGTTGGTGATCACCGTGTCGACCACCTCGGGACTGCTGCGCTGGCTCTGTCCCATGCCGTCGCGAATCACCTTGCCGCCACCGAACTTGACCTCGTCGCCGTAGATGGTGTGGTCCTGCTCCACCTCGATGATCAGGCCGGTGTCTCCCAGACGCACCCGGTCGCCGGTGGTTGGGCCGTACATCTCGGCATAGGCCCGATTGCTGATCTTGGCCATCAGTCCAGTCCTCCCATCACCATCCCGTTGAAGCCGTAGACCTTGCGATCCCCCGCGTAGGCCACCAGGGTCACCTCCCGGGTCTGGCCCGGCTCAAAGCGTACCGCGGTACCCGCCGCGATATCCAGCCGGTAACCGCGCGCCTTCTCCCGGTCGAATTCGAGGGCCGGGTTGGTCTCGGCGAAATGGTAGTGGGAACCCACCTGGATCGGCCGGTCGCCGGTGTTCGCCACGCTCAGGGTGATCCGCTCCCGGCCCGCGTTGAGTTCCCGTTCGCCCTCCGGGGTGAACAGTTCACCGGGCACCAGGGATGCCTGGGGCGTATCCCCCTCGGGCAGGATCGGGTCGTGCACGGTCACCAGCTTGGTGCCGTCCGGAAAGGTGGCCTCCACCTGGACCTCGTGGATCATCTCGGCCACCCCTTCCATCACATCATTGGCATTCAGCAGGGTGCGCCCGAACTCCATCAGTTCGGCCACCTGCTGACCCTCCCGGGCGCCCTCCAGGATCGCCGCGCTGATGTAGGCCATGGCCTCGGGATAGTTGAGTTTCAAACCCTTGGCCTTGCGTCGTTCGGCCAGCAGCGCAGCTGTGAAAAGCAGCAGCTTGTCTTTCTCTCTCGGGGTGAGTTCCATGGCTCTCTCCAGATGATGTCAGGTATTCCAGATACGCGGCGCACAGGGGGGCCGACCGATTACCATCGGTCTGAGCCGCTGCCACAGCGCCACAAAACAGTTTCTCGCACGCTCGGTGGAATCACCCAGGTAGCGGGCCAGCAGCAGGCCGTCCACCCAGGTGAGCGCCAGTTGCTGAGTAATAAGTTCGTTACCCGGGTCCTCGCGCAGCGCCTCCAGCGCCTGGGCGTCTTCCAGGGTCGCGACCAGGGTGCCGATCACCGGCTGACCACGCAGCCCGGCGGGGCCGTCCAGGCTCTCCGCGCCTGCCAGTTCGAGGCGCTCCAGCAGCAGCGGACGCCCCTCGCGGTAGAGGCTGAAACGGAACCGGGCCTGGCCCGGATCGAAACGTTCCTTGAGCACCGCACGGCCGAGACAGTTGACCTCCCAGCCGATGAAATTCGCCGTCCCCTCGAGCATCACCCGGGTGTGAATCTCAGCCCGTGCGCCCGGGAACAGGATGTTCTCCTGGGGCAGCCATTCCAGGGTCGCGTCCCGCAGTTGCAGTTCCTGGGTCAGGCTCGCGAGCGGTCCCGCGGAACGGTAAAACTTGGTGGCGCCCGGGGTGGTCACCAAGGCCTGGGCGCCGGGTTCCACCCGGGTCACTACATTCAGTTCATCCCCACCCGCAACGCCTCCCGGGGGATGCAGCAGGTAGACATGGCACAGATCCCCTTCCGGATAGAATGCGCGCTGCACCGACAGGGGTCCCCGGTGACGCCGCTCGGCCAACACGGTGCGCGCCGGGGTTTTTCTGAAGCCGAGACTCAGGCTGGCCTGCCAACCTGAAGGAGTTTTGAGTTCTGAGTTCTGAGTTTTGAGTTGTTGCTGCTCGCTGACAACTGTCTCTGGGTAGCTCATCACTCTGTCTTGCTCATTGCTGACCTTGTTTCCACGCGCTGCATAAGAGTTGACCTCGTTCCCACGCTCTGCGTGGGAATGCGTATTCAGCCCTATTTGTATTCATCACTATTGTCTGCTCCGATTGACCGGAGTATGCGTTCCCACGCAGAGCGTGGGAACGAGGGAAGCGAAACGCGATCGTGAAGTCTAGGTTTTGAGTTCGCTTCGCTCACGTTATCTACTTTCCCCTCTCCCTGGCCCTCTCCCACAAGGGGAGAGGGGACGCTTTGTTCAAAAGTATCGAGTATCTCGGGTCTGTTCGCAGTAACAAGCGGTCCGTTTATCATCTGCCCTGATCCGTGAATCCCTTCCCCCCTCGCGGGAGAGAGGGACACCTCGTCTCGTAGGTCGGGTTAGCGCAGCGTAACCCGACATGCTCGGGGATCTCGCCACTGTCCGTCGGGTTACGCTGCGCTAACCCGACCTACCCGCTCATTGCGGGCCTCGTCGACCTCGTTCCCACGCTCTGCGTGGGAATGCGTATTCAGCCCTATTTGTATTCATC
>JBNLFS010000045.1:0-9912 GCA_050305635.1 Candidatus Thiodiazotropha sp. | reverse complement strand
GGGGGAACGCGACGGCCGATCCAAGAGCTTCGCCCATATTCTGACTGGGGCCTGGCGTAGTCTCGTATACTGCAGCAGCACCCCTGAAAGAAGCTTCATGTGACTGCAAGCAAGGTTGCGGAACAGCGGGCGTTCAAGCAGACGTAAGCCGCTGCAGAGCGAATTGCATGGCCGCCTCGTCAACCGGAAAGGTGAGTACCTCGTCCACCCGATAGCGGGATTTCACCTGCTCCAGACGCGGCAGATACTTGCTATCGATGAGGACAATGATCCTGGCTTCGACCCCATAACGCTGCAGCGTCGCCAATAGGGATTCCAGGTTGCTCAAGCGATCCCGAAACTGGGGATCCGAGTAGAACTCGGCCACCACCACCCTGGGGCGATGATGCTTCAACCAGGACTGGGCCTTGCGCACGGAATTGACCATTTCCACCCGAAAATGAAAACGCTGATAGAGGGGTATGAAATTGGGATACCCGCCCAATTCCACCACCGCCAACAATTCCTGACCTTCCATACGCTTGATTTTGCCTTACGGGAAATTGATCATTAAGGGGTTGTAATCATTAACACGTAAAAACCTTAACATGCAATTGAATCTAATCATTGATGACTGGTCGATGTATCTGGAAATTCCGGATGACTACATGACAGCTATGAAGGCTTCGTTCAGCAAAATGGATGAAGACATGGACAGAGGCTGGCAGGTGGGGCCTAAATGGGTGCGCAAGCTCGATACCACGCAACGCTGCCAGCTGGTGGCCGCAAAACTGCTCACCGCGCTGGAAACCCACAACGAGGCCATGGCCGTCATGATGGGCGGGTACATCGTCGACCGTCTGCCTGGCGTGAAGCAGGTTACGATCGATAACAATGGGGAACCCGAGGAGACCCAGTTCACTTACTGAGCCGATCGGCTCCACGCTGCATCCGGCTCACAGCGCGTTCGATTCCACCATCGTTTTGATGCGAAGCTGAGCCTGCTCAGGCTCGGACCGATAGAGTTCGATCAGCTGTTGGGCAATCTCCGACCAGTGGCGAACACCCTGGGAAACACAATGGGACAGCCCTTGCCAGTCATCGCTGCCGTGCCAGTTTTCGTAGGCTGACAGGAGCCCGGGAAAGATCATTTTCCGCATCCCGGTGAGACCGCCAATGTAGAAATGCAGGGAGGCGGCATCCCGTGACTCAAGCAGGCTCGGCAGGGTGACCAGACAATCGGCCCAGTGATCGCGAACCGCCCGGGCCATCAGTTCAGCCGGTGAGTGACCGAGGTCGAGGAGCATCTCGTTCCACGCGGATCCGAGCACCTCACCGGCAAGATGCTCACCCTGTTCGTGCAGCAGCACGGCGTCCAGTTCCTTATCCACCATCTGATCCAAGGCGCCTTCCACATTGCCCTCGAAATCGTAGTGTCCAAAGGCCCGGCCGAGGGCGTTATCGGGGCGATGCCAGCGCCAGTTCTCGAGTTTCTCCCACAGCAGACGGCGGAAGGATTCACGCCGAATGTAGATTTCATCCCCCTGGCACATGGCCGCGGGTGAACTGAGGTCACGGGCCAGTTCCCGACCGGACACCCAGATGGAGAGCCCCTCGGGCTGTTCCCGGCGCTCCAGATGACCGAGAAAAAACAGCGGCTTGTTCTTCGCGCCGTAACCGGCACTGTAAACCAACCCGAGGGGTTCGAGTTGCTGATTGATGGCCGTGCTGTCGAAGGGATCGTAGAAGCGATTGTTGAGGGGCAACTGCGCAAAATTGTCCTGACTCAGACTCTCCCACAGGGCTTCCCGGGCGGTGAGCCAGTCCCCCACGGATTCATTGGCGAGGGGCGCGGTGTAATCCAGACCGTTTTCCCAACGGTAGTACTCGCGCATTTTAAGCAGGTAGGTGCAAAGCCCGTAGTCGGTACCGTGACGGGCATCCGAGATGTGGCAATTATGCTGTACCGCACAGCAGAGATCGCGCAGCGTACCGCTCATGGAACAACCTCGCCAGTGATCAGAGTTTGTCGCACCTTCCAATCAGCGATTGCGGAAGGCATCCTTTGAAACCTCGCCCCCATTCTATCTCCGGGTTGATCCTTTACCACCTCTATTCTTCAGGGTATTGGACCTGAATCAGCTCCCGCAGCAGCACCGTGGCATAGCAACCGGCCGGTAGAAAAAACCTCAGTAGCAACCCGCCCTCGGGTTCGAATGACCAATCCAAGTCAGGCAGACGCACCCTCAACGCTCTGCGCTCCTGAGCCAGTCCGACATGTTCCAAACCGTTACGCCACTCATCGAAGGGGCTCAGAACCGCCTGCTCCAGCGCCCCAACCTGATCATTCACTAACGGACGTCCACGCCCCCACAACGGTCCGCTGGGATGGATGTCCTGCTGTTCACAGCGCAGCATCAAACGGTCCGCTTCATCGCGGTCATCGGTAAACCCGGTGCGACTGCCCTCCAGCATGAAATAATCCCCGGGGATCGGCTTGTCCCAATCGCCCCGGGTGATGCGTGTCGCCAGTACCTGATTGAACAACTGGGAGCGGATCGCGGAGATCACCAGCCCGCGCAGATGACGCGACACGCGACGGCGGTTGCGGGTAAAGACCTCTGCGGCACGATCCAGGTTCTGATAACCATGACCGAAGCGCTGTTCGCCAAAATAGTTGGGCATACCGGTACTGCGCAATTGCCGTAGCCGGGCGTCCAGCTTCTCCGGATCCGCGTTCAGGGTGCGAATGCGCAATTGGAAACGGTTCCCCTGAAGTGCTCCGCGTCGCAGTTTCCGGCGGTGCCGATGTGCCGCCAGCACTTGAACCTGATCATTTTCGAACGCTTTCCAGTCGGGTTCCGCCTGACCGGCCATGCGCAGGGAAAACCACTGCGTGGTCACCGCATGACGATCCTTAAGGCCGGCATAACTGACTTCCCCGGGTGGAATACCGGCCCAACGGGCCAGCTCCCCGGCCAGCCACTGGGTGTTGGTGTCACGCTTGCGCAGATGCAGCAATACATGCTCCCCATCCCCGTCCGGTTCGAAACCCAGCACTTCATCGACCTGAAAATCCTCCGCGACAACGCGAATCTGTCCGTATCCCAGGGGTGTTCCCGATGCGATTGGCATCTCCTCAAGGGTCTGCCAGGCCCGTTCACTCATCGATAACATCCTCAAGCAGAACCACCGCCATTGCGGCAATACCCTCCCCGCGTCCGGTAAAGCCCATCTTTTCCGTGGTGGTCGCTTTGACATTGACCCGATTAACCAGGACACCCAGGTCATCCGCCAGTCGCGACTGCATGTCAGGGATGTGGGGCGCCAATTTGGGTTTTTGCGCGATCACGGTCAGATCCGCGTTGACCACCCGCAATCCCTGTTCGCCAAGACGCCTCATCACCCGGCGTAATAGCAACCGACTGTCGATGCCGGCAAACTCAGCCGAGGTGTCCGGAAAATGCCGCCCGATATCCCCCAGAGCCGCTGCACCCAACAAGGCATCGCAGAGAGCATGAATCAAAACATCGCCATCCGAATGGGCTTCCAGACCCTGATCATGTGGAATCTCAACGCCCCCCAGCACCAGACGGGTACCGGGCGCAAAACGATGGGCGTCATAGCCTTGTCCAATTCGCATGGTTGTTCCTCACAGGGGTTGTAATACGTATCCCGGGGCTCCGGTTAAAGAGTCATTCGCTCGGGTCGCTATTTTCATGTGTAGCGTCCCGCATTGTATCAGGACAGGCTTGGCGCGCTGTAGAGACATTGGGTCAGTCGGGAGGCAGCCGGAGGGTAGCTGCCTAGTGGGCCGCTACAGGTTGCAGTCCCAGTGAGTCAGGAAATGATAATCAGATGATTCAACAAGTCAGCGCAGTCACCAGCAAACGCATCAAAGAGATCGAACTGCTCAGAAACCTGCCGAAACGGGTACTTGAGTTCGTCTTGAGCGAAACTCATGTGGAACATCACAATGCGGGCATCCGCATTGTCTCCCAGGGAGCGAGCGACGACCCGGTGCTCTATCTCCTGGATGGACGCATCACGGTCACCACTCCGGAAGGCAAACAGGTCTCCTACCAGGCGGGCAGCCGTCTTGACCGGTTGCCTTTGAATGAGGCCAATCCCCATCATGCGGATGTCATCAGCGCCACGGCGGTGGTGGTATTGTGCGTTCCGCGTGAACTGCACGCTGCGATTCGTCACCTCCCGCCGGTGACCCGGAACCGCTCAGACAAAACCGTCGAGCCGGATCATTCTGACGGTCCCGAAGACAGGCTATTCTGGGAATTCCAGGAGGCGATCAATAACAACACCCTGGAACTCCCCAGCATGCCGGATATCACCATCCGCATCGCCAAGGTGATCCAGGACAGCAATACCGACAGCGAGGATATCGCCCGGGTGCTGCAGGCGGATCCCACGGTGGCGGCAAAGATCATCAGCGTGGTCAACAGCGCCGCCTATCGCGGCAAGAAACAGATCGACAACCTACCGGATGCGGTGACCCGTCTGGGCCGTTCGGTGACCCACAACCTGGTCATCAGCTTCGCCCTGAGCAAGCTGTTTCACAGCCGTTCCGAAGTCCTGAAACAGCGCATGGTGAAACTGTGGAAGCATGCCAGCTACGTCGCACCCATCTGTCACGAACTGGCCAATGTCACCCCCGGCCTGTCCCCGGACCAGGCCCTGCTGTGCGGCTTGCTGCACGACATCGGGGCATTGGCGATTATCGGTGCCGCACGCAGCAAACCCGAACTGTCAGCCAACCCGGAACTGCTCGACCGGGTCGTGAAAAACCTCAAGGCCGAGGTCGGAGCGATGGTTTTGCGGAAGTGGGAGTTTCCCGATTATTTTGTCCAGGCCGCCTTGCATGCCGATGACTGGATGGAAGACATCAGCGAGGATCCGGACTATGTGGATCTGGTGGTGGTTGCCCAGTTGCATGCGTTTGTGGGCACCCCGATGATGAGCCGGCTGCCACGTCTCGACCTGGTGCCCGCATTCCACAAACTCGCTCTCGGTAAGCTGACACCCCGTCATTCGATCGATATTCTCGACAATGCCAAGGATCAGATCCGGGAACTGAGGGAATTGCTGAAGATCAGCTGATCGATTGTCTCAGAGATAGAACTCGGCCAACGCCAGATCCTCCGGCCGGGTGATCTTGATATTCCCGGCGGACCCCTCGACCATCAGCGGCTGGTGACCCAGTGCTTCCAACGCACCGGCTTCATCCGTCACCTGACCGCCCGACTCGATCACCCGTTCCAGGGCCTCGGTCAGCAATCCCAGGCGAAACATCTGCGGTGTGAATGCGCGCCACAACCGATCCCTGGGCCGGGTCCCGGTCACATGACCGTCCGCATCGACCTCCTTGATGGTGTCGGTTACGGGGATCCCCAGCAGTCCGCCCACGGGATGTTCACTGATTCGCCCGATCAACCGATCAAGGTCTTGCTCCGCCAGACAGGGCCGCGCCGCATCGTGGACCAGCACCCAGTCATCAGGCGCGGCGTGCTGGCTAAGCGCACGCAGAGCATTCAGCACGGAATGGCAGCGCTCCTCGCCACCGTTCACCCGCATCACCCGGGGATCCCGGGCATGTTCACAAGCTTCCCAGTGAGCATCGTCCACGGACAATGCGACCAGAACGGTATGGATTAGGGGATGGCGCAGCAGGCGCGCCAGACTGTGGTCAATGACCCGCCGACCCGCGAGGAGTCGATACTGCTTGGGCATCTCGCCGCCCATGCGCCGGCCGACTCCGGCCGCAGGGACCACCGCCCAGTAACGAGTGGAGGTCATGGCTTGTCCTCGTCCGGTGTGACCACCTGATAGAAGGTCTCACCCTCCTTGATCATTCCCAGCTCGCTGCGGGCGCGCTCCTCGATGGCGGCCTGGCCGCTGCGCAAATCCTCGACTTCCGCCTGCAGGGCGCGGTTGCGTTTGCGCAACCCCACCAGTTCCTGCTGCAGGGCCTCGATCTCCACCTTCAGATTACTGACTTCGGCCAGGCTGCCTTCACCCACCCAGAGGCGATATTGCAGAAACAGCAGCAATACCAGGAGCAGAGCAATCACGATACGCATGGATCAGCTCGCTCCCAACGCTATCCCTATCAGGACAGACTCGGATCAGGCAATCGAAACGGGAAAGGCATCCTTACCCGCAAACACAGCCTCGTCGCCCAGTTGATCCTCGATACGCATCAGTTGGTTGTACTTGGCCACCCGGTCGGAGCGGGAAAGTGAGCCGGTCTTGATCTGCCCGGTTGCGGTGGCCACCACCAGGTCCGCAATGGTGGTATCTTCGGTTTCACCGGAGCGGTGCGAGACCACCGAGCTGTAGCCGGCGGCCCGGGCCATCTCGATGGCCTCCAGGGTCTCGGTCAGGGTGCCGATCTGGTTGACCTTGATGAGGATCGAATTGGCGATTTTCTCATCGATACCCCGTTTGAGGATTTTGGTGTTGGTGACGAACAGATCGTCACCCACCAGCTGCACCCGCTGGCCCAGTTTCTCGGTCAGCAGTTTCCAGCCATCCCAGTCGCTCTCATCCATGCCATCCTCGATACTGATGATGGGGTACTGGTCCACCCAGGCGGCGAGATAATCGGCAAACTCCGCGGCACTGAACTTACGTCCCTCGGAGGCCAGGTCGTAGACCCCGTCTTTGTAGAATTCGGAACTGGCGACATCCAGTCCCAGATAGATGTCCTTACCCGCGCTGAAGCCTGCTTTGTGGATGGCCTCTAGAATCACCTCGATCGCCGCCTCGTTGGACGGGAGGTTGGGGGCGAAACCGCCTTCGTCACCGACCGCGGTGGCCATACCCCGCCCCTTCAGAACACTCTGCAGGGCATGGAAAACCTCGGCGCCGTAGCGCACCGCTTCGCGAATCGATCCGGCGCCCACGGGCAGAATCATGAACTCCTGCAAATCGACGCTGTTATCCGCATGCGCCCCGCCGTTGATGATGTTCATCATCGGCACCGGTAATCGGTAGGGTCCGGCGGAGAGTGAGCGATACAGGGGCAATGCCCGCTCCTGTGCGGTGGCGTGCGCGGCGGCGAGGGACACGCCCAGCAGTGCATTGGCGCCCAGCTTGGCCTTGTTTTCAGTCCCATCGAGATCCAGCATGCACCGATCGATTGCGGCCTGATCCTCCGCATCCATGCCCATCAGTGCGTCCCGTATCGGGCCGTTGACATGGGAGACCGCCTTCAGGACACCCTTACCGAGATAGCGGCTCTTGTCACCATCACGCAGCTCCAGGGCTTCCCGGGATCCGGTGGATGCGCCGGAGGGCACCATGGCCCGCCCGATCGCCCCTTCCGCGGTGATGACATCGGCTTCGATAGTCGGATTACCTCGTGAATCGAGAATCTCTCGCGCACGAACATCAACGATTTCGGACATAGTCACTCCGTTTGATATTTTAGTTTTAGATATTGTTGCATCAGACCCTCAGCGCATCCGCATTACCTACGATGCCCCCATGCGGGAAGACAGCATCGGTTCCAAGTGGTTCACGGTTCACCCGATTCTAGCGCTGCGTCTCAATCAGGCCTTTGCCTTTTTTAACCAGTTTGTCCATCTCGACCAGGGTCTCCAACAGCGCACGCATGCGTGGCAGCGGCCAGGCGTTGGGGCCGTCACTCAAAGCCTGCTCCGGGTTCGGATGGGTCTCCATAAACAATCCCGATACCCCAGCCGCCACGGCAGCACGGGCCAGCACCGGTACGAACTCCCGCTGACCGCCGGAGCTCTTGCCCTGCCCACCGGGCAACTGCACCGAGTGGGTGGCATCGTAGACCACCGGACAACCGGTTTGTCTCATGATCGCCAGGGAACGCATATCCGACACCAGGTTGTTGTAGCCGAATGATACACCACGTTCACACACCATGATCTGCGGGTTGCCGGTAACCCGGGCCTTCTCCACTACATGGACCATGTCCCAGGGGGCCAGGAACTGGCCTTTCTTGATGTTCACCGGCAAGCCCTGGCGGGCAACCTGCTGGATAAAATTGGTTTGACGACACAGGAAAGCCGGAGTCTGCAGCACATCCACGCAGGCCGAAACCTCATTCAGCGGAGTGTCTTCATGCACATCCGTCAGTACCGGCACACCGATCTCGGCCCGTACCTTCTCGAGAATCCTGAGTCCCTGCTCCATACCCGGCCCCCGGTAACTCTCCACGGAGGACCGGTTTGCCTTATCGAAAGAGGACTTGTAGATGAAAGGTATGCTCAACTCATCGCACAGGGCCTTCAACTCCCCCGCCGTATCCAGGGCGAGTTGCTCACTTTCGATGACACAGGGCCCGGCAATCAGAAACAACGGCTGATCCAGCCCCGCTTCGAAGCTGCAGAGTTTCATGCCCGGGAATCCCGATGGTTTCGTGCAGCCTCGATGAAACCGGAGAACAACGGATGCCCGTAACGGGGCGTCGAGGTGAATTCCGGATGAAACTGACAGGCTACGAACCAGGGATGGTCCGGGATCTCCACGATCTCAACCAGACGGCCGTCCACCGAACGCCCCGCAACCTTCATGCCTGCGGTAACGATGTCATCCAGGTAGCTGTTGTTGAACTCATAACGGTGCCTGTGCCGCTCAACGATCACGTCTTTGGCGTAGAGCTGGTGGGTCAGGCTGTTGGGTTGCAGGCGGCACTGCTGACCACCCAGGCGCATGGTTCCCCCCATGTCGGACTGCTCGCTGCGGGTCTCCACCTTGCCGTCCGCGTTCAGCCACTCGGTGATCAGGCCGATGACCGGGTTCGGGGAGGAGCGGTCGAACTCGGTACTGTGGGCCCCTTCCAGATTGGCCACGTGACGGGCGAATTCGATCACCGCCACCTGCATGCCGAGACAGATACCCAGATACGGTACATGTTTTTCCCGGGCATACTGCACCGCGGCGATCTTGCCTTCCACTCCGCGGTTGCCGAATCCACCCGGCACCAATATGGCATCCATATCATCCAGGATGCCGGTGCCGTTCTTTTCGATCTGTTCGGAATCGACGTAATGGATGACCACCTTGTTACCGGTATGCACGCCGGCATGCACCAGGGCTTCCGAAAGAGACTTGTAGGCCTCGGTAAGATGGACATATTTGCCCACCATCGCGATGTGCACCTCGCCCTTGAGGTTATCCAGACCATCGAGAAATGCCTGCCACTCGGACAGATCGGCCGGGGGCAAATCCAGATTGAAACGCTGATTCACCAGTTCGTCCATGCCCTGGGCATGCAGCAAAACTGGAATACGGTAGATGGAATCGGCATCCACCGCCGAGATAACCGCCTTCTCCGGCACATTGGTGAACAGGGCGATCTTCTGCCGTTCGCCCTCCGGAAGGGGCCGTTCGGAGCGACACACGAGGATGTCGGGCTGTATGCCGATTGAGCGCAGTTCCTTGACCGAGTGCTGGGTGGGCTTGGTTTTGATCTCCCCGGATGCCTTGATGTAGGGCACCAGGGTCAGATGCATGAACATGGTCCGCTGAGGCCCCATCTCCACCCCCATCTGGCGGATCGCCTCGAGGAAGGGCAGTGACTCGATATCGCCCACGGTGCCGCCGATCTCGACCAGGCAGATATCCTTGTCGGCGGCCCCCAGGAGGATGCTCTCCTTGATCTGATTGGTGATATGGGGAATCACCTGGACCGTGCCACCGAGATAATCCCCGCGGCGTTCCTTGCGGATCACGCTTTCATAGATCTGGCCTGTGGTGAAATTGTTGTTACGGCCCATGGTACTGCAGATGTACCGCTCATAGTGACCCAGGTCCAGGTCGGTTTCGGCCCCATCCTCGGTGACGAAAACCTCACCGTGCTGGAAAGGACTCATGGTGCCGGGATCCACATTGATGTAGGGATCCAGTTTGATCATTGTGACATTGAGCCCACGGGCTTCG
>JBNLFS010000044.1:0-12538 GCA_050305635.1 Candidatus Thiodiazotropha sp. | reverse complement strand
CGCAGGTTGTTGAACAGGATGGTGGTGTCGCAGTCGGCGCCGTTGAGCTCCTTGAAGTACATGGCCTGTTTGATGGAGACCAGGTCGGTGACACCGGAGAAGTAACTCAGGTGACCTTCGTCGGTGGAGCACTGGCCGGCGTTCTGGATGAAACAGACCGCTTTGACCTCTTTGCCGTCGGAGGGGCGTTTGATCGGTCCGCCGTTGGCGGCCTTGGCCAGGGCTTCGAGTTCGTGGTTGGTGACCACGTCCGGAGACTTGCCGTAACCGAGCTCGGGGAGGTTGTTGGCGTCGTAAGGCTTCCAGCCGGAGGCTTGGACGATGGCGCCGATAGACAGGGTTTCGCTGGTGCCGGATTCGGTGGCGACTTCCACTTCGAAGCGGCCAGGGGCTCCGCCGGTCTTGGCCACGCTGCTGTTGAGGTGGACGGTGATGTTGTCCGCCGCCTCGATCTTTTCGATCATGCCTGGGACCGGGTTCTCAGCCGGTTCGGCGTAGGGGGCGCGGGTTGGGATTACTTTATAGTATCCGGCTACTGCACCGCCCAGGGCGCCGCTCTTTTCCACCAGGTGAACCGGATATCCGGCCGCGGCGGCTTCCAGGGCGGCGGTCATGCCGCTGACGCCGCCACCGACTACCAGGATGTTTTTGTTCAGCGCTTGTTCGCCGGAGGCGGAGGGCTTCTTCATCGCCTTGAGTTCGGCGCAGGCCATGCGGATGTAGTCGTCCGCCATCTCCTGGGTGGTCTCCTGGTTTTCGTCGGTGTTCGGACGAACCCAGATGACGCCTTCGCGCAGGTTGGCACGAGTGACCGCCGCATCGGTGAAGTTGAAGGCCTCGACCTTGGCGCGCCGGGAGCAGGCCGCGATCATGACATGGGTGACAGCGTCATTGGCGATGTCGTCTTTGATCATCTGCACGCCCTCGACGGAGCAGAGCATTTCGTGCTGTTTGCAGCTCTGCATCTTGCCGTCGCGGGTGGCGGTGGTTTCCAGCTGACCGGCGTCCAGGCGTTCGCCCAGGCCGCATCCGGTGCAGATGTATCCAGCAAATTTCTTTTCGTCAGCCACTGTATTAACCCTCCGTCGCTGCTACGCGGTTGACCACCTGGATGGCGCGCATGGCGGCACCCGTGGCGTGTTGAACGGCGCGATTGACATCCAGCGCATCCGAGGAGCAGCCGGCGGCGAACACACCGCCGTTTTCCGGCGCGGGCTCGATGAAGCCCTCTTCGTTGATCACGATGTCTACCGGGAAGCTGGCCTTGTCGACGCTGGGCTCCATGCCCACCGCCAGCACTACCAGGTCGTGCTCGTTGGCGTAGCGGTGATAGCCTTCGGTATCCACGCCGTGCAGGGTCGGGTTGCCGTTTTCTTTGTTCTCCACGATGGAGGCCACCTTGGATTTGATGAAGCTGACTTTCTCTTTCGCCTTGACCTTCTGGTAGAAGTCTTCGAAGCGATCGATGGCGCGAATATCGATGTAGTAGATGCTGATCGCTACATCGTCCGCCGGGTAGGTGGCCTGTTTCAGGGAGGCCATGCAGCAGATGCGCGAGCAGTGCAGCAGGTGGTTTTTGTCACGGGAACCGGCGCACTGGATGAAGGCGACCGATTTGACCTCTTTGCCGTCGGAGGGGCGCACCAGCTTGCCGCCGGTGGGGCCGTTGGGATCGGCCATGCGCTCGAACTCGACGCTGGTGACCACGTTGGCAATGCGATCGTAGCCGTAGGGCTGGATCTTGTTGGCGTCGTAGGGTTTCCAGCCGGTGGCCCAGATGACCGCGCCGGCCTTGAATTCGATGGTCTCTTCCTGCATGTCCAGGTCGATGGCGTTGACCTTGCAGGCTTCCTTGGCCTTCTGTGCGTCATCGGTGCCGATGATCGCGGGGTCCAGGACGTAGCGCTGAGGATGGGCCATGCGGTGGGGCAGGTAGGCGCCTTTGCGCTTGCCGATGCCGTAGTTGAATTCGTTGTCGAATTCCGCTTCCACGACGCGCTCGCAGTCGCCGCAACCGGTGCACTTGTCGTTTACGTAACGGGGACTGATCTTGACGGTGGCGGTGTAGTTGCCCGCTTCGCCCTTCAGGTCGGTGACCTCGGCCATCGTGATGATGTTGAGGTTGGGGTTCATCTTTGCCCGGCGCTGGTTGATTTCCAGCCCGCAGGTCGGAAAGCAGAGCTTGGGAAAGTATTTGTAGAGTTGAGTCACGCGACCACCGACATAGGGGCGCTTTTCAACCAGAACGACCTGTTTTCCCGTTTCGGCGGCTTCCAGGGCGGCGGTCATGCCGCTGATGCCGCCACCGACCACGAGAATAGTCTCATTGGTTGCGATTACTTCCGTCATGGATGGTCCTCCGTTGCGGAATGGCTATTTAAACAAGTTGGCTAACCGATGACCCGCATTTGTTGACTTGCCGGCTTGGTTATTCGTTCCCTGGATAACCCGTAGGCAGCCTGGGATTATGGACCCGATACCATACCTGTCTTCCGCAACGGCGGCTATATCCCAGCCAGGGATATTCCATCGAAATTTTGAATGAGTTGATAGAAATGGGTGATGGAGTATTAGCTTATTCTAATGAAAGGGTTTAAAGCCTGTGCTTGACCGTAATACTGTCGGAACATCTTACATGAGACCGGATAGAGGTTGTGTGTTGTTTGGTTATCTCTATGTTTAATAACGAAAATATTGTTGTGGTATGGGTGTTGCATAGGCCGGGAGGTTGTGGAACTGTAAAAAATTTGAAAATGTTTCGTTGCATTGAGCGTTCTTTTCGAGTTCCTTAAGCCCATTTGCCTCACGAGTGCGAGGCACATTTTCAATTCTGTAAGTAGTAGTTTTTATTAGGGGGATAGATGGATTGTGTTGTTGTGGACGACAAGGCTTCGGTAGATCTGGGGCACAAGGGGTCGGGTGCCGTTAAGGGCATATTGCTGGCTTCATCGTTGATGTTGGGGTTCGTTGCGCAGCCTGCTCAAGCGGCTTTGACCTTCAATTTTAACTATCTTAGTGACGGTGTGGGGTTTACTGATCCGACTTATGGTGCGCAGAGACAAGCAGCATTGAATAGTGCTGCAAACCGATTAGGCGCCTACTTTTCTAATTACACGGCAGAGGTGACCTATGATGTCACGTCCTACAGCGTGGATGACAATACTTTGGCCTCAGCCGGCAGTGGCGCCTATTTGGATCCAGGACATTTTCAGCAGACCTTCGTACAATCAAAGATTCTGACTGGAGTAGACGCAAACGGGAGTGCTGCGGACGGCGAAATCAACTGGAATTTTTTCCATAACTGGGGTTTGGGGGATGCTGTCGCTGCTGATCAGTATGATTTCACATCGACTGCAATGCATGAGCTTATGCATTCGTTTGGTTTTATTTCTTATATCGGCGAGGGTGGTGTCGGTGGGGGAGGGCAAAACCCGGGAAATGCTGACACCTGGACAATTTATGATGAGTGGCTTGTCGATGCGAATGGGGATTACCTGATCAGCGATGACGGTGTTTTCTATCCTGAAAGCGTCGACGCGCTTACGGCCGGCACCGAAAATTCCCCGGGTGTCTACTTTGCTGGCGAGAATGCCGTTGCGGCAAATGACGGACAGTGGGTGCCTATATATTCCCCGGCTCCTTGGGATGATGGTAGTAGCATTGCGCACCTGGATGATAACAGTGATATCACTGATTACGTATTGATGAATGCCGTCGCCCATGGCACTGGGCTCGATGTGCGCACATTGAGCGGTATCGAGTTAGGCGTACTTCAGGATATTGGCTACACACAAGTCTCGGCGGTTCCTGTTCCTGCCGCAATCTGGTTTATGGCAAGTGGACTGCTGGCTCTGTTTGGTTTTTCGCGAAAACACAAGGAGGCCTGATGGCTTTCTGACTGTCTTCAGAGCGTGGGGGGGAGCCCCCCTCACGCACTTTCCCGCTAGATTCTCACTGAACACATATCATTTTTTATTCGGGATTTTGCCTTGTCTCGCGCTCGTCTGAGCGAATTTCAACAGCCCGCCGAGCAAAAATAGTGTCATCAGCGCCAATCAGAGGTGAATAAAACGCTACGAAGGCGTAGTGTCCGGGTATAGAGCTCTATACTAGGTCAAGGCCGTGGGATGGTACCAATGCGAAACTTCACGAGATGCTGTTTGTTATTAACCGGCGTGGTTATGCTGGTAAATACCGCTATTGCGAATCAAGTTCCTTCTCAACCACCATTACAATACCAACTTAACCAGGTCCGGTTTTCCGTCTTACATCAAACCGGCAGAGGTATTCCTGGCGGCTATGCAATTACCATCGATGGCGATGGGAATGGCGCCTATGTGGAAAACGGGACGGATGAACCGAAGGTGATTGAGCGAAAGATTTCGCAAGCGCAGTTGATGGAACTGGTCAATTCATTTTACGAGATTCATTTCTTCGAATTGCAGGACACGTATGCCGTTAAAAAACAGGTGTTGCTGAAGGATCAATCCACTGTGGCAACGTTCGTTACAAAGAGGGTTGATATTGCGAGTACGAAGCTTTGTGTCCAACTCGCGGATTATCGCAAATGTGTGACCATTGTTGACGGTCAACCTGTTGAAGCCGCGCAACTGGCGAAGAAGATTAACGCATTGTTTGAGAGGTAGTGTCTGTCGAGCGTGCAATACGGGCTGAAAGAAAGTTGCGCCATGATGGTTCAAAGCGGGTTCATCATCAACGGTCAGATCTCGGCAAAATCGTGATGTCCTTGTTATGTCTGCTCCGGCTGACCACGGAGGCTGTCTGCTTCGTTTTCTAAGTCTTTTAATTCCATTGGGAAACCAATAGGTTACACTCTGCGCTCGCCAAGCCCCTGCCGATTCTGGTGAACATTGAATTATCGACCATAGTTGGAAAAATGGTGATGAAAGGTCCGGCTGCCCTCCAGCAGCATCTGCTCAAACACATCCGCAGGGACCGGCGGACTGTAGAGGTAGCCCTGACCCTCCTGGCATCCCATCTTCTGCAGCAGGGACTGTTGTGCCATGGTCTCGATGCCTTCGGCGGTGATCCTTAGTCCCAGATTTTTGCCAAGGGAAACAATGGCCTGGGTGATCGCCACCGCGTCACTGTCATGAGGCATGTCACGAATGAAGGAGCGGTCGATCTTCAGTTTGTCGATGGGCAGCTGCTTGAGATAGGACAGGGATGAGTAGCCGGTGCCAAAATCGTCGATGGCGATGGAGACTCCGAGTTTCTTGAACACGTCGAGCACTGGCACGGAATGCTTCATCTGGCCCATGAAGATTCCCTCGGTGACCTCAAGCTGGAGCATATCCGGCGGGCAGCCGGACTCCGCGATGATCTGTTCGAAACGCAGGATCAGGTCGGTCTGCATAATCTGCCGTACCGAGAGGTTGATCGCCATACGGCCCTGGAACAGCCCCTGTTTGAACAGGTAACGGGCCTGTTCGCAGGCCTCTTTGAGCACCCAGGCGCCGATCTCGTGGATCAGGCCGGATTCCTCGGCCAGGGGGACGAAACGGGCTGGGGGGATGATGCCCAGGCGCGGGTGGTGCCAGCGCAGCAGGGCTTCGGCTCCGGTCATCTCGCCGTTTTTCAGGGAGATTTGGGGTTGGTAGTAGAGCAGCAGCTGGTCGTTTTTCAGTGCGCTGCGCAACTCGGTTTCCAGCAACAGGCGCTCGAACGCAGTGCGGGTCAGCTCCGAGGTGTAGTAGCGGTAGTTGTTGCGTCCCTGTTCCTTGGCCTGGTACATGGCGGCGTCCGCATTCTTGGTCAGGTCGGCCACGTCCTTGCCGTCCTCCGGGTAGATACTGATACCGATACTGGCGGTGACATGCAGCTCCCGTCCGGCGATCTTGAACGGTGTCTTGAATTCTTCCTGGATCTTCGAGGCGACCACTGCTGCCTGGCTCGGGTCTTCCAGGTTCTCCACCAGGATGGTGAATTCGTCTCCCCCGAGGCGGGCAGCGGTGTCGTCGTCGCGCAGGATGTTCTGCAGACGCTTGGCCACTTCCTTGAGGAGTTCGTCCCCCATGGCGTGTCCCAGGCTGTCGTTGATGTTCTTGAACCGGTCGATATCCAGAAATAGCACCGCCAGTTGGCGATCCTGCCGCTTTGCCTGGGCAATGGCGTGGGCTAGGCGGTCCTCGAACAATAGCCGGTTCGGTAGGTTGGTCAGGGAGTCGTGGTGCGCCAGATGTTCCAACTGGGACTGGGTCTGTTTGATACTGGTGATATCGGAGAATACCGCGACAAAGTGCGGGTCTTCGTTCAGTTCATCACGCACACAGCTGATGGTCATCCAGGCAGGGTAGATATCACCGTTCTTGCGTTGGTTCCAGACTTCCCCGCGCCATGAACCGGTCTGCCTGACCTGATTGCGCAGATCATCGAAAAACTCCGCTGGATGCCGGTCTGAGATCAGAATGCTCGGATCCTGCTGGATGATCTCGGCCTCATCATATCCGGTGATCTCCGAAAAGGCCGGGTTGACGGAGGTGATGATGCCGTTTGCATCGGTGATCAACACGCCTTCCATGGTGTGCTCGATGATCTGTACGGCCTGCTGCAATTTGGCGTCGTATTCCTTGCGATGCGTGATGTCGGTAAACACCAGCTGTATCGCCGGCTCGCCTTCGTGATCCACCTCGCTGACGAAAACCTCGACCTGGATGATGCCTCCGTCCGCGCGTATGAAGCGGGTGTGGCAGGGCTGACAGATCTGTTGATGCAGTGTGTCGGAAAGACCGTCGCCGAACCGGGTTACGTTATCCGCCATCAGCAGTTTGGCCTGTTGATGCAGAAGTGGGGTCTCCTTGGTGGCGGCCAGGGCCTTGTTTGCTGCTTCGTTCAGGTAGACGATCTGGTCGTGCTGGATCAGTACAATGGGCGTGGGGGAGTGATCCACCAGCTGTCGATAACGATGCTCACTGCGGTGCAGGGCCTCTTTGGTCAGTTCCGCTTCCCGTCGTATCTCCGCTTCTTTGAGCTCCCGGTGGATCGCCGGTGCCAGGCGAGCGAGGTTGTTGAGATTGACATAGTCATTGACGCCCGCCTTGAGCAGGGATGCCACCTTCTCCTCGCCGATGTGATTCGAGACCAGGATGAAGGGAATGTCGAGATGATGTTCATGCAGGGTGCTGAGGCTCTCCTCGGGGTCGAATCCGGGAATGTCGGAAGCCGCCAGAATCAGGTCCCAACGATCGCCCTCCAGGACCTGTTGCAGTTCGTCCCGGTTCTTAATGCGGTGCAGGGATGCGCGTGGAAATTCTTGCAGCAGAGTCTGCTTGAGAAGGTCAAAAGTGGTATCGGAGCCCTCAATGATAAGAGCCCTGAGTTGTCCGGGTGTCGACGGTCCCTGGTACATGTCTTGGAATCTTGCGCTACCGAGCTCCATGGCAGATGGTTCTCGCTGTCGCTCTATCCTAATCCCGATACCGGGGGAAGATTGGTGAAATGTACTTCATTTTCTTGCATGGCATCCATTTCTCTTGTCTTGACGTAGTAAGTATAATTAAGGATACCTTGTGCTGACAGTGATCTCCTAATCGTTCAGGCCCTATTGTAAAGTCAATTCCCAGATATTTGCCGACCAATTAACACTCTTTGCTTGAGAGATGGGGAATTAAACACCTAAGTGGTCGGTTTGGGCGGTTACATTTTGTGATCCTTGCGTCGGTTGGTGTGTCCCACCCTAACTCTTCCGGATAGTTATGAAGCTACCCTGTTGTATCGTTGGCTGCAAGTTATGGAACGTTCAGAGGTTATCCGGTTATTCATGGGGTTGCGTCTCCGGGTGAGGCTGGTTAACTTGATTAGTCGATCCAGAATCCCGATGCAGAGAGGATAACTTGAAAGCGAGCACAATGAAGCCGGAAGCACATCGCTTTGAGCATGAACCGTATTACGAACCCATTCATGATGAAATCGAGGTGTTCGAGGCGGCCTACGAAAACCAGTTGCCGGTGTTACTTAAGGGACCCACGGGTTGCGGTAAGACCCGTTTCATGGAACACATGGCTTGGCGTCTGAAACAGTCGTTAACCACTGTCTCCTGCCATGATGATCTTACCGCTTCGGATCTGGTAGGCCGGTTTCTGGTCAAGGCGGGTGAGACGGTCTGGGTGGACGGTCCCCTGGCGGTGGCGGTCAGGGCAGGTGGTATCTGTTATCTGGATGAGGTAGTGGAGGCGCGCAAGGATACCACGGTGGTGATTCATCCTCTGGCGGATGACCGGCGGGTGCTGCCTATGGAGAAGGTGGGCGAACTTCTGGAGGCGCCGGACAGCTTCTGCCTGGCCATTTCGTTCAACCCCGGTTACCAAAGCGTACTGAAGGATCTGAAGCAGAGTACCCGGCAGCGTTTCGTGGCCCTGGAATTCGACTACCCGAGTGCCGCGTTGGAGCAGAAAATCATCGTCAAGGAGTCTGGGATCGATCCGGAATGGGCTGCCAAGCTGGTGAAGTTCGCCCACATGACCCGTAATCTGAAGGGCAGTGGTCTCGACGAAGGTGCCTCGACCCGATTGCTGGTTCATGCCGCCAAACTGATGGCCAGCGGGGTGGCGCCGGTGGTGGCCTGTCGTACCTGTGTCGCCCAGGCATTGACTGACGATCCCGACATGTTGACGGCGGTCAACGAGTTGAGCGCCTCCCTGTTCTGATGTCTTTTCCGAACTTGCACGTCGATAGATCCGCTCGGATCAGCCTGTCAGGAACGAGGCATGAGTAACCCTGTACTTCTGGAGGAGATCGAACGACAGCTCGATGAGTACTTCGAGGTGGAGTTCTCCTTTCGGGTGACCCGGGGTATCGCGGAAAAGCTGGTCCAGCTGGCCCCTGCGCAACGTAACTTCATCATCGACTGGACGCGCCGTATCGCCAGTACCCACATCGAACTGGGCTATCAGTTCGCCGAGCAGGGAGCGGATGCCCTGCAAAGGATGGATGAGACGATGATCGAGGCATGGGTACTCCAGGCCATGGATATCTATGACCGATCAGGCCTGCATGCCGCGCTCAAGGTGATCACCCGGATGGACCTGTTTGTACAACAGGGGCGTGAACGCGCCTCCGCCAGTCTTTTCGAAGAGGAGGCAGGGGTGTTGCTGCCCTTCGTGCAGGGCCTTTCGGGGAGAAAGCTGAAACTGGAACAGAGCGATCAGCTCTATACCGATGGTGAGGTGATCTATTTACCCCCGGTGATGGCGCATCTGCCGCAGAAGCGGGATAACTTTCTGCTCTACAAAGTGGCGGTTGCCTACCACTGGGCACAGACCCGGTTCGGTACCATTCAGGGGCCGTTGCTCGAGGAGTTGCTTGATCACCGGGATGCCGAATCGCTGCTGCGTTGTTTCCACCGGCTCGAAATCGAACGTCTCAGTGCGCGTCTTGAGCGGGAACTTCCCGGGCTCTATCGGGATATGTTGCGTTTGCGCTCGGCACTCTGTCCGGAGGTTTCCGGTGCAGAAGGTTTGGCCTGGCGAGAGGCCAAGCAACAGGTAAGGAGTCAGGATGCCGGAGCCCTGGACGCTTTGCGTCTGGCAAAGGGTCTGGTGGGTGAACGCCTGCCGAAATCCTATATCTTCCACGGAATACTCAAGCCCGACATCCTGTTGTCGAAACTGAATGCGCGGATCGAGCGGGATAAAGCAAAACTGCGTGTTTCCCTGAAACTCATCAGTGATGAGATGAAACAGGATCAGGAATCCGCAGAGGAGACCCGGGAGCGTTTCAATTGGGTTCGGGAGGAGCAGGATGGGGTCGTCGATGAATTGCATTTCGAATTGCAGCTCGATGGCAAGTCGGTACCGGTGCCCGAGGATATCAAGGGCATCATGACTTCAATCATCCTTGATCTGGGTGATATTCCCAGCGATTATCTGGTGCCTGCCGGATCAGGGGAGTACGATTACCGCGATCTCGAGGAAAATGCCCTCAACGCGGAGGATGTCTGGAGTGGTACCTACCATGAGGAAGGTGCGTTTCTCTACCCGGAATGGGACTACCGCCGCAAACACTATCGCAAGTCCTGGTGTGTGGTGCGGGAGATGAGCATCAAGACAGAGGATGACGATTTTGTCGATCATACCCGGCGCAAATATCAACGACTGCTGTCCAGTCTGCGCAAGACCTTCGAGGCGATGCGGGATGAGGATCGATTGTTGAAACGTCAGGTGTTCGGTGATGGTGTGGATATTGATGCCTTCGTGGAAACCTGGGCAGATCGGCATGTGGGACTCGAGATGAGTGATCGCCTGTTCACCCGAATGCACCGTCAGGAGCGGAATATCGCGGTGATGTTCATGGTGGATATGTCCGGCTCAACTCAGGGATGGGTCAATCAAGCCGAGCGGGAGTCCCTGGTGCTTCTAGCCGAGGCGCTGGAGACCCTGGGTGATCGTTACGCCATCTACGGTTTTACAGGAATGACCCGTAAGCGCTGCGAGATTTTTCCGATCAAGACTTTTACTCAGGCCTACGATCGGGACGTGAAGGCGCGCATCAGTGGCATCCAGGCAGGGGATTACACCCGCATGGGCGCCGCTATCCGGCATCTGAGTTTCCGTCTTGGCGAAGTCGAGGCGCGAACCAAATTGCTGATTACATTGTCGGATGGCAAACCAGACGATTATCATGACGAGTACCGTAGTCAATACGGCATCGAGGATACCCGTCAGGCGTTGTTCGAGGCCCGGCGGCTGGGCATCCACGCCTTCTGCATCACGATTGATGAAAAAGGGCAGGATTACCTGCCGCACATGGTCGGGCCGGCCAACTATACCGTCATCGATGATGTCGAACGCCTGCCTTTGAAGGTTGCGGATATCTATAAAAAGATCACCACGAGTTAGCTTGATGGTGATAGGGATTCACCTTAGGGCCATGGAAAAAAGAATTAACCGAAAAATACGCAGGATGAATGTCTCTGTTGATTCTTTTTTTCAAGGCTCTTGCAGTACCTCGAACCACAGATGGACGTCGAGACATAACAACGTGGCGGAGCCACAAAACCAAATCGATACACCACCGGAGGATAATATGAAGAAAACATTATTGGCTGTAGCAGCCCTGGGGCTGACCATTTCAAGCGGAGTCGACGCATCACCGATGTATGGCCATCCCATGCAGCAACCACCGATGACGGCGGTCCCTGCACAACAGGCCGGACCCGATAGGGTGCTTCGCGAAGGCATGACAAAACTGCTCAAGTTTCTGCGCCAATCAGACAAGCCGGATACCCAGGCCATCGGCAACTTTCTGGAAACCGAGATCGCTCCCTATTTCGATTTCGACTACATGGCCACCTGGGTGGCCGGTCCCATGAATCGGGTTATGACGGAACAGCAGCACCAGGAGATGGCTGAGCAGTTGAAGACGATGTTGCTGGGTACCCTCACCACGCGTCTGGGCAGCTATCAGAATCAGGATGTACGTTTCTACCGACCTCGTCGGGTCGGGGAGAACGAGGTCAAGGTACGTGTCGGTATACTCCAGGCCGGTGGTTACCCGGCAAATCTTGATTTTCGCTTCTACCGTGGCAAGGATGACTGGAAGGTGTTTGACGTTACCGCCAATGGCAGCAGTGCCCTCGCATACTATCGTCAATATTTTCTCAATCAGGCACGTGCCAACCAGCCCCGGGGTGGTTATGGTTACGGTTACCCGCGCTGATCAACGCTTGTGAGTGAAACGCAGCAACTTGGTCGCTGGATGGTTGTGGTGGCCTGGTTGCTGCTGTTGGGATTGTTGACTCTGTTGTTCAATCAGTGGCTGGAGCAGCGAAACAATCCCAATCGGGATCTGCGGGTCAGCCTCGATGGGAGCGGTACCTCTTCGGTGGTCTTGAAACGTAACCCGGCGGGACACTACCTGGCGCCCGGTCGGATCAATGGCGTGGACGTGACCTTCCTGGTGGATACCGGAGCGACCTTTGTCGCCCTGTCTTCGGAGCTGGCGGAACAGGCGGGTCTGAAACGGGGGCCGCGCAGTCAGGCGCAAACCGCCAGCGGCGTGGTGACCAGTTGGCTCACGGTGATTGGCGATCTGCAATTGGGTGCCCTGAGCATGCATGATGTCCAAGCAGCGATCATTCCGGATATGCCTGATCGGGAGGTCCTGCTTGGCATGAGTTTTCTCAAGCACCTGCGCCTGGAACAGCACCAGGACGAGCTGGTGATCTCTTTGCCCTGAATGGCGCTTACATAAGCTATCCTGATTACCTACTATGCTCCGCCATAGGGTGGTGGGTGTGAGCATTGAGCAATGGTTTGAAAAGTTTTGAGTTTTAAGTGTTGAGTTTTGAGTGGATGAGTTCGCTGCGCTCACGGGTTATGGGCCCCTTCACCCTTCGGTGGGTGTTGTAAAAGCATGCCGAGACTCATCTCAAACTGATTTTGGTTGCAGATACAATCGATTTTGTGCTTTTTATCGAACGTTTTACCGAGGCAATTCATTGTTTCCGTCTTTTGCGACCCCCTCTTTCGCGGGAGAGGGCCAGAGAGAGGGAGTATAAAGAATTTGTGAGCGCAGCGAA